>JAYZEG010000037.1:0-161589 GCA_036337435.1 Myxococcota bacterium
TCTTAAGTCGGGGATACCCACCCGTCATCATCCCATCTCATGCGCGCGATGCCTACTATCACGCGTTGAACCATCCGACACCCGACCGTCTCGGCGATGTATTCGCGGATTCTGTCTCTAAACTTCTCTCACGTCTTGAAACGCCGCTGGCACTCATCGAAGGTCGAACTCGCTCGGCCGCTGCCGGCTAATGAGGCTTCCATGATGAGGACATCGCGGGGACTAAATTAGTTTGAGGACGAGGCAGAGCCACCAATTCGGACATGGTCCAAGAGGCTTCTGACAAAGCGCACGCAACGCTGACCCACAAGGGTGTTTTTCAAAACCTCCGGGTCCAATTTCATTGCTCTGTCACGAGACACCTCAAACTCCGCGATGGTTCTAACGTGGCGTTTCTGGAGATACTTCCCATCTCCAATGGGCTTCACGCTGGTATCGACTTGAACAAAGTGAAGCTCAATTTTTTTCACTTTTGGGAGTTTCTGGAAGAGGGCGCGCGCTCCGAGTGCCGATTTGAGCCGACCGACAAGCAACCAACGTCCACCAGAACACTCCATGCCTTTTTGAGAGGACCGCGTCGACCAGTGATAACGAATCGAGAGGGTTCCGTTGCGGAATGTAATCTGCTCGCTCGAATCTCGCCGTTCGCGGGCAATGACGTACAGTCCAAAATACGCATGAACAATGGCATCGAGCTTCTGAGGGGCGACTTGGGTGTCTTGGACCGTTTGCGCCCAGGTGTCTTGAACAGACGTGGTCAAAAAAACCATCAAGACCGCCCATAAGATGCGCCTTACATCCATCATTTTATATTTCCTTTGGCGCGTCTTGTTTGCGTCAACTGAAGTCTCCGAGTAATCATGGAGATCAAACCACCACGGACATGACATGTGCAAGTTTAAGTACAGTCTCACTCTAGCACTGATTTTGCTCGCCCATCCGACGATGGGCCATGGAGCTGATACAGACCGTGAATTGCACATAAAGCAGTTCAAGCCCGGTGTCAGTGTGGGCGTCGGTGTACAAAGCGGTTCTCTCTCTTACCGCAGTGACACGGTTCAGTCAGATATCGGCATTACGGCCATTCCACAGGTCTTAGTCGCTGCCGATTTTTGGCCAACCAAAGCACTTGGCTTTTTTGGCGATTTGAACGTAGGCACAGGTGCGAAAATTGATGGTGTATTTGGACAGCAGGTCAGCATCAATACCGTCGGATATCGCTTCGGTGCAAAATATCGCTGGTTTCTAGGGGACAACAGTGAGGGGATTGCGCTCGGTGTAGGCCTCGGTCTGAATGCATTTTCTCAGTTCGCTCAAGAGCAACGGCCATCTATCCTGCTTGAACGCCACATCATCGGTCCAAGCGCATCTGGTTTCATAACATTTCCATGGGCCAATGGGGACAACTGGCTTAGGATTAGCCTTCGAGGAGACCTTCCATTCTTCGTACGAGAGTCTCCAAATGATACAGGCGACCCCAGTGGGTTTTATGGCTACGGTGCCAAAGGTGAATTCGCGATGGCACTGTCCGAGTTTTGGGCCGCGGTCCTGCAAATAGACCACTCTGCACGGACACTGAATTTTGATGGGCCAGCAACCCGAGCTGCCGGGACTGGCGATGGCCAGACGCAAGACCGATTCTTATTGGTTGGTCTCTATGCTCGGTTTATGGATCTCTGATCTCATTGGAGAATGGGCGCACACGAATCCATTACAGGCTCACAATTAACATCACCAATATTTGGCGAGTCGGGTAATTCGGCCCGAATCCACGCGTCTACTTTTTGATAAGCGCATGCCATCTCCGTTTGAAAGCAAATTCGGTGCGTTTCAGCATTCGGATCACCCTCAAGGGCCACTCGGACCAGAACACTGGCATCGGGGTTGTCAAGATCGACGAAGGCCTTGGCGAGCTGGTATTCGGCGTCGAGATTGGCTGGCGAATTGTCATTGGGGTCGAGCTTAAAATCACCCGTCAAGGTCAGGTGACACCCTGGCCGTGAACAACCAACGGTCACCAACGCCTCTTTTACGAGGGGAAAATCCGCCTGGCTCGGTCTAATGGCAAGCTCTAAGGTCTCGACTTGGCCACATCCATGAGACGCCACGGTCAGCAAGCAGCTGAGCACCAGAACACAGACTGTACGTCTATTCTTCATCGTTCCGTCCGACACCATGCATTCACGATTGCAAGACGCTGTTGAGTCAAGTCCTCTGGACGCTTAACGGGGATAAATCGGCTCCCAAGGCCAGAGCGAGGGACACACAAGAACTGAGAGTCCACAAACGCAGAAACTTCACCAAGAAGGCGCTCAAACTGAACAACTGGCACTTGGTTGACCTCTTTCGAAACGGCAAACCAAGTCAGGGGAGGCGGTGATTCAAACACATCAAGGTTTAACCAGAATGTATTGGTATTAAAAACAGGTGGATTACGCCTCATTGTCGGGGGTAAGCGAAAGTGTTCAACCAGCTGTAAATGACCATTGAGCCAATAGGGGGCACCACCGGTATCGCCACCATCGTTCTCCACAAGCTCTATGGTGGCAGCTTTGCCCGATTGAATATGGTAGCCGTAAATCATCGGATCGATGGTCGCGACCGCATTATCGACGTTGGTGACAAATACAGTCTCCACGCCAGCTGCCTTTAAACGGGGCACCAGGCCACTTAGTCCGAGCGCATGAACTGCATCTCCATGGCCTGTGCCATGGTAGGACGGCTCTCCAGCGTCGGTGTAGTATAGAGAGCCATCGGGACGGAATCGCACCGATACACATTGCTGAAAAGCCCAAATTCGATTTTGAGGATAACCGAAATGATGACTGGCGTTGAGGTGTTCCGTCGTGAGCTTGTCGGTGGCGTGGCTGTTCATGAGTAGGACGAGAGGGGGGCCTTTTTGGCCTGTATGACGTAATCCATCCGTAAGTTTGAGGCCGAGAAAAGACAGATCGGCATCAACGGAGACCGCTCCCTTTACAACGCCACCAAACCGCGTGGCCATCCCACCGTTCAATACCAATAATGCTAATTTGCCCGACTTAAGAGCGTCGTGACCAAGTTTTTCGAGCTCCCCTCGAGCGGAAAGATCCTCATAATTGTCATAATCAGTGGATGACGGAACGACGACTTCACCCTCAATATGATTTCTGGTCGAATCAAAATGGGACCCCAGCGCGTCGAAGCGTAATTGTTCGATTAAATCACCTGACAACCCATAGGTCTCGATCATATCGATGACCTGCCTTGGTAATGAATCCTTCATCCGTTGGTCTCCTGCTCACTCTTGGAATCAACAGGTGGCTCTTTTTTATCGATGCCGACTAAAAAGAACTCCACGCTCTCAGAACGAGTACTTTTGGGTTTGACCCTCTTCACAGATTTAAAACGACTCCGCATATCGTCAACCAATTGGTTCACATCCTGCCCGTCGAAAACTTTGCATACGAAAGCCCCTCCTTCGACCAGTAAAGTGTCTGTCAGAATTAAAGCCCGAGTGCATAACTCGACAGACCGAACATGGTCGACAAAGCGATTGCCGCAGGTATCTGGGGCCATGTCGCTTGTGATCACGTCGAAATGACCACCTGCGCTCTCAAAGAAAACATGGGCCTCTGTCTCAAAAATATCACCAGCAATGGTCTTCACATGGCCGGCCATTGGTGAAACCTCGGTACGATCGATGCCAACCGCACAACCTTTCGGCCCCACTCGTTTGGCGATGAGCTTGAGCCAAGACCCGGGTGCACACCCTAAGTCCAAGACCCGTTGGCCCGTACGAAAGAGACGATGCTTGGAATCGATCTCTTGGAGTTTAAACACGCTACGAGCAGCATATCCCTGTTCGCGTGCACGCTTGGTGAAATGGTCGGATACTCGTCTTCTTGCCATGATTACAACTGTGCCTCAGAGTTCAATACGATTCAACTCGGGATTCTTCAACTGCCGGACGTCTACACCCGAGATGTTGCTCAACGCGCAACGAGACCATCGGGGTCGGCGACAACGCAGTGCTCACCATTAAAGATAAAGACCCTTTCGACGCCTAGGTCCAGTCGGGCAGCCGCATCAAAGAGAGAAGAAATCCAAGGTTCGATTCGCTGGTTCGTCTTTGAATCAGTATCCACCAATGTGACCATCCAATGACTTTGGGCGATTTGCAGTAGGCGAGACAAAATGACGCCGAGCTCAAAGCCGTTTTGCGTAGATTTGCCGCGCGCTAAAACATAGGAGCGTTCGACTTCATCTAAATGGTGAGCGAGTAAGAGTTGCATTGAATCCGGGAACTGAGACCGAAAGTGGTTGAGCATTTCAGTGTATGTCTGGAGTGCATCCTGAGGGTTAGGTCCCTCGATTAAGTACATCTCATTCTGTGGCCAGAACTCATTGAGAGTTTGTTTAATTGGCAAACTAATTGGGTTACCGATTTGGCATTGAGTCTGCCGACAACCGATGGAATCATCGACTTTGATCCTTAGATTTTTTGAGCGAGATATAGTCCGTATTTTGTTGTGTGTACTGTGCTTATTTTCTCCGGCATCTACGCGATGCTTTGACATTCGACTGTGACGGAGTTTGATTCTATGTAATTTCATTTAGGATCCGTAATTGCGTTAGACTCGTCGGGAGCGAAGCATGAAGTGTACCAGTCCAGGGTCTACCCAACAGATGATGCACAGAGGGCCGTTTGCTGTACTGCCCGTTCACTCCGTCGATATTTTGAACGCTGGCGAGATGAGAGCAGAGGGCCTATGGTGGTCTCAATGACGTCTATTGCTCAATTCTATAGTGCACTCCATCGCGGTTACACCGGGGATATCTCCTTTTACAAATCCATCTGCAAGGACGCAGCTCATGTGTTGGAATTGGGATGCGGTAACGGTCGAATGACCATGGAGCTGGCCCAGGTCTGTCAACACATCACCGGGCTAGATGAAGACCCCGATATGTTGGCATTGGCCAGAGAGCAGATGGAAAAAAAGCGGCTGCACTCCATTGAATTGATTTGTTCAGATATGGCCATCCTAGATTTAGCAGGACCCTTTGACCGAATCGTAATTCCATTTACGACAGCCTTTTGCCTAAGCAGACCACGCCTTCAAGCATGCTTGAGACGTTGTGCGGAAAGATTGTCGACCGAGGGTATTTTAGCACTTGATGTTTATCCGGCCGAGATCTTCCATGACTCGGAGGTCTCCGACGTCGACTACGAATTGATCGAAACAATCGATGTCGCTGGTGTTCGCTACGCTGTCAGTGAAAAGACATCGGTGAGACGAAACGACAAAGTCATCAACGTGACGTATCGCAATACACCGAAAGACCCTAAGTCCAGCAGTCAGACGGTTGAGTACACCATTGAACATCACTATGTATTGATGGATGAGTGGCCCGACTTACTGAAGAATGCAGGCTTCTGTCATTGGGAGTTCTATGGAGACTTTAATGGTGCTGGGGTCCATGTTGATGCAGATAGATTCGTGATTTTGGCAAGCCTTTGACCGTAAGCCACATAGTCTTGAACCGACTAATTTCACGGCACGTCAATAGAAGACTGGATTCAAATCTCCGAGTGGGTAGACTACAGCCAAATCAAAAGACGACGAGCAGCTCACTATGATTAACGGAATAAAAATCAACCAACTGATACTGGCAACACTGTTCCTCGCTTTAGGGGGCTGCGAAGTCAAGCCAACGACGTCCATCGATTCGGCTAAAAGTACGGCTGCGAAACCGAAAGCGAAGCCGGCTAAGGCCAAGACCGCCACACCCCATGGCGGGCCGAAAAAGATCGCTAAAGAGGTCGTTCAGAGTGGGCAAAGGCCAGCTGCCAAAAAAACGGCCACACCACGCGTGCAAGCACAGAAGCCCCTCGGCAAATCGAAAACCGGTGGAACCCGGCTCGCCCAGCAGAATGGTGCTCAAGCCCCTGCTCAGTACCGGGTCCGTCTCGATACAACGCGCGGTGCTGTCCATATCGATGTCAATCGGTCTTGGGCACCGCGGGGAGCAGACCGCTTCTATGCGCTTGTCAAATCAGGGTACTATACAGACGTAGCCTTCTTTCGGGTCATCTCAGGATTCATGGCGCAGACTGGTCTCAGCGGAGATCCTCGTTTAAGTGCGCAATGGAGCAGGGCGAGTATCAAAGATGACCCGGTGTCCAGAAGTAACCAACGGGGCATGGTCACGTTTGCCACACGCGGCAAAAATACGCGGTCAATGCAATTCTTTATCAACTACAAGAACAATGCCTTCCTGGATAAACAAGGATTCTCCCCTTTTGGACAGATAGACGCCGCCGGTATGGCGATAATCGATCAGCTTTATAGCGGGTATGGGGAAGGTGCACCGAGGGGCAAAGGCCCAAGCCAAGCGGACATTAGACGGCGGGGTAATCCATACTTGAAGGCTGATTTTCCAAAACTTGACTATATTCGTCGTGCGAGCATCGTCTCTCCAAATTTATCGAAGAGGCCCAATGCAAATCTCAAAAAAACGACTTCATCAGTCCAAGTGGCAGGCCCCAAAAAATCAGCGACGAATCAAACGGCCAAAACGTCCGCTAACCTAAAGGCACCGGCCAAATACAAGGTTTTATTTACGACCACTAAAGGACGATTCCTTGTCCACGTAACCACAGATTGGGCACCCATCGGCGCACAGCGTTTCTACCAGCTCGTCACGCAGGGCTTTTACAGCAACACCGCGTTTTTCAGAGTTATCCCAGGGTTTATGGCCCAAGTGGGCATTCATGGCGACCCTAAGATTAACGCCGGTTGGCGTAATGCCACGATCAAAGATGACCCCGTCACACAAAGCAACAAGCGTGGTTACGTGACCTTCGCTAAGACCGGCCGTCCGCACAGTCGAACAACTCAATTTTTCATTAATTTTGGAAATAATTCGCGCTTGGATGGAATGGCCTTTGCGCCCTTCGGTTTCATCGATGATAAGGGAATGGAAGTGGTCGATGCGCTCTACTCCGGTTACGGGGAAGGAGCCCCAAGGGGTAAAGGACCGGCACAAGGTATGTTCGCGTCGCGGGGCAACGCCTATCTCAAACAATATTTTCCTAAGCTCGATTATATCGTCAAGGCAGAGATTTATAAGCCCTGAGCGCGGCGGTTGGAGTACTCTTTTGGCGGCATTGAAAGTCCGAGCGGATGGATGTGGGCTGCGACGAGTCGCCGGACTGTTGATTTTCTGTGTGATGGCATGTCAGTCAGGGTCGCAGCCGAAAGTAGGCTCAGCGGTGGTGAAACAGCCTAATACGGTGCGCATTGCGACGTTCAATGCGTCTCTGAATCGAACGAAACTCGGTCAGTTGGCGGAAGAATTATCCAATACCTCAAACGCACAAGCGAAAAAAATCGCGGAAATCATTCAGCGAGTGCGGCCTGACATCTTGGCCTTGCAAGAGTTCGATTATGACGCCGCTGGGCGGGGCATATCGGGATTGCTAAAAAATTATTTGGCCGTGTCTCAAAATGACGCAGACCCAATCGAGTACGGACATGTCTATCAACCCCCGGTGAATACCGGACGTCCAACGGGGCTTGATCTAAATCGAGATGGAACAACAAATTCACCATCCGATGCCCAAGGCTATGGCCAATTTGAGGGGCAATATGGCTTCGTTATTCTCTCGAAATATCCCATTGACGAGAAATCGATCCGCACATTCCAGTCCTTCCTATGGTCGGACATGCCCCACGCCAAACTCCCTAAGCTCGACTCGTCAGAACCATACTACGACGCCGCCGCGCTAAAGACTTTGCGGCTGTCTTCTAAGAATCACATCGACGCAACGATTGTCGTAGGCGGTCGCCGAATCCACTTATTGGTATCCCACCCAACACCACCTGTATTCGATGGACCCGAAAACCGAAATGGTCTCCGGAATCATGACGAGATTCAATTTTGGACCGATTATATTACGCCGACTCGAAGCCAATATATTGTCGATGATAAAGGTGTGCGGGGCGGTCTTGACGTACACGAGGAGTTTGTCGTCTTGGGCGATTTAAATGCAGACCCGGTCGATGGAGATGGAATTCAGAGCGGTATCCTCGGTTTACTGAGCCAAAATCGGCTTAATCAAGACGTAGCCCGTGGCGCACTGGTTCCCTCCAGTCGAGGTGGGGCCACCCAGGATTCGAAAGCAAAAGGACAGAAGGGGAATCCTGCACATGACACAGCCTCGTGGGGTCTCCGGGTCGAGTATGTTCTGCCGAGCGCGGATCTTTGTGTGTTGGACAGCGGGATTTTTTGGCCTGAGGCAGGCACCGCGCATCGGGCACTTGTATCCGGTTCAGACGCAGAGAAGCAACCGTCAGATCATAGACTCGTTTGGATCGATGTAAAGGTCGACTGACGGAGTCCTTTTACTGTAATCGTTCCTTGGTGATGAACCGTTCTTCGACCTGGGCATAATTGGTTTTTACATCCAGTCGAGCAAGGACCGAATAAAACCCGAATTGGAGGCGATTCACGAAAAACAACCCCTCGGGTAGCGGAACATATCCGTCTCCGGTCCCCCGTCTATATTCTTTTATCATCACCTTCATCCGGCTCACTAAATCAGCAACATAGGAACGATCAACCTGGAAGGGTGATTCAAAAAGTGGGCGAAAACACGCCCTGACATAGTCAAGGGCACTCTCTTGATATCGACCCCCTTTGAGTTCAAGCAAATCGCAGACCGCTTGATTAAAACCAACGTCATCTTGATGTCGCGCATACCAGTGAACCCAGCGCGCCAGAGCCACTTTGTCCGGTGGGATCGCCTGGACACAACCAAAATCCAGAAAAGCGATCTGGCCATCGGGTCGAAACATATAGTTGCCTGGGTGGGGATCCGCGTTAAAATGTCCACCAACCAGGTTCGCCTGGTAGACAAATTGCCACAAAGTTTGAGTCCATAAACGGCGCTGCTGCTCATCGGCAGCGCATGCCGACTCAAAATTCAGACCATCGACCCATTCCGTTGTCAGGACGCGCGTACTCGTTAATTCGTGGTATACTCGCGGTACAACAATCTGTGGTTGTTTTTCAAAAAATCCGGCAAACATGGTCTGTCGCTCAGCTTCGAGAAGGTAGTCCAGTTCTTCTCGAAATCGCATACGAATTTCTTCAAGCACGGCCTTCGAATTGAACTTACGCAGACCACCAACTCGCCCAAGTAACGACTCGATGAGTCCAGCGTTCTTCAGATCGTTTTCCATGGCCTCAGCAATGCCGGGATGCTGCACTTTGACGGCAACTACGTTTCCATTTTTGGTCGTTGCTCGATGGACTTGCCCGATGGAGGCACTTGCCACAGGCTCGGGATTGAAATCAGCGAAAAGTTCGAGGGCCGACTTTCCAAACTCGGCTTCGATGGTGTCGAAAATCGCTGATATACTCGACCGAGGTGCCTGGTCTCTCAACGTGGCAAGCCACTTTGCGTAGGCCCCCTGCTTGTTCTCTGGGATGACACCGTCGATGTAGCTACCCATTTGACCAACTTTAGCGGCCAATCCACGCAATTGCCCGAGGGTTTGAGCTGCTCTACGAGCCACCCGCTCGCCATCGTCATCTCGGAGCAAGTTTGTGCCCGCTCGCAAACCCGTCGTCATCAAAGAACTCAGTCTAGAAAAACGACCTGATGGTAGCTTTTTATTCGTCAAAAAGGTCCTCCGATTCACCCGAGAGCCTCACGATAATCGCATCCCAAAGCGACGTCTATAGCTGGATAAATGAAAGTTTACTGGCGAATCTTTCCGATTAACCAGCCGTCTATCGCCGATTTCTTAGCCGATGATTTTTGGAAACCACTCGAATAACGGCAGCAGCCGCGGTGTAGACACGAAATAGTGCAATTTTTATCGTCTCAAAATACTTACAAAACCCTGTCCAAAAAAAACAGATAAAGCGGCTACATCGCAGCGACTCTAGAAAACAAAAACACTCAAATAAAACAGGTGCTTACGATTCAAAAAAGCATTATCTTTTCGAATCGCGAGACATATTTCCGCGGCGTGAACACGGTTTATCAGCGCAATTGAAAGGCGTTAATTGGCCCGCTGGAAAAAATACTGAACAAAAATACCGCTATTATCGAACTTTTACGTTGTATCTAAAACATTTCGCTCGCTATAGTTTGGGTACGTAAGGGTATTTTAAACGTTTCTCTGGAGCAGTGAACACGATGAAAAGCAGCGTCGCTTTTCAATCGGCAGCGCAACGACCGCGTCCCAACAGGGTGAATGCGCGTCCCATGTGCGTCACATCCACACCATTCAAGCTTGCATTGACTTTAGTCGGTTTAACCTTGGCTCTGCCAGTGCACGCCCAACTCAGAGTAACGGCCATCGATTGGGTCCAAGGTCGGCCAGAAATTCCACACCCCGCTTTGAATGGGAAATCAACCATTCTTCAAGCGGTGGCTGAAGGTGGTAATTGTGGCGGCAACTACCAATACCGTTGGGATTATAACGGCGATGGTGACTATGCTGATGCGGGTGAAGAATGGCGAGCGTCATCGGCCGGCGGTCATCGCGCCGGATATTATGCTCCCGTTGGACTAGAAGTCCAATATCCAAATCAACTCGGCGACCGTCTGTTTTTTCCGAAAGTGGAAGTTGATTGCGCCGGTGAGCGGCGGTCAACCACGATGCCCGTGCTCGTCAGAGTCGACAGGATTTGCGATGGATACCCAGAGCATATCGACGGACGTTGCGATGACGGAGACAATATCCTTTTGACACGGCAGACCCACCATGACCGGGTTGTCGACCGGTCTCTCTGGTGGATGTTCAATCGCATAAGTCACTACGACGATGATGGTCGCCGCGGCGGAATCCACTCATGTGTTTATTGGGGCTCCCCGACCTATTATGGACAGGGCCATATGCTCAATGCCTTTCTCAGGCGCAGCCATGGTTTTGGAGCGGGCCGGGAGTCGGACCCATATTATCGCCACGTGACTCAATGCGGCCTCAATGCACTGGTTGGCACCTACAACATGGTGGGCGGCAATTGGTTCGACGACGACGGGACCCGCGGTTGGGATGGATGGCGTATGCAATATACCGATGGACGTCTTGGTGGTGGTTCCCATTGGTCAAGTTATGCGTCTACAGCATGGGTCGAGCCGCTCGCCAATTACGGCAATGCTGAATATCGGACACCCGGCGGCGAAAACAACGTCCGTGGTCGAGAACTGCGTGATCTCGCCGGCGACTTAGCCGATGGGCTGGTCTACTGCATGGCTGACAGCGGCCAGTGGTACTACAGCTGTCGCAGCGATGGGCATGCCGACGCATCCACCAATGGCTGGGCACCAGAGGCACTGCGATTGCTAGAACGCAAGTTCGGAACAAATACATACGGATGGGCCAAAGACCGACAACGCAATTGGTTAAATGCCCACTGCAGCCACAACAGCAACAACGACCACCGTCTATTCGGCTGTAATTACCACACTGAAAATGTAGGTGGCGGCTACGGTAAACTCGCTGGTAACGCTCTGGTTGGCTACGGCTGGACCCAGGATCAGGATTTTAACAATCACCGCGGAGACACGGGCTGGCGAATGCATGGGCATTGGGTCGCGGCCAGCAGACTGAATCACAATTGGTGGGGCTTGTACTTTATGTACGCCACAACCAAAGGGATGCGGTCCTTTGTGCCTGAGCGACGAGAGTTCGAAAATGGGCGCGATTGGGCAACCGAATTTGCACATTTCTTACTGAGCATAAGTGAAAATGACCAGTATTGGCGTTGGTGCACAAACGAAGGTGGAGCGGGGGAATGTTACTGGCATTGGAAAGCCAGTATTAACCGGGATACATCGACCGCTCTATCAACCCAAATTGTACAAACATGGCTCGAGACGCAGGCCCTGGCTCGGGCAACACCACAAGAGACAGGACCCGGAATCGACATTACTTTCGATCATAGTTGGTCTCACATATTGGATCCTGCAGTCACCCTGACTCGATTCCGTTGGAACGTGCGCAATCAACCCGAAGACGATGAAAACGGAGATGGTGTCGTCGACGTTGATGAGATCCAGTGGGATTTTGAAACCAACGATCCAACCGAAGTGTTTCGCTATCAATATAACGAAGACTTGGGTTGGGACGATGTCCGACGATTTAAAGTCACCCTGGAAGTCACCGATTCTTTTGGACGGACAAATTACGATGACAAATCTGTCCAGATTACGCTCTCTCTCAAAAACCACCCACCGGTCATCGTTGGGCATCCACAAGGACTCAATAGCTACTACACCGGTTATATCGGCGCGGCGATCAATCTCGATCCTCGAGCAACCAATGACGTCGATGCAGATCATGAGGTCTTTCCTGGCGACGCGGAGAAGCCCCGCGGCATTCCCGACCGAATCACATCCATCTGTTACGATATCGACTTGGACGACAATTGGTGTGAAGCCGGTGAAGATGCGACCAACGGGCCTATTAGCTTCATCCCGCAAGCCGGTATGCAAGTGGGAGATCGCATCGCGATTCCGATTCGCGCGTGCGACGATGGTCGATGGAACGGAAAATGCTATCAGCCTGGTGATGGCGGGCCCGCCCACTTAACCCGTGCCGATTGCAGTGACTGTGCTTTTGGTTCAGTCGGTCTAGAACTCGTCCATAACCGTGAGCCACCAACCATTGAGTCAGCCCAGCAGGTATACGAAGTAGAGCCGGCGGAACAAATTGAATTGGATTTTAGTAACAGCACCGACCCGGAAGGCGTGCTCGGCGATGGCTCGGCCCACAATGGGGTTCGATTCACGTATCGACTGCCTGACGGTGGCGGTCGGATCGAGCCAACACCGGGCTACGATGACCCTAACGATTTTGGACCAAGGCCCACATTTATACCAGACGGAGATGGCAACCTTGATGTGCGTCTCATCGTCCGGGCGACGGATTTTGCCGGCTCCGCCTCTGAGTCAGATTTTACGGTTCGGGTCGCCAATGCACCCCCTACGCTAGATGACTGGAATCCACGCTTTACACCTCGACCGCCCGTGGTGAGAGACCAGCCCATCATTGAAAATTTAGGGGGGAGACGATATCGACTGACGGTTGATGCTGCTCCGGATCCTGGGTGGGATGCGTACATCGATTATTCAACGACTGAGCCATTCAATGAGCCTGTCACGGTAACCGCTGACATGGATGGTGACGCCGTGACTGACTTAAGCACCCAGGTACGTGCCGGGTCTCTGGGTCCATTTACCTTCGCTTTGGGTGGCGTCCACAGAGTCATGACCGTCACTGTCTCCGATGGAGAGGATTCCGACACGCAGCAACGCAATGTGGAAATCCCCCCGATTCCAGAAAACGTACGGCAGGAAATGCGCTTTTCCGTCGACATCGGCGGAGACGGGTCCATGGAATTGGCCAATAGCAATCGCTCGACGATGGAGTTTTTTGCGCCACAAGGGGCGAGCGAGATCCGAGTGACAGGGCTTGTGATTGGGAATGGGTTTAGAGTGCCATTTGACGCAGGAGATGTGCCCCTGCCCAACAACGCACCATCCATTCAGTCGGTTCGCGTGGCAAATCAGGATGGATACAATGTGGTTCTCGTCTCCAATGCCTTCGACACGGACAACGATCCCATCACATACACAATCAACTGGGGGGATGGAACACCGCCACAGCCAACCCGTGCGGTGATCGCAACCCATAGTTATCCGAGGGGCCGATACGAAACCTACCAAGTGACGGTAACCGCCGAGGATGTGCGCGGTGGGCGCGACGAACATCAACTCAGTATTGCCATCGAAGAGCCACAAATCATCAAGGCCGATATCGGTTCTCTCACGTGGCGCAAGATTACGCCCACAGAAGGTCGATATGATGGGGTCCGTAGTCTGGCGATTACACCGTCCGGGCGGGTCTTCATACATAACTACATAGATGAAATCCGTCGTCTCCGTGATGATGGACAGACCTGGGATACCGTTCTCGATGACGTCGAATGTTGCGGCGCGATGGTTTCTCGTGGCCCCGGGGAAATCATCTTGGCCAGTCCAGATGGACTCTATTACACCAACGATGATGGGGCGACGTGGGCCTTGTGGGCTGAGCAAAAGTTCACCAATGTTGCTTTATCACCAAACGGTGAATTTGTGATCGCATCAATCCATGATGAAATTTTTCGCTTTGACTTCACCGGCAATCTCGCCGATCGGTTTGAGGCCGCGGCTCCCGTACATGACATGGACAGCTGTTCGACTGGGAACCGTTCAGCATTCACAACGACCAGGGGGCTTCTCATGGTCAACGATGATGCCAGTCTTGCTGCTGACCAATGGCGAGTTCCCGAGGCTAGATTCTCGAAAGGCCAAGGGCAGAGTAGTGTTTCATTTGACGAGGAGTGCAACCTGTATCAGGGGATGTGGAATGGATATCGAGTTTGGTCCTACCCGGACGGCCCTGCCATACCAGCGTCGAACAAATCACCCAACCATTTGATCCATCCAAGCGGCAGTCATGGCCACCACATTCACCGTGGAACGGCCAACATCAACGACATTTTAGCCTGGCCTGGCGGCCCGTATATCGTTGCAACAGCCCGTGGAATATACGCCTCTGAACAACACCATAATGCAAAGACAACACCGTATTGGAAGACACATAATAGTGGGATCACAAGGTCGACAATCGGTCGAAAAATGGCTGTGAGCCCCACGTCAGGGTATGCCTATCTGGCAACCAGTGCAGCTACACAGGTTCCGAAGTATTGCAGAAAAGCGAGAAGTCGTCGCCGACGAAACTTTCGGTTTAGACGACGTCGAAGCGGACGACAACAACAATATTATTACGTGTTTTGCGGCTACACATTTCACTATTACGGGGGTCTATACCGGTCGTCTACACCACTGGTGAACATGAAGGTCATCGGCAGTGGTGGCAGTGCCTTCAAAACTCTAAACACCCGTGGGACGGTGTATTCAGACGATGCTGATGGCTTGATCGTCGACATTCGCGAACAAACCAATGCACCATTGTGGCTGCCGGATACCGCCAACAGCACCTTAGTCCGATGGGATACGACGGGACCAGACCCGCGTGCCGTTGGAACATATCGTGTGGGCCTACCGGCTGGAGAATGCCCTGATACATGTTGCTGGAACGACGGCTGTAACATGGCCAGTCGAGTTTCCGTTGACGATAAGGGGGATGCCTACATCGCCACAATTGGCTTTGGCATGCAAGGAACGGTGACGAAAGTGGCCGGCAACATTGCCCGATGTATAGACCGCAATGGGAATAATCAAATCGAGACCTCAACAAATGATGTCGCCCTCGATTATGGCGAAGATGAATGTATTATTTGGTCTGCCCCGGTCGGTGGCGAGAACGCATTACTGCGGTCAATGGTGATCGATCAGGGAGACGACCTTAGACCCGATGGATATGTATGGGTCGGTGCCTACAACGAATCAAGACTGTACAAGCTCGATCCCAATAACGGGCAAGTTGTGAATTCAGTCGAGCTTGATTTAGCGCCCTTTGGGTCGGTCATCGATGGTGGAGGGCGCGTGTGGGTGACGAGTCTCGGCGATGCATCCATGCAGTCGGTCGATACCAGCACCGACGCCGTGGGCCCCTTGGTACAAAATCCGCAGGCACTCAGAGACGGTTGTCGAAACTCGTACGGCTCGACAATTGATCACTATGGCCGCATTTGGCTCGCAGGCTGGGAATGTAATGATGCCGTCGCGTACGATCCCAGAACAGAGTCATGGTGTCGGGTTGCAATGCCGCGAAATCGAACCGGGGGCCGGGGTATTACCGTCGATCATAATAACCGAATTTATACCGCATTGGGTGGTGACGGCCCCTCTGGAATTGCCTGGTGGGAAGCGGACGACTGCGTGGCTGACAATACCTTTAATGCCATTCATTATCGGAATACAGCGCCCAATACGATCGGGGCATCATCCATCGACATCGACCGCCTTGGCCGAGTTTGGCTTGCACACTCAATTTCAAGAAGTCTATTTCGACTCAGCACGTTGGCTGGTGTCACGACACGTCAATGGGACAATGCAAAGCGCGTTTACTCCTTCGCTGACTCAACCGGATTGGTTCGCAAAAATAGTCTCGGAATCGGCACCTATACGGAAGATATAGAGGCCGATTGTGATAATCCGACCTGGTCGCAACTGGTTTGGACGGCCGATGTACCAGATGGGGGTGACATCAGCTTCACGGCACGCACCGCAAATCAGAGAAATAAGCTCGCCCAAGGCGCATCAGTACTCGTTGGCCAGCTCGCCGACGACGGTGGACCAAACCAAATCGGAGACGCCTTAGACGATCAGGGTGTCATCTCGAGACGCTTTCTCAGGGTTCAAGCCAGGCTTAAACGCTCAAATGACGGAACCAGTCCCGTACTACGCCGGTTCTCTGTCCTATGGTCCTGTGACTGAGCGTTGGCCGGACTTATTTGGAAATTGAATTCCTTGTTAAGCCCTTGATTAGGACACGTCTTGCCCACAGAATAGAGTCGTGTCATGTCTACGGTGAGGGGCAATGTCTTAAAGGTGAGCGACCGTAATGGAAAGCTGTTTTTTCAACCGGCAGCCATGGTTCAACTGGGACCAATTTGGTCATAGCAATCAGCCTCCGGATCCATTCAAACGGCCTGCGAGAACCCGTGTTGTGGGGTGCCTGAATCGTGATGAAAGCGGCATCAATTGCCCTTTCATTTATGACAGTCACCGGATTATTAACAAGCGTGGTGCTTTTAGACCAAGCCTCTGTGGCCATCAAGCCATGGATGTCAGCTTGGCGAAGGCGGAGGTCTAAAATCCATGCTACACCTCTGCTATTCCAATCGGTTTGAAGTCCTGTGCGCCCCCCTTGCAGAGCGCCTAAGACAATCGCAGCTCAGAGATCCCCTTGAGCCGGCGCACATCATCGTTCCCAATCCAACAGTCGAACAGTTTCTTCGTTTCGATATAGCTCAGACCGCAGGTGTGGCCGCGCATTTAAACATCAAGTTGATGAATACGTTTTTGAGGGACTGCGTTGAAGAAAGCCGGGCAAACATACGCGTCGTCGACAAATCAGAACTCCAACTCTACCTCTATCATCGTATCCAGGATGACGCATTTCTAGAGCGCAATGAACTCGGTACAATATCGCGTTATCTCGACTATGCGTACGCCGCCTCCAGTCGCCAGGTGAGAGCCTTCCTACTGGCGGGTGAACTCGCGCGTTTGTTTGAAGAGTACAGTTTAAGCCGGCGCGATATTTTGGAGTTTTGGGCAACCCATCCACCTAAAAGCAATGTTCAGGAAACGCAGGTCAGCGCGTGGCAACATCGGCTATATCGAGCGTGTTTTGATTCTCAAAAATGCTTAAAAGGACTGGGGTCGAAAGACGACCAGCTCGATTTTTTTTCCACATCTCAAGACCAGCAGCGACACATGATGCTGATCGATGCGATTCACCATCTTGGAGACGAGCTTAAGTTACCGAGAGAGGTTCATTTATTTGGTCAATCCTATGCGGCCCCTGCATTCATAGAAATCTACGGTCGCCTGAGTCATTTAACCGAACTCTTCGTCTACGCCCTCAACCCATGCATCGAATTTTGGGAGGACATCCATAAAACTGGATTGGCTCAGCTTAAATTAGAAGCTGTGCAGCAGCTGGAAGCCCGACAAGCCATCAATTTAGATGAGGCTGACCCATTTCGACTGACAGCCGATGCAGACAACCCTGCGCTGAGACTGTGGGGACGTCCAGGACGTGAATATATCCATTTACTCAATGAACTCACTCAAGCTGAGTTTGTCTCAGGTTTTCTAGATCCGCTCTCATCGACAGAGACGCTTCTGGCCCAGCTTCAACATGATATCCTCGTTCGAGCACCCATCCCGGATGAAACAGGGTCTCATCTACCCATCGACGATAGTATCAAGATTTCGGCCTGTCCGACGCTCAGACGAGAGGTTGAAGTCGTAGCGAAAACCATCTGGCATGCTGTTGAAGAAAGCCAGAAGCAACCCAATCCAATACGTTTTCATGAGATTGCGATCCTATGCCCTGAAGGTGAAAGAGACCGATACCTTGCTCAAATCGAGGACGTCTTCGACGCACATGACCGAATCCCGGTTCAGTTTTTAGATCAAAGCTTAGCGCAAAAGAGTGCTGTTTTCGGGCTGATTGAAGCACTCTTAGAACTGCCGATGACCACCCTTGATCATGAACGTATGACGCGCGTCCTATATCACGAGAATTTGCACGGTTCATCGGCAGCAATTCGACAAACATGGCGCGATTGGATCGACGATTTGAATGTCTGCTACGGAGCCGACAGCGATGATCTGGCCGGCACCTATCTCACCGGAGACGCATACCATTGGGAGCAGGCACTCCTACGCATCTTGGTCGGACATTTTATAGGTCAGGTGCCCACAAACCGCCAAGACCCCATTCAGTGGCATGATGAGATAATTTCGCCTTTGGAGAGCGCCAGCGAAGATAGAGCCGTCATTTCCATGTTTGCCAGTTCGATTTACGACCTCATGGTCGACGCTCGGCGTATGGGACGAAGTGAGCTGACTCTGACAGACTGGGGCCGATATATTTGTCGCTTATTCAACCGGTACGTTATGCCACTATCCGCCGTCGATGAAATGGTGCTGGACAGATGCATCCGCTGCGTGGAGCGACTGGCTGATCGGCAGTTGGATGACAAACCGCTTCCCTACCCCATCGTCAGGGAACTCCTGCTTATTGATTTAGGTCGAGTTGAGAGCAATCGCTCACAACACCGTGCTGATGGTGTTGTGGTCTCAGCACTATTACCTATGCGGACATTGCCGTTCCGACATCTTTTTGTCCTGGGTTTGGGCGAAGGTTTGTATCCGGGTATCGAGCAGCCTAATCCCCTCGATCTCAGGTCTCTTAAGCGTTATCCAGGCGATGTAAGCTCATCGGAACGAGATCGGTATCTGTTCTTGGAAACCATCCTCGCGACCCGTGAATGCCTACACCTGTCATACGTGGGTCAAAACCCAACTACAGCTGAGTCCCTGGACCCATCACCCGTCATCCGGGAACTTGAATTTGTACTGCGTCCATACATCGGCCGAGATGGACTTCAAAGGCTAACGACGGTCCATCCAATGACGGGATGGGATGCGACATATTTTGACCCAGTAGACCCAAACCCAACCAATATGGCTTACTCTGAGGCCGCTCATGCCCTCTCAAAACTGCCCCAGGGTTGGACCGAGTCGCCGGATGCTCTTGAGACGTATGAAGGCCTCATTAGAGGGTTTAAAATTATCGAACCAAAACACGATGCAGGGTACACATTCACACCGCCCGACTCGGTGACGATGGGGACCATTAGAGGCTTTTTAATGTCGCCGCTTCAACAGTCGGCGAAAACCGTCCTCAGAATGCAAGAGTTGGAGTCGAGGCCACCCATCACCAGCGAGCCCATTACTTTGGACTCACTCGCGCGATATCAGCTCTTGACCGATGTGTTTTGGAGCTATCGCGAAGACGGAACAAGTCTTGAGTCACATTATCAAGACGCCGCAAAGAAACTGTATCTGAAAAACAGCTATCCAACTGGCCCATTTGCCACGGCGACTATGGCGGATGATTTGAAGACGTTGGAGCGTTGGCTGAGTGTGGTTTCCGATTTAACTGACAATCCACGTCATGAATGGACGCATCGCGTCTTCGGGCCGTGTGATGAAGCCGCGTTAATTGACCATCAATATGACAGCCTAGACATCCACCTCAGTGACCAACATAAAATTAAATTACAAGGGCGACTGGAGGCGTACCACCCCGGTGATTTTACCATTATCTCACCGGTGGTCTCAGAGCGGCTCTCGGACAAGCATTGGCTCAAGGGTATGGTCAGCATTCTTATCATGTCTGCAGCCGGCTTCAACTTGCCGGAAACCGTCAGGGTGCTCTTACCTTGCGCGGGCGACGCCCCATCCTTCAAGCAGACCAGGGTTTATCGAGTGCCACCACAAGCCTATGCCATCGACTGGTTAAAGGCTGTGATCTCTGACTTGTGTCAAGGATTTCACGCATACAGACTACCCATTGAAGTGGTCTACAAGTGGTATCGAGCTCGCTTGGAGTCTCCTGATGCCAAACCCAATCTGAACGCCAATCAGGACACGTCTGACCGATTTGGACCCATCGTGAATCCAAACCAATTTGATTTACCACCCATTGAACTGGCAGATGAAATGGTTATGCGCCGCTTCGACTTGATCCTCCGTATGGAGGCGAACTGATGTATCGTTATCCAAGACCGCCAGTTCTCAGCCAAATCCCGCGCGAACAACATGCCGTTCTCGAAGCGAGTGCAGGGACTGGTAAAACCTACACCATCGAGCATCTCGTCATCGATCGTCTGATTCACACGGACGCCCGACTTTCGGAAATTCTTGTAGTCACTTTTACTGAGAAAGCCACTGGCGAGCTCAAGAGTCGAATCCGGAGCTTGATCGAGACGATTCTTGAGCAAGCTGAGTTGTGCGAACCCGATGGGATAGCGTCTCCAACGGAAGCCGATGAGTTTTGGCTCTTTGATAAAAACATCAAGAGCAAGTTGGAGATGGAATTATTCAGTTTTGACCTCGCTCCTATTTTCACAATCCATGGTTTTTGCAACCGACTGCTATCAGAGTTGGCGTTCAATAGTGGCCAAGTCTTCAAGCAAACGAAGGTCGACACGGACATTATCTTTGAACGGGCATGGCGAGAGGCCGTTCGATACGATTTCGCTCAGAGTCCTGAACACCATGAGCGCCTGACGCGCTGGCATCGCAAATCAACAGGGGATCGCGAATTGTGTCGCCTGCTACAAAATGCGCATAGCAAGGGCTATTTGCGAAATAGATTAGATATCTCAGAGGAAATCCAATCTCTAAAATCTGATTTGAATCGAGATTTCAGGGCCGATGAATATATCGAGTCCGTCAGTCAACTGGCTCTTCAACGCAAGGGCGTCGAGGCGATTGCCGATCAAGCACCACGGCTCGAGCAATTGAACCGGAGTGAAGCCGATGGACAAGATTATTTGGCCCAACTGATCGACTTAGACTTAAAGGCACTAATTCGACCGCCCAGAGCCCGGTCAACGGCCCTAAAGGCACCCTTTCCAGATGGGTTGAGCGCAACCCAAACCAAGAACCTCAACCGGATCAACCAACTGAGTCGAATTGCCCAACTCCTTCAAGCCGAAGAACGGGCCGATGTCGACGCACTGCTCCCTATGGTCACAAAGCGAATTGACCACCAAAAGGAGCGGGACAGGCTTTTCGAATTCGATGACTTATTAAACCGAGTCAGTGATGCGCTTTGCGACGAAACAAATACGGACTTTCTCAAGCTCCTACATGAGCGATTTCGTTATGGCCTTATCGACGAATTTCAAGATACCGATGGCAAGCAATGGCACATATTCAAACGTATATTTGTCGACAATCCGAAAGGCGTTCTCTACATCATCGGTGACCCAAAACAAGCGATTTATGGATTTCGTGGTGCAGACATTCATACCTATCTGGATGCCAGAGACTCACTGCTTAACGCCCAAGATAATCCAGCCGTACGCGTTCCATTAAGGACCAATTTCCGATCTACGAATGCGATGATCGACGCGGTCAATATGATCCTCGACCAACGGGATGCTGACCCAATGCTTCAGGGTCCAATACGATACAGCGAGCCGGTGTTATGTGGGCGAAAAGAGCTGACTTTAGTTGATTCCGAGGACCAAATCGTAAAACCACTGACCATTTGGACACAGACAATACATCCAAGCGGCCGCTCTAGAAGTCCGTCAGGTGCTGCCGTCCTTTCTGGCTTTATGGACAATATCGTTGGGAGTATTCAGCAGCTATTGTCACACGATCAGGCCTTATTCCTGAGGAGTGAAGGGGGTCAGAAAAAACGCTTGATGGCCAATGATATTTATATCCTGGTCCGAACCGGAACCGAGGCCAATCTCATCGCGAATGGGCTCAAACAGGCCGGTATTTCAAGTGTTCGACAGTCCAATTCAAAGATTTTTCAGTCCAAAGAATGCCGGGACATCATCCGAGTCCTGAAGGCGGTTTCACGGCCTGGTTCAGAGTCGGCTAGACTGGGTGCTCTGTATTCCAATTTCTTCTCAATTCCTCAAGAGCCGCTCTCTCAGCATCGGAGCTATACTGAGGATCCCAACTTTCTGGACCAGCTCAATCGGTGGAAAAGCCTCGCTGAGCGTAACCGATATGGCGAGCTATTCCGGGACCTCACTCTGACATCAGGCTTCATGGCTCGCCAATTGGATCGAATCGGGGGTGACCAAACGCTGGCTTTGGTCGAACAAATTTTCGAGGTCATTCTGGAGACCATTGCGCAAGGCCGAACCCAGCTCGACCAGCTCATCGAAACACTCGAACGCTGGCATGAGGGCAGTTCAATTCCTGATGGAATAAACAGCGGTATGCGGCTGGCAGGCGAACACGATGCGGTTCAGATTCTGACAATCCACAGGAGCAAAGGTCTCGAAGCGGGCATCGTCTTCTTCTTCGGAGGCTACTCGAGACCGCCGAGCGGAGCGGTACAAACTGTCAATTACGCCAATCAACGCCATGTCCTCGTCGGTCGGTCCGCATGCCAAGCTTTTGGAGACCTGCTCAAGGCACAGGCTGCAGAGGAAAATGAACGGTTGCTCTATGTTGCGCTCACTCGTTCTGTCGCGAAACTCTATGTCGGTGCTGTCCAGTCGAGCAAACCGCTGGCCGGCCCCTATGATATCTTGAACAGACGACTCCTCGCACTGCTCGATTCTGGCCGCATTACCGACTATGCAGATATCCAGTCTAATCAGGGCGCCATGAGCACAATGATGGGCGCAGCGCTCGGGCTAAAAACTGACGCTGTCGCCGTCCCAACGATATCGATGAATCGCGACAGATATGACCTCCTGCGCCGTCACCATGCCCCATGGATCGTAACCAGTTATTCGGGGATGAAGCAACAGGCTCCAACCACTCCAATGCCCATCAGCCCAGCCAAGGATGTTAACGACAGCCCGATGGATGACGTACAGGATTTGCAGTTGGAACAACATCTCGCGAAGGATCTACCGGGCGGAAAGCATATGGGCCGATTCTTACACGAAGTCATTGAAGAACTGGATTTCAAAAAACTGATTGCCCAAGCTTATCCAGATTGGGCGAGAGACGAGCAAGTACAATGGGCGTTCGAAAAGACCATGAGACGACACGATATCGATCCAAAATGGTTGTCCGATTCACAAGGCCTTATCTACAGAGCACTCAGTCAGTCACTTCCCCTTGGTACAGCGTTTTTGCCACCGCTTGCGTCCCTTCGATGTCTGCGAGAAATGGAGTTTATTTTTCCAATACCAGAACACGGTCACCCCCTCCTCAACGGCACCGAAGGCGCAAATCAAAGTTGGACCGTTGACCGGGGCTTGGTCAAAGGATTCATCGATCTCATTTTCGAATACAAGGAACGATATTTCTGGCTCGATTGGAAGAGCGACCGTTTGAGCCAGTATGTGGCGTCCAGCCTGCATAATCATGTTCAAACCAACTACGTCATTCAGGCACGTCTCTACACAATTGGAATGGTTCGCGTCCTTGGCATCAAAACGCTTGAAGACTACGAGCGACGGTTCGGAGGATATTTGTATCTGTTCTTGAGGGGGGCTTCATCGGAAGACGCCCGGTCATCTGCGGTTTACTTCGAGCGGCCAAGTTGGGCAGACGTCGTTGCGTGGGAGTCATCGCTGATAGATGACCCACGCCTACCCGCCCGTCGGGAGGTGGCCCAATGAAGATTGAGTGTACGATGACCTCCGCATGGGCCCACTATGAGACGCTCGACAAAGGCCTTCGGCGCGGGCGCCTCTCCCAATTGACATCTCAACTGCGTAAAGACCGCGCCGCGAACAACCACGTAACCTTAGCTGAACTATTGACGGCCGCTGTCAACGAAAAGAGCGACGGGTATAGATGTGCACTGCTGCTCTTACTGGTTGTCGCTCTCGAAAATCAAGAGAGTGGGTCGACCAGACTCCCTATATGGGTCGACGGTGAGATGTGTATTCGTACCCGTTTAACGGAGCGAATCGCAGCGTTCATGGCCGGAGATCTCAAGTGGTTTAGTGAGGGCATTGAGTCCCTGATGAATGACATCGAACGCGGCAACCTCAAACCACTGATCGGGGCTGAAACAGAGTCCTGTCCATTCATCATTCGCGCCGGCTGGCTCCATGAGAATCGAGCTTTCAACCAAGAAGTTATCCTGGCGAAAAAGATGGGGTCAATGGCCACTAGACTCACAGGTGTGACAACACTGGACATCGACGCGCTCGCATTAGAATTCCCGCTGTCCCAAGAGCAACGGCAAGCCGTGGAAAAGACACTTCATCGTCAATTGACCTTGGTAACCGGAGGTCCGGGTACAGGGAAAACCTCAATCGTCGTCGCATTGATCAAAGCATTGATCTCCGAGGGCGTCGACCTGAGCCGGATCGTCTTGGCCGCCCCGACAGGTAAAGCGGCCTTCAGGATGGATCAGGCCATTAGAAATGGCTTGTCTCAAGGACGAGAAACACTGGATGGTCTGTCTCCAGCGATGACCTTACATCGATTGCTGGGCTACCATCCGCGAGGCGGACGATTCAAACATCATCCGCGCAATCAATTGAGCGCATCTGTCGTGATTATCGATGAGGCGTCAATGATCGACACGCATCTGATGTTTCGTCTGATAAGAGCACTGCCAGAATCGAGCAAGCTCATTCTCCTAGGAGACAACGACCAGCTGCCATCTGTTGGCTCGGGACAGGTCTACAAAGATTTAATCAATGCACTTCCAAAAGCCACAGCCAGACTCACAAAAAGTTTTAGAATGCGTGACGACGATCCTGATGGAAGAGATATACTTAAGTTTGCCGCAGCCATATGTGAGACTAAACCAAACCTCGATTCAGTGAATCAAAAAAACTCCGTCCAAGAAATCCGATGGGCTGGTGCCGAACATGTATCAGACAATGTACCCAAAGATGCCATGGTCGCGGCTTGGTACGAACGACAGTTCAGCTTTTTAGAGCGCCTGCCTTTTATGATGACGCACTCGGCAGTGTCCGATGTCGACGACCCCATACATGAGACCTATTCTCAGTTGCTCGATGAATTCGAACGAACACAGGTTCTTGCCGTCACTCGCGAAGGACCTGCAGGAGTCAATTCGCTTAATCGGCTATTTCAGTCGATTCATTGTGAGCGCTACCATCTAAATCCAAAGCAGACATTTCAGACCGGCACACCGGTCATCATGAGGCGCAATGATTATCAACACGACCTGTTCAATGGGGATCAGGGGGTCGTCATCGGTCCTCGTCACGGTGACATAAACGAACACAGCGTGCTGTTTCGGGGAGCCAATGGCAACCGACTCTTGCCTTTGGGAAGTCTACTGGGTGACCTCGAACTCGCCTACGCCGTGACCGTGCATCAATCGCAAGGCTCAGAATACGAATCCGTTCTCATTTGTTTGCCCTCTGTCGATGTCCCCATGTTAACACGAGACTTAGTCTATACCGGTGTCACTCGAAGCCGGCGCTCTGTCATTACATGGGGGCCTGTCCAGAGCTTGCAATGGGCTTGCCAACGCGCTGCCATTCGTTATTCAACGCTCGATGCATTGCTGAGGCACTCAGTAGACGATGCCGATTGTGCACCGGACGAGCTGACCAAATGAAAACGTATCAAACCGCCCGTCGAGAACAGCGGCTGGTCGAGACATTTAGAGAGCTGCTGCCGAAAGAGTTAAGCCCAGCGCCTCTTGTCTATGATGAAGGCGGCTATGTGGGTCGATGGATACGGAATGTCCATCCACCATCAACAGTTTGGAATCGGTGGAGTATTGGCGACTCAGTGGGTGTCCCTGAGCCGCCAAATGCGTCTTTTGAAACGGCAGTTATTCGACTGCCTCACTCCAGAGATTCTCTGAGCTATGCACTGAACATGATCGCGGGACGCTTGGTGCCAGGAGGTCAGCTGTGGATCTGCGGCGCAAATGACGAAGGAATTAAATCAACAGCGAAACGCATGGGGCCACTCTTCTCTACAATTCAAACCGCGGGAGTAAAAAATCATTGTCGACTGCTCAGTGGTCGACGAACGGAGGCTCCTGCACGCTCAAAGATTGACCACTGGTGGACACATCAAACACTCAATCTAAGACACGAAACCGTCGATTGGTATTCCCTGCCTGGCGTATTTTCCCGAGGGAGACTGGATCCGGCTACCGCGCTTCTGCTTGACCACCTGCCTCAACTCAAACCAAAGTCACGCATTCTCGACTTTGGATGCGGAACGGGCATTATCGCATGGGCGTGCCAGCGTCTTGAAAAAACAATTCAGGTCAGTGCATCGGATGCGGACAGCCTTGCTCTGAAGTCGACGGCGCGTAACCTTGACCAAGTGCGGCTTATTCAAAGCGATGGGTGGCGGTCAATACCCCGCGAAGAGTTCGACTTAATCATCAGTAATCCGCCCATACACAAAGGCAAAAGCGAAGATCATTCAGTTTTGGACCAGTTGATTGATGGCGCACGCAAACGCCTGTCGAAAGACGGCCAACTGGTCATCGTTGGTCAAGGCCGATTGGGTCTAAAACACCGAATGAAGGCGGCATTTGAAGGTGCCTCTTGCACAGCACGAACGAACCGCTTTCAAATTTGGAGCAGCCGATGACTCATCGTCGACTCGATTGGACCCTGGTCAATCGGGCCATAGGCCCTCGAAAACACGTTCAGAAAATGATTAAAGGTGGTCAAATTAGCGTCGATGGCCACACTGAGACAAACCCGAAGGCGAAGGTCCGAGAGAGTCAAACCATTGCTATAGATGGCATCGAAATTGGCATACTGCCGCATCTTCTCGCGTGGCATAAACCCGTTGATGTGGTCTGTTCGATGAGAGATCCATTTGGACGGAGCGACTTGAGTGGAGTCATTCCTGAGTCTTTACGGGGGCGGTTTCACCCAGTCGGCCGACTGGACAGAGACACCAGTGGACTGCTGATCTTTTCAAGGTCAGGTTCCCTCACTCAATGGTTTCTCCATCCCAAAAGATCAGTTCGACGCTGGTACAAAGCCATCGTGGATGGAATGCCTTCTGACGAGCTTGCCAAACAGTTGGCAGGGGGTGTTGAAACCAGTCTGGGTGTGTTTCCAGCCCAAGTTGACAGAATCTCAGGCAACGCCGTCGTGCTCTCAGTCACGGAAGGTAAACATCGCATGGTCCGAAGGATCCTCGCGAACTGCGGATATCCCGTCCTCGACTTGCACAGATTTCGTTATGGCCCGATCGAACTCGAGGGCTTGCGGGCTGCACAGATTCGCCCTGTCTCAGAGGCAGAAATGACGGCCCTCGCAGAGATGGGCGCCCCTTTTTAGTGGACCTTTAATGGCTGGCTAAGTGTAAAAGGCGCAATCTTGGCCTGGAAAACATCGCCGCCCTGCCGCAGCATTTCGTAATGACCATGCATCATCCCTTGAGGGGTTTTGAGAATGCAGGCACTGGTGTATGTAAACGTCTCACCCTGGCCAAGTAAGGGTTGCTCACCAACAACTCCCGGCCCTCGCACCTCTTCTATTTGGTCATTTGAATCGGTGATCACCCAGTGCCGCGATAATAACTTCACGGCTGCCTCACCCTCATTTGTTATGTGAACCTTGTACGCGTAGAGATATTGCGCAGCGTCTTGATGCCCACGCTCGGTCACAAACCGGCTGGTCACATTTATCCTGACAGATTGGGTGGTATATTGCGATGTGCTCATAGCCATGATCTGCCACACTCGTCTCTACAGGTCAAACAGCGTTTTCATAACCATCAGAGCCGAATCGGGACTGTGAGTTGCATGTGGTCTCCAGAAAATCGTGGAAAGCGAACGCCGGCAATGGCGCGTTCGATACACTGTCCGATTTTCGTCCCACGAACGGACCCGCTGATGGCTCTCACATTAGCTGGACGTCCATCTCTTTTGATGGTCAGAGCGATCATGACTTTCGCATTTTTAAATTTCTCTTCCTTGCCAATACAGCGTTTGAGTGTCCCACGTCTTTTTCCCAGTGCCCGCGTGATTTGCTTGTGATTGAGCGAAAAGGGCAATTTGCTTTTTGGGCCAGTTCCTCCAAAGAGATTCGATTTTGCGAGTTGCTTTTTTGGCTGTGTCACCTTCTTTGATTTGGAAGCCTGCTGCTTCCTTTTTTCACGCTGAGCAGCCCGAGACAGTTGAAGTGCTTTCTTTCTTGCCTCGTTGGCGGTTTTCTTATCCGTCGGGGATGCCGTCCTTTTACCCGTTTGTTTTTTCTCCAGCTTTGTTGTGCCTGTCACAGACCCGATTGTTTTTTTTGACAACCCAGCATTGGGTTTGGGTGCCGGTGGTGATGACTCTGCGACCTGCTTACCCGCCTGCCCGGTGCCGGACCCCTGAGCTGACCCAGAATCGACAGCCTGATTTGCAGGGGCGTCGGTCTTTAACGCCCCTTTGGACTGAGCCGAGTCCATGGCCTTTTTCTTTGCCTGAGTCAGCTTCATAATGTCGTCAGATGACATTCCAATTTTGATTGCTTTTGGCCGGGGTTTCGGTTGTACGACATCACCCTCTGTCTGCGACACATAGAGTGCTGTCAGGACACCGACAACAGCCAATAATAAAACGCCGATGACCAGGGGTACTTTCGATTTTCGTCCAGACTCCAGACGGCCAATTTTCCGCGCGTCATGAATCGCTGCGGGGGCTGCTGGCTCAAGGTCTGCTATTGGACTAGACAGAGCCTGTTCACGACTTTCTTGGATCGCAGTCTCGCGCTCAACAATCTTCGCCTGTGGGAGCTGGATGGCGGGCGCAGGCTCAACGTCTTGACTCGGCCCCTCGACCTCAATTGGGTCGTCAGTCAGCCGGATTTCGGACGCACTCGCAGGCTCACGATCAACGGCCGCACTTTGGGCCTGCCGCAAAAGACTTTCATCAATGTCAGCATAATCGACATCATCTGCCGGCGGATCGTACTCGGACTTATCAGCTGCACTTTGGCGCGCGTCGAGACGCTCTGAGTCAATGGGTTGGTTTAGAGCAGGCTGCACGGTGCTCTCTGATGAATCCGAAGACTGGGACACTCCCAGTGTCATTGATAACTCGTCCGCTTTAGGAGGTGATATCGCATCCAAAAAATCAGCACCTGGAACAAAGCTGGGCATGGCAATTGTCGCCGGCTCATCCTCGTCGGTTAGAGCCTGCTCGCCATCAAGTGCCGTGGCTCGATCGCCGATTGAAGCTGAAGCCTGGGACTGCTCAAAGAGGGCGGCGAGCTCGGCTTTAAGGGCTTCATCATCAGGCGACGCAACGAGGGTGCCGTCATCGTCAGCTTGGTCAGGCTGTGGCTCGATGGCTCCCCCGTACTCGGCGGCTAAGGGGCTCTCTCGCAGAGGCACCCAATCGGTCATTGATTCGGACCAAACTAAGGCATCAGAGTCCGCCACTCCGTTGGAGATTAAATCTCTTAACTCCGATTCTGACATCGGCCCGAGTTGGTCGTCATTTATGAGTACATACCACATCGGTTTGTAAGGTAACCCCTAGGCGATCACTTAGCAAAACTTAGCGTGTTGAAACTTCAATATCATGGCATCAGACCTGACGCTTCGAGGAGGCTGCGCATATTGGCCCGCGACCAATGAGCTGCAGTGATGGCCCACTCACCATCATCTTTGGCGAGCGTCAGCTTGAATTTAACCAAATCGGCTCGTAGGCTTTTGAGTTCATCTGGTGAGTTCACAGGACGCCCGGTCAGTGCGGCCAGTAAATCAACGGTTGCTGTACGCTCTGTGGGAAAGCTAATCTGGCTAATTCGCGACAAAACGAAGATTTTCTGGCGACGTAAAAATTGAAAATTGATCATCGAGACCAGCTGCTGCTTGGAATAGCGACCCTTACCGCGAAAATCGTCGGCGAAGAGCGCCCGTAATTCTCCCAAGTCTTCTTTTTCAGCAAACATTTCAGCCCGCGCGATGAATTCTCGAATTTCTGTTTCTGGATCCTTTGGACGAGACCGGCAACCTGTGGCAAAACTCACCAACAGAAATCCAAAAAGGAGCGGCATGGTCGCCGACTTAAACGAAGAGCAAGGGACTCCGGGAGCCATCTGGAGTTTAGTTGTCGCCACGATAGCCATCTCCTTTGCTGCTATTTTCTTCGTAAAAGCTCAACCCACCCATCCACTGGTTTCGGCTGGTCTCCGTTTAACAATCGCTGCGGCTGTTATGTTCCCCGTGTCGGCTCAATATTTCAAGTCGATGCCAAAAGCGGCCCTATGGAAGTGCGTCCTGGCCGGACTCTGCTACGCAACCCACTTTGGTGCTTGGGTCTGGTCACTGATGCTCACCTCGGTCGCTGCATCAACGACCTTGGTGACTGCCACTCCGCTTTTGCTTGGATTAATCGGCTGGCTGACAGGTCAAGACAGGCCTACAAAGACACTTTGGGTCTCGCTCGGTCTCGCCTGTGTCGGAATCGTCCTGATCAGCCAAGGCAGCGGGCAGTCTGGTTCAGCCCCGATGCTCGGCAACGGGCTCGCGCTTTTGGGGGCTCTCGGCATGGTTGGCTATTTACTGCTTGCGAGGCAATTAGCCCAATACAATCCCTGGACTCTCTTGAGTATCGCATCCGGCGTTGGAGGTGGGGTCTTGCTGTTCACGGCGGCCTGCTTGGGCATACCTATCGAGGCCGCCAGCTCGGACGCTTTTTTTTGGATTGTAATGGCCACTTTGATCCCGCAGCTCATCGGACACACTGCACTCACCTACAGTCTTAGATATGCGCCGCCAACCGCAGTTGCGATGGCGACGGTCGCCGAACCTGCTGGAGCAGCGATACTTGCGTGGCTCATCTTAGCCGAAACCGTCACAATACACGTCATGATTGGTTGTGCGATTACTCTATTCGCGGTTGCCAGTGCTGCTCGTAGCGGCCACTAGGCTTAATTCACGGAATCTCTCGTCCCTTGGTCAATCTCATTGTCAAAACCTGGATTTACCCATAATTTTCAGTCCTTATGGTGCCAATTCATTAATGACGGTGGATCAAAATTAAAAGTCCGATATGATGGACATGGTAGGCGTGGGGACGGACTGGGTACGCTTTGGCGATCCGACCCCATAGCCAAGCGGTCTACGACGGGTATACATGGTCATTGTTCTCTCGATTCTAGCCTCACTAGGGATTGCGCTCGGTGCAGCGTGGGTACTTGGTAGTCCGCGACAGCAGCCCGACCGCGCGGCCGAGGCATGTTGGAGAAACCTTGCTGATCGCTTGGACCTAAACTACGACCCAGGCGGGCTTCTCAAAGGGCCCATGATCACCGGTACGATTTCGGGAATGAACCTACAGATGGATACGCTCTATCAAGTACGAGATGGGCGGAAAACGGTAGTCACCCGAGTCACGCTCTATAACGAGAATTTACCCGAGGGCCTTGATAAGTCCAGTAAGGCGAAAGCAAGCGATGACCCCGTCAAGCGTATGCTGGCGAGTATTACCCGGCGTTACATCACTGAATTAATCAAAAAAATCGGCGCTACGGTGGCGGGTAAAAAAGTGCGCTGGATACGTGAGAATGCCGTCTGGCCTCCAGAAAGTACTTCTGACATTATTCGCCGTATCGGACAGATCTGCGAGTTTCTCTGTCTAGATGAAGAAAACATCCCAACTCGCCTGTTACACGGCTACCAAGACGAAACGCTTTCAGACAATTATCGAGATGAAATCAAAAGCCTCTTGTTCAACCAATTCGGCGATTCTGAAGAATGTGAAGCGGTCGCGGGTGATATGCTCGACGATCCAGACCCGCGGTCGCGACTGACCGCAGCGCGCGCTCTCGGCCCTCGCGGTTACGAAGCCCTTGCGAAAATCGCAAAGGCACCAGACGTACCAAAAGACGTCCGAGAGGCGGCTCTCGGCGACCTGATTAGTAAGACGGATGCGTCATCTGGACTCAAGCTCCTTGGCAGCGTCATCAATAGTCCTCACGTGGAAGTAAGTCGGTCAGCGCTTGGTATGATTAGGCGGCATCGGTACACACCCGCAATTCGACTTCTACTCGACATCGCTCGCGATTCAACAGCACCAAGCGACAAGATCTGCAACATAGTTGATATCGTCGGTGAGATTGGCGACTCATCAGCGCAACAAACGTTGCTGACACTATTGCAGCATGACTTTGTCATGGTTCGCAGAAGAGCCGCGACAGCGTTGGGCCGAATCGGAACGCAATCTGCCATACCAGCACTTCAACAGTGCATGTCTTCAGCCAGCTCAAACAAGCGATTCAAAGACTTGTGTAAACGCGCCATCGACAAGATTCGAAAGCGACACAATGTCCACGGTGACAACCAAACGGCTGAGGCCGTCTGACCCCCATCGCAAATTGCAAATTAACTGGATTCGAGCGGGTTTGTCTCAGCGAGGGCTTCGAGGTCACCGAGGACAGAATCAAGAATCGTCTGAAGCTGATTGGCACCCGCTTCCAATGCATGGTTCCATTCGTCAGTGCCTCGAGCTTCTGGGTTCTTAATGATCGGATAGTCTTTGAAGACGGCTTCCAATTCTTGCGCGAGCCGAAAAGCCCCTTCGAGTTGAGGTCGTTCATCATCCTCGTCAGCAATTTGTTCTAGAGCAGCGGATGCCAATTCCAAGCGTCCGGCCTCAATATAAACTGTGGCAAGCAAATGGGCTGGAACTGCATGGTCGAGTTGATCGAGCGCATCAGCTGCCCGTTCCATGTCTCGATCCCAAAGAGAACAGACGGAAATCCAAAACCGAGTCGACAAATCGGCGACCATGAACGCGCCTCCAACTGCCTCTTCCGCGGCTTCAAAGGAGAGAATCGCAGCTTGATAGCAGCCAAGGGCGGCGGCTGCTCGCCCAAGTTCATAGGCAATCATTGGATCGGCTCTTGGGCTCTCTAATAGAGCAAGGACCGCCTGCTCAGGCCGTTCGTCAAATTGGGCCTTGATGGCCATGCGGAGATGGTTATGAGGTATTTCTCCGCCTGCCGAAATAACGGATTTGTAGGCATCGTTTATCGCGGCATTGAATGTATCGTCATCTCCAGTGCAACTCTCAAACCAAGCAGGTTTAAACCAAACTTGATGGGGATCAAATTCCAAACTAGGCAAGTTGAAAGGTCGATCACCGCCGAAAAACAGTCTGATGCTACCGCTGCCCGAATAGGCCGTCAGCGTAAAGTCGCCCGGGTCCGTCCCCAGTCGCGCACGCCGGTTGGCAAATGTCTCCAGCTCATCCCAGACGGCGTCGATGGCACCCGCTGCACCCAATTCGAGGATTTTCGCCTGGGTCTCATCGAAGAGGTCGGTCAATGTACCATCATGAAATTGCTCGGCGAGTGCGATGTGACTATCGACCTGAGCTAAATCACCCGCTCTGGCGCGTTGGACCGCTTTATCGAGATTCAGCTTCACAAGTTCAGTTTTGGTCTGAGTCAGAAGTGCCCTCGCCCCGTCATCATCAATGTCCAAAAGCTGCAGTCTAGCTTCTGCATAGCGCCCATCGGAGAAAAGCTTTCGCGCTTTATTGATTTTGTCTTCTGTAGACGGAAATACCCAAGAAAAAAGACCCATCGTACCCTCCTGCCAATTCATCTATGGTGAGTTTGAATCAGCGCACTATACCCAAACTTGTGGAGGAAGAAATAGAGCAATTTAAGCAAGAACGCGTTGACGACCATTCCCATGGGAGACCAGAATGGGCAGTATCTAGTGGGCGGGTTGACGCAGACCCATTAGAATTCAACATGAGAGAACAGAGATATGCCTCGATACCCCGACTTAAACCCGTTTGTTAACCAAGCAAACAGGTCTTCCTATTCGACTCTCGCAACACGCGCCTTTCAGTCTGGTGGGCAGGTCTATCCCTTACACATAGGTGATACATGGCTCGAGCCAGCTGTCGCCTGTAGAATGGAGTCACTGACAGTAGCTGCTCATCCGGGTATGCACACGTATTCGCCTGTACAGGGACGCATGGAATTGCGTCAGGCGATCGCCGAGAAAACACGGGTTACGGGCGATCAACCAGCCGAGATTGATGAAGTTCTAGTCACGGCAGGTGCTACGGCCGGCTTGTTCGCACTGGCAGCAGCCATGCTAAAGCCTGGGGACGAAGTATTGGTCATCGCCCCATATTGGCCATTGATTGGGAATGCCATCAAATGCGCCGGTGGCCACGTGGTCCCCATCCCATTTTTTGAGACTGCCACCGACGCGGACTCGGCTGTAGTTGCCCTCGAAAACCACATCACCTCGAGAACCGTTGCCATCTACTGGAACACGCCCCACAATCCGACTGGACGTTTGATTCCCAGCGACTGGCTGGCCTCGATGGCATCCTGGGCAACAAAGAATGACCTTTGGATCGTCAGCGATGAAGTGTACGAAGACTACGTTTTCAGCGGCAAACATAGCTATTCCCGCCCCTTTGCACCGGACCGAACCATAAGCGCATACTCTTTCAGCAAGGCCTATGGAATGGCAGGAAACCGGGTTGGCTATCTCATTGGACCAGCCGCGGTCATGAGCGGTGTACAACGCATCAGTCGAAACTCCTTTTATTCCGTAAATACGGCAGGACAAATTGCAGCGCAAATCGCCTTGGGCAGTCCAGGTCAGACCTGGGTTCGCGACGCACGTGACCGCTATCGAGAGCTCGGCGAATATGCAGCCTCAGCGCTTGGCGTCGAGGCACCGGCCGGCAGTACGTTCTTATTTATTGATGTCAAAAAGGCACTCGATGACAGGGGGCTTAATGGCTTTTTAGAGGACTGCGCCAATCGAGGCTTATTGGTTGCTCCCGGCCCGAGTTTCGGACCCTACGACCACTATATTCGAGTTTGTTTCACGTGCGCGCCACCAGACGTGGTACGGCAAGGAATCCAAATTCTATCGGCGCGCATCGACCAATGAGATCGATGGTCTGAAGGCATAAACTCAAATCAGACCTCTGTTAGTGTTGATACAGCGGTAGTCCGGCTCATAGGGATAATCAGGAAGGCAAGATGACGCACATTGTTCAAATCGATGAGGTCTACAAAGACTACCCGCTCGGAAAAGTGACCGTTAATGCACTCCGTGGTGTCAGCCTCGATATCGGCGCGGGCGACTTTGTTACAATCGCTGGACCATCTGGCAGTGGCAAGACAACGCTTCTCAATCAAATCGGCTGCGTCGACGTACCGACAGCTGGCCGGGTCTATATCGATGGAAAATGCACATCGGAACTCTCGGAGAAAGAACTCACCTCATTGAGGCTAGAAAAACTGGGTTTCATTTTTCAAACCTTCAATTTGGTGGCCGTTCTCGACGTGATGCAAAATGTCGAATTCCCCCTTCTCTTGCAAGGTGGACTGTCTAAAGATGAGCGGCGAACTCGAGTCACTCATCTGCTCGACGCAGTCGGCCTCTCGGAACAGATCGGTCAACGACCGAACGAACTCTCCGGTGGCCAGCGGCAACGGGTTGCAATCGCGAGAGCATTGGTGACTCGACCCTCGATCGTGCTCGCTGACGAACCCACAGCCAATCTTGATTCCGAGACCGGGGACCGAATTATCGACCTCATGAAGACAATGAACAAAGACTTTGGAACGACGTTTATTTTTTCAACCCATGACCATCGAGTCATGCGCCATGCGAGACGGATCATCAAAATGGTTGACGGCCAATTGGCATCTGATGAGCGCGTGCAACCGGAGTCAACTCCCGCATGAGATCCGCGACTCTAGGCCTGATTTTAAAGCTCGCCGCGCGCAGTTTGTGGGCGCACCGTATCAAGAGTGCCATCGTTGGATCACTGATGACTTTTGGAACCCTCTTGGTCGTGTTTGGAACGGCTATGTTAGACAGCGTCGAGACGGCAATGTCCAATTCCATTATTCATAGTCTAGCAGGCCATTTACAAGTATACGATGCCAACGCAAGGGACGAACTCGCCATCTATGGCGGCACGGCGATGAGTGGACTCGATTATGGAGAGATCCCAAGTTTTGCCGCGGTCAAAAAAGTCGCCGAACGAATCGACAATGTGAAAGCCGTTGTTCCGATGGGCATCAACGTCGCCAATATGACCCGTGGCAGTGAATTGGACCTAGCCTTCTCGAAAATGAGAAGAGCTTATCGAGACCAGAAGGCAGAAGAAGCCAAAGCCCTGATACCAAAAGTCAAGCGCCTATTGGCGTTGCTTGACGCCGATATCGATGCCCGCACTAAAGTGGCGGGAGGAGACCATCTACAGGAGCTCAAGGGGCAGCTCACCGCAGTCCGAAAAGCCCGCAGTGACGAATTCTGGGCGCAATTTCAGCGCACGCCACTCGAGAGTTTGGAATATTTAGATACCCAAGTGGCACCGGCTGGTGGAGATGGTCGTCTCATGTACCTCCGTTATGTGGGCACTGATCTATCGGCTTTCACGAAGCATTTCGACCGGTTTCAGATCGTGCGAGGCGAGACTGTTCCAGAGGGGACGCGGGGTATTTTAATCAACCAGAAATTCGCAGACAGGCGACTCAAGATTCTCGCCGCAAGGCTCTTAGACAGTCTAGAAAAGTCCCGCCTGGAAGACGTCTTGATCGCTGGAAATGCCGAGCTAGAAAGCAAAGCGAGGCGCCTCAAAACCCAATCCGGCTCCATCAGCATCATGCTCAGTCCCAAATCTATCGCAGCGCTCAAACCAGCTCTCAACACGATCCTAGATCAGGACAACGAGACCTTCCCTGAGTTGTTGGCTGCTTTCTTGTCCATTGACGACAGCAATCTTAAAGAGCGGCATCGCCAGTTCTATGACATTCTTGCGCCCCACCTAGACCTCTACCCGTTCAAAATTGGCGACATTGTTACAATCCGTGCATGGACGAAGAGTGGCTATAGCCGTGCTGCAAATGTGAAAGTCTTCGGAACCTTCAGTTTTAAAGGTCTTGAACGCTCGGATTTATCGGGCGCAGCTAATCTGATCGATATGATGACGTTTAGAGAACTATATGGGCAAATGTCGAGTGCACAGCGCGCAGAACTCGGTGCTATTAAAAGCGAAGCTAAAGCAAAAACGGTTTCACGAGCCCGTGCCGAAACTGACCTTTTTGGCGGTCCTGAATCGGACGGGTCGGCCAGCGATGATTTTGGCGGAGCCTTCTCCGAATTTGAGGGCCTGACTCTGAAACGGACGAAAAGACAGGCAGCACAGCAGACATACAGCCAAACCGATATCGATCAGGGTTTGACACTGAGTACAGCGATTCTGCTCAAAGATGAGTCGCTGGTCGACGTGACGAAAGCCAAGTTAGACGCGGCTTTTAAAAACGCTGGGTTAGAACTGAAGGTCGTTGATTGGCAACAAGCGTCGGGCATCATAGGACAACTCTTCCAGCTGGTCCGGGCCGTCCTATACTTCGCTATTTTCATCATCTTTGCAGTCGCATTAGTGATTATTAACAACTCAATGCTCATGGCCACTCTTGAGCGCGTCCGCGAAATCGGAACCATGCGCGCCATTGGTGCACAGCGCGGCTTAGTTCTATCGATGCTTGTGTCTGAGACGTTTATGCTCTGCCTTGTCGCCGGTGGCTGCGGTGCAATTCTCGGCATCAGTTTGATGAGCTGGTTCCGACACCACGGGATACCTGCGATTAACGAGATGATGATGTTTATGTTCTCGGGACCTCGTTTGTTTCCCGATTATTCGGCACACCATATCGGTGCAGGTGTCAGCATCATTCTCTTGGTCTCGCTGCTCGCCACAATTTGGCCGGCTCGGGTCGCAACCCGGGTACCGCCTATCGAAGCCATGAGGAGCGCCGACTGATGTACACCCGCATTGCCATCAGGAACCTGCGGCAGGGAGGAAAAAGAACATGGCTTCTTGGACTGGCCTTGAGTGCTGTGTCGGGTTTGTTGATTTTCCTGCTGTCCCTGTCGAATGGGGTCTACAGCAGCATGGTCAGTGCGGCGACGACTCTGTCAGCAGGCCATGTCAATGTGTCCGGATTTTTCAAATCATCATCGGGTGCCAGTGGTGCCCCCATCGTCACCAAGGTCGATGATGTCAGACAGGTTGTGTTGGACAATACACCGAATCTGCGAGCCGCCATCGAGCGCCATCGCGGCTGGGCCAAGGTCGTGAGTGACACCGGCTCAATGTGGGCAGGTTTATACGGCATCGACATCGATAACGAGCCATTCTTGAAGGAAAAATTGATGGTGGCACCCGAAAACGAATATGTCGATGGGGGTCGAGCCATACCAGTCGGACAACTCGCAGACCTCAATCGACCGGATACCATCGCCTTATTTGCCATGCAGGCAAAACGTCTTGAGGTTAAAGTTGGCGACAGGTTAACAGTTCGAACCGAGACCCTTCGCGGCACGAGCAATACCGTCGATTTAACGGTCGTTGCGATCATGCAGGACTTGGGCATGATGAGCAGTTGGAATGTATTTATGCCCACCAAAAATATTTTAGACCTGTATGGGCTAGATCCGAATTCAACAGGTGCAATGATGCTCTATCTCGAAGATATCGACCAAGCCCATGCGACCATGGAGGGGTTGAGGACAGTTCTGACCGAAGCTGGATATTCAGTGATGGAGCATGACCCTCGCCCATTTTTCATGAAATTCGAGACGGTCACTGGACAGGATTGGGCTGGGCAAAAGCTTGATCTGACCGTATGGAGTGATGAAGTCTCCTTTATGACCTGGGTGCTCAAAGCCATCGACGGTGTATCGTTTCTTCTCATCTGCGTGCTGGCAGGAATTATCGTTTTGGGCATCATTAACGCCCTCTGGATCGCCGTTCGTGAACGCACTCGCGAAATCGGAACATTGCGTGCCATCGGCATGCAACAAAAAGGCATTTTGTCGATGATCATGCTCGAGGCTGCGATTCTCGGGTTTCTCGCCACTGCGTTGGGCTGTACCGTCAGCGTTTTGCTCGTCAGTTTACTGGATGCATCAATGATCGAGATCCCCGTGGAGGCTGTTCAAGCCATTCTTATGAGTAAGCATTTTCGGTTTGTCGTCCAGTGGTCGGATGTATCGGTGACCCTGTTTGGCTTTACGCTGCTGTGCACCCTTGCGTCGATTTGGCCCGCCATCAGAGCGGCCCGAATGCGACCTATTTCTGCCATACAACTCACGGAGTAATGACCATGAATGTCAAAGTCTGTCTTGTCCTGCTTGGGTTTGTGATTGCAGTGCCACTGCCATCAATGTCCCAACTGGCGAAACCAGAGATGGTGGCCGTTTTAAAAACCATCGATGACCGTCAGAGAAACGGGGGCGACTACAAAGCGTTGGCCTACATAGAGCAACGCGAGAAAAATAAAGAGATGATGGTCTATGAGTCAGTCATTTACCGTCGCGACCTCAAAGACAAGCTCATGATCTTGTTCCTCAGGCCTAAAGCGGAAGCCGGTAAAGGGTATCTAAGACTCGATAAAAACCTATTCATTTACGATCCAACGGTCGGGAAGTGGGAGCGAAGAACTGAACGGGAAAGAATTGGTGGTACCGATTCCCGCCGGTCAGACTTTGACGAATCCAGGCTGGCCGAGGAGTATGATCCGGAATACGTTGCAGCAACGACCCTCGGTAAATTCAAAGTCCACCACCTCAAACTCAGTGCAAAACAAGGCGTCGACGTTGCCTATCCGACAGTTGAGCTGTGGATAGACCAAGAATCAGGAAATGTATTGAAAGCACAAGATCGGGCGTTATCTGGCCGCCTGATGCGCACCGTCTACTATCCCAAGTGGCGCAAAATATTTAGTCCGTCGAAAAAGGCTGATGTTTATTTCCCAAAGGAGATTCATATTTACGATGAAGTGGAAAAAGCCAATCAAACCTTGGTCGTGATGCGAAAAATCGACTTAAACGGATTGCCTGAGAATATCTTCACGAAGGCATGGCTTGAGGGGCAAAGTCGATGAAGAACGCGGCTATTGTGCTCATATCTTGTTTTGTCTTCTCTGCGAATGCACAAAACCAAGAGCAGCAAAACCGCGAAGCAAACCTGTTCGGCGAGACATCAGAGTCGGCACAAGAAAGGCCGAAACCAACTGAGCGAGACCGTTTAATTTTTGGCGACCGCAATGACGTACCAAACGCCGGTACATCGACTTCGGATAATCGACTCGAGAACAGACTGGCTGAAAAACAAGATCCGCTTGCCATAGGTGGACGGCTTTATCTGCGAACAGGCACTCGCTATTTTGACGACTCAACTCTAGATGAGATGCCGCTCAATCATTCGGCTCAACTCTTTGTGTACGGGGATGCGCGACCCACTGATCGACTCCGTGCATTCATTCGGACACGTTTCGACCATGACTTTATGGACCCACAAGCGCCGGTGGATCCAATGAACGTGGGCACGGTCGGTTCAAACGACCAAACCCAAGCGCAATTGGACCAACTCTGGCTCAAATTTGACGTAGACCGGAAAGCCTACATCACCATCGGTCAACAGCCAATACGGTGGGGGTCAGCGCGGATCTGGAATCCGACGGATTTTGTCAACGCGCAGCGCCTAGACCCCCTGGCCATCTTCGATATTCGACCTGGGATACCGATGTTTAAACTTCATGTACCCGTCGAATCGAGCGGGACAAACCTCTACGCCATCGCCCAAGTTGATGGCGCAGAGCGAATCTCAGATACCGGCGTTGTCATCCGCGCTGAGCAAACGCTGCCCCAATCGGAATTGAGTGCGACAATGTCGGTTCGTAAAGATCAGCCCCTCCGCATTGGCTTAGACTATTCCGTCGGCGTCGATGTGTTTGAATTGCGATTCGAGGGTGCTGCGATCCAGGGAGGGGATCTCCACCGCTGGACAGGTCGCTTCAACCCGGACCTAGATAATCTCATGCTCCCCGAAAGGGTTGAACTGGATTGGGCCTTTCAAAGCACCGTCGGATTGGAGTGGACCATAGCGTACGGTGACCAAGAAAGTGCCTACTGGACGATTGAATACTTCCATAACGAGCTGGGCTATTCCGATTCTCAACTCTATCCTTGGCTGGCACTGACCGGTGACCTAACGCCGCTTTATCTGGGCCGGCACTACCTTGCGACAAACATTGTTCTCCCAAGGCCCGGGTCCTTCAACGACCTCACTGTTCTCACATCTGGTATCTGGAATATGAGTGATAACACAGGCATTGTTCGCCTCGATTTTCAGGTCCAAGTCCTGACACGACTCAGCCTTTTCATGTATGCATCTACCTATGTGGGCAACCAGGGCGAATTTCGATTTAAGTTTGATTTGCCAGCAGACCCAACGGTACCGGGACTGGAAGAGGGCATCGAGATTAAATCAGCCATTGCCGACATTGGTTTTTGGCTGTCGGTCGCTCTGTAATTCCGGGGATTGGTATGTTGGTTTTCCGAGCGCGTTGCTCGATCTGGTTGGTTTTTTTCATGCTTGGGTGTCAACAGCCAAAAGGCTTGGCACCCGTGGAAAAGCAAAGCAAAATCAGTGCGACGGACACAGGCCATCTCAACCCATCACTACCCGGTCTCACAGCAGACCAGAAACTCGTCGACGAACTTCAAAAAAACGCGGTTGAGAAGCGGGGACATACGCCGAGAACGCACCATTTGGACAAGACAGGCAAACCCCGATTTACTAACCGGTTGATTCGCGAGAGCAGTCCATATTTGCTGCAGCATGCCCATAACCCTGTGAATTGGTTTCCGTGGGGTGCTGAGCCATTCAGACAAGCGCAGCGCCTCAATCGCCCTGTTCTTTTGAGTGTCGGGTACTCGACATGCCACTGGTGTCACGTGATGGAATCAGAATCATTCGAAGATCTGGAGATCGCTGAATTCATCAATCGCCATTTCATCGCCATCAAAGTGGACCGGGAAGAACGGCCCGATGTCGATGAGATTTATATGAAAGCCGTCTATGTGTTGCAGGGCCGCGGAGGATGGCCAATGACCGTCGTGATGACGCCAAAACGTCAGCCATTCTTTGCGGGCACCTATTTTCCAGCACGGGATGGAGATCGGGGGACCAGAAAGGGTTTTCTTTCCATTCTGAAGACAATTCAAATGGAATATGAAACCAAGCCTGCCGACATCGTCTCCAAAGCGTCTGATATTACAGCTCGTTTGCAGGAAATGGCACGCCCTGAATTACCGGGTTCCCTTCCTACTGCAGCCGCGATCAAGCGTGCGGTCCAACAGTTTCAACGCCGGTTCGATGCCAACTTTGGTGGGTTTAGCCGAGCCCCTAAGTTTCCGCGTCCTGCCACCCTTGACCTGTTGATGCGCTATTCGCGTCGTACAGGTGATCAGCGTGTCCTGAGCATGGTCACGAAGACCCTTCAGGAAATGGCCAGGGGGGGGATCAATGATCAAATTGGTGGTGGATTCCATCGTTATTCGGTCGACCGCCGATGGCGAGTACCGCACTTCGAAAAGATGCTCTACGACAATGCGCAGCTCGCAATCGCATACACAGATGCTTGGCAGATCACGGCTCGAACCGACTTCGCGTCGGTCGTCGAATCCACCCTGGACTATATACAACGCGAAATGACATCGAAGGCAGGTGGCTTCTACTCGGCAACAGATGCCGACAGTAAAACTCCGCTAGGTCATGCAGAAGAGGGCTGGTTTTTCACGTGGACCCCGACCGAGATTGAACATCTTGTCGGGGCCGAGGGGCTTAAATTACTCAAGCCAACCTACGGCATTACGGCTCAAGGTGATCTGGATGGTCGCAATGTGCTGTATTTAGCGAATACGCCCGAAAAAGCTGCAGACAAGCTGGGCATCACCAAGGCCAATTATCTCGCTGAGATCACGAAATTAAAGCAGCGTCTCTACAGACACCGTCTAAAGCGCCCCCCGCCCATCCTAGATGATAAAATAATCACGTCCTGGAACGGATTAATGATCTCAGCGTTCGCGCGCGCTGGGCGCGTTTTTTCTAACTCGAGCTATATTAAATCCGCTGAGCGAGCCGCACGTTTTTTGCTGAAAAACCTAAAGACCGACGATGGCCGTTTACTGAGAACCTGGAGAATGGGAAAGGCGCATTTGAACGGGTACTTGGACGACTATGCGTTCGTGATCGCAGGTTTGATCGAACTCTACGAAACGACTGGCCATTTCCATTGGCTAGAACAGGCCATTACGCTGCAAAAGTCTTTGGATAATCATTTTGCTGACGTTGGAGGTGGATATTATCTGACCAGCCATGATCATGAGCAACTCTTGGTAAGACGAAAGCCCGCATACGATGGCGCCGAGCCCAGTGGCAATGCCATCAGTGCCATGAATTTACTGAGGCTCTACAACCTGACAACAGAGCAAATGTATCTGGAACGAGCAGACCGCCTCTTCAGCGCGTTCACGAACCAAATGTCAACGCGCTCATCAGCTCATCCCGCTTTGCTTTCAGCTTTGGAAATGCGCCTGGATAAACCCTTCCAAATTGTTTTGGTCGGTCCCGACAAGCCGAGTCTCAAGCCTATGCTCAAGATACTTAAGACACTCTACTTACCAAATCGCGGTCTGGCTCAAGTAGTCGAAGACGTAGAGCGCCCGCCACTTGGCGTCTTGCCCATCATCGACAGCAAAATATCAATGGCCGGTCAAGCGACCGCCTATGTCTGTATCGAAACGGTCTGTGAACGACCTACAAAAGATCCAAAAACACTGGCCCAACAACTCAAGAGACGTCAACCATTCGCGTCATTAAAACCGGCTGTAATTAAGTCGAGCCGATCAAGCCGATAAATCAAATCATCGAATTTCCGTAACCGCCGTCGCTTCAATTATCAGCCACCCATTCTGAATTCGAGGCGGCGAGGGAAAAGTCGGCTGAATGGTCATGGTGTCAATGTCAGAATTGAGGGATGAAAAGGCGTCTGCTTCGACCTCAATTCCATCTAGATCCACCGTCAATAGCCCCGCGACCGCCTCATTCAATTCAGGTCCGATTTGAGCTTGTAGGAGCGCGGAAAAGAGTGATGGATCGAGTGCCGGAAAATCCCCCCCCTCACTTAATAACTCAAACCTGACGTCGGGAACTTCGTCGACAATACCTTCGATCTGGCCTGCTCCAAATCCAAGTCCAACACCGGCTCGTAAGCTCATGACATAGTGGTCGGGACGCTCATTGAATGGGTTTTGAACGAACAAATCGATTTCCCCAAATTGCAGTTCCATCAAATTCGGCGAACCTGGCTGCGCTGGTACAATAACGGGAGGGATGCGTGCATCCAGTGTCAGGCCGCTAATTTGCGGAAAGCCATCTGGAACAATATCAGAAAGATCGACGGTGAATGCACTTTGATGCCATGCAGACGACAGTATACTGTTGAAAAGTGAGAGTCGAATCGCCACAGAAATGCCTCGACTTGGAGGCCAAACGGGTTCGGCGTTCAGCGGAAAGTCTGGAATGCCTGGATGAGGGTGCGGCGCCTGGACAACCATCGGCTGACGCACAATTCCGCCCAGAATAAGTTCCATTTTGTCACGCCGGGCAAAACTTGGCTCCTGGGCATTTAGGGATAAATTGAGCTGAATGCCTGGCAACGGCGGATCGGGGCTCAGGTCCAGGGAAACGTCCCGAAGCGGTTCGATGACATCGTCGAGTCCCAATTCGATAAAATTGGGAAGTTCGTCGGCAACCAGGTCTCGGACAAGTTCGTCTGCGGCGGAATTTAAAACCCGGCGCGCTATGCTGCCAACCGTGTCAACGACTGCCTGTGCGGTTGAGTCGTTGAATTCGCCGCTGAGACTCTCGACAGCAAGGCCGAAATCATCCACGACCAACCCAGGGGTACCCCGGTCATTGATCTGCATCTCTGCCGAAGCAAAGCCAGCGACTGTCAGGATGACACGCCCAGCAAGGGAAAATGACTCTCCGCCCACATCGATAAAACCCTCAGTTTCAAAAGCCAGATTCTCTAAGCGAATAAAGATTTCAAACCCATTGTCGGTCAGGAGAATCGTGACATCGGGTATCCCCTGATCAACGTTGGTTATCCGCATCGAGAAGTCATCGTCGTCGGCAATTTGCGGATTGTCTAGGAGCGTCATTAAGTTTGAACGACTCAGCAACGCTTCAGCCGTACCCGCCAAGTCTGGAACAATCTGTAATCCATCGGGTCCAGGAGGATCTGGTGCTTCTTGACGATCGATCACAGCCTGATGAAAGCGCATGATGGCCACTCTATCCAAATCGATTTCTGAATCGTCCGCTGGAATGACCGTAGGTGCCCATAAGACTTCTCTCACACTGCGAGTCGCCGGCCGACGAACACCATCGTCTGCGATCACGTCGATTCGGTTTAATCCAAATTCAGCTCTGAGCTCAGTCTCAAATTCACCCATTTCGTTGACCATGACAGGTTGGTCATTGATAAACACACGAATGGTTGGATCTGTGTCGGTTCGGCCACGCACGCGAATGGATGGCTCCCCTGTAAGAATCGATGCACGGCTCGGTTCTAAAATCTCCAGACTGGGCGGTGCGTCATCGACGTAGAAGGACGCGCGGCCGCAAATATCCGGCGTCGCGCAAGCCCGAACTGCCCCTGCGCCTTCGAGTAAAAAGGTGATGGTCTCGTCATCTTCAATGTCTGCTTGACCCATTGGCTGGATATCCAGGCGGACGGGTGCATTCGCGATCACACGACCAATGCGATCGTAGACCACGTATTCAATGGTTGGCCGCTCGTTTCGACTGTAAATCCCACGTCTCGGACTGAGCTCAACATCAACATAAGCTGGAACCGCCGTCGGTGCAGCACTCATGTCGATTTGCTGGGGTCCAAGATCAGATGCTCCGACACCAAAATCAGTCAACTGAGTGCCGGAATCGGCCCCAGTGCCGTTGGACATATCGACGACATTCGAACCCATGGACGAGGAATCATCACACCCGACCAACGGGAGAAAAAGACCAAAAGCAGCGAGAAAAACGAGTCGAGTCATCATTCTACTCTCCAAAATTTCCGTCGAAAATCCACGCGGCAGGAACACCAAATAGGCGTGGTTCCCTCAAGCCCAGTGGAACGCCCGGAGGTAGGTCAAACTCCTGTAGGTCGTCGGGGATTACAAAGTCGGGTAATGGCAAGGTGGGCAATCCATCATTCAGTGCTTGGTCAATGGTTTGCTGTATCACGCGCGTCAACGTATCCTCGAGTACTTGGCGTGCTCGATCCGGGATCTCAGCCCCGGCAAGACTGAGGTGAAACGCATCGATACGTACGCGCTGGAAAGCGATGTCACGCTCTCCCTGGATCTCGACCCCGGCTTCAATAATTGCAGCCAAGCGCACTCGTATGGGATCAACAAAGAAATCGGGATGTACAACCCCCGCTGATAATGGACCCACCATCACCTTCACCGTCGATTCACCATCGACACCAATCACCCAAGGGGGTTGAGGAAAGCGGAGAAATACCTCTGTACCGTCGGGTAAATCTTGACCCAATCCGGCAACAAGCCCCCCCGCCTCAGCCTCGAAGTAGCCGCCCCGCCAGAGTCGGTACATAATTTGATTGAGAAGGCCAAGCTTGATAAGCGCACCGACAGACCGCCCGTCCGGTACAGCCGCAACCTCTTCCCCTGGAATCAACGGGACACCGATACCTGGGGCAGCGATCACATCTGGCCCCGATACACCCGTGTTCACTCCAATGGTCGCTGAACCAGGAACGAAATCGAGGCGTCCTAGACTCGCATTGATGGAAAGGCGGAGATCGGGCCCGCCAGTTAAACTTGGTATGTCGAAACCCTGAGCCAACTCACCAATATCGACATTACTCAATAAGTCCGTCAGAACCCGATCAATGTTATCTGTGAGAAAATCTCGAATGGCGTCCGTGATGGTGTCTCTAATTAAGCCTTCGAACGCTTCAAACACCAATTCGAGCAAAAAACCAAGAATCCCGCTAAAGTCGGCATCTAGATCGCCAACTCTCACCTCATTTAGGTTTCGCAATGTAATGTCGGGCTGGCCATTTCCGCGAAGGCCAACATCAAAGGTCATGTCAAGAGTGATGTGTTCCGCTCGCATCCGAACGCGGTTACCGAGGGTTCCGTTGAGCTTGGCATTTACGTTTTGCTCTCGGAATGCAACCCGGATGCGCATGCCCCGATCGACAAGATTTAGCTCAAACAAGTTCGGTCCATTATTATTATACGACCGATATTCAACGCCTAAACGAAACAGACAAATTCCGAGGACTCGGGCGCGACATTCCGAGGGTACAAGTGGATTTTGGGCGGCCGCAGACCGATCGACCGTATCCTCGAGGCCTTGACTATTGATGACGCGTCGGAGGACATCAGCCAGACTTCGAATCGGTGCGCTCGGCGCGCCATCGTCGAGGCTGCCCTGGCCGAGACGAAGCTGGAGTGCATCCAGGTGAGGTAAGTCGGCCGCAGCGAAACGATCCGAAGCGTAGTATGCGCAGAACGTAGACGTTTCATTCTCACCGTCGCTGGCAATGATGTCATGGACGTTGAGACCCCATTGAACTGGCACCTCAGCACTCCACCGGCCATCGTCTTGCAGGTTCGCTGCCACGCCATCCACGGTAAGACTTTCGACGCCCGCGATATCGGCGACCGTACCCGAAAGGCGATGAACACCACCAGGCGGAATCGGAATGACATCGCCCATTTCCGGTGAAACGCAGTCGACTCCGGGCCCGCCATAATCAACTAGAATTCGAATCTCTTCAGAGAGCTCACGTTCTTCCCAAGTCTCCCCCAACACGCGCACACTCAAGGTATACTCGCCTTCCTGAACACATTGAAACCGACCATCACCAAAGGTAGGTAGGGGTGGATCACTCGAGAATTCTACGGGTGCTCCGCTCACAGTGTTCCCGAACTGATCCGACACCTGAGGGATCAACTCCAAGACCGATCCAACTCGGTAGATGGGTCTTTCAGGAAATCGTGTCACGCGTAGGCCAGCGGGAAGACCCGCTTTGACTTGTAACGACAAAGCGGGCGTGAACTCAACACCAGGTAATTCACATGCGACGCCAAATGTGCCCGCACCATCAACTCGAAAAGTCATGCCTCGCCGCTCTAAATTTCGCGGCGGTGGTGAAAATTGAACCTCGAAATTTTCATCCTCGGTTCGATTACCAAATTCGTCAAAGGACTCGCATTCGATATCAACTGTCTCCCCGGCATCAATGCTGGGTGAACTCATGCGAGTGACCGTACGCACCGGCCTCGCCGGCGTGACCGTCCAAATCGCGGGCGTTGGATCCCTCAGACCCAGACTGTTCGCTGCACATACAACCGAGTAATCGCGAGCGATCCGACCGATCGCGCCGGCCTCGGTTCGCTCAAACCCAGTGTCTGGATAAATTTCGGGTCTTGCTCGAATCTCAGCAATCGGTTCACCCACTTGGTCGAGCACTTGGCAGGTAATTCGATTCTCAATACCCGCCGCCGTGCGGCGTTCACCAACTCGCGTCTCAACAGCAAATGGGATCACCTCGAATTGGGCAGAATCTGGAGCCGCATCATCAACGATTGCCATATCTTCAGGCAAAGAGAGGTCTGTCGTTGTGCCCAGATCGGCTGAGTCGGGGCCGAGATCATCGCGAGGCCCTGCATCCGTCTGAACAACCCCTGGCGGACCGACCGATGCAACGGGTGCCTGCTGCTGGTCCTGACACGCCGTAAAAAATGTAAGTATAGGAATCATGATACGGCAAATGGAATACTTGTTAATGGACATTGGAACCCTCCGTATCGGCGACTCTATGGTCACTCAGAATGGTGGAACAGAGCAAGCAATTACAAATCGATGATCTCAGTTCTTGATTATCTAGGTCCCAAAAGCAGACAATCAGACCATGAATGGAACCGTGAACAAGACAATTCCGCTGAGGGCAGGCATCCAAGGTCATCTGATGGTTTGGTTGACCATTGTCCCATTGATTGCCTGCGGCGGTGATGAGTTGCCAAGTGTGGCAGACTTTGGGCGGCCAGACTTTCGAGTGGAATTCGACAGCAGCGGAAATAATCAAAGCCAATGCGTTCAACAAACCGAGGTTTGTAATGGGCGCGACGACGACTGCGACGGTGCCATTGATGAGGAGCGGGACGTCCGCATTCAAGTTTTCGCAGATCCCGACCACTGCGGTGCGTGTAATCGACGATGTGACGGGCCAAATGCTCGATTTGCCTGCCAGGTTGGTCAATGTGTGGTGGCAGCATGTGATCCAGGTTTTATCGACTATAATGGTGAACCCGAGGATGGCTGTGAAGCGGACTGCGTCATCACGGCGGGCGGCCAAGAACTCTGTGATGACATCGATAACGATTGCGATGGCACCATCGACGAGGACTTTGATCTTGAAAACGATCCGCAGAATTGTGGCGCGTGTCAGAGGGTCTGTAATGCCATCGCCAATGGCCTGAGTGGATGCGTATCCGGGGGGTGCGAAATCGAACGCTGTGACCAGAATTGGCATGACTTGAATTCTGACATCAGCGATGGCTGCGAATACAGTTGTACGGAGCGGATTGGCACCACGGCCAGTGAATTCTGTAATGGTCTTGATGACGATTGCGACGGACAGGTCGACGAGACGATGGGCATGCAACAACCGCCCATCCAATGCGGCATCGAAGGTGCCTGTCGATTCGACTGTGTATCGGAACAAGGCTGTGCGGATGATGAGATCTGCAATGATGGTCGAATTTGCGTACCTGCGGTTCCCGTCGAGATGACCTGCGCCGACGATGGCGATTGCCAAGAGATTCACCCGGGCCTTGCCTGTATCTCGACAACCCGCAGACTGGGAAACGATAGAGTCACCGAACAGCGCTGTGTCGAGCGCTCGCACGAGCCAATGTGCGATGGAGCCCAAGGCTTCAGATGTATTTACTCGCTCGATTACCAACGGGCCGACGAGAGCGGGCGTTGCGACGGTATCGACAATGATTGCGATGGCCGAACCGACGAAGATTTCATCGACGAGCTGTTCCTGGCCGACCGACAAACGCAGAGACCCTGCTCGTCCGGTCAGGGGGTTTGTCGACGAAATGGTGTTGTGACCTGTGGCCCCAACGGGGAACGCACCATTTGCAATGCCCCCATCGTGCCTGCGCAAACAAATTTGGACACGGAGTGCGACGCCATAGACCAAGATTGCGATGGTCTCGTTGACGAAGACTTCGACGATGCTGTGGTCGCCATAGACAACATAGAGATATTCGCCTACGAGGCCAGCCGTCCGGGCGCTTCGGCCGAACTCCGAGGGCTTGATCCAAATCCAAACGACGGCATCGAGACGTTTATTGAGTCCCGAGCATGTTCTCGACCTGGTGTGCTGCCTTGGGACGATGCCACCTGGAGCGAAGCGGCGGAGGCGTGCGCCCAAGCTGATGCGCGCCTTTGTACCGGTGATGAATTCGCCCGCGCTTGCGGCGGTGTTCAGACCCAACTTTACCCGTACGGAAATAGTTTCCGCTCGCTTCTCTGCAATGGCCAAACCTATGACACCGATGACGAACAGCCCGGTGTCCAATCTCAGGCACTCGCTTGTGGTGCCATGGAAAGGTGCCAACGCGACGGTGTTTTTGACCTCTCGGGCAACCTCAAAGAATGGGTTATCGACAGCATCGGTAACCTTCGGGCAGTCCGAGGCGGCAGCTATGCAACGGTTCTCGGTGGTGGTTTGGCATGCGATCAAGATGGAGATTGGAAAGACCGAAACTTCCACCACAGAAGCATCGGCTTCCGCTGCTGCCGCGACCGCTAGCCGGCCATCGGCCTGACTGGATTCGAAAAACATAGCCCAGAAACAAGCGATATACGTGCCAATTTAGATTGAGCTCGCAAATCCACATCGACCAAGCAGAGTGAGTACTTTTTGGGGGGGCATGTCCACCCCATTGAAGGGGGACCGTAAACCGATTGTGCCGTAGAAAAGAGTCCCCCCGGCAAGTCAGATCGACTCGCCGAGGGGAAAAAGATGGCTCACAGGGCGTCGTTCGCAGCCCCCGCGACCCGCTCCAGTCGGCCGGGCAAACCTTCCGAAGCTGCACGAGACAGTTTGCCTCGCGCTGCAGGCCACAAAAGCGGGCAAGCTTCAGTGGCGATGGCCGATGCGACTCGGCCTGAAAAGCTAGATGGGCAATCTAGCCTCAACACAGATACACGTGAGTGCATCTACCAGGGAGTGGACCCCCAGCCACACACCAGAGGTATCCTGATCAAAAACCGGACGTGGTCTGACGGAATTTCGGTGCGCTTGTATTTTTTTACCAATTTTAAAATCGCCGGTCAACTTATCCACACCAGTTATGCGTCTAATTATCGCGAGTAGGTGCTCTCACTTTGGACAGTGAATTAAACGTCGAAGGCGCCAGAAATTATTCGGATTTAATGAGTCGAGATACGACGACAGTTGAGAGAGTACGCGCAATCACCTATTGTGGAGAGCCACGAGGAGAGACGTTATGAAACCAACGGTGATTCTAAATCGATGCGCAGACTATGATACACAGCGGATTGAAGAACTGGTTTTCAAGGGTCTTGAGCGTCTCGACTTGTATCCTCGGGGGCGCACTCTAGTTAAGCCAAACTGTGTAACCAGCGGCCCATACTTTCCTCACGCACACACTCGAGTCGAATTTCTCGAAGGTGTACTACGCGCCATCGAGCGGCGTGCACCCGAGCCGTTGGATGAACTCGCTGTAGGCGAACGATGCGGCATTACAGTGCCGACTCGCTTCGCCTATAATGGGGCAAATTACTATCCACTTCGGAAACGAATTAAAGGACTCAAATTCTACCATTTTGAGGAGTGTCCGCAGGTCGAAATCCCCCTCTATCACGAGGGTCGATTGCGGGATTCATTTTTTACCCCTGAGCCCGTTGCACAGGCTGACTTCTTCGTAAATTGCCCGAAGTTTAAGGCTCACCCCTGGACGACGGTCACCTTTTCTATGAAGAACTATATTGGGATTCAAGACGACCGCCATCGTCTGTTGGACCATGATCATCGCCTCAATGAAAAAGTGTCCGACCTGCAGTATATCGTGCAACCGCAGTTTGTAGTGACCGATGGCATTATCGCCGGTGAGGGCCGTATGCTCACCCCAACCCCCTTCGATTTAGGTTTGGTCGCCATGGGAAACAATCAGGTCGCCTTCGATTCTGTATGTTGCCATATCATCGGTGTCGATCCCATGAGTGTTGAACACATTAGACTGGCCTATGAAAATGGTTTCGGGCCCGTAGACCTCTCGGAGATCGACATTGTTGGCGACCTCAGCCTCGACGAAGCCAAAGAACGTGGTCAGGGATTCGAAGTCGGGCTGATACGGGTTGAAGACTACTTCAAGGGAACCAAAATAAGAGCCTACGGCGGCCGACCACCAAGTGATGGTGGCCATGATTATTGCTGGGGAGGCTGTCCTGGAGCCCTTGAAGAAGCCATTGAAATCATGCGCTTATATGATCAACAAACCGATGAAAAACTACCACCGATGCACGTGGTATTCGGAGAGTATGACAAACCCATTCAACCAGGTCCGGGTGAGAAGATCATTTTTATAGGAGACTGCGCTAAATACTCTGGTCAACTGGGGGAGCAACTCGTTCAACTGGAGAGTGTGTACGTTGACCGGAGTCAAAAACAGCCCTTGGATGCGGAGGCTGACGATATTTTTATGAAAATGTGGTCGGTGCGACGAAAGATGGCCAAGCTCAAAAACCAAGATTATATTCGCATCGCTGGATGTCCCGTCAGCGTTGCGGAGCAAACTTTAATTTTGATCCAATTGGGCGGTCTTAAAAGCCCCTACTTCGATCCGAAGCAAGTCGTGCCCTTCGTGAGTGCCTATTTATCCTCGCGTACTCGAACGGCGTTCTCTCGTCTCTTTGGGATCAAATACAATCAGCCAGGCCCAATGTTACGGGGTCGGGCACGCCCCAAACTCAACTTACCCCCACCCGGGGTGCCGACCCCTCTTGAATTAAAATCACTGCCGTCTAAAGGCTAGTTCAATGACCATTGTGTTGAACGAGAACGTCGCTGTGGTTCAGTCTCCAGTCGACCGGCAGCACATCCCTCGCCATAAGGCTTTGCGGTCATGGGTAGCCTAGTCGAAGCTTGGTCACGGGTGATCGTTCATGCGGACATGGATGCATTTTTTGCCGCCGTCGAAGAACTTGATGATCCAACGTTAAAAACGTGTCCATTGGCCATTGGTGGCCGCACGTCCCGAGGTGTTGTCGCAACGGCAAACTACCTGGCCCGACGCTATGGAGTGCGCAGTGCAATGCCTATGGCAACTGCAAAACGATTGTGTGCAAATCTGGTTGTAGTCCGGCCGAGAATGGACCGTTACCGAGAGGTCTCAAAATGCGTTATGAGGGTATTGCACTCATTTAGTCCACGATTGGAGCCACTCAGTCTGGATGAAGCCTTTCTCGATATGACAAACCGCAGCGATGCTTTCAACAGTCCGGACGATTTGGGCCATAAAATAAAAACCCGGGTCTTTGAAGCGACGGGGGGATTGACAGTTTCGGTCGGCATTTCCAATACGAAAGCGGTCGCCAAAATTGCGAGCGATTTCAAAAAACCCAACGGGTTGACGATTGTCTACCCCAACATGGTGGCAGATTTCTTGGCACCCCTGCCTGTATCAAAACTGTGGGGCGTGGGCCCAAAAGCACACGAAAGGATGACAGCCGCGGGCTTTACGACCATCGGAGACGTGGCGAAGGCCAGCGACCAAGAACTGGGTCGTCTGGGCACCAATGGACCGGCTTACAGGCGTCTAGCCCAAGGCGTCGATTACCGGAGTGTTGGCTCGAAAGGACGACCTAAAAGCATTGGTTGGGAGCGAACACTAGAGATTGATCTCCCCCTCTCCGATGCGCTCATGGAGCACGTCAAAGCGTCTGTGATGGGCGTGTGCGAGCGAATCAAGAATCGGAATTTGAAGGCGGGTGGTGTTCGAGTCAAACTCAAAACATCCGATTTCAAAAACATCACTCGCCAGCAACATTTACCGGAAGCGACCGACGACCCAGAAAAAATCTTAGTCGCCGCCACCACACTTCTCAACAGCATCAAACCAGGCAATACCTACCGACTCGTTGGTGTCGCCACCTTCGCATTGGTCCACGAGGCAGAGGGCATGCAAATGACGCTATTCGACCATCAGTAGTGTGCCAGTACAATACCCGATGCGATCTCTCTCGTTGTTCATTTCACTCAGAAAATGAAACCTAAGCCCTTCAGCGCGCCTCCAAAATACATGGGGTGCTGTTTGAATGCGCTCCTGGGCAAGGTGCGTCCAATGGCAAAACAACATTCAGTAAAAGCCGGTCTACGCAAGATGGTGGGAGGAGCCATACTCGTCGGAGTCAGTGTCGCGCTGGCCACGTTCGGCGGTGGCCTCTCAGACTGGACTGGTCTCGGGGGACCATCGGATGACATCGTCCAACGCTTTGTCGCCAAACAAGTCCCCCACGGTGCTCGAACGACGTATCAACTCGCCCAGGCCCCGATGGCCACCTACCGGTCGGATGCGTACGAGGACGACCGGTATGGAGCGGATGTGCTTCTCTCGCCCTCGCTCTCGTATGCGGCCAACGACGTCGCATTCTTCTATCAGCAGACTCGGCGTCTTGCACCCAGCGAGGTTCTCTCGTCATTTTTAAATGCAGGGGGTGCTCCCTATTGGGGTGTTCACCAAACCGTCTTGGTGACAACGCTCGAAGGCGACCAACCCATCCGTGAACTCCTCGCGGAGGCGGTCGCTAATTTTGATGGCCAGCCACACATCGGCCTCGGAGAAACGAGGGTAATGGATGACCCACGACTCCGAATAATCACCCTCCTTCTCGCCAAAAAGACATTCGATTTCCATAGGCTTAAAAAGTCGCTGAATGCCGGTCAGAAAACCCGTATCACTGGCAAATTAGAGGCCGGCTATACAGCACCACAAATTCTCGCGATGAACCCAGCAGGACAGATTCGGTCGATCCCTGTACGCACCCATGCAAACCAATTCCAGTTTAATTTACAAACGAGCCCGGGGCGTTGGACAATTGAAGTCATTGCGACGGGACCTGTAGGGCCAATTCCGTTGGCACAGGTCGAGTTGTACGTCTCCGAACCACCACCAAACCGAATTGAGTACCGATGGCCTCAAAATGAGGACTCGATAAAAAGTCCATCCACGTATCTGACAACGTTGGTCAATCTATCTAGGAAGGAAGCCGGCCTAAAAGAACTCAAACGGGTGCGCATTCTAGATTGGGTTGCTTGGCAACATAGCGAAGACATGCGAATTCACGAGTATGTCGGCCACTTTTCCCCCAGAAGTGGGATGCTTACCCAACGCCTTGATCGAGTGGCATACGATCGAAATTCAGCCGGAGAGAATGTCGCGCTCAACTCCACCATAGCAGACGCGCATCAGGGGCTTATGCATAGCCTGGGCCACCGACGAAATCTTTTGAATGGCGACTACACGGAACTTGGTATTGGTGTGAGGAAAGGACGGATAGGCTGGTATATCACGCAGATTTTCAGCGGTGGTGGAGCCAGCGAGCGTCTGGAGCGAAACAAGCACGCAAACCTTACGCTTGGAACGAAATAAACCCCTATGGACGAGACGAAAGCGTCAACGTATAGGATGCGCTGCCGCCCTGAAATCCGGAAATCCGAATGAGTGCCGGTCCTGAATGCTCGACCACCTCACCGTCGTCTTGACTAAACCCCCCGACCACCTCTCCGCTTTGGTCACGCAGTGGCCCGTCGACGGAGGTATCCCAGACGGCGACATCCAAATCACCAACGTCATGGGCAAAGTCCAGATTGAGTCGCCAAGACCCGGTCTCGTTGATCTGGAAAAAGTCAGCATAACCGTCACAAATGCCGCCTCTCATGGTACCAAAGCCTAAGGGTGCTGCTTGCATAGACGAATTGTTTGGTTCCGAGTCCTCGTCGGGGCCATCGCATCGGTTCTCGACCATGGGCGGTGCAGGTGCTGTCCAATCCTGGTCCGGGTTATTTGCAACCGCGACCAAATCTAGGTCTCGCGCCCCTGTGGAATCATCGGCAATGATGCGCATATCGGAGCGACGCACGATAACGACCGTTGGATAAGCTCGAACAACGCCTGAGGTCGCCATGTATCCACCACCTCCTGGTTGAGTATCGGCATCACCAACCCGAATCCCAACGTCTCCAATGTATCTGGACAGATGACGATTGGCGATTTCACTCGTACAAGGCGCGTGATTATCATCTTCGAGTTCGATGAAAATAATTCGACCACCTGCAGCTTCTATTTCTGCGGCCGATTCAGCGATCCGCTGCGCATACGACGTACATGCGCCGCACCAGGTTGTACCCACCACGAAGATCATGATGCTAACGGACTCATCGCAGTGTAACTCTCCGAATCTGAGTGGTTTTACCTCGCCACCTGGGTAATGGGCATTCTCCCAATACACGTAGGGAATCGGTGCGGGTAAGTCACACGGGCATTCGCCGCTGCCTTGAGTCCTTATCGACCTTAGATAGGGGGAAAAGTCCGCGGGATAAGTGCAGGTATTAAGCGCACCTTCAATCCCACCCAGGCTGGCAATGACCGACACTTTGCCATCAGATTTAATCTCAGCAAATGCAGGCCTAGGATCATCATCAAAAGACGCGACATCAGGATTTGATGTCGTCCATTGAACATCATTTGTCAAATCGCGTTCGGTTCCGTCATCAAAAATACCCGTGGCGACGAAGTTCTTTGGCGTACCTGGCAACAGTGGCTTGATTCCAGCCATTGATACTCGGATTTCGGTTAATCCATCCACGGGTTGCATTTCAGCACCCAAGTCAGTCAACACGCCCGTGTCCGTGCCCGGCGTCGGAGACCCGCTGCTTCCATCACCGCCACAACCAACGGTGAAAAAAAAGAATGCAACCAACAAAATAAACGGGTTCATCGGGTCAGCCTCCCTGAATAGTGCCATCCTAGTTTATTAGGCCGTTCGACATTGAACAAGCGGGGATTTCACTCTTGGATGATACCCTAATGGCGTCCAATAGATCGAATATCAGCCACCGTGTCAGCGAGAGTCTGAGTCCACTCTCTCGGTATGAAACCCAGTTCGTCGCGTGCGCGCGACCAGTTGATATACCAAAAATGACAGCCCATTTCGAAAGTGACCCGGTCAAGGCCTCCAAATACGGGCATGGATGACATGCGCTTGATGAATCCACCCGAGCGTTTGATCAGTGTATTTGGAATCGTGAATGCTGGCGCGCGCACAGCACTGACTTGCTCAAGGCCAACCAAGAAATCGCGAATGGTACAATTAGCAGCACCCATCAAGTAACCCACACCCGGCACCCCATGGGTCATCAGATTCGGTAGAGCCGCCGCAACATCTCGAACATCAACCAGACTCATCCCGCCGGGCAGAGCGGCCTTGATCTCCCCAGACAAAAATCGAGCTACATCACCCGTGCTGCTCGCGTTATAGTCACCAGGACCCAGTAAGAGCGTTGGCCGTGCGATCCGAACAGGCAGACCCTTTTCGACAAAGTGCGCAATTTCACGTTCGGCAAGAGCCTTAGATTCATAGTACGGCCAACGACCGATGAGAGACCACGGGACGGGGCTCGACTCGTGCGCCTCAAAATCCGAACTGGTGCCAACACCAACCGTTCCAGACGTCGACACGCAGACAACGTCATTGATCTTTTGGGCGAGACACGCGGCGAGAATATTCCGTGTGCCTGTTACGTGCACATCGTAGAGAAGGCCGCTATCGGCAGGACTGCGAGCGACAGTTCCGGCAAGATGATAGACTTGATCGATTCCATCAAGAGCATCCATGCAGGTGCTCTGATCGGTTACGCTTCCCTGGTACTGTTCGACACCAAGGTCGGCCAACCTGGGCTCCGCGCGGCGCGATAAAGTCCTGACATTGACGTCGAGACAGAGCAATTCTTGGACGACGTGATAGCCCAGAAACCCACTCGCCCCCGTGACCAGAACCGTCTTTTTCTTCTTGCGGCGTTTCGCCATGGTTTAGAGTCCAAACGTAGATTTAAATTGCATCAATAAATTTGGGTCATTTGTTTTAACCCGACCATCCGTAAACTCAGTGAAAGAGGGGACATACCCTTCACGCACAATTTTCGTAAATGTTTTCACATCGGTTTTCAAAACGCAGTCCGCATTTCCATCACTTGGTCGACCCGGCGTCGCTTCTACATGGTCTTCTTTTGCGCGAAGGGTCCACTTGCCATCGGACTTATCGCCCAAGCTAAAGTACCAAGTCGTCGGTTTTGAGAGGGCTTCTGGAACAAAGCGACGGGGCAGCTCCTCAAAAATCGCTTCGAGTTCGGATTGGCCACGCGCAGCCGTCTCGCCCGCCAGCCAAGGATACACATCTCCGTCTCGAAGAGCTCTGACCGCGAGGTGGAGAATCTCCGCAATTCGCGCGTACGTCTCGATCCGGTTCATCCCTTTCGTCTGCTCCTCGATAAACGCATGATCAATCACCGGTCCAATCACTGCGGTCAACTTACGCTGAGTGGGTACTGCTGCCCCTTTCGGTAAGGCTCGATACGTCCCTCTTAAAAATAAGGGCAGTACAGACAACTGACTTTTCTGCTGTAGATAGCCTACCCCATGCTTAAATTCTTGAAGTTGGCCATCCGGTGAACGGGTGCCTTCGGGGAATACGAGGACGATCCGCCCGCGATTTAAAGCTGTTTCTGCATGACGTAGGCTCTTTTCCAAAGACCCACTTCGTTCAACTGGGATGAGGTTTGTAAATGGCTCAAAAAAGTCGCGTTTATACTGTTTGTCGAAGAAATAGTCACTGGCTGCAAGTGCAGATAGGTTCGGTGCATAATCGCCCAGTGCGTATTTGACCAACCCCATATCGAGATGACTCGAATGGTTGCTAATCACCAAAACCTGGCTATTCCTTGGAATGTTTTCGGTTCCTTTTACCTGGACCTTAAACGCTTGGTCGTACAGTTTTTTCTGAGCCGAACCAAGAAGCTGTCGCCCGACGTCTGCCAATGCATCCGGCATTGGCCGTGGTTCTTGGGCATCGACGACGACGGTCGCTCTGCCAAAGTCTTTCGAGTCAACCAAGTGCGCTAATTCGCCAACGGTCGAACATGACATAAGACGCTCAGGATCGAGGCTGGTCTTCACCTTTTCCTCGATCAAAAGTCTCAATTCGACATACTGCAAGCTGCTGAGCCCCAAATCTTGGGTCAAGTGAGTCTCGGGCGTCACATCGACGGATTCGAGTCCTGCCAGAGCAGCAATGGCACCGTAGAGCCAAGCTGGCTCGCGCCCGGCGGGGACAGACATGCCCTCACGCCTGGAACTTTTGCCGACGCTGACCAAACGAATGAGTTGTTCTCTCACATCCGCCCGCTTAATTTTACGGGTCGCTGTCCTAGGCAGTTTCTCCGTCCAAAATCTCAGCGTGCGAATGCGCTGATGATCCGCGAGACCCATGCCCGTCTTTGTAAAGTGAGCTTTAATTTGAGCTTGATAATCAGCGGGTGGGTTCTCAACGGGCACGATTAAAGCACCGACCCTTTGGTCACCCTGTGGGTCAGGAATGCCAACGATGCAAATTTCCTCGATCAAATCATGGTCACTGTAGACCGACTCAAGCTCATCAGGATAAACATTCTTACCACTGCTGGTCACGATCAATTCTTTACGTCGACCCACCAGCGTGAGCCGACCATCCTTGTCCAAACGCCCAAGATCGCCGGTGTGCAACCAACCCTCTTTAACCGTATTTCGTGTTGCCTCCGGGTCATTTAGGTATCCAGCCATGACGTTTGCGCCTCTGGCGACGACTTCCCCGACACCATCAGCATCTGGGTCGAGAACATGCAACTTAACGCCCGGCAACCCTGTTCCTACACTGCCTGAGCCCTTTCGATCACCAGGACGGCGCACACTCAGGACGGGCGCGGCTTCGGTTAGCCCGTAGCCTTCTAGAAGCTCGAAACCAAGACCTTCGAAAGCATTGAGAACAGGTTCGCTGAGTGCGGCCCCCCCACTGATCAAGTGTCGAATTTGGCCGCCCAGCATGCGATGAACTTCGCTAAATGACATGGGTCCGAGATTGACCCCATATTGTTTCTTTAAAAATCGAGACAGCCGCAGCATAGCTGTAAAGGCGAGGTGAGCCGCCTCCCCTCGATCTCTCACTTCCGTCTCAATTCGACGATGCAAAACATCCCATAGTGCGGGCACGCCAATCAGTCCGGTGGGTCTAAAATCCGAGAGTGCTTCGCGTAAAAGCCCACCCTCCAACTCATCGAGATACAAGACATGAGCACCTACACTCAGTGGCATAAGTAATCCGCAGCTGAACTCAAAGGTGTGAAATAACGGCAGGACGCTCAGAAAGCGGTCTTTATGGTCAACTCGAAACGTCCCATGAAGTGATGCGAGAAGCGCAGTAAAATTGCCGTGTGTCAGCATGACACCTTTTGGGTCGCCCGTCGTGCCGCTCGTAAAGAGCAAACTGGCAACGTCTTCACTTCGATCTCTGCACTCGATCTCAAGTACGGGCTCAGCATCAAACACGTCACCGACAGAGGCCATTGGGCAACTCTGTTCGGGCAATCGGTCCTCATGATGAATTAATAGTTTAGACTGACACTTCGCTATAATTCGACCCAACTCCGCATCAGGCATCTCGAAATCGACCGGGACAGCGACCGCATCGGCTAAGAGAATCCCAAAGTAAATCATGGGCCAGGCCGGCTCGTTCTTACTCATCAAAACGATGGCGTCTCCCCGCCTGATCCCTTGGGTCTTCAGATAACCTGCGACTCGGCACGCAGCATCATACACTTCTCCAAAGGTATACGTTGATTCAACACCTTGTTCAGATGTGTAAAAACTAACCGCTTTGCGTTCTTTATGCGCGCGGCATGCTGTTCGGAACACCTCGACCAAATCACGCGCTTTTGCGACCTTGCGAACGGGCCTCATCCGGTCATCTAGTTCGCCGAACACCCATTTTTGAAGACCCTGCATGTGGACATCAATCCAGTAGTGGCGCCAATCGAGTTCGCACAAGCTAAACGAGAACTCACCTGCGTTGCCCTCCGGCAATCTGGTGCTCAAAGTTCGGATATTGCGTGTACTAAAGCAGGGATTATTCTCTTCGACGAACGGCGCGAAGAGATCAAGAATGGAATTACAGACGCCACTGGCTTTCTCCAATCCAGCCAGTGCGCCATCAAGTTGCTTGACCAAAGGTCGGGCGGGCCCCAGCCAGGCTTTAGGAATCATCTTGAGCGCAGCCCGAGTCGATTTTGTAATGCGATTTACCTGGGGTGCGCTGATCCGATTGTAGGTCTCTCGATCCACAGGGATGGAATCGAGGTTGCGCATGAGATGACGTTTAAAGAGGTTCTTTTCATGCCGGTCATAATGACGCCTCCAGGCAAGATTGGTCATTTCAACAGCGCGTCGCATACGCAGGGGATTTGAATCACCTGACGCCAGATGAAACACTTGCGAGGGGCCACCTGAAAGTAGGTCCGCGCCAGCCAGTATGGTGCCACGACACACATAATCGACGGGGACTAAATCGAGAATATTATCCGGATTACACGGAATAAATCGATGTCCCTTATACATGATGTAAACAAAAGGTGCGCACGTATTGACACCCTCATTCCAACCTGAGAACGGAAACTCAAGAGCACTCTCAACGATAGCTGGACGAACGATCGAGACGCGTACTCCCATTTCTGCCGCACGCTTTAGTGTGAGTTGTTCGCCAAGACTCTTTGTATACGTGTATGTATTGGTCCATCCCCATTGCTGGGCCCGCTCCATTCCCTCTCGGGTCAGTTCATCGTTTACCCAGCGGGTTTTGCGCGCTTCGAAGGCTGCCTGCAGTCGCTGCGGGTCTTCGTAGTCCAGTCCCTTGTCGGTCAAGCGTTTTTTGGCTTCGTCTAGGAAGCGACATTCGAGTGCTTGGGCATCGGCCCTGCGTCGGACCTCTTCGGCAAGAAACACTGCATCGGATAACTCACGTTCCGGATCAAACTCCCGGTCGTTAGGGGCATAACCGACAATGGGTCGATCTTCGTCGATTGGCCCTGAGCGCTGTCCAACAACAAAACATGTGCTCATGTGAACGAGCGGGCAACCCGCATCTCTGGCAAATTCGACTTTGTGGGCAACGCCCATGGAATTCACCATCAGAGCTTGGTCGAGAGGCGGATTAAAATTGACATTGCCTGCGCAATGCAAAATGAGATCGACGGGGTCGTTTTCTGTCAGTTCTCGATAGGCGCTCTCACTCAAGCCGAGGCGTTCGAGACTGATGTCGCCTTTCACCACATTGACAACATCGTCGCACCACGCCTTGAGCGCGCCTTTGCCAAGGGTCTTGGCGACTGCATCGAAGGGTTCAGATTTTGCGACGACTGCATCGAAACGCCGCCTGGCATTGTCATAATCGCGATTCGTTCGGACCAAGACACTGACTCGACGCACCGAGGGCACGCGAGCTGCAAGCATCGCAAGTAAAACCTTGCCGACAAAGCCAGTCACCCCGGTAATAAAAATATGCTTACCAGAAAAACTGTCGAGGACATTGAGGGTTGCATTCATGCCTGGTGTGTCACTTTTACCCGCCACCTAGGCCTCCACATCTGCGATCATGATGGGCGGTGCGTGCGACATGGTCACCTCAGGGTGCGGTTTACCCAAAAACGAGCGCGCCATGTCCATGGCCGTATTAAAATCCGGTGCGGAGTCCCAACCAAGTTGCTTGGGCACGCGGAGGTTTTCGGGCTCAACAACAATCACTTTGCCAACCCAAGCACGTCCAGCATCACCCCAGTACCACATGTAGAAGGGGTGGACGCCATGGTAGGCATTTCCATGCCGGTACATGTGAATGTAGTCTGGGTTCTCGGCAAACTCTCGCTCGTACTGATGGATATCGTAGCTATTGGTGCCGATGGATAGAATTCGATGATAAAACTCAACGTAAGATGGATGGTGAGTTCGATTGAATGATTCATGACATGGGTGGAACAGAATCATCACCCCATCTTTCTTGATTAAAGGTGAGCCACGATACATGTTGAAAAGATAGCCGAGTGCCATGACTTGGATGAGCAATGGATTCAAAATGCTATTGACGTTGTAAGGGGAAATAAAGGGAATTCCGCTCACTAAAACATCACATTGCCCTTTGACGGGGACTGCATATTGCTTGAAACAAGCGTCCAGAATCTTATCGTGGGTCGGCTCTGTTGCCCCTGCATGAATCGCCGTCAATTCATAGTGGGATGGGATTTTCTCAAAGAAACTGCGCCGCGCACTTTCTGGAAGACGTTCCAGCAGGGCGCAACTGCCTTGAAACTTGGCGCGATCGAACTCAGACCACGTGGTCTCAGGACGTCCAAGATAGGCGAGTTGCCCCCCGTACATGCGGTTATTTAAAGCCGTTTCGATATGAAAGACATTCAGTTCTTTGTCGACGATCTCACCCATTCGATTACAAATCTTTGCCAAACGAGACTTGTCGGGCCGTGGATCCATATAGCTGTGGCAGCGATGCATCGTGTGCGTATTGTGATGGGCACTCACCGAGATGTAATCGCACAAGCCCACCGTGACGCTCTTATGCCCGCCATCCATGGGTACAAGGTTGATATTGACGTAGACCAGCAGGTCACTCTCCGCCGCGCGCCGGTTCAAACGAACACGCTCTCCGTGGTCGGTCTCACCCAGTTCAACAATGTTATCCAAATCTTCAGCATCATGGTTGTATAGACGGTCCGGATAGTATTCGTTGTAAATCTTCGAACCGACGGTCTTACGGATTTCAGGACCCGTCATGTGCCGATGGAGGCAGACCGCGATGATAATGTGAATATCATCAACCCCGTATTCAGCACACTGCTTGAGCAACTCCGTCAAAATCATTTCTCGGAGATCCGGGCTCTTCATAGGAGGTAAAGGTAACGAGATATCATCGATGGCGATGGTGAGTTTCATCCCCGGCTTGAGCTGTGCAAAAAATGGATCAGCCCCTTCGGGATGGTTGAGCGCGTACCGAATCGCCGCCTTTGGATTGCCGAGGGGCTCCAAGGGCGCATTGGGATAAATGACCCGGCTGCCGCGGGGCAGAACCACTTCCCTAAATCGAGTTCCATAATGCACCATTCTGGCACCCGATTTATCGTCAATGAACTCGATATTCGATTCCCGAGAAATCCTGGGTTTTGGTCGTGCCATGCGTCCTCCTGACAGCCTCGATTTGCCTATTTTGCCCAGATGATTGGCCAGTCATGGGCATTGGCCGTCGCCTTCAGATTCGAATCGGGGTTGACCGCGATCGGACGACCAACCGTACTCAGCATCGGGATATCGCTTCCACTGTCTGCGTAAGCCCGACACGCATTGAGGTCCAGGTCATTTTCTAACGCATATCGACGAATGAAGGCAGCTTTTTCCGGTCCGGCAAGAACCGGGGGACACAATCGGCCCGTCGCCGTCTCATTTTCGATTTCTAGTTGATTGGCGAACCACGCGTCAACCTCGAGATAGCGGGCGAGGGGCCGAACCATTTGTTCGATGGCGCCGGTGATTAAAACCTGCTGATAGCCCTCGCTGCGAGAGCGTTTGATGAGATCAAGCATCTCTCGAAAAAGCCGCTTCTGGATGACCTTTTCAAATAATTCTTCGCCTAAGACCCACAATCGGTCCTCGTGTAGACCCGCATAATTTCTGTAGAAAATGTCGTTAAAAAATTTTCGACCCAAGCGATCGGCGACAGCATACATCGGCAGCGAGGCCAACAGCTTTGTTGTCCGGCCCAATTTTCCGGTCAGCGTGCTGTCATTTAATGCATAAAATGCATACGCATGTATGACATTTGCACCGACGAGTGTTCCGTCGACGTCATAAAAAGCCGCAGCTCGCATCTACACATCCTAAACAAAGAGTCCGTTGACGACCTATCAACCAAAAAACAACCAAGCAGAGAGCGTGTATGACAAGCAAGGGCGACTGGTCAAGAGCGAAAGCAAGGAACAGGTAAATTCCTACATTCGCAAACGAGTGACGAGTTGCTAGATGGTCAAGCTTGAGTGAGTGCAAAGACCCAGATCGCGAGCAAAAGGATGGTTGCAAAGGTTCCTTTGAGAAAAGGACCTTTTTCCACAGTCAGATCTTCATTTAACCCTCGGCGAATCACGTAAAAGACGCCCGAGATCCATCCCAGGAAACTGAGAACAATGAGAGCTGACCAGCCAAATCCTGGGATCGGGTCTAGCGCTAATAGACGTAAGTGATGTGCCTCCAGTTCAGCCTCGGTCCGACCTGCACTGCTCGCATCGGCCAATCGGAACTGTTGCTTTGCCATCAAGCCTGCGATGGCCTTGTTGGTCGATGACAACAAGTTGAGCCCAGGGTTGGTCATACCACGAGTTGATAAAATTGCTCCACGAAGTCGTCTATATGCCTTTAATGCGACGTCTAAATTCCCTTTGCGTTCAGCGTCGGCGGCGATCCGTTGCAATGCAGCTCGCGCCTCTTCCGGTGCTTTGGCCAGGGGTGAATACCAGCGGGCAGCATATTGGTAATGCTCGATGGCTTGTTCGATCTTACCTGCACGTTCCAGAGCGACAGCGCGTGTCAACTCGGCGCGGGACGACCACCAGGTCCGGCCCCAGAGACCAAGAATGATGAAACAGATGCCAAAAACAACCCAGCGAAGCATCTATACAAAGTCTCGTCGGGAAAACAGAACTGAGGCGATGCCGAGGCAAACTACGATGTAGGTGAATCCAACCAACGAAGCCTGGGCGATAAACTCCACAGTCATAGGACGATTATAGACCACTTGTGGCGTCACATTGTAGATGGATAAATCTGGGACGACGCGCACGATCCCACGAATGACTGTACTGACCAGCGATGTCATTGCATCCGGTTTGTCGGCGTCGCCTAAACGTAAATTTTGGAGTGCGTCCACAAATCGTCCGACCACAAACACGCCGAGGGTCATCAGCCCCGAGAGAAAGGGTGTCGAGAAACTAGAAAAGATAAGAGCAACGGCAACCACGATGGCGACTTCAATGAATATTAACCAAATCGCCTGCATGATTGCGACGCCAACGTTGCCGCCTACGGTGGCCAAAATTCCACAAAGCATCACCCCCATAACTGAGACTAAAACAAACATGGTTTGCAACAGTCCCAAATACTTGCCCAAGAGAAACTGCGGCCTCGAGATGGGCTTGGCCATGAGGGTATAGATGGTTTTTCGCTCAAGTTCTTTGTAGACCAAGTTGACGCCCGTAAAAATGGCGATGAAAACGGCGGCTGTCGATGTCAGAAATAAGCCGACGTCCGTCATCAGACGAACCTCTTCGTGCAGCGACGCTGAACTCATGGCGAGGGTGAATCCAAGGAGACCCAAGGTGAAGAAAATAAGACTTGCAAAGATCCTGTTTCGAATCGCCTCTCGAAATGTATTTTGAGCAACCGCCAGAATCTTTCTCATGAGTGAGCCTCACTGGCTGCTTGTTCGACAAACACCGACTCCAAGCTCCGAGCCACCGGGACAACCCTGACGACTGTCCCTTGAACAGCCATTCCTGCTGCGATGAGCGCGTTGGCGCGGCCCTGGTCGGCCGTGGCGAACGAATAGGTCTGACCCACTTTCTGGACGCGCTTCGCAAATGGAGACAAGTGCTCGATGTCTGCCTCTTCGATATCTGCCAGAGTCACTTCAACTTCCGTTTGGCCCTCACTCAGTAAACTGGATAGCTGTCCTTCTCGGCGAATTTGTCCATCGACAAGAATGGACACTCGACTGCATAGCATCTCAACATCTTGGAGAATATGGCTGCTAAAAAATATCGTTTTGCCTCGTTCACTCAACTCCAAGATGATATCGCGCACGTCTTTTCGGCCCATTGGGTCGAGTCCGGACATGGGCTCGTCGAGAATGACCAGGTCAGGGTCATTGATGAGTGCTTGTGCGAGACCCACTCGCTGAATCATGCCCTTGGAATATTTACGCAAGGGCCTGTCGACGGCATGGTTTAATCCAACACGATCGATCAAAGCCTGGGCCCGCTGTTTTCTTTCTCTGGCGGTCATGGGAAATAAGCGGGCGTAATATTCGAGAAATTCTATGGGCTTTAAATGCTCATAGAAATAAGGATGCTCGGGTAGAAACCCAATCCGCTCTCGTGTCTGAATATGACCAATAGACTGCCCAAAAATGCGGGCACCGCCTGCAGACGGATGAATGAGCCCCATCAGCATTTTTATGGTTGTGGTCTTACCAGCACCGTTCGGGCCAAGGAATCCGAAAATTTCTCCTTGCTCGACATTAAGGGAAATGCCTCGAACCGCGTCCACCCGATAAGCAATGCCCTTCATCTGAAGCGCATCAGCAACTTTGCGAAACGGGCGAAGCGCTCCGAGAAACCCGAGGTGAAAGGTCTTGGTTAAACCATCAATTTCAAGGGCTAAGCTCACCTAATACCACACTTAAACCAACCTAGTGGGGGCACTTTGACAAAACACGGCCGGGACTTCAACGGTTGAAAACAGACACCCGTGATTTTGGCGAGCGATGCCAGAACAAATCAAGTCTGAATAATCCCTTGATTAGTTTATAGGTGATGCGCAGGATGCCCGTATGAAATCCGAGGAAAATAAACAAAAGTCAATTGGACGAATCATCGCGTCTTTGCTTGTCAGACTGGTGGCTCTCGTCGCCATTGCTTTGTGGCTCAGTACCCATCTCGATTTCGATAGCGTGCCTAAAGACATACTCACCCATGGGTGGGCGATTACCGGCGTCGCCTGCTTCGGCGCTATCAATCTGGCGGTTGCCGCGCTCAGGTGGCGAACACTGATGCTCAGTTTTGGCGCGGTTAATCTACCTCGCTTTGCACTTTTGTTTCGACTCAATCTCATCGGTCACTTTTACAACATTTTTGTACCGGGGGCTGTCGGCGGTGATCTAGGTCGCGCATTCATCGCGCGACGCTGTTTTAAAGCGGCCAGTTCGAGTTATTTTGTGATCGTCTCGGAACGGATGATCGGTTTGGCTGCCCTCGGGGTATTTTTTGGAGTTGGGATCCTCACCGGACCCGAGTTGAGAGGAATTGAGCACGGCGGGATTTGGTCTGTTGCCTTGATCGGTTTGCTTGCGTTGGTTGTCGGAGGCGGCTTGTTGGGGCGCCGGATTGCGCGTTGGTGGAAAGATGCACCGCAATTAGAAAATCCGATGGCAGTGGGATTGGCGACGGCGCTCAGCCTGATTACTCACAGTGTCACGATTCTTGGTTTTTGGGTTCTCTCTCGGTCGATGGGGCTGGAGTTGGGATTGGTGGACTTAGCACTCATTGTCCCTATCGCCCTTGTCGCATCGGTTGTGCCGTTGGCCATCGCAGGATTGGGTCCAAGAGAAGCAGCCCTGGTGGCGGTCGTGCCGCTACTGGACTTAGGCACGGCTGAACAGGCGTTGGCGCTGTCCATCGGCTTTGCCATATCAAACTGGATACTCGGTGGCGTCGGTGGCCTGATTCACTTGATTATGGGGAAATCAGCTCATCATTTATCGGAACCTGACAGGTCTACCGAGGCGATTAGTTGAGTGCTTTCTGTTTCCGATACCAGGCAATGGTTCGTTTAAGAGCCTCATCCAGGTTAACCTTCGGTGTATAACCCAATAATTCCCGGGCCTTATCAATATTAGGGATTCGAAGCTCGACGTCTGCTCTATTCATTTCTTGAAAGGCAACATCACTCTTAGAGTCCGCAAGTTGGACGATGAGCTTCGCCAAATGATAAATGGTCAGCGTGCTCCGTGGATTGCCTATATTAAAGGCGTGTCCAACGGCTGCATCATTTTCTAAAGTCGCCAAAACACCATCGACGATGTCATCGATGTAACACCATGACCGAATCTGAGAGCCATCGCCGTGTATGGTTAATGTTTCATCACGGATAGCTCGATTGATAAAGTGATGAACAGCCCCTTCCCCGACTTGTCGCGGTCCAAAGATGTTAAACGGCCTGATGCTCACCGTAGGCAACCCAAACTGCTTGTAGTAGCTCAATGCCAAGTGCTCCGTTGCCAATTTTGAGACGGCGTAGGTCCAGCGCGCTTCACCGACAGCACCAAGACTTGTCGCGTCGCCCTCTGCAACCTTATAGGCATACTTGCCAAACACTTCACTGGTTGAGAAATCAACAAAACGGGTGCAGCGGCCACTTGCATAGGCTGATTGCAGGGCGTTTATGGTTCCCAAAAGAGAGACTCGCATGGTCAAGGTCGGGTTTTTCATGACCGTGTCGACACCAGCAATAGACGCCATATGAACGACGACATCGGCATCCCGGATGACCGGGTCCAACGACGCAGCATCGAGAACGTCGCCTTGAACGAGCTTGACATTGTCCCGGTCCAGGATAGACGTGCCCACGAGCGCATTTCGATGCAAATTATCAAAGAGCGTAATTCGATTGTGTTCACAGAGCCGTTCTGTGAGAGCACTGCCTATAAAACCAGCCCCGCCCGTGATGACGATATGAGCATCGCGAATCATATTTATTGTCCAGTCCCATCGTCTTCGATGGATGTCGATATTGCGATATCCGAGAGCAGCGAACGCCAACTACGGTCCTCCGTATACTGGTCGGTTGGTTCTCCTAGAATCGAGTAAAGGGATGCAGGTATGTACGGATAGTTCTCCTGCCATTTAGCCTGAAAACGCATTGCATCATCGGCAATACTTGCATCCCCGATATTTTTCTTTAAGGCCTCTATTCGCCCGAGTATCGACTGACGTTGTTCAACGTCTTGAGTCTGGGTATAGAGGTCGACGAGATATTGTAAAGCCAATTGGTGCTTGCCCAGCCGACTTGAGATGGACGCGACGAGACTGCGAACTCGGTCGGGTGCACCGGGTGTGTTCGCAGCCCGCTCAAAGTAGGCTAGTCCTAATTCCCGGTTTTTTCGAGACTCGTCTGAGTCCTTACTTTTCAACTCAACGTAATGATTGAGGCCGAGTCGATACGCTGCCTCATAGTCATCGGGATTTTGTTTGAGTGCCAACTCATAATACCGATTGGAGCGCCGTACGTTTTCATTGGTGAAACGTCGGCCGTAAAGAACGTTGGCTCCAGCCCAATGGTATACCTTGGTGAAATCCGGGTCGAGAGCAACAATCTGATTTAGGAAATGCTCCAGCCAAGGGTACTTTCGGTCCCCTTTAAAGTGCCTGGCAAAATACTCCAGGGTACGAATCCAAACAAAATCAGCAGCAGCTTGATTATAACCCAGAGTCATTAACCTCATTTGGCGAATGTCGGGTACATAAATGACTTCACTTGACTCAGCAAAACTTGCATTGTCTTTCAATTGTCGGACAGCCAGCAGGCTCGATTGATTAACGACAATTGCGCTCAAGAAGACCACGAGTGCTAACCCTCTTGTCAGAAGACCACTCGATCTTGATTTGATTTGGAACTGAGGGGACATCAGGTGCGTTTACCTGCCATTCAAGATTATGTGTGTGCCGAAGCTAACCGGGGATTACCTCCGACGCAAGGCCTGCAAGCCCAACAGGACACAGAAAGCACAATTCGAGGCGCTGGAGGGCAAAAAAAAAGGCGTGCCGTGGCACGCCTTTTTCACTGCTAAGCAGCCGTCGAACTATTCAAGCTCGTTGTTCGTGAACAGACCAGCACCACCGCTGATGTTGTTCTGCGCATCAACTGTACCGATACGCTCGAAAGTTGACTGAGTCTGGTCGCAGTTCAAATCACCGTTTGCTCGTGCGGTGAAGTGAGCGCCAGCACCCTGCTCTTTGGAGTCGTAGGTGTACTTGAAGTAGAACGGATCCTCGACTGCGAAGTTGAGTGCCTGCCATGTTGGCGCATCCCAAGTGTTCACGTCTGGCTGGAACTTCTGGCTGTCACCGTCCTTGCAAACGCCACCAGTCCAAACACCGGGGTCTGGTGCTTCAGCTGTTGTCGGGAACTGGCGTGGAAGAATTCGACCAGTCCGATCCGCCTGCTCCTCGTTGTAGTACGAGACAGAGCTGTCAAACAGCTTACGGATGTTCATTGTAGCCTCAGATGTCTTCGAGCGCTGAATGTACTTCATGAACGCAGGAATGGCGACAGCGGCCAAAATACCAATGATCGCAACAACAATCATCAGCTCAATCAAGGTGAAGCCTTTGGCTCCCTTCTTTAGATTTCGCATTATGCGTACCTCTTTTTCCCGGGGAGGGAGGGAACATTTGTTACAGGAACCGATGGCCCTCCCCCGAGTCCCATCCTATCCCATGGGCCTTATGCCCATAAATACTTCTACTTCCTACCGGTGGCTCAAAATCACTGGATTCTAGAGCCGACTGACAACCTATGTTGTTAATCTATATCCGGCTAAGAAAATCTCCAAAATTTTTCTTTTCCTCTTCCGAACTTGAGTCAGTTTCTATCTGCTACCCACTCACAGTCTATTCATTCTCGTTATGGCGATAGATATCTGGTTTTTCCGATGTCACTTCGAATGTGGACAAAACCCCATTACTGTCAAAGTCGCCATTGGCTTGTGCCCAAAACCAGGGGCGATTGGAGTTTCGGATTGCCGCTCCCCCATCTTGCCCTGGCCGCCCGGCAGCCATCCTATATTGAAACCACACAGACCCAGGTGATTCCACAGCTAAGTCATGCCAAGCATTATTGGCCGGAATCGGGTTTGCTGGGTCATTCCAGCGAATTTTCCCCGAATCGACCGACGGTACATCGCGGGGCCAAACAGCCTCGCTGTTTGAACCGCAGAACACTCCGTTTGCCTGGTAGTACGCCAACTGCGCTGCTCGAACCCCACCCAAGAATTGGACGGCTTCAGCATTGCGGGCAGCATACGTGTATTTCCGGTAGCCCGTTATCGCCAAGACCGAGAGAACACCAATGATCACAACCACGATCATGAGTTCGACAAGAGTAAACCCATTGATACTTCGTGTCCGCACTAGAGACATGCTCCCCCGTTCTTCACACTCACCCTTCAAGCAGAATTCGTGCCAAAACTATAATCCTTCTTGCCACAGACAAAAAAGGTCGGTTACCCGGCCTCAATTGCCTCGCGTCAGCGAGCCCACAGTCGCTTAAATCACTGCCTGCCCGTCTAGACACGACTCCACAATATACATTGTCCTACATGTAGTCAATATACTTACTTGCAAATAATTTAAGTTTTCTTCGAGCAACCGACGAAGAGAGACGATCTTTGTCACCGGTGACAAAATTTGTCACCGGTTGGCAACGACGCCTGTTCCGATAATTTGAGGTCTTCGGCTTCTGCGCGGGCTAGGTCATGTCCAACTTATCAAGCCGATAGCGAAAGGAGCGAAATGTAATGCCGAGTAAGTTGGCGGCGTCTTTCTTGCGACCGCCGGTTCGCTGAAGTGCCTGTTCGATGAGATCTCGTTCGATTTGATTGATCAGCGCATCAAGATTTAATCCGTCTAAGGGTAATTCCACATTGGCGTTACCCGTGCCCGCTCCAACCTGATGATGTCCAAAGCCAGACGGTAGATGGGCTAAGGAAATCTCGTTTTCTTCAGCCAACGCTGTCGCCCGCTCCATTAGATTTTCTAATTCACGAACGTTGCCGTTGAATGGATGGCGATGCAGCCGCTGCAATACCTCAGGTTGAATCGAATCGATCGATTTGCCAAATTCTTCTGAGTACTTCTTTAGAAAATGATGTGCGAGAAGAGAAATATCGGAAGGCCGGTCGCGAAGCGGCGGAAGTTCAATGCAAATCACGTTGAGTCGATAGTATAGGTCTTCCCGAAACCGTCCTTCACTCACCTCATCGGCGAGTTCGCGATTGGTTGCCGCAATCACTCTTACGTCAACAGGTACTTCCCGTAAGTCTCCGACTTGTTTGACCTTACGTTCCTGGAGGACTCTGAGTAGCTTTGCCTGCATTCCCATCGGCATGTCGCCCACTTCATCTAAGAGTAAGGTCCCCCCATTTGCCGCTTGAAACATACCCACTCGGTCAGTATGGGCACCAGTAAATGCGCCCTTCTTATGACCGAATAATTCACTTTCCAGCAAATTTTCCGGGATAGCGGCGCAATTGATGACCAAAAACGGTTTATTCCGGCGTTCACTCTGGTCATGAATGGCACGGGCAACCAATTCTTTGCCCGTCCCACTGGCACCCAGAATAAGCACATTTGTTCGGGTTGAAGCCACCCGACGAATCATCGAGAAGACATCCTTCATCGCCCTGGAACGACCGATAAGACCACTGGTGTTACCACGCTGCTCCAGGCGGGCGCGCAATGCGCGATTTTCGACAACAAGGCGACGCCGTTCCAGTGCCTTGTCGATAACCACCTGAATCTCGTCTAATTTAAAGGGCTTGCTGAAATAGTCGTATGCACCAATCTTAATGGCTTCGATGGCCGTATTCGTTGATGCGTAAGCCGTCATCACAATCACCGGCGTTTCTGGATACAACTCGCGGCAACGACGCAATACAACCATGCCGTGAGTTCCGGGCATCCTCAGATCTGTGATCACCAGATCAAACTCTTGCTCATGGAGTAATTGGACCCCCTCGGTCCCATCGGCTGCGACGGTCACGTCATGCCCATGCTGCAAAAAAAAGATCTCAAGAAATTCTCTCATGGAGAGTTCATCATCGACGACCAGAATACGACTCACGACTGTGACTCCTCGTAGCTGAGCTGCTTGGCGGCCAAAACCTTCGGCAAGATAACGGAAAACCGAGTTCCTTCTCCAGGTTGGCTGAACACATGAATTCGACCGCTATGTTCTTCCACGATGCGATGAACCAAAGCCAGGCCCAAGCCAGTTCCGCGCTTTTTTGTTGAATAGAATGGATCAAAAATCCGGTCCAGTAAATCAACGGGGATTCCGACCCCTTGATCTTCGATGCGAACTTCGATTTCGCGCCGGCGTCGTTCAACCTCAAGTCGAATCAAACCACCCTCGGGCATGGCTTGAACGGCATTATTGAGAAGGTTCCAGAATACTTGTCTGAGTTGCCTCGGGTCAGCATCAATTTTGACATCGTCTTCCATCTCGAGTTCGAGTGTAATGTCGACATCTCTGACCGATTGTTCCTCGTGCCCCTGGAGGTACTGAAATACCAGAACCAACTCATCAAGAATGGGTTTCAAATTCACCCGTTCAATGGCCGGGGGATTTGGCCGCGCGAATTGTAAGAACTCACTGACCAGCGTATTCAAACGGTCCGTTTCTCGCAGCACGATTTGCATCAACCGATGATTTGTTCCGGCTAAGTTGCCTGCTTTTGAAAGAATCTGAATACTTCCACTCATGCTGGCCAAAGGATTCCGGATTTCGTGAGCGATGCCGGCGGCCATTTTACCAATGGCAGCGAAGCGCTCACTTCGCTGAACGCTCTCTTCCATCTCTCGCAAACGAGTCAAATCCTGGATGATCAAGATCCAACCTTGGTGCCGATTTTGTCCGTCTCTCAAAGGGGACAGATTATAGCTCAAGGCACAGTGGCGTCCGTCAACCCGGCGAAACTCTCCTTCCCATTGCTCTAACAACTCGGAATCACAGCGCTGTTCAAGGCCAGGGAACAATTCGTGGGCGCGGGCATAGAGAACGGACTCAGGTTCATAACCTGTGATTCGGCCAGCGGCCGGATTGAAGAAGATGATCCTTTGGTCGAGTGTAAAACTGACCAATCCACTTTGGATACTCGTGATAATGTGCCCGTTGAGTACTTTAAGTGCTTCGATGTCCCGGCTGGCATCGATCAACCGCTGCCCTGCCGCACGCGCTTGTTCAGACAAATAGCCCGCAAGCAATGCGACCAAGAATACCGCGGTAACATTTGTCAGACCACTGAGGAATACGGCCAGGAGTTTTTGATCTCCCACTGGGCCTGCAGGCACCCCCCATCCTAACGATTCTCTCAACACCAGCAAAACAATAAGAATGGTCGCGATCAACATCGCGTACAACGAACCTCGCCGGCCCAAAATGATTGAACCTGCGAGCACAGAGAGAGAGAACAACACCAAAAATAACGAGTCGGTCCCACCGGTCAATGAGACAAGCATTGCGCTGATAATGAGATCTCCAGTGATTTGAACGTATGCAAAACGCTCAAAATGCTCCTGAAGACTGCGCAATAAAATTGCGTAAACGATGGTCAATGCATAGGTGCCAACGATCAAACCGAGCAGACCCAGACGTTTGGACGTACTGAGAACGTCCTGGGCGGTTAATCGAAAAATAAGGGTCGAACCGAGTAGCAGTGTAATCAGAACCACCCGGAAGAACATAAGCCATTCAAGACGGGTGACGATCTCTGGAGTCGTGCGATTTACAAAGCCCACCTTGGCATCTAGGGTCGTTCCAATGGACATCGCTTACACGTTCTCTAGCGTCGTTACAGAATGGCGGTCGTCGGCGACGATCGACAGAGTCTCAATTCACCTATTGTTTTACGTTTCCAGCAATCGAGAAGATTGGCAGATACATCGCGATCATAATGGTTCCGACGATCCCCCCAATGAACACCATGGCAATGGGCTCTAACAGCTTGGTGAGACCTTCGACAGAGACTTCAACTTCATCTTCGTAGAAATCAGCGATCTTCTGCAACATGGTATCCATCGCACCCGTGCTCTCACCGACGGATATCATTTGCACCACCATCGACGGGAAAACGTTCGTTTGGAGCAACGGATCAGCCATATTGCTCCCTTCTGAGACCTTGTCGCGGGTAAAGTAAATGGCACCTTCGATTATTTTATTATTGGCCGCTTTCGCAACAATATCTAATGCATCCAGAATCGGCACACCCGAGGCGATCATCGTACCCAGGGTGCGGGTAAACTTGGCCACAGCAACTTTGCGTAAGAGCGTTCCAATCACAGGTAGCTTCAATAAGGTGGCATCAAATAGATACCGTCCCTTTTCCGTCTGAATTGCTTTGATAAAAATCGCGACAAACAAACCGAGACCAAGCAAAACCCAAATGAAGTTGGCTTGGAACCATTCAGACGCCACAATGACCGCTACGGTCAGTTCAGGCATCTGGGCATCTCCCATGTCCTGAAACATCTTTGCAAAGGTTGGGATAACCCACTTGAGGAGCGCAAAAACCACAGCAAAAGCGATGACCACGATGACGGTTGGGTACATGAGCGCACCCTTGACCTGTCGGACAAGCTTCACATTCTTTTCTATGTATGTGGCGAGACGATTCAGAATGGTATCGAGAATACCACCGATCTCACCGGCCGCGACGAGGTTGACAAAAAGGCTGTCGAAGACCTTTGGGTGGCGTCTTAAGGAATCGGCAAAAGTCGCCCCACCTTCGACGTTCGCCTTGACATCAAGGAGAACGGACCGGAAATACTTGCTTGGCTCTTGACTCGATAAAATCTCCAGGCATTGTACCAAGGGCAAGCCTGCATCGATCATGGTTGCGAACTGCCGGACAAAAACAACCAGTTGAGCAGCAGAAACACCGCCTCCCAAAGAAAGCGAGATCGACTTTCTCTTCTGCCGAACTTTTTCGACCATGATATTTTGCTGGCGAAGCCGGGCTTGTACGTCCCGTTCCGATTCGGCCTCGATCACGCCTTTCCGAAGTTCTCCGGAGCGTGTGCGGCCCTCCCAGACCCACTCGGTCATGTAACGTTCCCCTGTCTAATCAACCACTCTACTGCATTATAGCCCGAGATTCGTCGGTGCGAAAGCTCATGACATATTACTCTTATCGGCAGCAATCGCCCCCGCATTAATCACGACGACCGCCACTCGCCTACAGACGGTCTCTATGATCGGCTGCGAGCTAAATCTTGCAGCATGCTGTTCAGTTCTTCAATGTCATTCGAATGATTGAGGGCATCGACCTCGGAGAGATCACCTTTTTGGACTAAGTCAAAAAGGGCCTGATTCATCGTTTGCATACCAAACTTCGCCTGACCGACTTGCATTTGACTATAGATCTGGTGGGCTTTGTCCTCCCGGATCAGGTTGGCAATCGCGGGCGTGGTCAACATCACTTCAGCCGCGAGCACACGGCCAACCCCCGTTCGCTTCATCAGTAACTGCTGACTGACAACGGCTTCCAAAGTAAAACTCAATTGGGCACGGACTTGTGATTGTTGATGTGGTGGAAACAAATCGATGATTCGATTGATAGACTGAAGAGCCGAGTTTGTGTGCAAGGTGGCCAGGACCAAGTGACCCGTCTCAGAGATGGTGAGTGCCGCTTGAACAGTCTCTAAATCACGCATTTCCCCGATGAGCACGACATCCGGGTCCTGGCGCAACACATAGCGCAGTGCGCCCTTGAAACCATCGGTGTCTTGTCCGATCTCGCGCTGATTAACGATGCAGTTTTTGTGACTGTGAATATGCTCGATGGGGTCTTCGATGGTGATGATATGGTGGTGGCGCTCTCGATTGATTTTGTCGAGCATCGCCGCGAGAGTCGTAGACTTGCCAGACCCGGTTGGACCGGTAACAAGAATCAACCCACGTGTGCGGGCAGTCAGACCACCGATCACATCGGGTAGGCCGAGTTGATCGAATTGTGGCAACGTGCTTGGAATCGCCCGAAATGCAGCGGCCATGGTCCCCCGCTGCATGAAGAAATTAGCTCGAAATCGGCAAAGATTTTTAACGCCAAAACTAAAATCGAGTTCTTGATATTCGAGGAAATGCTGCTTTTGCTTCTCGTTTAGAACCGACAGACAGAGATGTGCGGTTTGATCCGGTGTGAGTGGCGGGACTTTCAAACGCACCAAATGTCCGTCAATCCTCAGGTTGGGCGGTGATCCACAGGTAATATGGAGGTCAGACGCCCCCTCCCGAACCATCGATTGAAGAAGCTGGTGGAGGTCCAACATTAATCAGCAGCCGACGCTCTAACGACTTCACTGATGGTCGTGACACCCTCTCTCAATTTGGATAAGGCTGATTGACGCAGTGTCTTCATACCCAGCGCAATCGCTTCACGCTTGAGCTCAACGGATGACACACCCTGCAAAACCAGGTCTTTCAACTCATCGCTCATCGGCATGATTTCGTAGAGAGCCACTCGGCCCTTAAACCCGGTCTCGTTACAAGCACGGCACCCCTTGCCTTCGAAGACTTCAGCCGACGCGGCTTGTTCGTTCGTCATGCCAAGATCGATCAACGCCTGTTTTTCAACCTTAATAGGCTCAGCGCACTCTTTGCAGATTCGACGGGCCAAACGTTGAGCAACGATGGCATTGACAGAAGCGGTCACCAAAAATGGCTCCACGCCCATATTCAGCATCCGGTGAACCGTCGATGGCGCATCGTTTGTATGAAGGGTCGACAAAACCAAGTGACCGGTTAGAGCCGCTTTGACAGCGATTTCGGCCGTTTCAAAATCTCGAATCTCACCAACCATGATGATGTCCGGATCCTGTCTCAAAAAAGAACGCAACGCAGCTGCAAAGTTCAGCCCGATGGAATCGTTCATCTGGCACTGGTTAATCCCGCCTAGATTAAACTCAACAGGGTCCTCCGCGGTTGAAATATTGTCGCTCGTTTTGTTCAGATCGGACAGAGCTGAATACAGGGTTGTGGTCTTCCCCGACCCTGTAGGTCCCGTAACCAAAACCATGCCGTACGGCTTATAAATAGCGTCCTTGAAGACATCTATCTGAGCTGGCTCAAAGCCAAGCTTAGTCATGTCCAACTCAAGATTAGATTTGTCGAGAAGCCGCATAACCACTTTTTCGCCGAACAACGTCGGCAAGACGCTCACGCGAAAGTCCATCTCACGACCGCCGCCCATCTTGATTTTAATACGCCCGTCTTGCGGCAGGCGACGCTCTGCAATATCAAGCTGCGACATGATTTTAATACGACTTGTGATGGCATTGCGCAGCTTCAGGGGCGGATTCATGATTTCATACAGCACACCGTCGACACGGTATCGGACTCGAAAAGACTTTTCATAAGGCTCGATATGGATATCGGAGGCATTCTTTTTGATGGCGTCGACGAGGATTAAGTTAACCAGCCGCACCACCGGTGCTTCTTCACTGGATTTCTCTAGGTCGACGATATCTTCGTCTTTTTCTCCCTCAACAACGTCGACCTCGGCATCGATGATATCGTCAAGAATTTGCTCGTATTTGACGGATTGGTCGTAGTACCGGTCTATGGCTTCTCGAAGGGCTTCATCACTGGCAACAACGGTCTCGACGTTGTAACCTGTGTTAAACTTTACGTCATCAATGGCCGTCAAATTGGATGGGTCGCTCATGGCCACGATCAACACAGATCCAGCCCGATTAATGGGCAGAATCTGGTGTTTTTGCGCGAGCTGCCTCGGTATCAGTTTGATCACATTTTCATCGATCTCAAACTCGTCTAGATTAATGGCCGGCACGCCGTAGTGCTGACTCATAAACTTCGTGAGATCCTTCTCGCCGACCATGCCAAGTTTGGTCAAGGTATAGGTCAGGTTCTCACCGCTTGCCCGCTGGGTGTCCTGCGCTTTTTTCAAGTCAGCTAAGCTGATCAGATTTTCTCTGACAAGGAGCTCACCGATTCGTTCCGACATGTCTGTGTCCTCTTAAACCACGTGCTCGATCGACTTCGTTTACCAGAGCAATTAACCCTGGATATCCGATCTATCTAGCTGATTGTGTGTCGCGTATCGGTTTGTGTCAATGTCAGCGTATGCTAAGGGATGCCTTTTTTACTGCATGCATCACAGGCTCTCGACTGGGACGGTGTCCCGTCCAATGATAAAACGACTCGATCCCTTGCTCGATGAGCGCATCTACACCATCGCAAACCGAACGGCCTAACCCATCGATTCCGCTCAGAAAACGATCGGTGCTGCGTCCGTAGTTCAGGTCGATGAAAGCACCTTCGCCTCCCGCGTAGTTCCATTGCCATGTGTCGAGCATGGTGTAGCACTGTCTGGGGAGACAATTGATGACCGTTTGGTATTCGGCAAGGCTATGTTTCAACTCATCATAATGGGCCGATCTGACCTGATCAGGTGCCCTATTTTGCAGTTCTATGAAGCGATTTAGAGACCGATGAGCCACTGTGACACCACAATGCCCATTTGCCAGTAGCCAAGCGAGACAACTCTCCGCCATGCGACCGCTTCCCAGAATGAGCACGCCGCCATGAGGTACATTTGCCAGCAGACCCTCGATGCCGAACCAGTCGGTGTTCAGGCCTCGAAGTGGGCCATGAGGGGCTCGGCTGATGGTGTTGACAGAATGGAGCTCAGCTGCGTGTTGGCCTCGTTCAGACACAAGCTTGAATGCCCAATGTTTGTAGGGCGCTGTGACGTTAAGGCCGTGCCAACGTCCGCGCTTTAAATGGTCTGCCACATCGGTCAATCGTTCATGATCAACGTCGATGAGTTCGTAGTCGACTTCAAGACCGCATGAACGGGCGGCAGCCTGATGCAATGCAGGTGATAGGCTATTTTGAATGCCGAGGCCCAACAATCCGAGTCGGTAGCGCATGGGTCATTAAAGTCCAAAGGTGCGGGGTTTAGAGTCCTCCGCTAAAGCCAGTCGAGCGGCTTGACAGTCACGGGCTATCTGAACAACCAACTCGTCTTTGGATTCAAACTTCTGTTCAGCTCTGAGCCGTAACGAGAAATAGAAGCGAACGCGCTGTCCGTAACTATCCGGCAAGTCAGCATCGAGCGCATGGACCTCAAGACGCATGGGTCTTGACTCGCCGAAGGTTGGCGTATGACCTAAATTAGCGACAGCGGGATAACATTGCTGCCCGTTATCTAACCAGCCAGCGTATACGCCGACAGGCGGGAGTGTCTGTGTTTCTGGTAATACGTTAAGCGTGGGAAACCCGATGTCTCGTCCCCGCTGCTCACCCTGAACAACCAAACCCGTAGAGGCGTGGGGTCGACCCAAGCAGGAGCGTGCATCTGCCAGGCGACCGTCGAGGACTGCCGATCTGATTCGAGTGCTGGAAATCTCGGAATCGGGGGCATCAGTCACGGACTGGATGACATCGACAGTAAATCCAAGTTCCTCTCCGAGGGCCTTCAAGTGCTCCACCCGGCCAGCCCGTTTCGCACCAAATGCGAAGTTGTACCCCACAACCACAGCACTCACATTTAAGGCACCAACGAGAACCGTCTCGACGAATTCACGAGGCGTCAGTCCCGCAAATTTGAGATCAAAAGTCTGCGCCAAAATGGTGCCTATGCCGTACCCATGTAGGAATTGACAGCGGTCGACCAACGAATAAAGCGGCATCACTGGCTTAGCACGACCGACGACATCGGCAGGATGGGGGTGAAATGTAAGGACAGCGGCCTCCGCGTCCATTGTCGCGGCGCGTCGTTGTGCTTGCTCGAGCAGCTGTTGATGTCCGTGGTGGACGCCATCAAAATTGCCGATGGCTGCCACCGTCGGACCGATGTTGTGGATGTCTGCATAATGTCGAAAAACTCTCATAGACACCTGATTAGGGTAGGCCGACCTGATCTGTCAACGACAACAACTTCAAGTTTTGCCTGCTGTCGCGCTGGTACATCGTGTCGTTTTGCGTTACACGCTGTACTAAACAGCAGGTGAATTTAGATGCGCGTAAGATTCTTTCTACTGACAATTTTCACGTGTCTGGTGCTGCCGATGGCGGCTCACAGCACGAGTATCGACCGAAAAACGGGTGTCGGCTACGCTCATGGAATTGGTGGCCCCATGGGTCTCAGTTTAAACTACGGATTGGGCAGTCTAGCGATTGAGGCCATCGTCGGCATGAGCCGATTTAGCTACTCTGACGAACTGATCGAACCAAGGATTGCGTTCGCGACCGGGTTGGGTGGACACTTCCACCTTTTGAGCTCAAGGCAAGGGGCCTTATCGATCGGTGCTCGCTTCAACCTCGCGACCGGCTCTGTCTCCAGTGGTGATAACAGCAGCACTTTGTCAGCCAGCACGAGAGAGGTGACGCAAGTCGGTTTCGACGTCCCACTGCGCGTTTATTGGTTTCCAACCCGTAATATCTCGATTCATACAGAATTCGGTGTTGCGGTCTTCATGGGCGCAGACGACGCCACGCTGATCGACGCAAAAGATGGAACAACAGAGCTTATGCCAGGCGGCTTAGCTATCGTTGCATTCCGCCATTCGACACCCATCGGTCAATTGGGTCTGACCTATTGGTGGTAGTCACAGAAAACGTCTATTCTTTCCTTTGACCATATTGTCTTACAGAAACATACATGTAATGATTGATTTTGATAGAGACTCCATTTACAATAATGGTGAATTTTTTTAGTATTACAAAAATTGTCACCGAGTGACGTTTTGTGGCACTCTTGGTGGGAGGGGGCGTTCTGATTATCAGGACGCATAACGAATTTAGGTGTTTATTTTTATTAGCAAAAAGGCACTTTTTTCTAAAACGAGAACAATTGGCACGAGATCTGATAATAGGGTGGTTGTGCATTGAATTTTACGTCTAGAAGCAGACTGATACTTAAGGGCAAGGGCTCATTTGGAGGAGACCATCGTATGAAAATCCGGGCATCTCGTGGATTTACATTGATCGAAATGATGATCGTAGTGGCGATTTTAGGCATGCTCGCCGCCATTGCGATTCCAGCATTTCAAAAATATGTGCGACGCTCAAAAACGACCGAGGCCGTTATGAACTTGCGCAAGATGTTCGACGGTAGCGTAGTCTACTACGAACGAGAACATTCAGACAGGCAAGGTGGCGTCATCGTTCCACAGTTTCCTGGCGTTGGCATGAATTACGGACCGGCTCCGGGGAACAATCCCTGCTGCGGCCAGGATGGTGACAAATGCGCACCAGATCCAGAGGCGTGGAAACATCCTGTTTGGCAGGGACTAAACTTCGCTGTCGATGACCCTCACTACTACTGGTATGCGTTCTTATCTGCTGGCGTTGGACAGAACTCGTCGTTCACAGCACGGGCAATGGGCAATCTGAACTGTAACACCTCTTACTCAACATTCGAGCGTGTCGGTGGCGTGACTCCGACGGGCGAAGTCCTCGGCGGCGCTGGCATCTTCTCGGTTCGCCCACTCGAATAGTCCAACCCAAACGCAATGTTCCAGTGCGTCGACCGCGCTGGAACGAGACCAAAAGGCTGCCACTGGTAGCCTGTTCGGTATCCATCATTGATAAACTCGGTTATGACTCGGATTTGTTTCCTCATAGGAAGCCTGATTGGCCTACTCGGCTGTGGCACAGACTCGAACCGTGAGGGCCAGCAGACCTGGCAGCTCGCATTTGATGAGTCAAGTCTAGGTGCCTACCTCTGCGCCTGGGGGACCGACGATGATGTCTGGGTGGTTGGCGGACAACCCAATTCGGGTGTCGTTTGGCACCAGAAAAACGGGCAGTGGTCTCGCGCATCGGTCCCCGAAGGACCACTTTTGAATTGGACCCATGGTGTCGATGGTCACCAATGGATTGTTGGCAGCGCTGGTCGAATTTTATACAAGGCACCGAGCTCTGATGAGTGGTTGGTGGAGGACTCAGGCGTGTCAGCACCCCTCTGGGGTGTATGGGCAGCACACCCAAATCACGTATTCGCCGTGGGCGGCAATCCCATCGACACGGGTGACCCGGACCCGATCATGTTGGAGCGAGTCAATGGCCGATGGCAGCGGATCGAGCTGCCCGAGACCGATCGAATTTTCAGAGCGTTATTCAAGGTCTGGGGCACGGCTGACGACAACGTCTACGCAGTCGGTGCCAAAGGGACCATATTGCACTTCGATGGGCGTCAATGGCGTCAGCAAAATTCGGGTACGGCCAGAGACATCATCAGTTTGTGGGGTCATCGGCCGGATCAAATATTAGCAGTAGGGGGCCGCGGCAACGGGATTATTTTACGCTTCGACGGTGAACAATGGACGCCGAAGGTCTTAGAGCAGGAGCCCGGGCTCAATGGGGTGTGGGTAGCAGCCGATGGGAATGCCACCGTCGTCGGCGAACGCGGTCGAATCCTCACGGTTGCGCTGGCCGACCTGACTTATGGACGCCAAGAAAGCGCCCAGACCAGCCTACTTCATGGCGTATGGGGACATCCGAGCGGTTACCGAATCGCCGTCGGCGGCACCCTTGATCGGAATCCCCCCTGGCAGGGGTTTGCCATCGAAGTTCAAGGCACCGAGTAAGGATCGTCGTTTAATTCGTCTAGTCCCATACACGGACATGGGCCGTCGCCAAAGGCGGTCAACCGGCTCGTTCTTGGATTAAACTTATCTAGACTTCAACGGCGTTTATCGTTTAGATTGCCCGTTGGCCTATTGGCGGGAAAGGTCATTTCTTGAGACGTCTCCAAACCAATTGCTATTGGCTGGTCGTATTGCTGACGGTCAGCTGTGGTGACCCATCGGGCGAAACGGAGATTCCGGCGGCGGTCGGGATCTACGCCCCGCAAGGCGCAATTTTACCGGATGCGACGGAGACCCAAAGAGCCACCTTTATGCGCGGTGAAGACATCGTTCGCAAACGATTTACCCCCGATGACGGGCTGGGTCCTATTTTTAATGTCACTTTTTGCGGTGCGTGCCATGAAAAGCCGGTTTTTGGGGGGGCGGCTGGTCATTATCGGGATTTCATCCTTCATGGGCAGACAACATCCGATGGCAGCTTCATCCCGTCGGGCGATCGCAGCGGCATCTTGAGTTCGTATCGATGGCCGATCGACACCAAGAGACCGGCACCCGATGCGACAGCAAACACAGCGGCAATTCGTAATCCAATCCCGTTTTTTGGGATCGGTCTCCTCGCAGAAATTCCCGAGGAGAGCATTCTGCAGCACGCAGACCCCGACGATGCCGACGGCGATGGGATCAGTGGTCGGCCCAATTATGACCGAGGCTTCGTCGGACGATTTGGCACCAAATCACAAACCGTGAGCGTAGAAGGATTCATTCGAGGACCGATCTTTAATCATATTGGAATTACCACGGACCCACTCAGTGCAGATGCAAAGGCAAAACTGCCAGTTCCATCGGTTCTCGATGAGGACGACAGCCGAGTGGCCACCGTCAACAGCCCACTCGAGATTCAAAGATTCCATCAGGCGGCTGCACCCTCCGAACCATTAACCGATGACGATGATATCCCAGACCCTGAAATGGATGAAGACACACTCTTTGCCCTCGTGAGTTGGGCTATGCTTTTGGCTGTGCCCCCACCAGATGAACCCACTGAACTCACAGAGGCGGGTCTCGAAGAGTTCGAGTCTATCGGCTGTGCGAGCTGCCATGTACCCGGTTTGGAAGGTCCACGGGGCATGATCTTTCCCTACTCAGACCTCTTGCTCCACGATATGGGTCCAGAGCTTGCCGATGGCATCTCAATGGGCATAGCCACCGGCTCAGAATTTCGAACGGCACCCCTTTGGGGCATTACATCCGTGGGGCCGTATTTGCACGATGGCCGAGCCGATACATTGGACGAAGCCATTTCTCTACACGGCGGAGAAGCTGAGCGCAGCAGAGACCGGTATCTCGCATTAGAGCCATCAAAAAAACAATCGATCATCGCATTTCTTGAGAGCCTGGGTGGTGCATCACAAAAGACCGCCGGTCTGATTCCACCCAATACACCGATCGCCGCTGTGGGCGAGCTTGGTGGCCCGCTCTACCCCTTAGCTGATGCCGAAAAAGATCAATTTTTGGCCGGTCGACACCTCTTCGACCGAGACGTTTATTTGAGGGAAGGTCTGGGACCGTACTTTAGCGGTGATAGCTGTCGCGGTTGTCACTTTGAACCAGTTGTTGGCGGTGCAGGTCCCTTGGGCGTCAATGGAACTCGATTTGGTTCCTATGACGAGAATGGAGACTTCGTGACACCGGCTGGAGGCACCGTGCTCGCAAAACTGGCCACGACGGGGCATAGCCGACCCGAGGCAACAGCCGCCATGTTCACCGAGTCTCGCCAAACGCCGACGGTTCTTGGAGCGGGCATCCTCGACCGCGTCTCACCCGAGGCCATCCTCGCCAATGCAGATCCAATGGATACAGACGGTGATGGAATCAGTGGCCGCGGACATATTTTTGTCGATGGACGGCTAGGCCGATTCGGATGGAAAGCGCAAATCCCATCCCTCATCGAATTCGTTCGAGACGCCGTCAGTGTGGAACTTGGATTGACCGTGCCGAGCCTCGTCTTACTCGATGACGATGGGCGCGATATCACCCCGGAATATACATTTGGCACTGCCACCGATTCCGACGCTGTTCCTGACCCAGAAGTTGATGCCGTCACTTTAGACAATTTGGTCTTCTACATTGGACAATTGGCACCACATCAGCCAAAAAAAGACGTCCCCAGTGGCAGACGCCTTTTTGAATTCATAGGATGCGCCCAATGCCATATCCCAACTTTGGTGGGTATGGAGGGCTCTGTCCCCGCCTATACGGACCTGCTACTTAACGATGTTCTCGGCGATGCAAAACAAGCGGTTCCTGACGGCGAGGCGATGCCAGGTGAATATAGGACACCGCCGCTTTGGGGTCTGTCGGACACAGCACCTTACATGCATGACGGCTCAGCGACGACGATCCATCAAGCAATACTTGAGCATGCGGGCGAAGCTCAAGGAACCGTCGATCGCTATCGAGCTCTCTCAGAAGCAGAGCGTGCACCGCTCTTGGAATTTTTAGACAGTCTGTAGCGATGCAACATCCGGCAATGGCAAGACCTGAGTTGTCCCAATGGCAGTGTGTGCCAGACCGTTTCGCTGAGGTTTTGAGGAGTCAGATGCTTTGGAAAACGAGGCACAGGGTCGTTGCGTGGCGTGCCTAATTGGCAACACATGCATTGATTTCGGCACCACAATTTTGTTGCTGGCATTGCGGATCGTTTCCGATGCAATTTTCTTGGACGCAGTCGACAGCTGCTCTGTAAAGGTCGAAACTTGCGGGGCTACTCAATTGAACGCAGACATTAGCACAGGCCCTGTCGTCATCCTGACAGGCATTTAAGCAGACGAGTAGTTCATTGCATGTGCCTTGACCGATAGGCCGCACTTGTGGCCCAAGGCACCGTTCAGACTCAAGACGACAATTCTGATCGAGACACGCTTGGTCAAGCTGTCCAGCAGGCGTAATGCATTGATTTTCCCGCAGACAGCTGATCACAGCCTCAAAGCGTTGGTTTGCCTCCGGCGTGGCGTTGGCATAACATGCGTTCAAGCACGCTTGATCGCCCATACAATCACCGAGGCACTGATTGAGTGCAATGCATTCAGCCACACCTTGCTCGTTCATTTCGGGCGGTTGCGCACCTTCGCAGAGCGCAGCGAAACCACCGTCATTATTGGCCAGGTCAAGTGTTGGGACGCAACTGTTAAATCCACACATGATGTCCGCGTACGGAGGCGTGTCGTTACACGTCCGCAAACATGATGTAATCAAGGCTGGTCGATTGGCTTCATCAGTGACACATCCTCCAGCAAATGCACACTCTGCGACCCAACGACAGACCTCACCACAATTCTGACCGTTGTCGACGCAATTGGGTGGTGCCGGTGCATCGACCATACCTGGCCCGGCTGCATCCGGAGGCCCAGAGTCAAAGGCCGTTGCCGCGTCGGTAAGGCCAGCATCGACGTCCATCGCCCCATCCGTTTCTGGTGCCAAAGGCATCGAGTCGGCGATAGAACCGTCGCTTGCAAAGGCCATATCCGGAATGGAGAAGTCAGTGATGCGGGGCTGACTCGTCCCCATCATGTCTCGTTCCACACTCGGAATAATAACGTCCCCATTGTCATCCTCGGATTGGCAACCGAAGGCGGCTAAAACAGTGGCGAACAGCAGAGTTTGGATGCGCATAACTACCATCTCAAAAGTCATCGATAACGAGCGGACGATACAGGCAGAGACGGGGTCTACGCAAGCAACCCAAGATCGATGCAATCAAAACTGCGTTAATGCTATAGGGAACTCGGTCAACAACCAGCGGACGGAGCTCCCTTGACTGATCATTATATAACGACCATCGAGGGAGCCGGCAACCCCGTCATCGTCTTCGATCGCGGCCAATACCGCTGCCTGCGCATGGCGGACAATCGAGCACTCATCCAGGGCTACCAGCATCGGTATAGACGCCTCGATTTTCGATCCGAATATCTTCATGGACATCTTGCTGCGACATTGGCTGTGACAAACCCAAGAAAAGCACTCTGCCTCGGTCTAGGTGTTGGCGCAATTCCACACCTGTTGAGTCATCTGTATCCGGACATACAGATCACAGCCGTCGAGTTAAATGAGACGGTCTATACGGCAGCCTCGACCTATTTTGATCTGAATCGTCTACACAACCTGCACGTTAATATTTCCTGTGCATCGAGATTCGTTGGTGCACATTTCCAAGACGACTACGATCTGATCTTTGTGGATTGTTACGATGCTGTTGGTATTCCAAGTGCCTGCAGTAACCGAGCGTATGTAACGAACGTGATGAGGCGTCTAGCCAACCATGGACTGGTCGTGATCAATCTGTTGCCCGGTCGACGGTTTGTGGACAAAATGTTCAGTCTTTGGCTTGACCATTCGACCGATGCGGTCGTTATGCCTGGCGTCCGCAAATCAAATCGGACCCTCATTTGCTCAAAGCAACCCCTTCCCAACCGTTCATCCATATTGAATCGGCTCGAGTCGGAGTTTTTTCCTCCATTGCCCTTCGACATGGGGCAACCGTGGAAGCGCATGTCGAAAGCGGACCGCTACTTGGGGCAATGGTAGCGTTTAGGGATTGAAGCAAGTCTGAATTTCAAGCGCGCAATTTGATTGCTGACACTCCACATCGGCGGGCATGCACCCCGCGTTTTCCACGCACTCAATCGCTTCTTGAAGTTGTCGGAAACCAACTGGACTCGATGCTCGAATGCAGCTATCGACACAGGCTCGTTCATCCTGTTCGCAAGTCGCCAAGCAATCATTGAGCTGAGCGCATGTGGAATTTCCCATCGGCATCGCGGGTGGGCCCAAACATGCCTCTATTTGCATCTGACAGGCCGCTTGGCGACACTCAGCATCATCCGGCGGACAGTTCGATTCATTGATACAATCGACGGCAGCGACGAAGTCATCGTAGGCCATTGGCGATGACCGCCCAATGCAATTGTTGACACAGAGTTGATCACCCTCTGCACAGTTGCCCAGGCATGCATTCAATTCATCGCATGTCATCATTCCCATGGGTGGGGGCGCAGCCGGACCAAAGCAAACTTCAAACTCCTCTGAACAGGCCATTCGCTGACAATCCCCGTCGCCATCGGCGCATCCTGATTCCGAAACGCAAGCGACGACGGCCCTAAATTGATTATATCCAGTCTCACTCGCGCTCCGGTAGCAGCCATCAAAACAATCGGAGTCTCCTTCGGGGCATTCAGCCAAACATCGGTTCAATTCGGCACAATCAACCTCACCAAGCGGCCGCACAACGGAGCCATAACAGGCAGCTAAGCTGCCCTCACAAACTCTCAAAACGCAGGCGAAGTCGCTGGCCTGACAATCAGCACTCTCGACACACATTTGAACCGTTAATAATTGGTCGTACCCCCGCTGGCTCGATGACGAAATACAGGTGTCGCGACAATCGAGGTCGCGTAATTCACAGTCTGACAAACAGTCGTCGAGTTGCTGGCAAGTCAAGTCGCCCATGGGCGGAGGCGGGTCGGGTGGGGGTGGTCCAATACATGCTTGCTGTTCGTCTGCACAATTCAGCGTCATACACATCTGGTCATAATTACCGCCAGGCCGTGCACAATCGTTCGCCGATGCGCAGACAAAGATTGCATCATACAGTGCAGAAGACGCCTCGGGTGCAGCCATCCGACAAGCAAGAGAGCAATCCGGGCTGCTACACTCAGAAAGGCACTGAGCTAAATCGCGGCACCCTGAGTCGCCCATTTCGAGAGCAGCATCGACCAAATCGGAGTCAACCAGGCCCGCGTCTTGATTGGTAGACGCAGGACTCACATCAGCCATTGGCGACTGAGTATCCAAGATGATTTGCGCACCCGCATCTCTTTCGATGGGCGGTGCTGTTTGAGTTTCGTCGATCTCAGCACCAGCACAGCCAACGATAGACCCGAGCACAAGCGCGCATGCGATGTGTCGAATTCCTCGGGTCTCAAACATCGAACCTCCAAAGCATAGGATTGACGGCTGTGACGTCCCCGGTCCACAGACGTACCAGTGTACCAAACCCACGTGAAAAAGACCCACCGATACTCGGCACATTCGAGCCCTCACCCGGCATAGCGGCCTGCCCGTGGGCAAATCAAGCGTGACCGAGGACGCCAGGTATTATCAAAATAGATTAAATTTCTTAAAAAAATCTGTCAGACATCGAGATAACGTCGACCGTCGTACGACAAGCATAGAAAAATGGGTCAAGTCGGTGGTAATAGGTGCGGCGGGAAGATACGGGGCTAAGGGGATTCGAATGAAACGCATTGGAATTGTGAATCGCGGCGAACCAGCGATTCGTTTTCTCAACGCACTTGATGCGCTGAGGCGAGAAGAAGAAAATGCACCTGAGTCGGTCGCACTTTATACAGATGCGGATCTAAATTCAGTCTATGTCCGGTCCGCCGACCATGGGGTCCGAATTGGTGAGGGACGATCCGCTTATCTGGATGCCGATGCCGTGATATTCGGGCTTAAAGAGACAGAGTGTGACGCAGCTTGGCTCGGTTGGGGCTTCGCATCCGAAGACGGCGAATTTTGTGCTGCTCTGGAAGCGGCTGGAATTACCTTACTGGCCCCTCGCCCTCAGGTCATGAACGACCTTGGGGATAAGATACAAGCGAAGCAACTGGCCGAGAAATACCAAGTACCCGTGGCACCTTGGGCGATTGTAACGGACCCAGAAAAAGCGACGGATGCCGCAGTTGAGATCGGTTTCCCCCTGCTGCTAAAGGCCGCGGGGGGTGGCGGCGGACGAGGGATCCGTCTGGTCAATGAAGCCAGTGAGCTGGTCGACCAATTTGTATCTGCACGAGATGAAGCTATGCGCTCATTTAAGAGTGCTGGTGTGTTCATGGAGAAGTTCGTTAGACGTGCACGGCATATCGAAGTTCAGGTTCTCGGTGATGGGGACGGGCAGGTTAAAATTCTCGGCGTTCGAGATTGCTCGTTGCAAAGACGCCGACAAAAGGTCATCGAGGAATGTCCCGCACCAGCCTTACCAGACGCCGTCTATACCGCCTGTACAGAAGCCGCCGAACGCCTTTGTTCTGCTGTCCATTATCGGAGTGCTGGCACAGTCGAATTCTTGTACGACCTCGATGCCAATCAGCCATACTTTCTTGAGGTCAATACACGCCTTCAAGTTGAGCATCCCGTCACGGAAGAAGTCTTCGGAGTCGACCTAGTTCGAGCGCAAATTGAGCTCGCTCGGGGTGGGTCTCTTGATGATATTCAGATGAATCAGCGAGGGTGGGCAGTCGAGGCACGAGTGTGTGCGGAGGACGCCTATAACAACTTTATGCCAGCACCTGGGCGTCTGGTTCGGTTCGTACTGCCATCTGGCCCCGGATTACGCGTCGATACCGGCTTTAACGAAGGAGACAGCATCTCTGCAGACTTTGATCCGCTGATCGCCAAGGTCATTGCATGGGGTCCAAATCGGAACGTTGCAATCGCTCGCCTATCGAGGGCACTCGAGCAGACACGCATCGTCGTCGAAGGTGGTACGAGTAACCTCTCTTTTCTCAGGGCACTGCTGTCCCGCGAGGATTTCCGCAACGGCGATGTCGACATTGGACTGGTTGACCGATTACGCGTTGACCCGCCCGTCGGGGCAGGCGTCGCGATGATGGCCGCTGCAATCGATCGATTTTTAGCGAAAGGTGACCGCGCGCAAGGTGCCGAACGCCACCGAGTTGATGCAGGTGAAACCTTCCATGTTTATCGCCTTGGTGCAGAGGAATTCCGCTTGCATGGGTCGGGCGGTCGCCTGAATGTGTCTTACGTTGCCGATGGACCCTACCAAAGTTGGATTACCGTTGAATCTAGACGATATCGAGTAGAGAGAGCACCAGGTGACATCAACTATTCGGTAGACGGTGTGCCACATCGTGTAGCCGAGTCGTCCGGAGGACTGGTGGCAGCACCCTCTGCCGCACTGGTGCTGAAGGTGCCCGTCAATGTCGGAGACATGGTGACTGCTGGAGATGTCGTAATCATCCTGGAATCCATGAAAATGGAAGTCCGGGTCGATGCACCGATCACAGGCGTCATCAGCGAAATTCTCGTCCAGAGCGGTGGCCAGGTCAAGAGTGGGCAGGCGCTCATCATGATCGAAGCTGACGACGATGACGAAAAGGATACCCAGGGACAGACCGCAACATTACCATGGGAATCCAACGACGAAAAAATTGCTCAGGCTGGACCCCGAGTAAAATCAGCCGTCGTCGGCTGGGATTTTCAATCGCAAGAGCTCAAGACGGACATTACGTCGATCACAGCAGACGTCGCCGAGGGGATTCTACAGTCCTTTGCTGATGTCGCGGAATTATTTGAACGAAGACCGACCCGACAAAAAGATGGCGGCAGCGGTGCAACTGACGCGGTCTCACCAGATGTTTGGATGGCCACCCTGGAAGAGCGTGGTCAAAGCGGCCTGTCGAGTGAACGAAAGGCAATTCTCGAAGCGAGTGTTGCCCGCTTTGGTGTCGAAAGTCTCGAACCATCAGACGCGCGGGACGATGCGATCATGCGGCTGAAACGAGCAGGTGAAGCTTTGCCGGAGACCATACCGGCTGCCGTTATGGCCTTAAAGCAGCTGGAAGAAGCCCCCATTCAGTTACTCGATCGTTTGACAGACTTAGATCCGTCTCGTTTCGGCCCGGTCATCGAAGCGGCAGATCGTGCTCGATATGTCTTATTCGAGCGTCTCGCGCATATTCGACTCTTGGCCCGAGCAGAACACCGCGCGCGCGCACTCTTGAGTTGGCTACGCGAAGGTGAAGCCGATTGGAATGAGGTTTTGCAAGCACCCGAGTCCCTCGTTCCCGGATTTGCACCTGAAGCGGCTCAAGGGTGTGCCATCGCAGCGGAAGCTGTTGCGCGACGACTGGAATGGCAAGATGACGCGACTGAGGTGCTTCGATTTGAACTGGGAGACAGGCCGGCATTCCGGATCATCAACGGAGAGAAGGTTGTGGTCTGTGTGACAGCACTGCCATCCGAGACCAAAGCCTTGCTGGATGCAGCGCGAGGGGAACCGTCGATGGATCGACTCGATGTCGTATTGGCCCCGGAAGCCGATGAAGACCCACACCTTATCCTCGACGGCCTGGTCAAAGACATCGAACAGGGGCCCAATGGCTTACCGAGCTGGCATGAGCTGTGTTTGGTTGCCGTCTCTGGGAATCGAACAGCCGTACGGCGGTTTTATGCTGACGGCAGCGAACGGACCGATAGGCGAGATGTCACACCAAGCACCGCTCGTCGACTAGATCTGGATCGGTTATCACGTTTCGACTTCCAGCGGATGCCCAGTGACGAAGATGTGGTCCTGTTCTTGGCCAAAGCCTGGGAGAATTCCAGAGACATTCGATTCCTTGCGTATGGGGAAGTGAGGTCGCTGGAAAGGGCTCCAGGATCCCCCCTACATTTACCCCACGTAGAAAGGGTTTTTCACGCTGCTGTACGATCCATAGAGGCCGCTCGAGATCTTCATGACCCAAGGCGCCGGAATCAGTGGAATCGAATTACGTTAAGCCTGGTGCCTATCGTACCATTGGCCTTGGATGTGATGCGCGACTACATAGAACGTCTCATTCCTGCCGCCCTCGCAATCGGGCTTGAGAAGGTGGTCGTTCGGGCGCGATTCAAAGATGATGCCCATGAAAATGGCATCACACCACTCATGGATTTGTCCATAAGCCGGAGACCGGGTGGTGAACATATTGACTTTAGAATCACACCTGCATCACACCGACCACTTATGCCACTGACCGAATATGAGAGCCGAATCGTCGCGGCTCGGAGACGGGGTCTGACCCATCCGTACGAGGTTGTGGAACTTCTTGAATCGAGTCCAGACTTTCCAAGTGGCAAATTCGAGGAATACGACCTAGACGAAGGTGGTCGCTTGCGGCGAGTCGCCGATCGGCCAAGGGGCGGCAATGAGAGTGGCGTCGTATTCGGTGTCATTCGGAGTCGCTCCCACGCTTTGAATACATCGCTCACGCGGGTATTGCTGCTTTCGGATCCCACACGTCGGATGGGTGCCTTGGCAGAGCCAGAATGCAGACGTATCGTATCCGCACTCGAACTCGCTGAGCGTTTGAACGTGCCTGTTGAATGGGTGGCGGTCAGCGCGGGCGCGCGCATCGATTGGGATAGCGGGACAGAAAATCTCGATTGGACGGCGCAGGTGCTGGCAAAGATCATCCACTTCACTCAAACCGGGGGCGAAATCAACATTCTCGTTCCGGGCATTTGCGTCGGTGCACAGGCGTATTGGAATGCAGAAGCCACCATGATGATGCATAACCGAGGTCTGCTGATCATGACTGACCAGGGCACGATGGTTCTCACAGGCAAACGCGCGTTGGATTTTTCCGGCTGTGTCTCCGCAGAGGATGACCTCGCACTGGGTGGCTACACGGCGATTATGGGTCCCAATGGGCAAGCACAAGCGCATGCTGTCGATTTGGGTGGCGCCTACGACTTACTCTATCGCTACTACCAGCATACCTATGTTCCACCGGGCCAAAAGCGTCCGCCGAGGATTAAGACGATGGACCCTGACGAACGGGATTTCTCGCAAATTAAATATCCAAACGATTTGGGTCACGGCTTCGAATACATTGGAGAAATTTTTTCTAAAGACCATAACCCCGACCGAAAACGTCCATTCGCGATCCGGCCCGTCATGGCCGCATTAACCGATCAAGATACGTCTCCTGTCGAGCGCTGGTCTGCCATGCATGGCGCGGAAACCTGCGTGGTTTGGGAAGCCCGCATCGGTGGATACAGTGCCATGGTTCTTGGCATCGAAAACCAACCTTTTGAACGCCTTGGGCAACGGGTCGCCGGCGGCCCAGACACATTGGCCGGTGGCACCCTCTATCCACAAGCATCAAGAAAAATTGCCCGCGCAATCAACGCGGCAAGTGGCTTTAGACCCCTGGTGGTTCTCGCCAATTTATCCGGTTTCGACGGGTCGCCTGAGTCTTTGAGGCACTGGCAACTGGAATACGGGGCTGAGATCGGACGGGCTATCACAAATTTCGACGGACCCGTCGTATTTGTGATTCTGTCCCGATATCACGGCGGCGCTTATGTTGTGTTTTCAAAGGCATTAAATCCGAAGTTAAAATCGGTTGCGTTGGAAGGCAGCTATGCATCTGTCATTGGAGGTGCCCCTGCCGCGGCCGTTGTATTTGCAGGCGATGTACGAAAACGCGCCCTCGAATTGGGTGGTGATGATGATGCAAAAAACCAAGCCACCAGCGAGTTGGCTGCTCGTTTTGACTCGATTCATTCCGTTCAAAGGGCCAAAGAGGTCGGGTCAATCGACGACATCATTCAACCGTCTCAGCTCAGGCAATACATCATCAATGTTCTGTCAGATGATGCCAATGAGATGGGTATCGCTCAGCCGGTGACGATTCCACCAAGTGTTGTATGAGCGAGTCTTTTTACTCAGCCGGTTTTAGACTCATTGGCACTCAGCCTGAGACTGCAGCACGTTTCATCATTACCTGTGAACACGCCTCCAATGCTGTCTCAAGGCACAGCACAACGCCATCTGATCAGCGCTTATTGCAAATGCATTGGGGCTACGATCTGGGCGCTGCGGCGTTGACGCAATCTCTCTGCGACGCCTTCGACAGTATCGGCGTTCTCGGGACGGAAAGTCGGCTTGTCATCGACGTCAATCGGCACCCAAACTCAGACACATTAATCGTATCTCATTGCGACGCTATCCCGGTCTCTTTTAACCAGAACATCAGTCCTGAAGATCGAGCTTGGCGCATGGCACTCTACGCGTCTTTTCATTCAGGAGTGAGCCGGGCTGTCGCCTCACAGAAAAAAATAAACCCGGACATCAAGCTCATCTCCATCCACAGTTTTACACCCGTATGGGCCGGTGTCGAACGACCGATGGAAGTGGGTATTTTATTCGACCATGATGAGAACAAAGCAAAAGACCTGGCTGCTATTTTAGAAAAAAATGGCATTAAGACCGCGCTCAATGCCCCCTATTCAGGCTTGACTGGCGAGTTGATGTATTCAGCCAACCATCACGGTCAAAATAACGCCATCCCTTATATTGAATTTGAGGTACGTCAGGATATTTTGCAAAGCCCTGAGTCATATGCACGCGTCTTGAGTGCTTTAGTCGATGCACTGAATGCGTTCTAGCGTCGTGCGAAAGACAGACGTATGCTATGGCCATCGAACGCTTGTCGAGCAGATACACAGATAGGACAAATTCGGATGAGAACACCAGTTTACGTTTTGTTGACTTTGGCCATGGCGCTCATTCAAAGCGCCTGCGACTCCTCGGGGAGTGAATCAGCAAATCAAGCCGATATGCAAACGACTGCCGATTCCAGTATTCAAACCGACGTGCAAATCGACATGCAAGTCGACATGCAGCCAGTGCCAACCCCAGACCTTGATGTCAGTCAAACATCCATAAGTCTGGTGGGGCGTGCCGGCATGCCAAGTGCACCGGGCACTCTCACTCTGAGCAATGTGGGAGATGCACCGCTGACCATTGATGGGTTGACGCTGCAACCGCAACGGGAGGCTCAATATTTTGAGATTTCTGGCCTTACAGATGTGCCTTACATATTGGAACCAGGCACCAGTCTTGAGCTCGAAATCGTCTATCTAGCTCCCGATGCAGCGAACCACGAAGCGACACTGACGATTTCCAGCGATGACCCAAATGCAATGTCTTATCCGGTCCAACTCATTGGACGAGTCGAACAAAATTGTATCAATGCGCGTCCCAGTTCAGTTGATGTTGGTTCCGTCGATGCAGGTATCCGCAGTGGTCAGTTTGAATTTACCATCATTAACTGCGGCGATACGGTTCGGACGATATCGACAATCGTCCTTGATGGAGACGAAGATTTCAGCTGGTCATCGCGTTCAGGAACCGAACTTGCCGGGACCGTGCTCGAGCGAGGAGACTCACTATCACTGAGCATTCAGTACACAAATAATCGCTTGATTCCGGGCGAGGTGGCGACAGGCCGACTCTTCATTTCCTTTAGGGAAATGGACAGCGAATCCCTCTCCATTCCCCTCACTGCGCGGGGCGGCAGTGGTCAGCGCTGTCTGATTCGGGCAGACCCCGGTAACCTCGATTTCGAAATTGTGCGGATCAGTAGGCAGAGGGTTTTAGATATCGTCGTCACGAATCACGGGACGGGCCCCTGTGACCTCAGAGACGTTGCCGTCGAGCAAACGGCGGGCGAAGAGGCAAATGGGTTTACGATTTCTCAAACCATTGAGCTCGGCATGATGCCACCGATGACATCTCGGACGCTGTCCGTAACCTATGCACCCACCATACCAAATCCAGTCGGCGAGAGAGGTGTTTTAACGGTTGCCTATTTCGATGAGTTCGCCAATATGAACCGCGCAGAAGAGGTTTTACTTCGCGGCTCCGGTGCCCGCGCAATGGTCGGCTCTGTTCCGGAGGTCATCGACTTTGATGAAACAACGTCGACCACCTGTGCATCAAGACAACGGCGCATCGGTGCTGAGAACGTCGGCTTTGTTCCAATCTGCGCCTACAGCTATGCGCTATCCGGGGAAGATTGCGCTCAATTCGAGTTGTTGGAAACACCTGATTTTGGAGATTGCCTGGCCCTCGAACGCGGTGAGTCGGCGGCATTTCTCGTCCAATTTGAGCCCACCACAACGGGCCGGCAAGATTGTGAAATCAACGTAACAACCGATGCTCAAAACACCGAGGTCGCCACACTACGGATCACCGGGACGGGCACCGAGACAGACGCTCGAGTAGACGAACATGAGGTTGGCCGACTCAATCAGGAGAGAGATGCGAGATGGACGTTGCGCCTGGCCGCTGTCGCCGCAAGTGTGCAAGTGTTTGTCGACGATCAATTGTACAACCAAGATCGACCTCTGCAGCCCTGCGAAGAGAACTGCGTGTCTTACGAGGCAGACGAAAACCGCATTGTGTTTGAACCGGAACACCACCCGCCTCGGGGTGCAACTCTTCGCATCGAATACGACGCGCAGTGCTTCGACCGAGTCGAAGACTAACCTGCCGTGGATACGGACCGATTTAATGCATCCCGAAGGCGCCCAACGCGCTGTGGACAGACGGGCCTCCGCCAATCTCCATCTTCCTTGATAGAACTCCCAACGATCAAGGCGTCGACTAACTGGCCGTACAGATGGATATTATCCGCGGTAATGCCAGACCCGATGGCCAGCGGACAAGTGGAACGCTCGAGAGCAGAGAGGCTCTCAGGTGCAGGCGCACACCCTGTTCGTGACCCGGTAATGATGACGGCATCAGCACCGCAAAATTCAGCCCCATGAATCCAGTCATTCAAGGTTAAATCAGCTGTGACTGAATGAGCAGAATGCTTTTTTTGAATGTCTGCCCAAATCTGGACCTCCGCATCCAAATTCTGCCGCTTCCGCAACAACTCGCCAGCACATGCATCAAGCCAACCTTCATCGGCGACATGAGCATAGGCGAACCCCTCGACACGAATGAACGCCGCGCCTGTCACGTGGGCGATTGCAAGCGCATCCGTATTGGCACCAGCGAGAACTTGAACACCGGTCGGAACGCCGAACCCGACGATGGCCTTGGTCGCCAAAGTCATGGCGGCAACGGTTTCAGGATAGACTGAGCCTTTGAGATAAGGCACGTCGCCCATGTTCTCTACGATGAGGCCGTCCACGCCATTTTGAACAAGGCGTTCTGCATCTACGCAGGCACTGTCGATGATAGCGTCAATGGACCCACCCCAACCATGACTACCCGGCAACGGCTTTAGATGAACCATCCCAATCAGACTGGCATGGGTATTTTTGAAGAGATGACGCATGAGTCTAGACCTCCCATGATCTACGCCCATTTGAGACAAAATTCGGGATATTTTCACGCAAATATTAATTTTACACTCGCTTTGTCGACTCGCGCGAGTATATTCGCCCGGATATAACTGATCATCACGGCCGCTTATGCGTTTTTTGCATTCAATGATTCGGGTTTTAGACCTCGATGCTGCCCTGGACTTTTTCTGCGGAGGACTCGGCCTTGTCGAGGTCAGGCGAAGAGACTCCGAAAGGGGACGATTTACGCTCGTTTTTCTGGAGACCGACGCGACCGATGACCCCGCGCAGATCGAGCTGACATATAATTGGGACCAGACTGAGCCCTACGGAGGCGGTCGAAATTTCGGGCATCTTGCCTTCGAAGTGGACGATATCTACTCGGTTTGCCAGCATTTAAGCGCTCGCGGTGTCAGCATTGCACGTCCGCCACGCGACGGGCGGATGGCGTTTGTGCGAAGTCCCGATGGAATTTCTGTGGAACTGCTGCAAAAAGGCAATGCTCTGCCCATTTCAGACCCTTGGGCAACGATGGAGAACTCTGGAACATGGTAAAAATAATGGTGTGTAGACGATGGATAGTAGCCGGTTTGTTTCTGTTTCTGATCGGTTGTACGGATGGGCCAACCGTCACACCAGCGGAGCCAGACCAGGAGATCTCCGACAACGTCGATTCAGGCGTTGTCGAAGATATGACCCAGATTGACCCCGATTCAGGTCAGAGCGACCTTGACGTGGATGTCCTCAAATCCGGCGAACTCCGCATCCAACTGTCACAAGGCCAGCAGTCCCTTGCGGTCTATCATGGTGAGACGCTGAGATTCAGGATGCCGATTGCCGGTTTCCAATTGGGGACACTGGACGAGATCGCAGCAGAAACCAACTATGATCCGTACTATATCCTCGATGGCAACGAAGCCTCCAATCCACCTGGACTGGTCTGGCTGGTGCCCAGTGCGGGGCGATTGACAGCCGACAACGACATGGCGACATTGGAATTGACCTATGACCAACTCGGTACAGGTCAGCTCATCTTCAGAGTATCCGCTGAAAATCGCCTCACAGCCCGCTTTGTTGCGCCTGACGGACCTGTTGGCTACATGAGGGTCAACCTTGATGTGGACGAGACCGAAGCATTCTATGGGATGGGTGAGGTTTTCGACGATGTTAATAATCGTGGGAAGTTACGGCCCATGCAGATCGAGCTCGATACAGAACTTGAGAGCAGTTTCAACGAAGCACATATCCCGATTCCCCTACTCTATGGCCATCGGGGCTGGGGCCTATTCGTCGAATCTTTGAGACCCGGTATTTTCGACGTCGCCAAAACTCAAGAGACTGTGATCGACGCCATCTTTGGGACCGGCGTTGCCACTGCAGAAGGTCTCCAATTTCACATTTTTACGGGAGAGCGAACGCTCGATTTGACCCGACATTATTATGAATTGACCGGATTCCCTAAGCTCCCTGCAGAATGGGCTTATGGACCGTGGATCTGGCGTGATGAAAACGAGGATGAGGCTCAAGTTCGGTCCGATATACAGACCATTAGAGATCTAGACTTGGCGACGAGCGGCTATTGGATTGACCGGCCCTACGCGAGTGCGGTCAACTCATTTGATTGGGACCCTCGAAAATTCGACGAACCCCAAGGGATGATCGACTTCATTCATGACATGGGATTTCGTTTTGCACTTTGGCATACCCCCTATGTCGGTGCCGAAGGGGTCGGCAACGAACTCACGGAAACCACCCAAGAGTTCCGAGACATCGCAGAACGCGAGGGCTATTACCCTCCTCAGATTGGCTTGGCGACAAGCAAATGGGGCAGCCCCATCGACCTGACAAATCCCGATGCCTTTGCATGGTGGCAGTCTCTCATTCGCCGTTATTCGGATATGGGTGTCGAAGGCTACAAACTCGACTACGCTGAGGATATTGTACCTGGTATTTTTCTCGCTCGTGGCAATTGGGAATTCGCTGATGGCTCCAACGACCAAACCATGCATGCACGCTACCAAACTCTCTACCACCAGGTATATGCCGAAACGCTTCCGGAAACCGGCGGGTTCCTCTTGGTTCGATCAGCAACCTGGGGCGGCCAGACCAATGGCGTGATCGTTTGGCCGGGAGACTTAGACGCGAATTTTGCCGCCCATCGTGAGCGCGTCGTTGACGGCGACGAAGAATACGGTGCCGTCGGGGGCTTGATTGCAAGTATTATCGCGGGACTCAGCTTGGGTCCATCTGGCTATCCATTCTACGGTTCAGACACGGGCGGCTATAGACGGTCACCACCCAACAAGGAGGTTTTTACGCGCTGGTTTCAGCAAACAGCACTGTCCAGCGTGATGCAGGTTGGGACGAATACCAACAATGTTGCTTGGGAATTCGATGAAGAAACCGGTTTTGATGAAGAAATGCTCGATTGGTATCGAATTTATACTCGCTTGCACCTGCGCTTATTTCCATACGCTTGGACCTACGCCCGGCAAATTGAACAAACCGGTCGACCAATTCAACGTGCATATGGTCTCCAATATCCCGATGCAGGACTCCATCCGTCGGATATCTATTTCTTTGGCGATGACCTTCTGGTCGCGCCAGTTGTCGTGGCGGACGCACGCACGAAACAGGTTCCATTTCCAGATGGACAATGGCTCGACTGGTGGACAGGTGAAATCATCGAGGGCGGTCAAGAGTTAATGGTTGATGCGCCTCTTTCAAAATTACCACTGTATCTCCGAGCCGGCGGAATTATCCCTCTCTTGCGAGAGACCATCGATACGCTTTCACCGACGACCGTCGAAGGGATTGAGTCCTTTGCAAATGACCCAGGGCGTCTACATACGCGAATTGCAGCGGGCCCGGCCCACAGTTTCACGCTCTATGATGGGACAATCATCTCTCACCGCACCGATGAAAATGATCTCGTCTTGGCCTCGACTGCTGGCGATACGTACCCGGAATCGCGCCGATATGATGTGATGAACCTCGCCGCTGTGCCCACGGAGGTCCAATACGGGGCGGCATCGCTTACCAGAGTCGATAGTTCGATGGATTTGGCTGCGTCCGATGCGGCTTGGTTTTTGGACCCAGACACCAATATGGTGCACATTAAAGTGGTCGGAACCGAGGATGTCCGCCTCGTAGGCGCACGCTGATAGCTACCTACTCTGCGTCCACCTTGAGCCGCCGTGCAATTTCGGTTGGCAAGGGGAACCAGCGTAAAGATTCGTAGTCGGCATTCAGATTGAGCTCATCGGGCGTACGTCCTGAGGCCTCAACTGCATCGCACATGATGGATCTCGCCTCTGCCAAGTGGGCCGACAACGCGGCTTCAGGTTCCGTCGCATGACGTGAGCGATATTCCATGCGACCCCCACTATAGCCGATTCGATGCAAGCTCATCTTCGAACCTACATCGGCTTTGTGATGTCGCCAACGGCCTGTTTCAGGACAGAACTCGTAATCTGGTAAGAGCCGCCATCCATGTTCGGCAATCAACAAAACAGCCTCGACCAGATAATCAAATACAGTCTCCGAGATGAAATAATTGAAGTTCATTCTGGCCCAGCCCGGCTTCACTCCCCTGCAACCACGTAGAACCTCCCTCTGAATCGCTTCTGCCCGGTCAAAATCGATATCGAGCAATCGATGCCCATAAGGCCCGGCGCATTGCCATCCACCCCTAGATTGGATTCCAAATAAGTCGTTGAGCAACGCGACAACGAAATGGTGGTGGAGATAGCGCTCATCATCGTATCGAACCATGAAAGAGACGATAGACAAGCGCCAACGGTCATGGTCGCCCAGTATCCTTATGTTCGGATGGGCTTTCCATTTGGCGATGGCCCGCCGAATATAATCGTGCTCACGGGCTTGAATCATCCCGACGCCTACGGCTTCTTTGAGCTGGAAGGTCAGCCCCGCCCGAACAGCCCCGAGAATGTTGGGTGTCCCAGCCTCTTCACGCTCGACAATATTTGAAGAGAACACATGTTGGTCCTGACTGACATAGTCAACCGTTCCACCGCCGGGTGAAGAGGGCACTCGATTTGTGAACAAATGCTTTTTAGCGATCAAGATACCGGGCGTACCCGGGCCACCGATAAACTTGTGAGGCGATAGGAAAATAGCATCTTTATAGACGAGATGCCCGTCTGGCTTTTCATCAGCCATGTTCATCTCGATTTCCACATAAGGACCCGCTGCGGCAAAATCCCAAAAAGAGAGCGCGCCATGCTTGTGAAGCAGCGCGGCTATGTCCCGTGTATTCGAACCAACACCTGTTACATTCGATGCCGCCGAGAAAGAGCCTATCTTGAGCGGCCGCGCGGCATATTTCTGGAGCTCCTGATCCAGCTGCCGCTGGTCGACCCGCCCGTTCTCGTCCTCGTCGATGACAACAACGTCAGCGATGGATTCTCTCCAAGGCAATTCATTGGAATGATGTTCATAAGGTCCAATGAAGACCACCGGCCGTTCGGCATCAGGGATTCGATCGGTCAATCCGTATCGTGTGTCCAAGTCAGCTGGCACGGCTAAATTGAGAACTGCGATAATCTTATTGATCGCGGCAGTCGCTCCTGAGCCACAGAAGATAACGACATCACGTTCGTCGGCACCAACAGCGTGGGCTATGATCTCCCGGGCATCATCACGATACTGGGTTGTCTGCCGCCCGGTTCCTGACATTTGGGTGTGGGTATTTGCATAAAAAGGCATCACCTCACGACGGATAAAATCCTCGATAAAATTCACACTCTGACCTGATGCCGTGTGGTCTGCGTAGACAACTCTACGGACGCCATAGGGTCCATCAATCGCCTGGTCACAGCCAATGATGGAATCACGAATTGTCTCAATTAAACGCTCTATTCGGTCCGACATCAAAAAACCCACCTGCAGAAAATTGGCACGAATGGCCTTCGCTTACCCGCACTTCCCCTTGTTCAGCATAACGATGCGCTAATTGAAGTCAACCGTCCCAGGATTCAGAATTAATAACAATGTCGATACCTTGGAGTCTTCAGGTGTCTCAAACCACTCCGAATGTCGATTTTGTCACTTGAATCCACAGATCAGCTGGGGTAGACGCTGCTGGCCGGGTGCACCTTGGGGGGGTATAGGTGACGCTCGAGGGGACGAAAGAAAAAGAAGGGCCATATGCAGTTACTTCAACAAGAAACGCCGAGTGATTATCCGGTCGTAGATAGCGATGGGACGGTTGTGCAAATTTCTCCAGCCATGACCCCCCCGCGCGTGGCACACACAACAATCAGTACCAGCTGGTCACGCCTCATGACGTGTTTGCAAGACATACAATCCGAGACGGGACCTTGGCGAGTGACCCCTCCCAGTGATGGAACAGTGCCCGCTTGTTGAGCGAGCGGTCCCAAATCGCAGCCTGGGACCAAGACCGGTTCCTCCGTGCCTATCGCTACGCTTCAACCGCGCACAAAGGCCAGACTATGCCGGATCAGGAACGGCTACCCTATTGCGTCCATCTGAGCATGGTCACGATGGAAATCTGCGCGGCTTTGACAGTTGAATCGGTCTCAGACCCAGACTTGGCTGTCCAATGCGCATGTCTACATGATGTCCTGGAAGACACACCAACCACGCGATTGCAGCTTGAAAATGAATTTGGCACCACCGTGGCAGATGGTGTCGTTGCATTAACGAAGGACGGCAGCTTGAACAAAGCAGACGCCATGCTCGATTCAGTGAACAGATTGCTTTCGCAACCACTCGAAGTCAGAGCGGTCAAGCTGGCAGACCGCATCACGAATATGCAAACGCCCCCGCCTCACTGGAGTCTTGAGAAAAGACAGGCCTATGCTCAAGAGGCGCGGATGATATTGGAAAAACTAGGCTCGGCCAGCGCTTATCTCCGTCGGCGTCTGGCCTCGAAAATTGACGCATATGAAGCCAACCACTGCAAAGCGGTGCCGTCAGCTATAAATTGAACCAACCAGTTTCTTAATTTCTGCGTCGGTGATCGGGGCCGACTGTCCATCGTACTGCCATTGGACATTGGCGAGACAGCGCATGGTGGCATACTTTGCGTCATAGCCCATTCGTCGCAATAACCCGGCTTGTTCGAGCACCGCACGACTCACCTGCTGTTTCGGGCCTTTGCGGGTTCCACTTACCTGAGAATCCATCCAATCAAATGGCATGCCGTCACCTCCTAGTGAATGTACGCTAACATGCCCCGAGGACCGCTGGGAAGACCATGTTATGCGACTCTAATTCGATAACGCTTCTTCGACCAAACGTCGAACCTGTCCAGGATCGACGTCAGCTTTGTGCGCTTTCATCACTGCGCCCATCACAGCACCGAAATGCGCTGAGGGTCCACCCAAACCGGCGATGGCATCATCAACCCACTGTTTCACCGTGGCCTCGTCAGCCTTTTTTGGTAGCCATTCGCCGACCGTCTCAAGCTCCCATTTAATCTGGGCAATATGTTCCTCTGCGCCAGGCCGGTCAATCTCCTCAAATTGCGCCAGTGCCTTCCGCTGGCTCTTGCAATACTTCTCCATGACCTCTAGCCACAGAGCATCGTTTACCTCACCTGTGAAGCCACTTCCAATCGTGCGCTCACCCATCTTCGATTTGAGCATACGAATCAGACCGAGCATTTGTTTGTCACGGGCTTTCATCGCCGCCTTCATTTTCGTGTTTAAGTCGTCTTGAATTGCCATCATCATGCTCCTTTAAAGTTTTCTAGACCGTTTGCGCGTCTACTCTTGATTTGTAAAGTCTAACTGCAAACTGTCCCCGAGTTTTTCGGTTAAATACCCTTTCAAGCGTTTCTTTAGCCGAGCTTCTACCTGTCTGATACGCTCACGTGAAACATCGAATCGCGTCCCCAAGGCCGCAAGTGAAATGGGATCTTCAGCGATCAATCGTTCGTGCCAAAGTGCAAGTTCTCGCTCGTCGGTCAGAGTCTCAGCAAACGCTTTCATCTGCCCGTCAACGGTATTCATCAGGCCGGAGTGAACAACCTGAGATTCCACATCAGCCTCGCTGTCCGCGATTAAATCTCCGAGGGTACGCCCGTCTTCATCGGATGAATTGCGAGGGGCTGTCAACGATAGGGTCGGCTTGCGCAGTAAGGTCGCAGCGACTATGTCATCCTCGGAGACATCAAGATTGTCAGCAAGCATCTTAGGGGTCGCTTCGCCAAACTCATTCATCAATCGAGCGCGCTCTTTTTCCAGTCGAAAAAATAGTTTTCTCCCAGCCCGCGTGTTGGCGAAACTGATCATGCGAAAGTTCTTCAGAATAAACTGTAAAATGAGGGCTCTAATCCAATAGCGAGCAAAACTGCTAAACCGCACTCCACGATACGGATCGAAGCGTTTAACCGCTTCGGCGAGGCCAATATTACCCTCTTGGATTAAATCGAGAACATTGACCCAAGCCCGTCGGTACTCCATTGCGATTTTGACGACGAGCCGAAGGTTCCCTGTCACCAGCTTTCGGGCCGCCGCCTTACTGCCAGATTCAAAATAGCGCGTGGCGTGTTCCAGTTCTTGCTCTCGCGTGAGTAAAGGATATCGCCTAATCTCTGCCAAATAGCGAGTCAGTTCATCGGCCGCGAGGAGATCTTTGGAGTTGACATCCATCCGTGCCGGTGGACGCTCTTCTCGGTCAACGACTTTGATTTTTGTCTCGTCCTGGTCGGACACGGCTGTTCCCTAACTCATTGGCGGCACATGGATGTTAATCGCAAAAGCACCATCGTCAACACCCCTGTTTTGAAAGATCGGCTCTGATTCGCCACATTCAGTTGCAGACGACGGGATTTTTCGGCACCCTCTGCAAGACTTTAGCGACGAGGTACGTGACATGAATCTCAAAGATGAGATGAGCAATCGAATCAAGGCCGCCTTCGATGATGCGGAGATCTTCCTGGCAGACTATACCGGCGGCGGCGACCATTGGGAAGCGACCATTGTCTCGAGTGCATTTGAAGGCATGTCGAGAGTACAAAAACATCGAAGTGTTTATGCAGCGCTTGGAGAGCTTATGCATGGACCAATTCATGCGCTCACCTTTCGTACATTAACCCCTGAACAATATGAACTGGAGACCAGCTAAAAATGTCTGATCCAACTCAAGAAAGAATCGATGAAATCGTAAAAAAATACCCGATCATCCTGTTCATGAAAGGCAGTCCTGACCAACCACAGTGTGGCTTTTCATCGCGAGTAGCCATGATCCTAAAGGACCATGGAAAACCGTTTGCATCCTTTGACGTTCTCAGCGATCCGACGATTCGTGAAGGTATCAAGGTGTATGCCAATTGGCCGACCATTCCTCAGCTTTACATAGACGGGGAATTTGTTGGGGGCAGCGATATCGTCAGCGAAATGTATTTAAGCAACGAGCTGCAGCCCATGCTGGATGCAGCCGCTGAGAACGGATAGGTCTAGACGCAATAGATGGAGCCGCCGGCGGCAAGCCGGTTCCCCCTATTCCGCTCGAACAAAATGACGGCCGTCGTCATGATTGACGGCCTCCAGGTTGCCCATCGTCACTTGGTCATCTAGCCAGGCGTCCGCTTCTTCTTTGGGCCAGCCCGTCAACTCGACCACAATTGTCGGCGTAAGGGGCTGTCCATGGTCGAGTAAAATACTCGATGCTTGGTCCTTGCTCACGGACTCAACATCGATTGTTACACTCGCCATTTTCCCGTCTTTTAGGTCATCGGGCCGGGCGTCGCCGTCAAAAAATGATTCGATGTCTTCACGGGTGAGCTGATCGACTGGGAAACGGCCTTGTTCGACGGTCATGTCGAAGAGCGCGCGTTTGCGGTCTTGCAGGGCAATGACCTTCTCTTCTACGGTGTCCCGCGCGACAAATCGATAGGCGACGACTGGCTTGGTCTGGCCGATTCGATGAGCTCGGTCCGTTGCCTGGTCCTCGACAGCAGGATTCCACCATGGATCCAGATGAATGACGTGGTCAGCCCCGGTGAGATTTAAACCTGCTCCACCCGCTCTTAGGCTAATCAGAAATACGGGTGGTCCCTCCGGGTCATTCCATTTTTTGACGAGTTCATGGCGTTTGGTTGTCCGCCCATCCAGGTACAGGTAAGCCCAGTTATTTTTCTCTAAGCGGGGTATGACCCGCTGAAGTAATGACGTCCATTGAGAGAAGACAAGCGTGCGATGACCTGCAGGGATGGTCTTATCAAGGGTGTTGACCAAGAGATCAAGCTTTGCGGATTCTTTGACTTCCTCGGCTTCAGGAAAGGGCAATAGGCCCGGGTCACAGCAGGCTTGGCGAAGGCGCATTAACGCTTCGAGTACGGGTAGAGTGGAGCGTCCGACACCCGTTTCGTTGACTTTCTTCAACACGCTCTGGCGGTAGGTGTTTCGGACGCGCTCATACAAGCGTCGTTGTTCTGGGCCTAACTCGCAGTAGAGAACCTGTTCCTGCCGCGGGGGCAATTCCTGAGCCACTTCACTCTTCAACCGCCGCAAAATGAACGGTCGAATTCGTCGTTGCAGCCTAGAGAGGGCGTCTTCATCTCGATTGCGCTCAATGGGAATTGAATAGCGCCGCCTAAACGCTGTCCTTGGCCCAAAAAAACCCGGCATGAGGCATTCTAGAATACTCCACAGCTCCAAGAGGCGATTTTCCAGTGGCGTACCGGTCAACGCCAATCGAAAATGGGCCGTCAGTCCACGAGCGACTTTAGCAACATGACTCTCAGGGTTCTTAATGCGTTGGGCCTCATCGAGAACCAGGCACCGCCACGACCGCTTAAACGCATCAGCTGCGTATCTCAAAAGTCCGTAGGATGTGACGATGAGGTCCGCATCCTCAGGTGGTTCTTTAGGCCGATTCGATCCGTGATAGACAACCACCTTTAAGTCTGGTGTAAAGCGGGCTGCTTCCTCTTCCCACGCATAGATGACAGATGTGGGTGCGACAACCAATGACTGCCCACCTTTAACGGCTTGATGTTCGTCGAGTAGAAGGGCCAAAGCCTGTACCGTCTTACCCAGACCCATGTCATCTGCGAGAACACCACCAAATGAACGGTCTTTTAGCCAGGCGAGCCATCGAAATCCCGCTTGTTGATACTCACGTAGTTCGGCTTTCAGGCCTTTGGGCTGAGCTCGGTCAGGGACCGATGACGCTTCTTCTAACTCGGCCATGCGCTCTTCCCAAATCGAAACATCTCCATCGGCTTCGCCAATGAGGTCGGCCAACATGGGGGCAGCATAGTGAGGAATACGGCCTTCGTTGGTTGCTCGAATCGCTTCAAGCTCTTCGTGGACAACACCATGGCGCTGCAGCCACTCCATAGGCAAATGGACCAGGGTGCCGTCATCTAAACGATGAAACCGCTCTCCCTTGCGCCAGCTCTTCAGCACATCAAGACTATCGATGACCTGACCGTCATGGGAGAACTCAACCTTCAAATCTAACCAATCCGTGTCCGATGGAACGCTGACCTTTGTTGCTAACCGGCCACTGACCTTAAACCGAAGCAGGTCTCGGTCAGCATCCACATTCCACCCTTCAGGTAGCCTCGGCAGTCCATCCAAAAGAATTCTATACGCCGCGTCCCCTTCAATCCGAGCAGGGAGAGCAACACCCAAGGTTGCTCGCGCTTCGGCTCGTAGATTCGCTTCCCGGTGTGGGTCCCGTCGAAAAATACCTCGTTTGGCTCTATGCTGGCTATTTAATGTGGCTGCAGCAACCTCGTATTCCTCGCCATCAAGGCGATAAACGTAGGCGAGATCTAGACACAGGAATGACTCATCTTCATACAAACGAATTCGACCCGTGATGCGGTCTGCATCGCGCACCTCTGGCAGTCTCGGACCGTCCATCACACACGGTAATGCACTGGCAAGAACGACACGGTCGACGAAGAGTTCCACGTCATCCACGGATAATCGAGGTAGCCCTTCGATCAATCGATTGGATACTTCGAGCAGTCGTGAATCAGCCAATGGACGAATCGTGCCATCGGCACAGACTGCGAATCCATTACCGAATGGATACAGCTTGATGATCAGAGGATCCCAAGAAAGTGCGATCTCATCTCCCTCTTCGATAGCCGTCAGTGTCGGCAGAAATGGGGTGCGAATGGGCCTGAGGCGTGCCTCACCATACCAGAGGTCGTCAACATCTAAGAGGTGGTCAAAAACTCGAGCGATGACGCGCTGCCGGAAATCTGCAACCTTCGGTCCTGCTGATTGAACCGTCGACCGATTCCATTGTCGCAGGAGTGATACCAAGTCGTGAATGGCCGAATCTTCGTTATTGATGCAGGCTCTATCGAGCCGAATTTCGGCCCCATCATCAGTCATCAATCTGGGTCGCATCGCGCGGCCATCGCTTCGCGACCAGCGAATCAACTCTCGTTCCAATGGCAACGCATCGGGCCGATTGGTCGGCGCATCGGTTAACCGATAGCGAATTCGACCCAATGGAAACATCTCTTGTTGAGACTGTCGGCCCGCGACAACGTCGTGGAGCTCAAGCTCCCACTCAGGTAGGTCAAACATGGGCTTGTATTGCGGCATGTTCCAACAGTGGACCAGAATGGCGACGGCCACTTCAGCACACTGTCCACCATGTCGTGCATTTCGGTCGCTGGACCAAACGCCTTTCAATGGGAAGCCTTCATCGTCTCCTTGGTAACTCACCATGGACTCGTCGCCGACCCACCAATCGCGGTTGGATTTGCGACTGAGGGGTACAACGGGAGGCAGTGGCCAGGGCAATAAGCCCGGCTCGCAAGCCCAGTCTAAGCCCAGACGTCGTAAGACGGCTAAAGCTCTGTCTTTTGTCACTATCGTGCGGTCAGGTTGACGCAACAAACCTGTCATCGTAAAGAACCTCGGGGTGGCATTTGACTCACCACCATATTAATCAGTGTCAAAGAGTACTGGCGCGGCCTTAAAAGCACCGCCACTATGGACCAGTATCGTTGTCGGTAAACTCGCCAAAAGGCGATTATAGTCGCGAAAAACTTGTTTCGCATCATCTTCTTTATTCGGGAGTCGCATTCCTACGATCGCGAGGTCAGCGTCCCGGCTATATTCAGCCATTAAATCATTGATTGGCATCTTATTGGATAACAAAACGACTGGTTCTGCAGTTAATCGCGCACTCTTGAGGTGTTGTTTCAAACGAGCTTGGCCTTGATTGCGATCATTTTCGGAATTGACCACAGTAATGACCTTCACCTGAGCATCCCGCCAACGGCGATCAGCTGAGATCAGGTATGCCAAGAGCAACATCATACCACCATTCGCTTGCAGACCTCGCCACCAAATGTGAATTTCTTTTCGGTGACCGTACTGTTTTTCATGGTCGTAGTTCACCAACATCAAGGTATTTTCCAACAGAACAAGCTCTTTGAGCATACCCAGGTATTCGTCGGCGCGCTCTTCTTTATGAGACCAACCCAGCATCACTGTGTTGGCTTCAAGGCTGCCAATGCCATAAGACTGGGCGATTGTAACAACCCCCCGATAGACCTCGGGGACGATATCGACCCGGAAAAACACGTTGGAAAATTCACCCTGAGTGTTTTGTAGGGTTCTCTGTTTTTCTGCCCGTATGGTTGCCAGGTTAGACACATCACCTTGCAACATTTCAATATACGATGTGATCCCCTGTTCTTGGACGACTGAGGCTCCCAGTTCCAATAAATGGCTACGACGCGATTTATCTCCACCGAAAATGAGAAGATTAGGGCGCCAATTCTGATCGTGATAATCGGTTTTGTGCAAATGCTGTAAGGCGGTGCGTACCAAGGCAGCCCATAATCCATGGCGGGCATCTCCAAAGGTCACGTTTAAAGCACGTCGTTGAACAAACGTATAGATCAATAAGCAGATAGCAGCGGCGGAAAGCATGGCACCAAAGCTAATGATACTCATCACGTAGAAGCAGGCACCAGCCCCTAACAATGGAACCCATGCAGAGATTCTAAACGTAGGGCGAAAGCTGGGATTAGAGGCCCATATTTCGAGACCGCAAGCCAGGTTGGTAATGCCGTAGGTTGCGAGAAAAAAGATAGTGAGGACCTGAGCGATGGCGTCCAGGGTTCCAAGCATCATACCGATGACAGCGAGTCCGAAACAAAACCACAGTCCCACGACGGGCTCATTGGCAGGTCCTCGGCCCTGCCCAAGAAACTTGGGGGCGACACCGTCGACGGCCAAAGCCTGCAATGTTCTCGGTGCCGCCAAGATCGACCCAACTGCACTGGACAAGGTGGCCCCCCAAAGACCGAGAAAAACCAAGGGTTTCCACAAAGCCGAGTCAAACAACACATAGTTTTGGATACCAGGGGCCGGTGATGTATCCTGAGCCAGCAGGGCAGGTGAAAATTTCATGCCCAGAACAATCGCGATGCCCATGTAAACAATGTAACCGGCCCCGATAGCCAGAAGTGTTCCTTTGGGAAGAGACCGTCTGGCATCTTTCAAATCTCCAGACATGCTGACACCGGCCATGATTCCCGTCACCGCAGGAAAAAACACCGCAAAAACCTCACTGAAACTTCGGGCGCCGATCTGTTTTTTGCGTTCATCCGACAAAAACCATTCGATTTCTTCCGGTTGAGCCTCTGAGCTCGCGAAGACGACAGCGACCAGAGATAGGGCAATGGCTGCCATGACGACGTATTGAACTTTTATCGCAGCCTCAGCACTGCGCATGGCGACCAAACACAGAAGAAAGCTCACCACAACGGCCCCGATTCGCGGGTCGATGAGAGTCGCGTAGCTAGATTCGATGGCACTGGCCGGAAGAATTTCAACGATCGACTCGCTAAAACCGACCGCGTAGAAAGCCACACTCAACGCTTGTGCGAAGAAGAGCGGAATGCCAACGGCGGCTCCAGCCGGTGCCCCCAGGGAGCGGCTGATCATATAGTAGGCTCCACCGGCACCCACCGTCCGATTGGTCGCTATGCTTGAGACGGCGAGGCCTGTGGACAGAGAAATGATGTGGGCCAGAGTGATGACGAGCAGTGCACCGCCCAATCCAAGATTGCCAACGGTCCAAGGCAACAAGAGATACATGACAACACCAAGAATCGTTAAGATACTCGGCGTAAAGACGCCTCCGAATGTACCGAGGCGCCTCGCACCGACTGCTGCTGAAGGTGCGTCTAGCTTGTCATTCCCAACGCTGTCCATATTGTCTGAGCCTACGGGGGTTAAGATGGAATGAGCGCGTTTTCGAGCGCCGTGCGGAGTCGGGGTAAGCACGCGTCTATTTCTGCGACGCTGACAGCACCGACGCTGAACCTGACCCACCCTTTATTGGTCGTGTCACCAAACGCGCTAAAGGGCACAACCGCGCAACCCGCCTTCTCGAGCAGGTAGGTGAGAACCGCGTCTTCATCGGGAAGCCCCGGTCGCCCTTCCAGATCGAATCGAACGCTTAAATAAATGGCACCTTGTGGTGGGATAACATCGATTGGTAAACCGTCTTTCTTCCATGCTGAAAACGCCCCATAGAGCCGGTCTAATCGATCACGAATTCCAAGTTTAAAGTTCCTGAGATAGTCGGCGATCGCGTCCTTTTCCAGTAGGAAGGCAGCCGTCCCTATCTGCTCAGGCCTGGGTGCCCATGCCCCCATGTGAGTCATCAAGGCTTTGATCCGTGCAGCGATAAATGGAGGACCACACAACCAGCCTACACGCAACCCCGTTCCAGCAAATCCCTTTGAAACAGCATCGGTGAACAAGGTGTAGCGTGCCATTTCAGGCGCCACTTGAACCGGTGTGACATGCTGGTTATCGCCGAAAGTCAGCATCCGATAAACCTGGTCATAAATGACATAGAGCAAACGCGAACCAGTCTGGAGCCGTCGTTGATTTTCCGCCACGATCAGGTCCGTGATCTCCCGCATACCGTCGACGGTCATCATGGTTCCAGCCGGATTCATAGGAGAGCAGAGGACCAAAAGTCGAGCGTCTTTAATGTAGGGTCTGAGCGCATCGGCTGTTGGCATAAAACCATCGGCCGCTTGGGTCGGTACATTGATGTGTCGCGCGCCAACCAGATGACAGAAATTTTTGTTATTCCAACTGGGTGCCGGTGTCAGAACAACTTCCCCTGGGTTTAGCAAACATCGATAGGCAGCATAGAGAATTGGGCGAGCCCCCGACCCGACAATGAATGCACTCTCAGGGTACTCCAACCCAAGACTGTCCTTGTAATGTTGCCGAAGCGCAGCACGTAATTCCGGCGTGCCATGGGCCGGCGGATAATTGGTCTGATTGTCCACCAATGCATCCACGATGTGCTGTTGCATTCGACCAGGAATCTGAAATTGACTGGGCTTGAAATCTCCGACGGTGAAATTCGCCACGTCTGCACCGGCTTCGATCCGCGCCCGGACCGCATAGGCAATGACCAGAATTCTGCTCGATGCCATACCCAAGGCCATATCAGAAAAGCTCGCCTCTTCAACCCCATGAGGCTGAGCTGCATCTTCAAAATATCCATCCAGATTCATCTAGAAAACTCCAAATCAGATGTCGAAAGCACGATGGGCCATATAACTCGAACGCACCATCGGGCCCGCTTCGACATGCAGGAAGCCCATCGCTTCTCCGACTGCAGCCAACCTATCAAAGGTGTCGGGCGCAACCCACCGCTCGACAGCCAAGTGCCTCGTGGTCGGTGACAAATACTGACCTAAACTCAAAATTTCGCAGCCGACGTCCCGAAGGTCATACATGACAGCTTCAACTTCTTCGTCCGTTTCCCCCAACCCCAGCATGAGGCCTGTTTTGCTCACAGACGGACTGTCTGCAATCTGCTGGATGACATCGAGGCTGCGTTGATAAATTGCGTTCGGTCGCACTCGACGGTAGAGGCGAGGCACCGTTTCTGTATTGTGTGCGACAACATCAGGTTTGGCGTCCAAAACAGTTTGTAGGTCGTCCCGGTCACCAAGAAAATCTGGGACCAAGAGCTCTATTCGAGTTTTGGGCGACGTGGCCTGAATCGACCGGACGGTTTCGGCAAAATGCCCCGCACCTCCATCGGGCAGTTCATCGCGGTTGACGCTGGTGATCACCGCGTGTTTTACGCCGAGTCGATGAATCGCCAATGCTGTGTTCGTAGGCTCGTCTTTATCCAATGCATTGGGTTTGCCCTTAGTGACAGCGCAAAAGCCACAGCGGCGCGTGCAGATCTCTCCCATCAACATGAACGTCGCCGTGCCAGCTGACCAACACTCATCGATGTTGGGACACCGCGCTTCTTCACATACAGTGACAAGATTTAAGTCGGTTTTGAGGCTCTCAACGCTAGAAAAGGTCTGATTTCGACGATACTTGACCTTGAGCCAGTCAGGTCTGGGACCTGGCTCGCGCTTTCGCGTCGGTTTCTCGATGTGGAGTCGAGGTGTGGGCTTCTCGGCTGTGGGATCGTCAATCTGGACGAGTTCGCTCATACCAAGCTCTCCTTTGGACCAGTGATTATACGATCAAATTCCGAGGCAAATTGTTTCATGACAACAGTCATTACATCGGAGATGGAAACTTTTTCCCCTAATTCAAGGGCCATGCTGGTCACGCCTTTATCCCGAATTCCGCAAGGAATAATCAAATCAAAGAAGGACAAGTCCGTATTCACGTTCAATGCAAACCCATGGTGGGTGACCCACCGGCTAACCCTCGCCCCAATTGCACCGATCTTTCGATCAGGATCTGGTAGCCAAACGCCCGGCGTGTCGACACGCCCCTCAGCGTCCAGTCCAAAATGTGCGAGCGTCCCTATCATCACCGCCTCAATGCTCCGCACGTAGCGTCGGATATCTTTCCGATCTGGTCTCAGGTCTATAATTGGGTAACCAACGAGCTGGCCCGGACCATGGAATGTCGCATCACCGCCTCGGTCGCTTTCGACTAAATCAACCCCAAGGGTCTCAAGCAAGACCGGCGAGGCTAAGAGACTCGCCTGCCCAGTATTGCGACCAAGCGTAATTACAGGGTCATGCTCAAGTAACAATAAGGTGTCTTCAATCAGGCCTTGCTTCCGCTGTTCAGCAAGGTCTTTCTGCAATGCTAGACCCTCTCGGTAGGGCGTACGCTCCAGGCACCGTACGACAAGATGCCGCATCGCCGGTTACATCGCTGATTCGTCAAAATTCTCAAGCGTGTGCTTGATGTCACTGACGAATTGGTCGGCAACCGCACCATCGATCACTCGATGGTCAAAGCCAAGAGTCACATAGCCACACGTCTTGATGGCGATGGTGTCGGTCCCATCGGCCAACGTGACCACTTTGGGTCGCTTCTCAATGGTTCCAACACCCAGAATTGCAACCGATGGCTGCGGAATGATAGGCGTGCCCCATTGAGAACCAAAAACACCAGGGTTTGTGATGGAAAAGGTCAAACCGCTGACTTCGTCTGGTGCCAACTTTTTAGTCCGTGCACGTTCGCCCTTATCGGCAATGTGCTTGGATAAAGCCAGCATGGAGTAATCGTCGGCAGACTTAATGACTGGCACGATCAGACCCCAATCCAGCGCGACAGCGATGCCCAGGTTAATGTCCCCTCGGTAGATGACGTTCTCCCCATCATGAGCCGCATTAACAATGGGATGTCGCCCGAGGGCATTGACCACCGCCTTTGCAAGGAATGTCGTAAACGTCAACCGCCCGCCACGATCGGCGTAAGAGCTCTTGTATTTACGTCTGAGGCCATCGACCCGCGTATAATCGATTTCGAAGCAGGTATGAACATGGGCGCTGTACGCTTTGGATTCGATCATCCGATCGCTGATCACACGGCGCATTTTACTCATGGGTTCGATGCGGTCGTTGCCGTAGAGAGACACCGGACTCATGGGAATTCCGACCTGAATACCAGACCCACTTGACGCAGCAGCCACCGGGGCCGATGAAACCGCAGCCGGTGCCGCACTGGCGCCACCCGCATCAATAAATGCAAGGATGTCTTTCTTGGTTACTCGTCCGTCTAGACCACTGCCTGATATCTGCGCGATATCGATCCCATGCTCCTGGGCGATCTTACGAACGACGGGGGTGCTTTTGGTTCGTCTCAGGTCAGCCGCTGACTGTCCGGCCGCACTCTGGGCTACTGCCGGGGCCGGACCTGCTGCCGGTTCCACAGCCGCCTCTTGCGGGGCTGGGGCGGCATCCGCACTCGACGCAGCACTGGGCGCCGGCGCGCTCTCTCCCGCCTCACCAATCACGGCGACAAGCGTGCCAACCTCAACGGTCTCTCCTGCGTCCACCTTGATTTCGAGAAGCACGCCACCTTCGGGTGCGGGAATCTCTGCATCGACTTTGTCGGTGGTGATCTCAAAGATTGGTTCGTCGCGGTCGACGCTTTCACCGACGGCCTTCAACCATCGGACAATTGTACCTTCCGCGACAGATTCGCCCATTTGGGGCATAATTACGTTATGGGCCATGTCATCCTCACTGGTGACACCGGGAACTGCCTAGTAGGCGGCAAGTTCTCGGGCTGTTTTCACGATATCCCCAACCTGGGGAAGAAACGCTTTTTCTAATTCCTTGTTGTACGGCACCGGAGTATCCGCCGCCGTGACCCTCAACACTGGTGCATCGAGCCACTCAAAAACATTCTCATTAATTCGACTTGTCAACTCGCCTGCCAAACCAGCTGTGCGAGTATCCTCGTGCGCGATCAGTACCTTACCGCACTCTTTGACAGCTGCAAGAACCATCTCATCATCGAGCGGCTGAAGGGTTCTCAAATCAAGAATTCGAGTCCTTACTCCATCCTGACTCAAAACCTCGGCCGCTTCGATACATTTGTGTACCATAGCACCGTAAGAAATGATGACCAAATCGTCACCAGGACGACGAATGGCCGCGCGACCCAATTGGCCGATGACACTCTTATCTGGCAGTGTCTCCCTCAAAGCAGGCTGTCGGTAAAGTGCTTTATGCTCGATGAATAGGACTGGGTTCGGGTCGCGGATGGCAGCCTTCAAAAGAATCTTCGCATCCGTGGGTGTGCTGGGGGCGACCACCTTAATGCCCGGCGTTTTGATGAAGTACATTTCTATGCTCTGACTGTGGAATGGCCCACCACCAACGCCGCCGCCACCAGGTCCGCGGACGACGATTGGAATTTCAGCTCCCCAGCGGTAATGGCATTTGGCAGCAAAGTTGGTCAGTTGGTCAAACCCACACGACAGAAAATCGAGGAACTGAATCTCCACGACCGGCCGTAAGCCGGTCAGGGCTGCACCGATAGCCGCACCGATAATACCAGCCTCCGCGATGGGTGTGTCGATAATGCGGTCTTCGCCGAAATGATCGCGGAAGCCATCGGTCACCTTGAACGCGCCTCCGTAAGCACCGATGTCTTCTCCCATGAGGAAAACCCGGTCATCGACCGTGAGTTCCTCGTGGAGTGCCTCACGGACGGCTTCAATATAGGTGGCACCTGAAGGCATTGCGTCTGCGTCCGATCACATGTGAATCGCGTGGCCAAGCGTCGCATGCGCTGCCTCACCAATCGCTTCGGCCAACGTCGGATGTGCATGGATGGAACGCGCGAGCTCTTCGACGGTACACTCGAGTCTAAGCATCGGCACCGCTTCGGCGATCAATTCAGTCGCGTGCGGTCCAATGATGTGAACACCCAGAATTTCGTCATATTTCTCGTCTGCAACGATTTTAACGAAGCCTGTCGTATCGTTGATGACTTTTGCCTTGCCAACGGCTGTGAATGGGAACTTCCCGACCTTGAGCGTGTACCCTTGGTCCTTAGCTTGAGTTTCTGTCAGACCGACGGAGCCAACCTCCGGGTTTGAATAGGTGCAATTAGGACAATGGGTATAGTTGATAGGCTGCGGGTCGAGTCCAGCCAAGTGTTCTACGGCAACAATGGCTTCGTGACTGGCTGCATGAGCAAGTTGCGGCGTTCCCGACACGATGTCGCCGATGGCGTAAATCCCCGGCTCATCTGTTCGACCGTATTCATCGGTCTTCAAAAAGCCCCTATCGGATTTGATTTTCGTCTTTTCTAAGCCGAGGCCTTCGGTAACAGGCCGACGTCCGATAGCCACAAGACAGTGACTCACTCTGACGTTGGTTTGCTTGCCACCGGGCTCCTCGAAGGACGCCTTTACCTTCTCACCATCCATCTCAAGCCCAAGGCATTTGGTTCCCGTCTTGACCTTAATCCCTCGTCTTTTAAATGCCTTTGCGAATTCAGCTGAGACCTCTTCGTCTTCTAGGGGAACGAGGCGATCCTGTAGTTCGACGATGGTCACATCGGCACCGAAGCTCCTGTACACACTGGCGAATTCAACACCGACAGCCCCAGCACCGAGAACCAGCAGGTGTTTTGGAATCTCCACGAGTTCCAAGAGTTCGTCACTGGTCAAGATCCGCTCACCGTCAACATCAAAACCAGGAAAATGCCGAACGGCTGACCCAGTCGCCAAAACGATATGCTTTGCACTCAATTCCGTGACGCCATCGTCGGCGGTGACCGACACTTTACCGCCGCCCTTCAAAGCACCAAACCCGCGATAGGTCGTCACCTTATTTTTCTTCAACAGAAAAGCAACACCGCCGGCATTGGCTTTGATCACGCGGTCTTTGCGTTTGAGCACCTTGCCGATATCAATACTGACATCCCCAAGGTTGACGCCAAAATCGTCTGCATGTCTGGCATGGTCAGCAAGCGATGCTGACTCCAGCATACTCTTTGTTGGAATGCAGCCTCGCAGTAGGCAAGTGCCACCAAATCGATCGTCTTTTTCGACAATCGCTGTCTTTAAACCGAGCTGACCGGCACGTATCGCAGCGACGTAGCCGCCGGGTCCGCTGCCGATCACAACAACGTCGTAGGTTGTGGTCATCATTAACCTCGTTAGAGCTATCCCTTGAAAAGCCGTTCGTACTACGTTGGCCAAGGATTATCAAGCTGAGTCTACCTTGGACGGAGTGGCCCAGAGAAATGTTACAACGATGTCAAATATGATGGAGTAAGAGCAGGGCCAATGCGTCCACCAGCTATCCAGCTCCCTGTAAGATCGTCCATGTCGAGATCCCTTGACGAGGACGTCTGTCCCGCCTATTGGAAAGACTGAGGTAATCCGTTTCTGAAGGTCGATAAGATGAAATTAACCCAAGCACTGATCCTAAGTCTGGACACGGAAACAACGGGGCCCGATCCAAAGCATGACAAGATTGTCGAGATCGGCGGAGGCTACCTGCAGGCTGGCGAACAAGTCGGCCCAATGCTGCGCGCGCTCGTAGACCCTGAACGTTACATCCCCGCCGGTGCAACACAGGTTCATGGCATTCGCAATGAAGATGTCGAAAATGCTCCAAAATGGCCCGAAGTCGCGGCCCGATTGAAAACGCATATCGACGCGGATCCAGTGATCGTAGGGTACAACATCCTGGGGTTTGATTCGCCGATCATCAATCACGAAAACGAACGCAATCAGATCGACTGGCGCATGCCGAGAAGCCTCGACCCATTCGTTTGGGTCATGTGGTATGAGCGAGGTGCCGTGATCAAAAAGCTCGGCCCCACCTGCGAGAGATATGGCGTCAGTCTACCAGAGGACCGAGCACACACCGCCGATGCCGATGCCTTTGCGACCGGTCTTCTTCTCATGTCCATGGTCATCGAAGGCATTATTCCAGACGATGTGGAATGGGCCTTCGCGGAGCAAGCCGCGCTGCGAAAAAAACTTGATGAGGAATATCAAGAATTCGGACGTGCGATTTTTCCTGACAGAGCCTCGGGCGTCTATCGGTTGGGCATGGGAAAGCACTGTGGAACCCCCGTCGACGAAGCGGACGAAGGCTATTTAAAGTGGCTCGCAGGTCGCCCCGATCTGACCCCAACCAGCCGAAGCATTCTCAAGCGTACGCTGGGCGAGGTTGAACAGATCGGGCTGTTTTAAACACGATGACCGAGAACAGAGCAAAAATTTGGGTCGACGCCGACGCGGTTCCACGCGAAATTCGACGTGTCATTCTAAAGGCCTCACAAAGGAGACGAGTCGAAACTCTTTTTGTCGCCAATCGAATTCCATACGGTCTGACAGGGCCGTACGTCAGTGCAATCCAGGTTCAAACATCCGATGATGCAGCCGATGATTACATCGTCGAGCACTGTCGGACCGGTGACCTGGTCGTCTCTGCGGATGTCCCATTAGCGGCTCGCGTTGTCGAGTCTGGTGCTTTGATCATCCAACCAAGGGGTCGAGTACTTGACGCAGAAACAGTTCGAGAGTCCTTAAGTGTCCGAGACTTTAATGAGGAATTGCGGTCAGCAGGTCACGAGACCGGTGGACAAGCCCCCTTCAAGCCAGCTGACAAAATGCGCTTTGCAAACGCGCTCGATCGCTGGCTTACGTTGAACGGTTTTTAGCGGCGGCATACAACCGACTCAGCGCTCCGATTCCAACCAGGCGGACGCGCGTAAATTAGACGCATCCATCTGGTGGCTCGCCACTGGCCTGTGGGTCCGAAAGCGGTATTCAAAGACCATAATCCCCTGTTCAGACTCGATATTTCTGAGCTCATCGTTTTGAAGTCTCGAAAGGGCATAAGCGATGGCCAAGCTGAGACCCCATCCTGGAGACCCAAGCCCCGTTTCGAGCCGATGACGGTAAAGCCTGTCTGATAATTTTGGCATACTGATGGTCTCCGATGCGTCGCCATCATCCATGACTCTAACGACGACATCACTTCCCTCGGCGTATGCAGAGACAGACACACGCTCCCTGGCATGGATCAGGGCATTGTAAATGAGATTACCAAGGCTTTGTTCACACAAAGTAGAGTCTGACTCGGTCACGAGCTGAGCACTATCAACTGCACACTCGAACACAATGCCGCGCTCTCGGGCCAGATTGGAGAATCGATGACTGAGAGCTGACAAAATGGAGTCGATTCGGGTCTTTTCTCGACTGACTCTCACGCTGCTCAACTCCACTTCAAACAAAGTGACGAGACTCGAGAAAACAATATGTAGGTACTCAACCTCTTGAGCGAGTTTGCCAGACGTATCGATATTTGCGCCCAAGCGTCCAATGCCTAATTTGAGAGAGGCCAAAGGGGTTCTGACATCATGTGCTAAAGCAGCTAGGTGAGTTTTTAGATTCAATCTTTCACGACGCAATTCGACTTGGGATTTTTCAAGGTCTCGGCCGGCACCGATGAGGTTGAGATAGGTGAGTCTGACAACTTCAACAGCGTTGGCCATCGGCATCAAAGAAAATGCGTAGGACCATTGAAAAAGAAAACCGAGAAGTTCGATAACAATCGCCACCCCCGTCAGTGAAATCCCGAAAACTAAACTCCGATCCGGTCTCGCTTTTGCACGGACCTGTCGCAGAAAAAAAACCATCGAAATCAACACGTTGAGTGCGATGAAGCCAGAGAGTAGTAAGGTCACATCATTAGGGCTAAAAGCACCCCCTAAGTGAACCATCACAACACTCGCAGCCGCCGGTGGTTGAGAACTGAAAATGATATGTTCACCGGTCACTAAGGCATAAATTACCGAGGTACTGACAATCAACATAACCAAGGCGTAGGCAGCGACGAAAAAGCGTACTTGGCGTAATTCAAGACCAAGATGTGCTGTCAATGTTCGGACGTAAAGATAGCCAGCGACGGGTGCGACGAGCCAACATAGATGGAATAAAAATCGAATGCCTTTTGGGCCGATATCAAAAAATGGGGCAACTGTGGTTCCGTACAGGGCAAGACAAATCGCGGCCGACGCGAAGGCGAAACGCTTCAGATATTTTAGTTCAGGTGACGAATTGTTTTTACCAAAGGAGACGTTGATTAACCCCTGCTGGAGAAAAACACCTGCAAACAGTAGGTACAAAGAAAGGGGAATTAGCACAAAGCTGCTATTGCTCAACTCAATCAACGCAACATCCATCCTCAATGTTGTCCAAAACCACCTTCGTCAAAAACGAGCCAACCAACGGACCGAACACAGCCTGAATGTGCAGTTCAAATCGATGTCGAATAAACCAGGTTTGCTTCAACAAGCTAACCTCCATAGTGCTGAACGATGGCCTCTGCTCGCTTCACGAACGCCTCTCTATGAAATTGATTAAAGTTGTCCCAGGTGCAAAATGTCGATGAATCTTGAACACGGTCGACAAACAAGCGTCCTTCCAAATGATCAAATTCGTGCTGAAAAGTACCCGCAGTCAATCCATGAACATCTAAATGAATTGGATTACCTGTCCGATCCAGAGCATCGATCTGCACGTGCATCGACCGGCTCACAAGGCCTCGCAGATTGGGTACGCTGAGGCAGCCTTCATACAACTGTTCGCTTGACTCACCGATGACTGTCACCGTTGGATTGACAAACACCGTAAGGGGAAAGTTTGGTTTGTACGGGTAGCGGGGGTTATCCGCAATCTGAACGGCCGCGATGGCCACGGGGTGTCCAACCTGCGGCGCAGCCAGCCCGGCACCGTTCGCAGCGCACATGGTCTCGACTAGATCGTCGATGAACCCTTGGATCTCTTGAGATCTAAGCTCGTCTAGACTGATGCGCCTGCAGACGGTTCTCAGGATTGGGTCCCCGATGAGTCTGATGGGCAGTACGGCCAAAATATGTCTCCTATTTAACCCTTTGGTCCTGCAACCGGATCGTGACCATGCTGCACCATTCGGTCCGCGAACCGAAAAAGATAGTCGAAGCACTCGGCTTGAGTTTTCGCGTGCTGCCAATCCCGACCCCACACATAAATGCCATGTCGTCTCACGAGAACAGCGTCGGCTTGCGGATTGGCATCGATTGCAAGTGCCATGCTCTCGGTCAATTCACATTCACGTGCTGTGTTCTCAATGATGGGTACTTCAACGGTATCGTAGTAACCATAATCTCGGAGGCCTTTGATCATCTCGACATGACTCACCCGAAACATATTGCCAAAATGGACCGTTGCCATAAGAGCATCCAGACTGTGGCTATGGAGGACGGCACCCGCACCCCTTTGGCGGAACGCATTGAAAAACAGTGGTGAGCATTCAGTCAGCTTGAGTGCCTTATTTTGTGGTGCTTTCAAAATTTGACCGTCCAGGTCTAGTTCAAAGACATCCTCTGGTCTAATCCGTTCCTTCTGAACACCACTGGGTGCCATATAGACAATATTATCGGCCCGAATCGCGATGCCTCCGCCCGTGCCTGTACACCATCCTAAATGATAGAATTGCCTACACAGCTCAGGGATTAAATTGCGTGGATGCTCGTCTTTCATGCCAATTGTACTCCAATCTGTCCAATGCCCGTAGGTTGCAACTGTTGTGGGCCAAGAGCAAGCCAAACAGCTACTCTGTCCGTCGATAGGCTTCGTGCAACAAGGTTTTAAAGCCAAGCGCCTGCCAAAAACAGCTGGCTTCTTGATTGTTGGGGTCATAATTCACTTGAATATCTGTGACCCCACGACGCTTGAATTCGTTGGTCAAATCGTCAACCAGGGCGCGACCTAAACCGTGTCCACGGTAATTCGAATCAACAACGAGATCGAAGATCATGCCCACCGTACGGACAACATACACAGGTGCTCGTTGACCAATGGAGCCCAAAGTATAGCCGACGACTTGCCCGGCTTTCTCGGCCACGCGGATAACAGAATCGGACTCATCTAACTTCCGACGCACCCATGCACGCCAAGTCGCCGGACTATGGGTTTCAGTATCGTATAGCCTTGGCTCTAAGGACTTATGGTGGGCCATCAGCTGGCCCCATAAAACGACGATTTCATCGAGATCGATTAAACGCGCTGCCCGAATTTTGACCGGTGTCACTGAATCCATGCTCATATCTTTTCAATGGCAAATCGAACGATTCGGTTCGCTAATTTTCCTGGAATTTCCAAATGCGGAGAATGTCCAAACCCAACGGGGGTCTCAATGGCTACATTCTCCGGCATATGGTCTCGATACCAATGAAGGCATTCAATGGGTAGAAGACGTTCTGATTGCCCCCATAGCAGTAGCGTGGGTGGCTTGAGTCTAGCAACCTCACTCGAAGACATGGGTTCGATGTCTGCATCGGGTGCCAAAAATGAACTGATTGAACCCCGACTCAGTAAACGGGTTATTTCGCGGCCGATCAAGAACCGATACCAAGGCGGTTTATGAAATAGTCTGGCCATAAAGGCACGTCCATCAGCCGCTGTTTTTACCTCAAAACAGCGGCGAACATGCGCGAACCCATCAGGTGTCATGGGTGCGCCGGCGGGAGAAATTAACACAAGGCGTACGACATTATGCGGTGCAGCCAGCGCATATTTCATTGCCATCGCACCACCGAGAGAAGTGCCGACGAGCACAACTGGCTCATCTAAATTATCGTCCAAGAATGACGCGAGGCGCGCGAATGTTTCTTGTGCGGTAACAGTTTTGTCAGGCGTGTCACTAAAGCCATGTCCGAGAAGGTCTGGTGCCAGAATATACGAGGCTGTTTTTTTTAATCGCCTCAACAGCCGCGCAAAGGCAGACGCATGAGTACCCAGTCCATGTAAAACAACGTATCTGACATGGCCCTGCCCCTGTCCGAGGACATAGCTGTGCATTTGTGAGCCATGGGGGCCCGACATAGAGCTGCGAAACCCGTCTTTTATTAAGATCCGACGAATGACCCGCTGGTGAATGTCTAGTAACCCGTTCATAGACGAACACCATGATGACCGACGCTCGTTAGCAAGGCAAATCTCCGACCTGTTGTACGCATCAATGGGCCAGTTGCCGTTCGACTAACTGAGCGTACAAGCCGTCCCGCCCCATCAGCTGTTGATGGGAACCACTCTGTGCGACTCGGCCTCCATCGATCACCAAAATTCTATCAGCCGATTTCACAGTGCTCAGACGGTGAGCGATCACCAGGGTGGTCCGGCCTGACATGAGTTTTTTGAGTGCATCCTGAACCAAGTATTCCGATTCGGCATCCAACGCACTCGTTGCTTCATCAAGGATCAACACCGGCGCATCTTCGAGCAGGGCGCGTGCGATGGCAATTCTCTGCCGCTGCCCACCCGATAAACGAATGCCGCGTTCGCCGATATGTGTGGCCATCCCCTCCGGTAAACCCGTGACGAACTCCGCAGCATTTGCAGCACGGGCCGCGTCCATGACCTCGTCCATTGTTGCTTCAGGCCGGCCGTAACGGATGTTTTCCGCGATACTCGTCGCAAACAGTATGGGATCTTGGGCAACCACACCAATCTGACTTCGATACCAGGTCGCATCGAGAGATGGCAGACCATGACCATCGATACAAATCTCACCTTCATCCGGGTCATAAAATCGGCTGACCAGGGATGCGATGGTTGATTTACCGCCACCCGATGGACCAACCAGGGCAACGCATTCACCGGCCTTCAATGTCAGAGTAATTCCCCGTAAAACTTGAACATCGTCCCGAGCGGGATAGGAGAAGTGCACGTTCTCTAAGGTCACCTCACCGACCAATTTGGGTAGAACCACGTCGCCAGAGACCATTTTTGGACTGCGCTCAAGAAGTTCAAACACGCGCTCACTTGCCCCGATTGCCCGCATGAAATCTTGCCAAACGCGCCCGAGTGCTGCGATTGAGAAAGCAACTGTGAAGGGGTACAGCAGAAATGATGTCAACTCACCCATTGTCAACGCGTTCTCGACAAGGAGATGCCCGCCGTACCAAAGGACGCCGCTGATGGCACCGTAGCCGGCAAATGCCGCTATCGCACCAAAGACAGCATCAATTCGAGCTCGTTTTCGAGCCAATTCGAACGACACCGAGATCTGAGATTGGTAGCGCTCAGCTTCTTGCTGCTCTCTAGAAAATGCGCGGACCGTTCGTATCCCGGATAGAGTTTCATCAGCAATTTCTGTCGCGGTTGCCAAGGCATCTTGAACCTGCCGAGACAAACGTCTGACCCATCGGCCGTAAAATAAAGCACCAGCGACGGCGACTGGCACCAAAATAAGCATGACAATGGTCAAACGCCATGATGTCCAGGCTAGAATGGCGATGGCTCCAAGTGTTGTGATGGTATAGCGCAGAAACATGGACACATTTACAGTCGCAGTATTCTGCACAACAGTGGTGTCTGCAGATAACCGATTGGTCATTTCGCCCGTTCTACGCTCATCGAAAAAAGCGATTTCTTGACGAACTAAACTTGCATAGAGACGCTGTCGAAGACGGGTCACAATTCGCTCACCTGTGATCGTGAATAAATACATCCGAACAGCGGTTAAAATCGATGTAAGGGCAAATAGAATCAGCAATTGAAAAGCATATTGGTCGACGGCTGCTACCCCGCCTCCACCGCCCACCCCATCGACGATGAGCCTGACCAGTTGAGGATACGTCAAAGTGAGGCCGGCTGTACCAAGCAAGGCCAGCGTAGCCCACACCAAGGGGAGCAGTTCGGGTCGTGCAAGGGCGAGTATGCGCTTGAATGGGTCTAAACGCCGGTCCATAAACGTGACTCTACTCCGTCGGACACCGAGTGAGCGACTGAATCCAATCACGGACCAGCGATTGGCCCTCACCATGTACTCGATTGGAACCGATAGGTGGCATACCTTCGCCGTCGCGACGACTCATGCGGAGCAAGAGCACGCTTTGATTTGGATGACCTGGGTCAAGCAAAAGGCCGTCGGTGGTATCGAGCTGTCCCTGGCTTGCAATCGCACAAAGGCCTGTCTGCTCGAGAGACGTCGTGACCCGAAGGTCGAGCCGCGCATTGGCAAAACCGCCGGGCCGATGACAGCTCGCACAGTCGACATGAAGGCGGGCCCGGGCACGCTCATCGAGGGCGACATCGACTTGGTCTGGCCTGGGATGTGATACGAGTACTGCATCGTCTGGCATGTCCAAATAACCAGCCTCAGCCAAGGCGTATAGCTGGGACGCCTGACCTCCCGGATACTCGAACAGACCATGTAGCTGACGCTTCGACCATCCAAGAGTAGACCCTGCCGCCTGCGTGTGGCACCGCTCGCAATCCATAGAATCAAGAAGGGGCCACTCGGACGTCTGACCATCTATTTCGATGCTGACCAACTCACCGGATGTGATGAGGTCAGCATCAGACTGATCGGGTCTCCACTTCCATGTAAAGCCTCGCCACCCCGAACCAAAGCGGGTCCACATACGGGTTTCAATCCGACGGGGTTCAGCGTCAGGATGTGGCTCTAGGAAGGTCTTAATCAAGACTGTGCCCGTGGGCATTTCAAAGCTATCTTCGTCGCGATATCGAACCTGCGTGCCATCGGGAATAGCAATGTATCGTGCTTTCGAGAGCCCATCGGCCCAGAATGGCAGATTGACAAAGTAAGGGATGACACCCGGCGTCATGCGGTGGGTCGACGTGTCGGTGAAACAGCCTGTGTCACTTAATCGGGTCGGAAACGGGTTCACCTCGACGGCCGATCGGCGCACTAACCTGACAATGCCGCTGGAAAAGCTGGTTAAAAATAGGTTTCCATTCAGGTCCTCACCAAAATGGGTGATGCGGGATTGAACGCCCAACAGTCGAGCTTCGCTTGATTCATCGGCATCACTATCCAAAGCCCAGACCCGACCGGACTCGTAGTCGGCAAAAAGATATTTGCCCCAGAGTTCTGGTAACCGTTGACCTCGATAGAGAAGCCCGCCAGTGATGCTTTCACCCTCACCGTGATCATAGGCATAAATAGGTCTCTGGAGGCCGTCGGAACGACATTGATTGGCAGCGAAGCATTCGAACCCTTCTCGAATGTTCCAGCCTAAATTACCTGGGCCGGAAATCCGATGTATTTCTTCATATCGATTCTGACCTACGTCAGCAGCCCAGAGCGAACCCGTCCGCTGGTCAAAACTCATCCGCCACACATTTCGGACACCCCAAGTCCATATTTCAGGACGACCTCCGCCATTCACGAAAGGGTTGTTAGCAGGGATTGAATATGCTCGTCCCTGACTTGGCGTGACGTCAATTCTCAGAATGGAACCGAGCAATGTGTCTGTGTTCTGTCCATGCCCGAGGGGGTCACCTGCTGCACCGCCGTCACCGAGACTGATGTACAGAAATCCATCGGGACCGAAGTTAAGTGCCCCTCCATTATGATTGGAGAAAGGTTGCGGGACGACGAGCAGTCGGCGTTCCGAATCCAAGCGGGCCACCCCCGCATTGGCGCGTCTAAATTCGCTTATAATTGAACAGCGTGATGCACCACCACAACGGTCTTGACCAGCTGAATAATGTACGTAAAACCGGCCGTTGGAGGCGTATTGAGGATGAAAAGCTAAACCTAAGAGACCCTCTTCATTGCCCCGTCGACTGACGGAGAGGTCAAAAAAGGTTCGTGCCTCGCGCACGGACGTTTGGTTGTCGAATGTGCGAATCAAACCACCTTGTTCGACGACAAAGAGTGTTTCATTGTCATGGGGCGCGGTCCCGATCCAAACAGGGCGTTCGAAGGTCAAATTGGGAAAAGCACGCTCAAAACTGTACTCTCCAACGGGTGGTGGTTCGGGCAGACGGCACGATGGATTCGAGACTCTTGGTCGGTAAGGATTGTATGCGGAGGGGTCTGTGCCTAGGTCAGAGAGACCCTCATCTGCCGACATCCCCATATCCGCTTCGGGCCCACGGCCCTGTGCACCCGCATCCTCTCGATTTATCCCGTCAGCGGTGACGGTTCCATCTTCGGCAACAAAAATAAGAGATGTCCTATCTTCGTCATTGCAAGCAATGACGAAGACCAGCAGGCACAACCATGCTTTCATCAGCTTCCCCGGATTGCGTTGGCACCATCAGGTTCATGATGGTGCATCACCCATATTTTGTACATGCTTTAGACAATCGCTGTGAAAAAGTTAAGCAATGGGTGAACTTCTATCGAGTTTTTAGTTACAGTCAGAATCTATGGGACGTGGATTGACATCGCAGGTGACGTATTTGCTCTTGCTGGGCCTGCTGATGGGGTGCGGCCAAACTGACGATCCGGCCATGTCCATTTATCAGCAGGATATGGCTCTCAGAACAGGGGATTTTGGCCCAGCTTCGCCGGATGCAGCCCCCCCGACACCCGGTGAGACCGTGACCGTAGCCACCTTTAATGTACGTAAATTCTTCGATACAAATTGTGATTCGCGGAATTGCGGTGATAGCAGCTTCGAACGTATGCCGTCTGAATCAGAATTCCGCGCAAAGGCTCAACAAATTGCCAATGGCATCAGATTTCTGGGCGGTGATGTGCTCTTACTCCAAGAAATCGAAACCCAAATTTGCTTAAACACGCTGATGGAGTTTTTGGCCGAGGACGGCTACACGATCTCGGTTCTTGGCGAAACAGGTGGCAGTGCGTCTCTGGACGTCGCCGTCGTCGCGCGCGGCGATTTGGTCGGTCGCCGTTCCCACAAAGACGAACAAATCCCGCTGCCGAATTCCGGGTCGACTACATTTTCGAGAGACTTTCTCGAAGTTCACCTTGAAATCAAGGGCAAACGCGTCGTCGTGCTCAATGCCCATTTCAAAGCAAAGACGAGAGATGACCCGCAACGCCGCCTTGCAGAAGCGATGGCCGCACGCGTCATCGCGCTGGACCTCGCCAATGAACAGCCAGACGCTTTAGTGGTCTTGGGGGGTGACTTGAATGACACTCCTGGGTCAAATCCGATTCAAGCTCTTGAAGGGTCAAACGGGATGGTTCGAGTGGCCGCGGAACTCGGTGAAGGGGCTGCTACATATACCTATCAAGGGGTGCCTCAAGCCATCGACCATCTCTACTTGGTGGAGACACCGGCTGGGCGATACCGCAGTGGGACCGCACGTGTCGTTCGCTCCAACCAACGAGGTCTTGCCGGCAGCGACCATGCAGGATTGATTGCGACATTTGAGGTCACTGGCGCGCGTTGACCCCAAGTCACCCCTGGCCGCGCGGGCTCCAATCAAATCGGGGTGTGTACTTTGCAACCACACCATATTGGTCTGGCCAAGGGACTTGGGCCTCAGCGTACTGTTCAAAGGCTGCATGGCGAGTCCAATAGGGATTGAACAAATGCGCACGCGCGATCACGCATAAATCAGCGCGCCCAGCCGCCAGAACACTATTGCAATCGGCATAACTGCTGATGTTACCGACTGTCATGGTTGGCACATTTGCTTCGAGCCGTATGCGCTCAGCAAAGGGGGTTTGATAGAGCCGTCCGAAGACCGGTCGTGAGTCAGGTGTGGTCTGACCCGTAGAGACATCGATCATGTCACAGCCCGCATCACGGAGGCGCTTGGCAAGTTCAACGGAATCATCGATTGTCCAACCAGCGTCCAACCAATCGGTTGCAGAGATACGGACCAATATGGGTTTGTGCGAGGGCCATACACTTCGGACGGCATGAAAAACTTCCATGGGGAAGCGGATCCGAGCGTCGAAAGACCCACCATACTCATCGGTCCGCCGATTGGTGATGGGTGACAGAAACGTGTGTAGCAAGTAGCCGTGAGCGAAGTGCAATTCCACAAGATCAAAACCGGCTTCATCGGACATCATCGTGGAGGAGACAAATGCATCACGAATCCTATCCATGTCGCGTCGGTCCATTTCACGGGGTACAACGCTATGGGGGAGATAGGGAATGGACGAGGCTGCCATGAGGGGCCAACCACCGCTCTCTAAAGGCTGGTCTACCCCTTCCCACATGAGTTTTGTCGCGCCCTTACGCCCCGCATGGGCCAATTGAATACCCACTTTTGCGTGACTATTGTCATGGACAAATTGCGTGATACGTGCCCATGCATCGACATGTTCTGGCTTGTACATCCCGGTGCAGCCAGGCGTAATTCGGCCATCTCGTGTCACGTTCGTCATCTCGGTCATAATCAGGCCGGCACCGCCGATGGCTCGACTGCCATAGTGCACCAAATGCCAATCGGTTGGCGTACCATCCTCAGCAGAATACATGCACATTGGAGACATGACGATGCGATTGTCTAAGCGCAGCTGGCCCAGCCGATACGGCATGAGCATCGGCGGTGGAACAGACTCGGCTTTCAGTCCATTCGTGGCGGCAAACCAACGATCGATGTCTGCGACAAACTCCGGGTCTCGAACCTGCAGGTTTGAATGAGAGATTCTCAGGCTTCGTGTCAGTAGACTAAATGCAAATTGCTCAGGCTCCAGTCGGTTGAACAAGAGTTCTGTGTTCTCAAACCATTCCAGGCTCACCTGTGCGGCGCGTTGAGTGCTGTCCACCTGCGATTTACGCTCTGACTGATACAGCTCAAACGCGTCTGACACAGCCGGTGATGTATCGAGTGCCCCGGCCAGCGCGATGGCGTCCTCCATGGCCAGTTTTGTACCCGAGCCGATCGAGAAGTGAGCGGTGTGAGCGCAATCACCGAGTAAAACCAATTTCTCATGAGACCAGTTTTCGCAGCTCACCGTTGGAAACTGCCGCCAAATCGAACGGTTCGTCAGCAGTGAATGTCCTTCTAGTTCATCTGCGAAAAGAGCTTCGCAATATGCGGCTGTTTCCGCTTCAGTTGCGGTGTCCATTCCAGATTTTCGCCATGCTGCTTCAGTGGTCTCGACAATGAATGTACTGAGTCCGTCTTCGAAATTATAAGCGTGCACGCGCCACAATCCGTGTTCGTTCTCTTTGAAGTAAAAAGTGAATGCTGGAAACTGGCGTTTTGTCCCCAACCAGGTGAAACGATTCGGCCTTGCATCCACGCTCGGTTTTAAATGCTCAGCAAAGGTACGCCTGAGCTGACTATTTAGCCCATCGGCAGCCACCACAACATCGGCCCAGTCAAGGGCGTCATATGATTCGATGGAGCATTCGAAGTTAAGGTCGACACCCAACTCCTCGCAGCGTTGCTGCAATATTTGGAGCAAACGTTTCCGTGATAAACCTGCAAAACCATGGCCGGTTGAACGCAGACAGCGTCCTTGATAGTGCACATCAATGTCATCCCAATGAGCAAAACTAGATGAGATTGCAGCGTAACTCTCCGGATCAGCCGCCTTGATATTATCAAGGGTCGCGTCCGAAAACACTACGCCGAATCCAAATGTCTCGTCAGCACGATTACGTTCAAAGACACAAACCGTTCGACCCGGATCCTTTTTCTTCAAAAGAATGGCCAAATACAAGCCACCCGGCCCACCACCTACTATCGCAATCTTCATTCTCGAACGCTCCCACGTATCAACAGACACAGCATGTCAATCAGGCTCAAGTCTCGCAAGGTCAAGTCGGAATGTTGGCATTGTTTTCAGTATCTCGCATGCTCAATCTCTTCCGAATCATCTCGATCACATTCATCTCAACACCCCGACTCACGGCCATTTCGATGTACTGATCAAGCATCAAAAGCGTTTGCCGCCGGACCTTGCTAAAGTGAACTCTTAACAGATTCTGGAGATCAAAGGGCGTGACTCTGCCCGCCAGAAAAAATATCGGCAGCAAAACCAAACGAGACGTGAGTACCCGGACAAGAAGACGCGCTCGGCCCGGCATCGTGATAGAAATCGCTTGTCGAGCGGCCTGTGCTGCCACCACCAGATTCGGCGTACGACGCAATTCGGACAACTGCCACTCACACAATTCCAACATTGCGATCATCGGCATCAGGATACCGCTTCCAAGTCTGAGCTTAAATTCAAGATCATGAACTTGCTTTGCGGACATTCGCCCCCGCTGTAGTAATTGGACGATTCGGTAAACCTGGTCTTGAGGGCCTTCAAAGGGTGCGCGGCTAAATGGGGGAAACCACCAACACATCGCCTTCGATGACCCCGGATTGACCACCGATTGTTCGAAACTGACCAGGGTGATCATGCCCCGCACCAATTGGGCCTCCGTGAAGGCTCGTTTGAACCGATTGAAGTCATGAATACCCGGCTGTAAACAAACGATGGTCGCGTCACCGACATGGGCCGCAATCGAGTCGAGTAAACTGTCGGTTATTGCCGTCGAATCGATACAAAACCAAACCTGCTGAAAGCCACCCTCTCGCTGTTGGGTGATGGTCGTCGTCACGGAGAAATTTCGAAACCAGACAGGTTCGGGCAGACCTTCATTGATACAGCGAACCGCCAAACCGGCTCTCAATTCGGTGACATATTTTTCTTTGACTAAAAAGGTGACCTGAGCACCACCCTCAGCCAGATGATACCCGTACGCTTGACCAACTGCGCCAGCTCCAATGAGTAAAATATTGTCTTGAAAATCAGCCATATTTACCTCGAATGTCGAACCCTGGTCATTGCCTCTCGAGCCGTCTCGCAAAATGAGTTGACCGTAACTAACGCCAACTTTCAATGCCTCCGGCAGGTCGTTTTAGAAGATGTGCATCCGATCCAGTTTCGCAGTCATCAAACGGTAGGTGGATGTCGACGATATGGAGCCAGGGTGGCGATGTTTACTCAGCATCTAAGATAAGTTCGGTCTTGAGTTTGACCGTAAAGACGATGCCAAGCAAAGCCGGCTCTTGCCATGGTCAAGATTCAATGGTCTCTCACGGAATCGGACACCTGTGTGCTGGAAAAACCAAACAACACGAGAGCCAAATGTGGTCTTATAGAATAGAGACCTCCAAGGAGTTAGAAGACATGTTTCACCGGACAGCGACTGAAGAATTGATTCAGCAGGTATTGGGCGCAGATTACGTAGCTCTCAAGGCAACCGGTTATCATTTGATGGAAAATCTGGGCGACGGTCAATGTTCCGTTGAGGTTAAGCTGGTGCGAACTGCAGCCCTAGAGACCATCGATGAAATCACCGGGGTCGGTGTGGGTTTCATCGACGCGCTTTACCATGGTCTACTGAACCATTACGCACGGGAATTCCCATCGTTGAATACCATCGTCTTCACCGCGTTCGATGTGACTGGCGATATGGCGACGTCGCACAAACAGGGAGCCGATGCGACATGCGTCGTTACGCTCTCAGTTCAGAACACGGATGGCCGCATATTTCGTTTTGAAGAAAGCGGACGTTCACTCGTCGCGGCAAGCCTGCAGGTGGTGGTCGAAGCGGCGGAGTACTTCATCAATTCTGAAAAAGCATACGTGACCGTCTACAAAGCGATGGCGGATGCGAAAGAGCGCAATCGGCCAGACCTAATCGAGACCTACACGGCCCATCTGGCGCAGCTGGTCAAAACCACCAGCTATTCCGAAGTCATAGAAAAAATACACACGCAACTCTAACCGGGCTCGCGGCCTAGGGGTCTTGCGGTAAATGGGAGTTTGGGTCCTGGGCCACATCAAATCTCGGTCCGCAATCTTCACCTCCAAGGAGGGTGCAAACGCCGCCGTAGGCGATATCACCAGCCCGTGTACCGAACATTGCGTTCCAGCGGTCACCACCATTGGGGTGCCAGGCCAATTTGGTTTCGACCACTGATGCGACGGCCCAGGGTTCATCTCTGATGGACTCGATCCACAGCAGACTGTCTGACCCAAGGGACAAAGCAGCAAAATCGGTCCCGAGCGCGAACACCCGGTCATCTGGGCCAACCACCATGTCGTCTCCTTCTGCCAATAAGCGGCCATCCTCGTCCGTGAGCCGCCATACAACAACGTCGCTCTGAGCCGGGACGGGTACTCGACATCTCAATTCATGTGACGAAGCGATATTGGCAAGAATCGTCGGCTGAGCCATCGTCATTTGTTCAATCAAAGACTTCAGGCCGAGTTCCGACGCACAAGGGTAACCAAGGTGACACAGTGGAAAACTCGAATTCTCCTCTTTTTCTGAGTAAAGCCAAGCCTGATCGAGCAGGCCTTCAAAAACATTCACTGTATCGGCACGAGGTCTTAAGCTGCCCAGCCCACCATTGGTGCGGCCAACAAACCATCGATTGTCTCGGCCGAGACCATCGATCGCAGTGAACCGCTGAGGGTTTACTGGAGATTCCATACGGTATTGGTGAGTCCGCGGTCCGATCGTCGATGAAATCAAAATTTCATCGTCGCGCGCATCGAGACGTCCATCCCCATCTAGGTCAAGAAATTGTCTGGCGTCCGAAAACTCAATTTCCTGAGACGCTCGACCGTAAATGTAACTCTGATCCCATGCGCCTGGTACGGTGACTATAGTCAGGTCATCAGACAGCTCTAAGGCGTCTATTCGATAGCGCAGACATCCATAACCACCGCAGTTGGGTGCCGTATCATTATCGACCCAATTCGGCGTTGGTCTCGCCTCGTCAACCCAATGCCGGATGTCTTTCAAAAGGCCGAGCCAGACTGCCAGAATATGTCTTGGATTGGTGACAGGTAACCAGAGTGACCGCTGCTCCTTGGTGAAACGAAGGGTCTGACTTTCTTCGTTGGCAAGACCCGAACTGATGAGAGCGAACAAGTAGGTCGCCATGGCTTGGATGGGTTGACTCGCCTCGGCAGCCTCGTTCAGATTCTCAACCAACTCATTGTCTGAATTCAGAAATTGTCCGTTGGAATTGACGGACGGTACGAAGACGTTGTGACCTGCACTGAAGGTGTCTGTTGAGCTTGCCGTAAGCCAGACAGCCGTTGCTCCAGGCCAATTTTCCTCGACGAGGTTTCGGAGGTATCCAATGTAATCACCCGATAAAATAACGCCATCGGAGCCAAACGCTGGAATCGCCCCCCAACTGAGCAAAACAACATGAGTCCGCGACGTTTCAAGTGAATCAAACGTAATGGCTTTGAGCTGATTATCGACAACACCAGGAAGCTGTTGCTCACGGGCAAATGCAAACACCGCATCACGCCAGCGCTCAAGCGCCGAACGGTCTGCGTTCATACCTGCTGTTTCCGAGTCCAACATCATTCGAACCGTCGCCGATGCATCTGGATCGACAGGCTGCACCGGTATGGTCTGCTGGGTCTGTCGATAAACGACCGGTGTCAAATTATCAACAGCCTGACGAATGGCCGAGTCAGCTCTGACGACAATGCGATGAAACCAATCCTCACTCACACCAGAGGCCACAGGTAAGCTATCAAGGAACGAAAATGCACCCCGACTGCGTCGATGAAATGCATCCATTTGTTGAGATGGCGAGATCCGCCGGCTGGGTCCAGACAATCCAGTTGCATCGGGTCCGGAACGGATACCGGTTACATGAATACTCAAAACATCGGAGCCTAGGCCTAGCCTGCGCCTTAAACGCTGGGTCAACAGTTGCAGCCGACCGCGATCCATTTCAAATAAATCTAAGGTCAACATCACGGACAATTGCCCATCTCTCGCTATGACGAGCGCGCGACCTTCAGGGGGATTATCAACATCCACATCTTGCGCGGGACGGTCTAGCCCGGGACCCCCAAGCCAAACTGCATCAAAAATACCATCGGCATCAGCATCATCGAAGGTATCAAAACAGGGGTCATCGGGTTTCGCGTTATCGAGCGTGCCATCAAATCGATTCTTACGATTTTCGGGGCAATCGACAGAGGCCCGGTCGTCCCAGGTCTCAAACCGATCCGGAACAAGACTAAAAGATGCTGCCCCGACACGGGTAAGCCCATCTTGAATCAGATCGAAAAAACGCCTTTCGAGACGGGGTTCACATTGACCAACTTCACTGCACCATGATGAATTCAGGCAATCATCATCACGGGAACATGGCTCAACAGACGGCACGGCCGAATCGGTGTCATACGCCCTCTGGCCTTCATCGATTCCAACACTGCCCGCGTCAGTGGGGGCACCCGGTTCAGCTAAATCTTGATGAGTTTGTATTGAAACTGGGGGCATTGGTTCGCAGGCCAGTATGGTGAATGCGACAAAAAGTGGAACCAACTGCACGATTTGAAGTCTGATGCTCATTTACTAAATAACCGTGCTTCTGCCCTGCATGAACCCACGCAACTGTACTGAAAGATGCCACTCTGCATCAAACCTCGTTTAATCTTACATTAACCTACATTTGTCGGCTCGTAAATTTTGTGTGCCAAGATGGAATAAAGCCGATGAAGACCCTTCAGTAAATAAGGATGTTCCGTCCACTCTCTACAGCGGCGAACTAGCCCATCGTCGGCACGACCTCAAGAAGTCTCGAGCGGGTCCATCGAGGGGTGTCAGCAACTTAGACCCTGGCTCAACGAGAAAACGAAAGGATTGACTCTTTTCAGCCGGCTCACCAACCTGAATCCGGACGGGGACACGTCGGTCAAACCATGATGGAGTGTCCGTAACAAGCCGAGCTTTCAAATCAGGAAACTTCACTTGTATAAAATCCGTCAATCGAGATGTGGTTTTTTCTCCGCACCGATACACGGTGTACAGCGATTGCGTCCTTTTCTCGAGGGTCTTGTCTCGACGAGTTTTCAAGCTATCGGCACCGATCCAAGCGGTCATTACAGCCGAGAAAAGCAAAAGCGCAGCTCCGAATCGATTCATTTGCCTTTCGACTTAATCAATTCATCTAAACCGGCTTTATCGGAATCAGTTAAGGTCTCGAGGGGAGGTGCTTTTTCTGCATTCCGTGAAACCTTAGGCGGCTTCGTTTTGGCGGGTTTTGGGACGGTTTTGACGGCGGTCTTCCGAGGAGTAGGCTTGGGGTTTTGCTCGCTCTTTGCGGATGTTTCTCGAACCGGACGTTCATCCGACTCCGTTGGTGATTCGAACATCTTCAAGACGTGCATAATCGGTGTATTTCCGCCAATTCGGACAAACGAAAGAAAGGCAAGCACCGTCAAGATCCCGATCCCTATCAACATCCCTCTCAGGGCCGCTTTCCCATCTCGTCGACGCCGCGGTGGCTGACCCTGACTGACGCTTCGACGGGTTTTATTCTTTCGGCTCTTCTTCTTAGTTTGCCTGGCCATGCTGTAAGCCCTCAGTTTGAGATAATCCTCTCGGATTTACTTTTTGTTTTTGATGATAAATTCAACCCGCCGGTTTTTAGACCAAGCGGCTTTATTTTCCGATGTATCGACCGGCTTTGACTCGCCGTACCCCTGAGCACTCAACCGTTTACTGTCAATTCCCGATTGAACAAGGTAATCCTTGACAGCATCCGCTCGTCGCTGGCTCAAGTCTAAATTGTAGGTGTCGTCACCACGGCTGTCGGTGTGTCCTTGGATCTCGATGGATTTAATTTGCGGATACGTCTTCAAGGTTTTCGCAATCGCATCCAGCAAGGGGTGACTTTCGCCTTTGATGGTTGCCTTATTTGTCTCGAAATAAATCGTCTCGTTTATCTCCAACTTCTCGCGAGTGACGACAACCTTGGCCTCGGGACAACCGTCTTCATCGTCTACACCGTCGTAATTTTCTGCCTGGTCGGGACAGCGGTCTCGGCTATCAGGGATTCGATCACCGTCGTTATCTAATTCCGGGCAGCCATCGTCATCTTTGAAACCGTCGATATCTTCTGGTTTGAGAGGGCATTTATCTCGTATATCTGGCACGCCATCATTGTCGTTATCGAGGTCAGGACAACCGTCTTGGTCTTGAAACCCATCCCGATCCTCTGGTTCATCTGGGCACGAATCCTGACGGTCGGTTATGCCATCTCGATCCCGATCTCGTGCGCCGTCGGGACATCCATCATCGTCTTCAAATTGGTTTTTGTCCTCCGGCACATCCGGGCATTGGTCGAGGATGTCCGGTATTCGATCCATGTCATTGTCCTCGTCGGGGCAGCCATCAAGGTCTTCAAACCCATCCCGATCCTCAGGCCGATACGGACACTCATCTTCATCGTCCTTGAACCCATCGCGATCTCGATCGCCCGCGGTGGGTTCAAATACGATCCCAACGAAACCACGCGCATCCGGGTCGCCGGCCTGTTTAAGCCAGCCACGCGAGCCACCGAATGTAAAAAACGAGTTGCCCAACAGATAGAGTTTCAAACCGATGAGCGACTCCAACGGCATCGCGTTTTGCGCGTTGGAGTCAATGGGCATCTGACCGTATGTCTCAACGACCAAATCCAAACGTTCAGGGGTGATCGACCAACCGAATCCAAGTCCATATGAGACCGCATTTCCCAGCCGAATCAAATCGTTTCTCGGTAAGGATATCGCGTCTCCGACATCATTCGTCTCGGTTACGGCCTGGTCTAGACTTCGAGAAGAGCGCAGCACCATGCCACTGTTCAGTGCCATGGCAACGCGCTCGCCAAACTGCCAATCAAGAATGAGTTTCGGTCGTATGACAACACCCGGCCTGTCGCTGACGAAGGCATTATCTTGTCCTGTCGGAAAATGAAAGGTGCTCGATATGCCAAGACCGATGGGCAATTGTTCGCTATCCAAGATGCGGACTTTCACGTGTGCTTGTGCATCTCCGATTCCATCTCCCGCAAGAGTCGGTTCATCACCACGCCCATCCCCGTCGGCCCGAAGAACTGTGATGGGCAGCCCCCCCCCAAGTTCAAAGATGTTCATGAAGCCGAGAGTAAGGACGAATTGGCCAGTGACGAGATGCTCAACAAGAATTTCTTCTCGACCCCCGATGGTTTGCTTGAGCGGTCGCCATGCGTAGCTGGTATACAATCCGATACTCGGCTCCAAAGTCCCGAGGGGTCTAGAACGCTCGACGGTAATCAAGCTCCGAGAGTCCATCGCAGGCCGGAAGTTTTGAATGTCGAGGTTGTAGGGCTGAGCCTGAATGAGGGTTGTCAGGCTCACAAAAAAAACCACGACACCCACGAAGAACGCAAAGACGCGGTGAGACGGACGTTCCATCACCTCAATCCCTTTTTCTCAAGATAACGTTCCCATTGGTTTCTCTTGGCTAAGTCAGAGATTAATTCAGAGACCCGATCACACGGCCTGCGAGCCTGACGCTGCGCCCCCATGCTCAAGAGTGCCATGCACACGATGCGCAATTTACGATAATCGTTCCGACATTGGGTCGAAGCGCGCATAAACAGCTCTCGCGCCCGAACAAGGTCTCGATCGACGGGATCATTCTTATAGCGCTGACCCGCTTTTACACTGGCACTACAGGAGCGTGGTTTGCTCGACGCTGTTGTTTTTGACGGGGCTGGTTTTACGGTCGGAGTAGAGGCCACTCTCTTCCGAACGTCTCGCGTCTCTGTCGCGGCCCGACGGGACTCTGTGCCACCAGCCCTTTGATTATCTCGTTTGTCTGTGCGGCTTTTGGTGGCTTTGGTGACCCGTCGCTCTAGTTTTCGAATTGCAGCCCGCGCAAAACTGTATCGTCTGGCCGCGTTCAAATGCTCACGCGCTTTCGTTAATCGGTCACGGGCAAGTGCTCGCTCAACTCTGGTCTCCAGTCTATTGAGAAAGAGTCGTTGGACTTCGTTTTTCATATTGGTCACATCAGGCAGATAGGCACTTTCACGGTCGAAGTTATTCGCGATGCGCAGTGCTTTCTCATAGTTCTCGTTCGTGACCAACTGGCGGAGCTTTGAGAATGAAACTGAGTCGAGCTGTCCATCGCTGGCCCGTTCTTTAAATTCACGCGCTTTTTCGTGGTCTGGCTCCGCTTGCAGAATGCGTTCAAAATGCTCGATAGCGGTGCGCCAATCTCGAGCATTCAAGGCACGTTCGCCGGCCGCTAAGGTCTCTGAATGATCGGTTTGCGCCTCGATACGAATCGGTGGGCCGATATCTGGCTTCGCATTCTGTGGTGTCGGATTCACCTGAGCTTGCTTTGCCTTCGCGTCAGCTTGGGCTGTGGCCGAGGTAATTTGCCGGTTGTCTCGAGTCACTTCCGCTAAGATGTAGCCGATTAAAACCATCCCAACCAAAATGACGGCAACCGCAAGATGGCGAAGCAATTGACTGCTTGGCGGCAAAATGACGTCGTCGATATCGGCTGGTGTGAAGACATAGGGGTCGCCAGGACCGCAAAATCGCAGTTTGACATGGCCCATCTCAACAATATCACCGTTGACCAGGCTGCACGTCGTTTGTGCCTGTCCGTTGACGATGATTCCATTGGCCGAGCCAAGGTCGATGACAGTGAATCGGTTGTCTCTCCAAATCAACTTCGCATGATTTCGGGAAATTGACCGATGAGTGACAGCCACATCATTGCCATCTTGTTGATGCCGCCCGACCAAGATTTCCTTTTGGGTTAAATGGTAGACTTGCCCGGCCAAGTTACTTGATACAACGACAAGACGAGCGCACTCGGCACCACCCAACTCCACAGGCTTTGTTTTGGCAACATCGGTGATTCGCGTCACAACTGTGTCTGTGACGGCGGTGTCCACAGCGTTCGCTTGCGCCTCCAGGACCAAAATATAGTCCCCGATCTGAATCGAATCATCTGCCGCCAAACTGCACTTTCCGACAATCCGTTCGCCGTTGACGCGAACGCCATTGTAGCTGTGGAGATCTTCGAGAAGAACAGTCTCGTCATCGGAGCCCTGCCCAATGGTAAATCGAGCATGCATTCTCGAAACGTTGCGTTCGGTCAGACGGATGGTGTTGCCTTCCTGACGGCCGACCGTGATCTCGTCTCGTGCGAGCGGGACGACATGAGTCGTCCCCTCTCCATCCTCAATGACAAGGCGTAACATATCTAGCCAACCAAACACCGAGCAACGCAAGGTTGCCAAGTAGAATTGGAGGTAAAAACCACCAATAACCTTTGCTCATGACGTGCATACATTATTTGCATGTCGCAGCGTAGAATACCTAAATCCAAATGGATTTTAAACATTACAAGACCGTCTCTGACAGCCTAATTAAATGGATCTTTCGATTGCGCAAATTCTTCAACCAACGGCCCAGTGCTGTAAGGACCTTTGGCGAGGGATCTGCAACAACAACCGCATGTCCTTCAAGTACCAAAGCAACTTCAACAGCCCGAAGCTTGGCTTCGACCGCTGAGCCTGATGCGTCCAAACGATGAGTTTTCGCCGCTGATCTGACACCCATGGCTTTTGCTCGAGCCGTCGCCACTGACGAATCCGTCGGTCTCTGGTCGAGAAAAAAAAGCCCCCGCTGAGCCAGAACTTCGAGCACGGCCCCAATATGCTGTTCACTACTCGAAAAGCCACCTCCCAAATGACCGTCTGCACCAACGGCACCGGGTAAAAAGTCGAGGAACTTTCGAGTTCTCTCCTGGACCTCGTTCAATGACATGTCACGCGTTAAGAATGCTGGACCATCGGTTTTGTCGGCAACTGAGGGTTCCATTGGAAGATGAGCGATGAACTCCCGTTTCTCTTTAACGAGCCGCTCAGCGACGGCCTTCGCGTAAGGCTCGTTCACCGACACTGCGTAGGTCACATCAGGGTCTAATGCGAGCATCGCGTCAAGGGTTGCAGGTTCTCGACCGACATCCGAAATGACAACGGTTAACCTCGGATTTGGCGGATATGCGCGCAGTGCCAAGACAGGACTGGACCCTTTCGCTACCGCCCGATAAACGGGTTTGTCCGGCCGGTCGACACTCTTCGACCGAATCAATTGATATTGAACAGGCTCCAATTGTCGTTCGATATTCGCCATGATCGACAAGCAACTGTATGCCGCAGAGCATGCGAAGCTGATGAGGGGCATGGTTTCACTGCGACTGCGGCCAGGCCCTCTTAAAGCGTGACGCCCCTGACGAATCGCCTGGGTTCTAATCCCTGCCGACGCAAGCACTTGTAAGACAATTCCCCGAGCTTCATCCGCATCGATCAAGGGTGCCACGTTGGTCTTAGACGTTACGGACGAACGTGCAATGGAGTCTGATGGCTCAGCCGAGGAGGCACCGAGCACCACCGTCTCCTTGTCAGACAGCAATTTCTGACCGACGAGGGCAACCACACCACCAAACACTGCCACGAGTAACCATCCCGCAATTCGCATCAGGCTCATTTTCTGCTACTCCAACTGGACTCGACCGCCTGTATAGATCGAATACGTTTGCTATGCCATTGCTTAGTCATCGTTAAATAGCCAAAGAGAGGGATCTAAAGGCTTTTGCCGGAGACGAATCTCGAAATACAGTTGGGGACCGGTCAGTGAACCAGAGTCACCGACTTTACCCAGCATATCTCCCCGATGGACCCGATCACCCTTGTTACGATGAATGGTTTGCATATGTGCATAGACAGTATGATAACCACCACCATGGTCAACGATGACTAGGTTACCAAATCCAGAGAACCAACCCGCATGGACGATTTTACCATGAAAGACCGCGAAAACAGGCGTATCCATGGGCGCGGAAAAGGTCCAGCCATTGGACACCAACTTCGCCCCGGATTCAGCATGTTCGTACGGACCGAAACGCCGGGTTATACTCCCCTCAGCTGGATGGGGTAGCCGGCCTTCTTGACCAGACATGGTCCCGGCTTTTTCGAGGGCTTCAACAGCCAGGCCTCGCTGTTTTAACGCCTGCTGGTGCAACACATCTTTGAGAACGCGCTGCTGGGCACGCAAGCGATCCAAGATACGCAAACGCTTACGCCGCTGACGCATAATTTCCTGCTTGGTGACATCCAACAGTTGTTGGTTCGCTTTCAGCGTGTCCAGGGCACCAATACGGACCTCTTTCAATGTCCTTAAGCGGTCCTCTGAGTCCTGATAGGTCTTCACGAGTCCCAGGTCAGCTTTAACAATGGCCGCAAGATAACCCCGGCGACGCAACCAATCATTCTGAGACCCTGTCCCAAGAATCAACCTGCGCCAAACAGCATCATCCAGATTAAGGTTGGACCGCGCTCTCAACCTTTTTTTGAGCCGCTCATGCCAAAGTGTCAGGTCAACATTAACCTGTTTTATCCGCTCATCAACTTCCTTGATTTCGCTCCGCCTACGAGCCGACTTCCGTTGTATCGAGTCTTTCTTCCGCTCAAGATTAGACACTCTTCGATCGAATGCATCGAGGGAATCAAGAATGGAGTTCTCTTCTTGAAAGAGTTCCTCACTCTCCAGTTGCGCCTCTTCGATGTCACTGGGCTCCGCCCGTACCTGCGCCACTGTGATGACCATAGTGAGTAAGACAACACAAAGACCGAGAACGAAATCAAGTCGATGCTTTACGATTCCGATACTCACGTTCATCTCAATCATTTTCTCTGAGGAACCGGCTGGTCGCCAAATGGCTGGCAAGAATGCCGATGAGGGCAGCCCCAAAAACAACCCAGAACGCTGACCCGGAGTCTATGAACTGCAGGTTCGGCGGCTGCGACTGCATATCTGAGACAAACTCCGCCATGGGCAGCGCGCTCAAAGCAAGCCAAGTGATGAACAAGGCAAAGCTGGCACCAACTGCGCCTTGGAAAGCCCCTTCGAGATAAAAAGGGATTCGGATAAATCGACCATTCGCGCCAACGAGTCTCATGACCTCTATTTCGTCTTTCCGCGCGTAGAGGGTCAGCCTGACAGTGTTTGTAATGATAAAGACAACTGCCGACAAAACCAGCAATGCAATGGCGAAACCTGCCAGTTGCAAATACTCTCGAAGTCGCTTCATCTTGCTCATCATATCCGAGCCAAAATCAACTTTTTCTACGATGTCAATATCGGGCAGTTGCTTGAGCCTCAAAGCGAGGCTCTGTCGTGATTCTGGTGTTCTAAATTGCCGAGCGAGGACAATCTCAAGGCTCGCTGGTAGAACACTTTTTTCAAGTCCAGCGAGCAGTCGCCGATCATCTCCTAGGACGGTATTGAGGTCATCGAATGCGCGTTCTTTCGTGTAGACCGTGGTTGTTTCAACCTCTGCCCAACCCGAGATATCATCCGCCAAGTCAGCAAGCCGTTCATCTGGTACATCGTCGGCAATGAAACAAATCATTCCGAGACCCCGCGACCATCGATCGGCTAAATTATCTAAATTGCTGGCAATCACGAGGGTGACGCACATGACAGTCAGCGAGACTGTTGTTGTGCTGATGGCAACCAACTGAACAATTGGCGAACGCACAACAGAATTGGTCGCTTGTCGTATAAAATAGCGAATGTGCCGAGGGTTAATCACTGATCACTCTTTACCCGGCCATGTTCCAACGTAATCACTCGTTTACCAAGTGCCTCGGGCAACCTCAGATCATGGGTTGCGACCAAAATCGTGGTCCCTCTCGCATTGGCCGCCTCGAGCAAAGCCATGATCTCCAACGATAATTGAGTGTCCAAGTTGCCCGTTGGTTCATCCGCTAGAAGGACCATCGGCTCGTTGACCAAGGCCCTTGCGATGGCGACACGCTGCTGTTCGCCGCCGGACATCCGAAGGGGGAGAGATTTGGATTTATGAGCCAAGCCAACTTGGCGCAATATGGTTCGAACCCGATCTCGAATTTCATGCCGGGGTCGACCGAGTACTTCGAGAGTAAAGGCGACATTCTCGAACACCGTTCGCTGTTGCAGCAATTTAAAGTCTTGGAAAACGACACCGATGTTTCGTCGCAAGATAGGAATGCTCGTTCGCTCCAGGCGGCCGACATTGTGGCCTGCGACGACAACTTCCCCTTCAGTGGGTTTCTCAGCTGCAAAAAGTAAACGCATCAGGGTGCTCTTGCCCGCGCCTGAGTGTCCCGTAACAAAGGCAAACTCGCCTTTGTGAAGACGAAGCGACACATCATCGAGGGCTCGATCATCGCGCCCGTAGCGCTTTGTGACATGAAACAACTTAATCATCGCAGGGCAGATCTATAACTCATGGCGTAGAAAGACAAGGCACCACACGGACAATGGAACACGCTAGGTGCCTATTTTTGTTTTAGAAAGCTCAAGACCGCCTCTTTTTGAAGCTGACTGACTTTTGAACGTATGCCAGAAATATCTCCGTCATGTTGGAAGACAAAAACCACAACGCCTGCTTGAAAAATAATGGTCTTTACTCCATCGGCACTTGACTCTGTTTGGATGTCGTAATCGACGCCGGCAACCCGAATGCGTGAAACCTGTCCGACCATCAGCGATCAATGATCCAACAAATCAATATGTTCTAGCTCAACAGGGGCTAGCCCATCATCAGACCAAAATTGTCCCGCGACACTGGCCACACGATCAGGTGCATCAGTCACGTAAAACCGGCGGAAGCCAGCCCCACCAAGGCGTTCCAAACCATGCTCTGAGAGAAGTGTTTCTGTTGAGCGTGCCACCGCCGTCGCTGAATCGATGAGCTGCACACGCGGACCGATCACGTCGTCGAGCACCTCTCTCAGAATCGTGGCAAGAAGTGGGTAGTGAGTACACCCAAGAACCACTGTGTCCACATTGGATTCCGCCAAAGGTGCGAGATAGGTTTTCGCGATCTGGCGGGTCACATCATGGTCGAGCCAGCCTTCTTCGATAAGCGGAACGAAAAGTGGACACGCGATCTGGTGAACCCGACGAGCTGGTTGCACTTCATGGATCGCAAGTTCATAAGCGTTTGAACGGATGGTCGCACGTGTCCCCAACACAGCAATGTCACCTCCTAAAGACGACTCTAGGGCCAGTGCTGCTCCCGGTCGAATCACACCGAGAAAAGGGAGCAAGGAACCATCAGCGAGTCCGCCCAAACCTTGTGCTGAGACCGTGTTGCATGCCACGACGACCATTTTGATCCCCTGCTGCTTGAGAAACGACACGTTCTTGCGTGCGTAGCGGACAACAGTGGCGGGTGACCGAGTGCCGTAGGGCACGCGGGCCGTGTCGCCAAGGTAAACGATATTTTCATGGGGCAATCGTTTTGCGATAGCGGACGCGACTGTCAGCCCACCAAGCCCTGAGTCGAAAATTCCGATCGCTGAATCTGATGCTGCTATTTTACCGGTCATGCCACTCAAGCCACAAGAATCACTGCTTGAGGAGATACGCTGAAAAGACCCCGGATACAAGGGGGACCTGAGCTGTCAAGCTTGAAAGCAGAGCTTTATTCAGGCCAAGATCCTTAGGCTTCGACGTCTAGCCTGTATTTTTACCGACAGGTGTGGAAGGTGACGAATTCGTCTCGTTGAGTGCCGTTGAGCGTTCTGTAACGAACACCGACTCGAATGGTGGACAATTGGGCTTCTTCGACCATGAGGCCAGAGGTATCGGCGAACTCATAGGCATGTGTTGGTGCCCTCGGTTGCGTGGGAATGGAATCGAGAAAGCAGTCCCCTTGAATATCACTCTGAGTGATACCACGAACTTCTTCTAATGACCCATCGACCTCAACATAGGTCTCCCCTTCTCCATAGGCGTCAAGACAATTGCCGTTGGAATCATTGAATCGAGCTCGAACCGTAATCCGTCCGCCCGGGCCGAGGAAGTATGTTCCCTCATCACCGACGATGCCCGGAATTCTACATAACTCACTCGCCGGGTCGAGATAACACTGGTCGCCTGGCTGGCACTCGACCTGAATGAGGCTTCGTTCGCGGTCGAACAAGCCGGTCCACAGAACATGAGTCGCTTGCCAGATCTCAGTGTCTTTGTCCCAAGTCCCGTTGCCATCTGACCATATCCCGTCATTGTTGGTATCACGGAATGCCTCGGCATACGGCTCATCGCCTCGGACTTCTAAATCGACTTGGCATTCACCATCATCATTTGCATCAATGCACGGTTCAGCCAAATCCATGTGGGCTAACTGGTAGTCCTCAAATTCGTCCCAGACCTTGTTGCCGTTCACGTCAACAAAGTCTTCCTCGCCTCGCGTGACGGCAACGACGGTAACCAAACCGTCACGAGGGTTAAAGTCAGAATTCAGGTACCTTTGGTCAACAGCCGCCTCATATCCGTTCGCGGCTACGTCGACGATTTCGTACGGGGCTGGTGGCCCGACTCTAAGAGACGTAATTGCGATTCCATTCTCATCGGTTGTACTGGCCTGGTCGACACTGCCCGCTTCGGTTAAGAAAAATACCTGGGTCGCGATATCAACACGGCCTGCTACGCGGTCGGAAAGCTGCGCTACGCAGGTTGTAAAGTCATTTCGCCCGATTCCAAACTGATAATTGTCCCAACTGGGCCGCGCGCTAAAAGCAGCAATGACCGGGTCTTCACACAGGAATTGGAAACCGCTTGCACTCGGAATGCCACCACGGATCACGACGGTTGCGCTCCGGGCCGTCAATGGGCCGCCCTCACCGATGGTTGTTTGAGCCAAGACGGTGACTACGCCTGGCGTGCCACCCGCGTTCAGTCGCACCGCTACGATCCCGTTCTCGTCGGTCTGCCCCATGGCCGGTTCGATGGCGACGTTTGGTGGCGGATTATCCGATAAACTAAAGGAGACGGGTAAGTTCGCGAGCGCGTCACCATCGGCACTGGTTGTCCCGCTCAAGTCGATCACTTGAAAGCGAAGCAAAACATTGTCAGGTCGACCGAACGCAGAGTCTTTGATGCCGATTTCTAAATCCGACTCATCGTCTGGCGGTAAGAAACGAATCGACCACGCCGGTGGTCGGTCTGCGTCGGCGGCATCAACGCCCATGTCTTCGGCACCGCCGAAGTCGACCCCAGAATCGATAAGTGGCAACCCACTGCACTCCCGATTGTAGTCGATCGCCGACAAACATCGGACGGGAAAGGGGGCCGTTTTAAGCTCGACGGTACGGGCTTCGTCGCCGTCGGCATCAATGGCATAATCAGTAATTGTCGCGACGACTGATACAGTGCCTTCGCGAAAGCAGACGACTTCGTCTCGAGCACGGGCGCCGCTAAAGGGCAAGTCCGCGCTGCTGGTGCTAAGTTCAGTGCTGTTTTCGGATGAGCGAAAATAGGCAGTCGCCAAGTCCGCCTCATCAGCAAAATCGAGTCGCACGGTCGTGCCGCTCCTGAGGTCACCCGTCGGCGTACGTGGGTCGCGCCCCGTGACTGTGATGGTGACGGTCCCACTGCCGTCCTCAGCGACGGGGGCCGAGTTTCGTCCACAGCCTCCCGTCCCCAAAAGACTTAACGAGGGTTCACCCAAAGTGAACTGCTCAGAATCATCAACGCACCCGAGAATGCTGACCAAACTCAGTGCCAAAATCGCCCGAAAAATAATCGGCGTCATGCCCCAACTCCCAACGCGGAGAAACCATCTTGGTTTAGTTAAGCGATAGCGTGCCACTCTGAACATTACAAAGAGCATGGAAATGGTGTCAACATTCCACCGATTTATCCAGACATTGACCATGGCTCCAACAGTGGTATGTTGCGCGCAAATTAACCCGTATATGCCCATCTAACAGCCTTAAATGACCAAATTAAAATGAGTGAAACAATTAGTTTTTCAATCGCAGAAAATGAGTGCTACCCCATCGAAAAAGTCATACATGACATCGAAAATGGTGCCAAACGGGTTGAATTAAGTGGGATCGACCGCGGTTCGATGGCTCTTTTTGTCGCTGAATTGAACAGTCGTGTGTCCAGGCCCATCGTGGCGATCACCCCCCTCGAGTCAGATGCGCGGCGCTTGCTTGGCGATCTCGGTTTCTCTGCCGGTTCACAGATGTCGGTTGGACACATTCCAAGTGTTGATGCCAGTCCATATGGGCACCTTAGCCCCGATAGACAGTCTGTCATGGGCTTACTGGCAGCATTGACATCGATGGCTTGGGAATCTTGGCAAGATATCATCGTCACATCTGCCGTCGCATTGACACGGCGAGTGATGCCATCAGATGTCCTTTTGGATCACTCTTATCTTGTCGATGCTGGACAAGAGCTGGATCGAAGCGAGTGTCTACGTGCGCTCGCTGATGCCGGATACAGAGCCGTGAGTGTCGTTGAAGATCGAGGCACATTCGCAATCCGCGGAGGCATAATCGATATATTTCCACCAACGGACGGCTCGCCTGTCCGCTTGGAGCTCTGGGGCGATGACGTTGAATCCATTCGCTACTTCGATCCAGTGACCCAACGCACCACAGCAGCAGCCCCGGATCAACTGCTCCTGCCCCCCGTTCGAGAAGAACTTTTTGTAGATGTCACAAAAAAACGGGCGCGTCAGGGCATCTTAGATGCGGCCGCTGAAGTGGATATGCCAACCCGTAAAGTTCAAGCCATGCTAGATGACCTGAGCAATGGGATCCCATTCATGGGTATTGAGGCATTTCGTCCCGCATTTTATGCAGAGACAACGCCAGTCACCGCCTATTTGCCTGATGATGCAATTTTGGTGCATCTTGACCCATTGGCGGCCGCTGAGGCTGTGTCCAATCAGTGGGATGAGTTTGGCCGTGGTCGCGAAGGTGCACTGGCAGATGGACGCTTGTCACTGGCAGCCGACGCACACATCCTCAGTCCAAATGAACTGAAAGCCCGGCTAGATGACCGAACACAGCTTCGTTGTCATACGCTGCAAATCGTCGATGAGTTGGGTGCTGTCGATGGACCCGATGACGCTGTTCGTTTCGAGATCCCGAGAAATACTGAACTCACCAACACCCTAGCCAGAACACGAAATGAGCAAATGCCGCTCAAACCATTGGCCATTTGGGTTCGTGATCAGACGGAAAATGGGGTTCGCACAATCATTCCTTGCCGGCAAGAAACACAGCTAGATCGCCTTGAACGCTTGCTTAAAAATTTCGGTATCCCAGTGTCGAGAGCTGGCTCCGACGAGGTCGATCTCTATAGCCCGCCGAAACCTGATCAGGTCGGGGCTGTGCTGATTCGAGGTGATTTATCCGACGGATTTCACCTCCCGAGCCGTGGCATCGCAGTGGTCACGGAGCACGAAATTTTTGGACGTCGGGCGCCTAAGCGGAAAGCACCCGCGCGCGATTCCGGCAATCCCTTTATCAGAGATTTCAAGGAGCTTAAAGAAGGCGACTTAGTGGTCCATGCCGACCATGGGATCGGGCGCTATGTGGGCCTAAAAAAGTTGTCGATGGGCGCGTTTGAAAATGACTTCTTAGTCGTCGAGTTTGCGGGCAATGACAAACTTTATTTACCGGTCTACAAGCTCGGACGCCTTCAAAAATACGCCGGTTCGTCCCAAGCAAACCCAAAAGTTGACAAGCTCGGAGGAACCGCATGGCAAAAAGTACGCGCAAAAGCGCGTCGAGCCGCAGAAGAGGATGCTCTTGCCATGCTCGATCTCTATGCAAAACGCGAGTTGGCTGTCGGCTACGCGTTTTCTCCACCTGACGATTTTTTCCGCACTTTTGAGGCAACATTCCCCTTTGATGAGACCCCCGATCAACTGCAATGCATCGAAGAAGTCCTCGGGGATATGGTCTCTGGTCGTCCGATGGACAGGCTGTTGTGCGGAGATGTCGGTTTTGGAAAGACCGAGGTGGCCATTAGAGCAACGATGAAGGCTGTACTCGACGGGAAGCAGGTCTGTATTTTGGTGCCGACAACCGTACTGGCACTCCAACACTTCAAGACATTTTCCAATCGACTGGCTGACTATGCGATCGATGTCCGTTTGTTCAGCCGGCTGGTGCCGTCAAAGCAAGCGAAGGTCAACTTAAAGGACTTGACCGGTGGCAAAGTGGATGTGGCCGTCGGCACCCATCTGTTGCTCGGAAAGACGGCGCAATTCTCCGACCTAGGCTTGTTAATCTTAGACGAAGAACATCGATTTGGCGTCAAACACAAGGAGCGCCTGAAAGAATTACGAGCCCAAGTGGATGTGCTCGCGATGACGGCAACACCCATCCCACGGACACTTCAAATGAGTCTCAGTGGGATCCGTGACCTCAGTGTGATCACGACGCCTCCTGTCGATCGCCTGAGCGTCAAAACCTATGTCTGTAGGGCGACCGATGAGGTGGTTCGTGACGCAATCATCAGAGAGTTGAGTCGCGGAGGCCAGGTGTTTTTTGTGCACAACCGTGTCCAGAGCATCGAGAACAGAGCAGCCTGGCTATCGTCACTGGTTCCTGAAGCCCGAATTGTGATTGGACACGGGCAGATGGAGCCAAGCCGACTAGAAAATGTCATGCTTGATTTCACCGAAGGACGCTTTAACGTTCTCGTTGCCACGACGATTATAGAATCGGGCATCGACATCCCAACGGCCAATACCATCCTGGTGGATCAAGCAGATCGCTTCGGATTAGCCCAGCTCTATCAGCTCAGAGGCCGAGTGGGTCGAAGTCGGGAACGCGGCTACTGTTACCTTTTGGTGGCGGGCCAAGCCGCGCTCGATAAAGAAGCCAGGGCCAGACTGGCCGTAATCCAGAAATTCACTGAACTCGGTTCAGGTTTTCACGTGGCGAGCCATGACCTTGAACTGCGAGGTGCCGGGGAACTATTAGGCACACGCCAAAAAGGCCATGTCCAGGCCGTGGGGCTCGAGACCTATACCCAATTGCTCGACGATGCAGTCAGGCAGCTCAGGGGCCAACCGCAGCCAGTCAATGTAGACCCAGACATTAATCTCCAAATCAACGCGCGTATCCCCGATGATTACGTTCCTGAGACCTCCGTCCGGCTGATTATGTATAAGCGGTTGGCCAATGCAAACGACGAAGATCGCGTCATTCAAATCGCAGAGGAAATGGTGGACCGCTTTGGAACACCGCCACAAATGTTCGAAAACCTGATCGATGTGATGCGAATCAGAACGCTTGCGCGACACTTGCTGATCACCACGGTTGACCATGGGCCGAGGCAAATGACCTTCACATTTCATCCCGATACCCCAGTTTCGCCCGAGATTATTTTCGGGCTGATTGGGCAGCGGTCCAGTCGCTGGCGAGTCCCAGCGGACTTCAGACTTGTCTATTTGTTGTCAGCCGAGGAACAGAAAAACTCAATACAAAGCCTCAGAATCTGCTTGCAGGTCTTGGCAGAGTTAGCTACCGAGCCTAAAGCAACTGAGAGGACAGACCTGTGAGTAAGATCATCCAATTGACGTTTTTTCTGCCGGTGTTCTTATTCGGATGCCAGAAAGATGGAGCGACGGAAGCAGCTAAAGGGTCATCGTATGTTCTGGCAGGTGAGACCAATCTATCTGCCCAAGAGCAAGGTCAAGTGGTCGCAAAAATAGGACCGAAGATCATCACGCTTCAAGCGTTCGAGCGGTACTTGAATCAACAATCGGTCTTCGCTCGGAGCCGACACAACAGTCCGGAGCGAAAGAAAGACTTTCTCGACAATCTGATCAGATTCGAACTGCTTGCTGCTGAAGCGGCCAAGAAAGGGTATAACGCGGACCCCGATGTCCAGCTTGCGATGAAGCAAGCGATGGTCAAACGATTTACCTCACAAGAACTCTCTAAGATCGTCAAAATGAGCGACATCACTGATGCGGAAATAAAGACCTATTACGACGCACATCCATCGGAATTCAGCCGAGCTGCTCAGGTAAGGGCTTCCCATATTCTTGTCGCAGATAAGGCCAGCGCCCTGACACTTCATGCGGAGATCAAAGCCGCTATTGCGGCGGCACCGGCTAAAGCCCGCCGCATCTTTGGTGAATTCGCAGAAAAGCACAGTAAAGATGCCCTTACGCAAGGCCGCAAAGGCGATTTAGGTTTTTTTGGAGAACCGGGTAAAAGTGCCGTCAAAAGAGCACACAACGCACCGCCTGTACCCAGTTCATTGGCGAAAGCGGCATATAAGTTGGATGCCGTCGGCCAAATGGCCCCCGAACCCGTTGAGGGAACAAAAGGCTGGCACCTTGTGTTGAAGAGTGGGTATCGACGTGCGTATGTCAAATCGCTTGCCGATGTGCGAAACAAACTGCGTATTAAACTGTTTCGTCAGCGGAAAAGTACGGCCATGGAAGCCTACGTCAAAACGCTGTTGGAGAAAGCAGAAATCAACATCGACGAGGCGGCTCTGCAAGCAGCAAAAGCAAAGCGACCGACACGACCGATGCCATCGCTCGCCCCGCCAAAGTCGATGCTGAATAAGGGAGGTGCGAAATGAGACTGCATGCCCTCGTTTTGATGGTCTGCATGGCCGCAACATCGGTTGAAGCGCGGATCGTGGATCGCATCGTCGCTGTGGTCAATGAAGCAGTGATCACTCAGTCCGAGCTTGAAGACTCCGTGAAGGTCCAGCTCGCGCGAATTGCCCAAGTCTCCGATCAGCAAACGCTTAAGGCGAAGCGCAAGGTTATTTTGGAACGTGGTTTAAAGGATCTCATCGGTAAAAAACTCATCGCTCAGGAAGCCATTAAGCGCAGCATAAAGATCGAGGATAAAGACGTTGAGCAACACCTGAGACGTGTTCAAAACCAGCAGGGCTGGTCAGAACAGCAAATGCAAATGTATCTGACCAGTCAAGGGATGACCATGTCGTCTTTCAAGTCCGTCGTTCGCGAAAACCTTCTGGAACAACGCGTGATTGGCATCGTCCTGGGCAGCCGGATCAGAATTTCCGATCGAGATCTGGAAGATTACTATAAAGAGCGCAGAACGAAGATCAGTCGTGATTTTGAGGTGGATGCTGCTCACATCGTTTTTAAGGTCGCCACCGGTGCAAGTGCAAACGATGAAGCTGCCGTTCGCATGCGCGCGGTCGAAATCATGGAGCGCGCAAAAGCTGGGGAGGATTTCTCGGAATTAGCGAAATCGCACAGCGAGGGGCCCGGTGCTGCACGCGGGGGGAACTTGGGAACGTTGCGTAAAGGAAATCTAAACCCAAAGTTGGAAGCAGCTATTTTTTCAATCAGCGAAGGCCAAATCGGTGGCCCGTTCCGAAGCCCGTTCGGCTATCACGTCATCAAGGTCACCAAACGACGGCAACTGCCACCGAAATCTTTCGAGTCTGTGAAGGGAACCCTTCGTAACGAATTACACCGAAAGAAATTGAGTAAAGAGATGGAACAATGGATCGCCGATCTTCGAAAAAAAGCCTTCATCGACGTCCGTTCGCTCAATTAATGACCCACTCAAGTCGGGTTTAGCTCAACTCAGTGGGCAACTGAATTCTGGCGGATCAATCCGGTCTTGTTTATTGTCGTTCCATGGCAGGTGGACGCATTCTCATCGCTGATGACGAAGAAGACATTCGATTCATGCTCCGACTTCATCTCGAACGGGCCGGGTACACTGTGTTCGAGGTCGAGAATGGACAAGAGGCCTTCGCTCGCTTAACGAACGAGGCATTCGATTGCATCTTATGCGATCTGGTTATGCCAGAAATGAATGGACTCGATGTCCTGGCCGAACTGGCAAGCCTATCCAATAAAATCCCTTTCATTTTGATGAGTGCGCACGCCGATATCGATATCGCGTTACAGGCGATAAACAGTGGTGCCGTCGATTACATTGCTAAGCCATTTCGAGCGGAAGAAGTGCTCTTCCGCATTCGGAGAGCCATCGAACAGCGACAGCTGTCTCAACGCTTGGAGAATTTGGAAGATGTACTCGAAGATCGGACTGGATACGCGGGGATTGTCGCCAAGTCAGCTTCGATGCAGGCGGTGTTCAGAACCATCTCAAAAGTAAAGGATTTTCAAACGACGGTTTTGATCACCGGTGAAAGCGGGACGGGGAAGGAACTGGTCGCTAAAGCACTTCATTACCAAGGACAGCGTCAATCTGAACCCTTCATCGCAGTCAACTGCGGAGCCATTCCTGAAGCACTCCTGGAGAGCGAATTATTCGGGCACGTGCGAGGTGCTTTTACAGACGCGAATCGGGATCGAGCTGGTTTATTTCAAGAGGCCAACAAGGGGACGCTTTTTTTGGATGAGGTGGGAGAACTCCCGCTGCAATTACAGGTTAAATTACTGCGGGTAGTCCAAGAGCGTGAAATCCGACCGGTTGGCGGTAGCCGAGCGATCCCCGTCGACGTTCGCGTCGTCGCAGCAACGGTCCGCGATTTAGCTGCCGATGTCAGGGCCGGCCAGTTTCGACAGGACTTATATTACCGACTCAATGTCCTCCCGATCCATTTGCCCCCACTGCGCGAACGGCCTGCCGACATTCCGCTCTTGGTGCAACATTTTTTAAATAAATTGGGTCCCGAGTTGAATCCAAACTTGACGGGCGTCGAGCCGGACGCACTGAAATTACTCGTTCAATATGGATGGCCAGGCAATGTACGAGAATTGGAAAATGTCGTAGAAAGGACCTTGGTATTGGCCGACGGCAGCACATTGCAAACTGATGACCTTCCCGGACAAATAAGAAAAAATGAAAGCCCACTCAAACGCCACATTTCCGATCACAATCTGAGTATTAAACAGACGGTTCGCTTCGTCGAACAAGAGTTGATCACGCGAGCATTGGAGAAGACGAGCGGCAACCGGACGAAGGCAGCACAAATTCTTGAGATCTCGCACCGTGCACTCCTCTACAAAATCAAAGAATACGGATTAAATAAAGTTGGGAAATAGCTCTCATTGGGGCTCATTTTATGGGTCTTTAGTGAGAGGTGATCTGATTTTAAACTAATGCACTTTGATTTTGTACGACATTGTCGTACACTGGAATACAAGGTGCTTGGTCATGACCACGCAAAGGCTTTTCGGGGGCTATTCCAAGTCGAATAATTTTTAATTATCGAGGCGAATCCAGATATTTACTGGCCAAACGAAGGCATATCGCAATAAATCGTAGAGTAGTTGTCTAAAATGGGTCTATAAGGCCTTGACCCATAGACACGGCTAGTCAAATATCGGAGACGACCAAAAGGCATCGCTAAGAGCGATGGGAGAAACCGTCAAATGGCCAGAAGAAAAAACGCGCTCGGACTCGATATCGGTTCGAGTTCAATTAAGTTGGTCCAGCTTCGCGAGACGAAGAAAGGGATCCACTTGGTCAATCTCTCCGTGGCCAATTTGCCACCCGAAGCGATCGTTGATGGTGCTTTGATGAACTCCAGCGTGATCGTGGAGACCATTCGGGAAATGACTGAAAAACTGAAACTGAAGGCGAAAGAAGTCGCCCTGTCAATCAGTGGTCATTCGGTCATCATCAAGAAAATTGGATTGCCTGCCATGACCCAAGACGAGCTCGATGAGTCCATCAAATGGGAAGCAGAGCAGTACATTCCCTTCGACGTGAACGATGTCTACCTGGACTACCAAGTGCTTCAGTCGCGGCCCGAGCAGGGCCAAATGGATGTCTTGTTGGTGGCAGCGAAGCGAGAAATGGTCGACGAATATGCAGGGATCGCTCGGGATGCCGGGCTTGAGCCGGTTGTCGTCGATGTGGATTGCTTTACGATTCAAAATACTTTTGAGACAGGATATGGATTCCCGCCGGGCGAAACCATCGTCTTGATCGATATCGGGGCTGCCATGATCAGCATCAATATCGTCGCCAATGGCATGACGACGTTTACGCGCGACATCAACATGGGTGGCAACCAGTATACGGAGGAACTCAGAAAGCGGCTCGGGATTTCCCATGACCAAGCTGAGTCATACAAGACCGGTGGCCAGAATGCAGACGGCGTGGTGCCGCAGGAAGTGGACCGAATTCTCGCATCCGTGAGCGAAAATCTAGCAAATGAACTTCACAGATCACTGGATTTTTACCTGGCAACATCATCGGAGGGTCGAGTCTCTCGCATCTATTTGTCGGGTGGCACAGCACAAGTCAGTTCACTCGCACCAACCATCGAAAGCCGAGTGGGCGTTCCGGTCGAACTCTTAGATCCTTTCAAAGCCATTAACGTCGATACCAAACAATTCAATCTAGAATTCATCAATCGAATTCGTCCGGGGGCAGCTGTGGCTGTGGGACTCGCTCTGAGAGGACCAAACGACCGATGATTCGAATTAATCTACTCCCAATCCGCGAGGCGGAGCGACAAAAGAGCGGCCGACAGTTTCTGCTTTTGGCACTCATTCTATTGATGGGACAATGCGCATTCCTGTTCATTATCTACGGAGATACTGAGCAGGAATTAAAGAACGTTAAGAAGCGTAACAGTGAACTCAGCCGAACGCTTAAAAACCTGCAGAAACGAACACAGGCTGTAACCAAGCTTAAAGCAGAGCAAAAAGAACTTGAACGGCAGAAGACTGTTTTAAACGGCCTTGTCGAAGGCCAGAGCGGACCTGTCAAGATGTTGAACGAGCTCTCGATGATCTTAACGCCGATTGACGATCCAAAAGCCAAGCTCCGTGTCCGTTCACGGGGCTGGAATCCTGATTGGGATCCCAAACGGGTCTGGGTCGACAAGTTCGAAGAGACCAATCGCAAAGTAAAAATCAAAGGTCTTGCGAGAAGCAACGAAGATGTCGCTGAATTTTTAAAGCGTTTGAACACATCTCGACACTTTGTGAACGTAGAAATCAATTTTTCGTCGGCCACTCAAGTGCGTGAACTCGGCGATGCAACTTTTTACCAATTCGAATTTGCTGGTCTGGTGATTTACGGTGCCGCCGATATCAAGTTGCTGGCCGAGGGTAAACTTGGCGAGTTGGATAAATCCAAGTAAGTGTCTGGGTGGATTAAAGGAAAGTAGAGCAATATGGCAAGCTCATTAGATAAACTAGCTGCAGCACCCACGTCGAGCAAGGTCTTGGTCTTAGCCATGATGCTTGGTGTTGTCGGTGCAGGTTGGTGGACTCTATACTTCAGCGAATTGACGGACAAGTTGGGTAAGGCAGAGAAGAATACGCCCAAACTCACCAAAAAGGTAGCCAAAGAGAAAGCTGCACTAAAAGAGTTGACTAAATATCAAGATCTCATTGACAAGCTTAGGGTCGAGCGCAATCGAATGCGTGACCGGCTTCCCGAAAAGCCGGCGATTTCCATGCTCTTAGAGCAGATTCACAGTCAAGCGAAGATCGTCGGTTTATCCGTGGAACGGTTTGAGCGAAACAAGACGAAAAAAGAAGAGTTGTATGCCCGCATTCCCGTCAAAATGGAATTGACGGGGACGTTCCATGAGGTCGCGACATTCTTCTATTATCTAGGACGGCTGACGCGGCTTGTGAATGTCCAGGATATTGAGTTGAAGACGCTCGGCCGCAAAGAGAATGCCGATGGTTCTATCGACCACAGAATTGCGGCGAACTGCTCGGCGACCACGTTTATGTACATCGCGCCGAACGCAGGTGCACCCGCAGGTGGAGCCGCCCAATGAAACGGACTGTGCGAAAAACCACTGCGCCGCTCATGATGCTACTCATGTTATTGCCGCTTGAGTTCATGGGCTGCGGCGGCAGTGAGAGCAGTGGGAATCAGATACGCAGACGTCGTAGTAATGCCAAGCCAGCGGCAAAGCGCGTTATTACGGAAAAGACAGACCTCGACATGTCAAAGGTGCCGGCCCGATTCCGAGAAATCGACTGGTCCAAGTCCGATATCATTTCGTCTCTGATTCGCGGCTCGCGCGACCCGTTCCTTCCACATGTCGAGGATTTGCTCGTCAAGACTGAGGACACAGCGGACGAGGAAACAACTGAGATTACATCGACCATCAATAATGCAGAAGTTGCCGAACTTAAGCTCGTTGCGCTGATTACTGGGACGGCCGTGCACAAGGCGATGGTAGAAGACGGCCGCGGCGTCGGTCATATTATTCAAGCCAGTGATGTTGTGGGACGCAAGCTGCCGATGCGTGTCGTGCGGATTACGCGAAATGAGATCATTTTTAAGGCCCTGCAAAAACCTGAAGACGATAAAACGCCTTCGGAGATCCGCAAGGTCCTACGTTCACAGGAAGAGTTGCAGGAGTTGCTACCGTGATGAGCCTGAGGGGAACATACATGGGCAAGACTAGGCCTAGCCGAAGAGCGCGGACGATGCGTTACGCTGTGCCGTTTCTTTTGACGTTATTGGCACTCAGTGCCCGAGCCGATGACCGCTCGGTCAATCGACTGAAAACGTTGAAAGTAAACGAACAGGCCAACGCGACAGTGGTTGTCATCGAAGGGTCCGCCCCCCCGACATTCACTGTTTTCAAGTTGGATAAGCCAACCCGTTTATTCATCGATGTATCCAACGCTGACATCACATCGATCGAAGGCCCGATCACGGTGGAAAATGGCGTGATCAATGACATCACCCCCCTCCAGTTCACTGATGAATTGGTCCAAATCGGACGCATCGTAGTCGGATTGGAAACTGATGCGCTCTACTCCGTCAAAGCGGACAGTAACAAATTGGTCATCACCGTGGACGCAAGCCAACGGCGTTCACGTGATGTTGCCGAGCGCCCGGATAACTCAGGGGAGATTGCGGCCGCACAGAGTCGGGCAGCGGATGCTGAGACCCGAGCGAAGCAAGCAGAGCAAAGAGCGATTGAAGCCGAAAAACGCGCGTTAGCAGCAGAAGAAAAGGCCCGTTCAACCGCCAAGACTGCTGAAAAACAGGTGGCTAAAGCCCAAGCGGAAGCGAGAACAGCCGAAGCAACAGCCCGCGCCGCTGAAGCGAAAGCACTTCGGGCTGCGGAAGTCGCTCGAGAACAGGCTGAGCGTGCCGCAAATAAAGCCAGCGACGCTGAGATTAGAGCACTCAAGCTAGCACAAG
>JAYZEG010000038.1:0-44651 GCA_036337435.1 Myxococcota bacterium
ATTTGAGTCCACCACGGGGTATCGTCCGTGACGGGCAATGCTGCCCGAACGCCTATTGGACGACGCTCATTTCGATGGGTTCAGAAATGGTCATCCCAGGCCCAGCGATTTCGAAGGCATCGGTCGTACCCACGATGTCTGTCCCAGGGACGGCTTGCCAACTCGTCGCACCACCGCCAGGCATGTAGAGCACCGCATAAACGTGATACGTACCTGTGGTGTTTGCCTCGACCAGAACATCAAACGTTTGACCGGGCGTGAGCTCGGGGCTGTTTAACACAAATGGAGGGAAGACATCCGGTGGACCAACGGGTGGGAGCTGGCGAAATAAAGCGACGACCATTCTCTCAGGCGTCTCCGATAAATTCTCCGGAATTTTGAGGGTCACGCAGAGGCTGCCCTCTGTCTCACATGTCCTTGAATCCGGTTCCACCTGCTCCGATGAAGTGCCGAAGGTAAACGTGCAGTTTGCCAGCGTATTTCTGAGAAAATCAGGCGTGACGAACAGGCGGTATGTACGTCCATTTTCGAAGATAGGGGCAGTCCCGCCCGCTTCTGGTACGGCTTGCTTTGCGATGCTCGGTACGTCTCCAGGTGTAATGGTGCCCGAGCTCATAGCGTCAGCGGTTGTATCTGAGTAGAGTGCCCACACCGTGTTTGCCGGTTTATCATGGTTTGGCGGACTCCCTGGATTTTCGGCATCGACTTCCTGAATATAGACTTGTCTTGCCGGACCGCCATTCCAGATCAGACGGCCTTCAGCATCCAGTCCTTCGCCGGTTCCACAAACGGTCGGTTCTTCAACGAGACTCGAATTGATGCGGAGGAATGTCGCCCGCGCGGTCTCAACATCGGCCTGCGACCCACCCCGACGTTCAAATTCTTTTCGGAAGAAGGCTTGCATCCGGGGCACGTCGGTGGTGGCGAAGATGGTTGTTTCTCTATCGAAGCCAAAATTGATGGCTGGCTCCAGGTAGCCTAAAAGGGTGTGTTCAGTGGTCATGCCTGCCCCCATGACCACGCCGGTCATGGACAAGGTGTCTATCCAACTGCCAGGCGCGTCGATGTCGAACATACTGGCGTAGCCGCTCACCTTGGAACTGTGGCAACATGCGCAGCCACTGGCCGCGACTTGCGCCCGAGTCCAGGCAAGTTCTTTTCGATACTCTGGGTCTTGGAACAATTCGGAATCGCTCTCGAACCGTCGTTGGGGCGGGATGAACCAAGAGGGCCCATTGGTGCGCACGGTGTCGCATGAGACGACCTCGGCAAACTCCATACCCTCGGGAACGCAGCCAGCTGGATGGTGCCAGACGCAAAGCTCTTTCGACCCGTCAGCGGCTGTTTTCAAGTATCTATCTTCGACGGTCATCGTCGTGCCATCAAAGGGCATACACTCCTCAAATGGATAGACGGCTGCGGCGTCCGTTAGGATGGAATTTAATTCAGGAGAGGGAGGGGGCAGTTCGTAGGACTCCCACGCCGATTCAATTTCAGCTTCTGTCAAAGCGGGTAGGTCAGCAGGGCCACTGCTTGACGACGAGGCACTGTTTTGACAGCCAAAAATAAATCCAGTCAATGCAACCAGAATGACCAGATGTGGGTACTGGATGCGGGCCCGCCCGTAGAGCGTGTGCGACCTCGCATCTGCGAGGCCGGGTGCCGACAAACTGTGGCGATAAGGCGTTTCGGTTTTGGTTGTTTTTTTCTGATTACTGGCCATCGATTCTCTCCACCACTGGGCATTCAGTGGGTCCTTGCAATGCTCCCTCAACGGTGTCCGTAGACCGCTGGCATCGCTATCAAAGGGGTTCATGGTTTTCGATTACACAATACGGTGTCGAGGTTTTTATCTACCTTTTGGTAGAAATGTCAAGGTTTACATTAGACAAACCTCTTTTTTTGCCGATCGGGCAGGGTGCATACGCTCAAATTGCTTGGCATTAAACAATTATCGCCACCGCTCTACCTTAAGCCCACACATCAGACTTAAGGCCGCCAAGGAAAGATTTCATGGTGGGATCTTTGGTCGGTGTTGACCTTTTTCATGGCCTAAATGACAACGCCGAGGGTTCGGATACGATTTTACCAGACAGGGCCATCGACCTTTTTTCCTTGGATCCCATGGTGACCGAACGTGCTGGGTCGCTGCCTGTCAATTCGTGATCGAGAACATGACAATCAGGGTATCTGTACTCCGGGCCAGTGGTTCCTTAATGAAAAGCAGCGGCATTGCTCGGCAGAGTTCGCGGGTCGAGTCACCTATTTCCGACAACAGCCCAGTCTCAATTGAAGGCCACAGGATGAAAATGTCGCCCGTCCATAGATTTTACATTTGTCCTTCAGAGATTTTGATTCCACGAGACGACATTTGAGCTTTAAGAAACGCAACAAAACGGGTACTAAGACGCCGATGATACGTGAGGAGTCGGTCGATGCAAATCACACTGCCTGATGGCGCGATAAAAGAATTTGAAGGACCTGTGACAGGTGCTCAAATCGCTGAGAGTATAAGTTCTGGTTTATTGCGAGCTGCTGTCGCGATTGAAGTTGATGGACAAGAACAAGACTTGTCCGTCCCAATTACCACGGACTCAGCCGTCAATATTCTCACGCTGAGACAAGACGCAGGCTTGGATATCATGCGGCATACCATCGCCGCTCAGGTTTTGGCCCGCGCGACTCGGGAATTATTTCCCGGCTCGAAATTGGCCATCGGGCCCACTATCGAAAATGGCTTCTACTACGATGTGGAGTTCGACTCCCCCCTGTCCGAGGATGACCTGCCTCGAATCGAAGAGCGGATGAAGGCCATCGTTAAGGAGAAAAACACCATCACGATGCGTCTTCTGCCGCGGGCTGAGGCAGTTCGCTTGTTCAAAGACCGTGATGAACCCTATAAGGTTGAGATCATCGAGGGGACCGAGGGCCAAGATGACTTTCAAATCTACTTCCAAGATGGAACTGACTTCGTCGATTTGTGCCGCGGTCCACATCTGCAAAATCTGGGGCAGATTGGGGCGTTTAAACTGACTAAGGTTGCTGGTGCTTACTGGCGTGGCAACAGCGACAACAAGATGCTCACGCGGATTTATGGTACAGCTTGGCCTGACAATAAGGCACTCAAGCGGCACTTGCGCGCCATCGAGGAAGCCGAAAAACGCGACCACCGAAAATTGGGGGCGCAATTAGACCTATTCCACTTCCAGGAAGAGGCCATCGGTCAGGTATTCTGGCATTACAAAGGCTGGACGCTCTACACCAAACTTCAAGAATACATCCGAGCGAAGTTGAGACGCTCTCAATATCGAGAAGTCAATACGCCGCAGATCGTGAGCAAAGTGCTGTACGAGAAATCAGGCCACTGGGATAAGTTTGGGACCGGGAATATGTTCATTACCGATGCCTACGACCAAACCCATGCTTTAAAGCCAATGAATTGTCCCTGCCATGTGCAAATTTTTAGACAAGGCATCAAGAGTTACAGAGACCTGCCCATCCGCATGTCGGAATTTGGAACCTGTATGCGCCATGAGCAGCGCGGTGCCCTCCATGGCATTATGCGCGTGACATCCATGACCCAAGACGATGGCCATGTGTTTTGCACACGGGCGCAGATCGAAGAAGAGGTCGTGGCTCTTTGCGAATTAATCAAAGAAATTTACGCTGAATTCGGTTTCGACCCGCCCTATGTTAAATTCTCCGACCGACCTGAACAACGGGTGGGGTCAGATGCCGTTTGGGACGCGGCAGAGGAGGCTCTTAAGAACGCCTGTGATGCAGGTGGTCTCGAGTGGACTCTCAATCCGGGCGAAGGTGCATTCTACGGTCCAAAGCTTGAGTTTGTTCTGCGAGACTGCCTTGGGCGGCATTGGCAATGCGGAACAGTCCAGCTCGACTTCAACCTGTCCGAGCGCCTCGACGCCCATTACATCGATGAAAATGGCGACAAACAGGCTCCGATTCTCATCCATCGAGCCTTACTCGGTTCTCTTGAACGATTCGTTGGCATTCTCATCGAACATTTTGCTGGTCATTTTCCCATGTGGCTCGCACCGACTCAGGTGGTCTTGACGGGGATCAGCAGCGCTCAGGACGACGCGGTTAAAAAAGTCGAGAGCCTGTTGTTTGAACGAGGATTTCGTGTTCAATCCGATTTGAGGAACGAGAAAGTGAACTTTAAAGTTCGGGAACACAGCCTCCAGAAAGTGCCGTTCATCGGCGTCATCGGTGCCCGAGAAGCTGAGAATGGAACCGTGACGATTCGACGTTTTGGATCCAAGCAACAGCAGACCTTAAGTCTGGACGAATGGATCGATGGCATGGAGGCCGAAATCGCCAGTCGGGCATTGCCTCCGGGTTTTGGATTGGACGACGTCTGAGGGACGAGTCGGCCAGTCCAAAACCATTGAATCCAATTCTTTGTTGTCCTCGCGTCTCGGTGTGTTGAGCTGCGCCCGGCAGATTTTCATCCTTCGACGCAGTGCCAATTGCCTTGCGCGAAGCGCGCTTATCTCTCTATGCTTTAGTGTGTCTTAACAACGAGGTCTTGGGAGCAGGTTAGATGAGCGACAAGTGGGACAAACGGTTTCTTGAACTCGCCGGTCATATCGCAGGGTGGTCTAAAGACCCCTCGACCAAGGTCGGCTGTGTTGTGGTAGGCCAAGACCGAGAGATCAGAAGCACAGGATTCAACGGATTTCCGAGGGGCATATCAGACGACCTTGACCGGTTGACTGACCGCGAGCAGAAATATCCACTCATTTGTCATGCTGAAGAAAACGCAATCATGCACGCGGCGCGCATTGGTGTCTCTCTGAAAGAATGCCGGGCCTATGTGACATGGCCTCCATGCACACGCTGCGCACGCTCCTTGATCCAAGCGGGTGTCGTCGAGGTCATTTACCCGGATGGGTGCGATGTGCCCGACCGGTGGGCTGCCGACTTTGATATGTCGATTAACATGATGAACGAGGCGGGCGTCAAGACACGCACCGTCTAGATACACGCGTTCGAATTCGTCTCCAGATCCAGCTGCTCTGTACGATAGGCTCTCGACCATGAAAATCGACATCGTCTCTGACGGTCCAAAGGCAGGTCCCTCATATGGACGTTTTTTTGATGCCTATCCCGCGATGGTGTCCCGACTCTGAATGTCCATTTCCCGCTCCATGACCGGCTAATTGGCCATCGTTATGCTGTCGGTCACTGGTAACTTACTTGCCAAAAGTACATTGAAGTTCCTATCCTCAACAATGCGGCAGGTGAGAGGCAGGACAGGACCTTATGGACCATTCAATTATCCTTAACGGGAATCAGGTCAAGGTTGGCGATGTATCGCCAACTATGACGTTGCTGGAGTGGCTCAGACAAACCGGATTTACTGGGACAAAAGAAGGCTGTGCTGAAGGTGATTGTGGTGCGTGCACAGTCGGCCTTCTCGACGAGGGACCAGACGGGCCAACATGGCGGGCCGTCTGCTCTTGCATTCTGTTGGTTCCTCAGGCATTTGGTCGCCAGCTGGTGACCGTGGAAGGTTTGGCAACTGGCGAGACTCTTCATCCTGCCCAACAGGCCATGGTTGATAAGCTCGGCTCCCAATGTGGCTACTGCACGCCCGGGTTTGTCATGAGCCTCTTCGAGGCGACATATCGCTCAGACCTGGATTCCGATTGGAAAAAGGATGACCAAATCTGCGGTAATCTGTGTCGTTGCACTGGATACCGGCCGATTCGAGAGGCTCTATACCAAATTGCTGGTAGTCAGCCGGTCGATCGCTTCTCTGACTGTTTGAACACCGAGTTAGCCATTCCGCCTGTCGATTATCGACGCGGCGAACAACGGTATGTTCGTCCTGAAAAATGGCGGGACCTCTGGGACGCGATGGGAGACGATCCAGTGCGCTTCGTCAGTGGGGCAACGGACCTCGGCTTGGACGTCACACAGCGTTTCAAGACTTTTCCGCTTCTCGTTGACCTGGGACTGTTGCCAGGCATGCGAGAGATCAATCCCATCGATGGTGGCTGGCGAATCGGTGCCGGTGTTCTCTTATCCGATTTGGAGGCTTGGTCTGAGTTACATTCTGAGTCTCTCGGGAAGATGCTTCGATTTTTCGCGTCACGGCAGATTAAGAATCGTGCAACCGTTGGCGGCAACCTATGCAATGCATCACCTATCGGTGACCTGCCGCCGGTCATGTTGGCATTGAATGCCGTGGCGGTCATTCGGTCGGAAGCTGGAGAGAGACGGCACGCTTTCTCTCCAACCGACAGCGCCCCTGGGTTCTGGACAGCCTATCGGCGGACCGTTTTGCGAGATGGAGAGGTTCTCGCTGCTGTTGAAATCCCCGACTTGCATCCCAAGACCTATGCCACGACCTACAAGGTCAGTAAACGGCGTGAGTTGGATATCAGTGCTGTATCGAGTGCCTTTGCACTCAGGCTAGACGAGTCCGGGACGGTCGCAGACATCCGCCTCGCATTCGGTGGGATGGCGGCGACGCCGGCACGCGCCCTAAGAACTGAGTCTATCTTGCGCCATCAGACCCTCAGTCAGTCAACCATCGAACGAGCGATCGAAGCCCTTGGTGATGACTTCAGTCCCATCGATGACCACCGAGGTACAGCGTGGTACAGGGCCACCGTCGCAGCGAACTTATTGCGTGGTTTTTTTGAAGAAGCGCAGGGGCAGGTGAGTGTAACTCTGCCAGACAGGCCAACAGGGACAATCTTTGCGGAGACAAACTGATGTCGGGCGGTCTACACAAACCGGGTCCCCACGAGTCTGCTCATCTGCACGTCACAGGCTCAGCAAAATATGTGGCCGATGACCCGGGTCCCCATGGAACGCTCTTTGTCCTTCCGGTCCCATCGCCCATTGCCCGGGGCCGAATCACACACATGGAACTGGGTGCGGCCCTCAAGGTCGACGGCGTCCACTCGGTTTTGAGCGTAGACGACATTCCGGGCGACAACATTTGGGGACCGATCCTCCATAATGAACCACTTTTGGCTGACGGTTTTGTCCACTATATGGGTCAAGCCATTGCCATTGTCATTGCTGAGACTGAGCAGAGTGCACGACGTGGGGTCGCGGCAGTTGAACTCCAGTTCGAGGAGGCCTCTCCCATTATTGGCATCGAAAACGCCATTGCCGCAAATGCCTATCATACCGAGCCACACGTGATCGAACGGGGCGACCTTGACGCGGCTTTTGATTCAGCAGCCCTCATTATCGAAGGGATTGTCGAGACTCCGGCGCAAGACCATTTCTATTTGGAAACGCAGGCAGCCCTAGCCATCCCAGAAGAAAACGGGGCCTATACCATTCGGTCCAGTACTCAGCACCCAACAGAGATCCAGAAGGTGGTCGCGGCAGCTCTCGGGATTGGTGCCCATCATGTTGTCTGCGAGGTACCGAGGTTGGGTGGTGGTTTTGGTGGGAAGGAGAGTCAGGCAAGTCCTTATGCAGCCTATGCTGCCTTGGCTGCCGCACATACAGGGCGCCCATGTCGGTCCTGGCTCCATCGAGGCCAAGACATGGCTTGGACCGGTAAACGACATCCATTCAGGACGGAATACAAGGCGGCATTCGACGGGGATGGGATGATTTTGGGCGTCCTGGCCCGCTTATTCAGCGACGGGGGATGGTCGCTGGATCTCAGTGGGCCGGTTCTCGATAGAGCACTCTTTCATGTCGACAGCAGTTATTTTATTCCAGCGATTCGTGTTGAGGGTCGCGTGTGTGCCACCAATGTCCCATCCAATACGGCCTTCAGAGGGTTCGGCGGTCCGCAAGGGATGTTTGTCATCGAAGAGATCCTCAATCGAGCAGCGGACGCGATGGGTGTCGATTCGACCGCCCTTCGTTGTTCGAATTTCTATGGACCGGCCCCACGCGACACCGCGCCATACGGTCAGGTCATCGAGGCAAACCGGTTGCCGCAGCTTGTTCCGCAGCTCATGAAAGACGCCAATTATGACGAACGTAAGCGGGCCATCGAGCAATTTAATCGGTCCGAGCAGCATGTGAAGCGAGGGATTGGTTTTCAGCCGGTTAAATTTGGGATTTCGTTCACAGCAAGTCTACTTAACCAAGCAGGTGCGCTCGTCCATGTTTATACGGATGGAACCGTACAAATCAATCACGGCGGGACCGAAATGGGCCAAGGCTTACACACCAAAATGATTGCGGTTGCTGCCGATACCCTCGGGGTTGAGTTGGGTGCTGTCCGATTAATGACGACAGCGACCGACAAGGTGCCAAATACCTCTGCCACAGCGGCGTCGTCGGGCAGTGATTTGAATGGAGCTGCGGTTCAAAGCGCGTGCCTGACCATTGTGGAGCGCCTTCGGCCCATCGCTGCCCAATTGATGGGCAATGATACGGACTCAGACGCCGTTACGTTCCATGACGGTCACGCATGGTTGGGCGACCAGAGTATCCCTTTCTCGACGGTGGCGACCACGGCATGGGCCAAACAGATTAGCTTATCATCGACTGGGTATTATGCAACGCCGGGGATTGGTTATGACCCGAGTATTGGTCGCGGTCGCCCCTTTTTCTACTATGCGTTTGGCGGGGCTATCAGTGAAGTCGAGATCAATGGCTTGACCGGCGAGTATCGGGTACGGCGGGTCGATATCCTGCATGATGTCGGTAATCCCTTGGCACCATCCATAGACGTGGGTCAAGTGGAAGGCGGATTTGTTCAGGGAATGGGATGGCTCACCTGTGAGGATGTTCTTTATTCTCCGGACGGCAGACTTCTGACCCACGGCCCCAGTACCTATAAAATACCGGCCGCGGGAGATACGCCCTTAGACCTTAATGTCAGTCTGTTGCGCGATGCGGATAACCCCCTGGTTATCGGAGGGAGTAAGGCTGTCGGTGAACCCCCATTTATGTTGGCTATTTCGGTGGTTTCGGCTTTGCGCGATGCCATCCGCGGGTTCGGGGATGGTGAATGGATCGTAGAACTTGATATGCCCGCGACACCCGAGTCGGTGCTGAGAGCCGTCGAACACCAACGGACTGGGGTGACCGGTCTTAAAGGACGGAGATGACATGCGGGGGAGAGCCGGCCATTCAATTTCAATCAAGTACGTCGATCGAGCCGATTTGTCTGCTGAGTCAGCCACCCTTGATTCTGTATTCGATGCGGGGTTGACAGGGGTCGTGATTCGCAATGCACTACCGGCAGAAATGGTCGTACATGCAGCGGGCCGACTCCAGTCTCAAGCTTTGGAGTCCGTCTGGAAATCACCCAATAAAGGGATGCCTGGCGGCGAAATTAGAACAATTTGTGACGCCGCAACACCAACTTTTACGGCACTTCGTGGGCCGACTCGCGAGGCCTATGCACAGAGTGCCAGTGAACATCTACACTGGACTCAGAGTATTTTCGGTGAACATGAGCCGACCATTCAGATCGCATCGATTTTCAGTGATTTGTTCCATGGGCACCCAGCCGCCCCGCCAAGTTTAGGGGGCGGTGATCATTGGGCACCTTTTAATTTCCGTGCTCTCGACCCCGGTGTCCAAATTTACTCCCATCACGACAATCACTACGGCTTAGACATTTATCGAGAACTTGATTCGGGCTACGACCGCAGCACGTTGCTGAGTTGGTTTGTCACGCTGCAACCGGCTGAGAACGACGGCGACCTCATCATTTACGGCCTTTGGGGCAGCGACCCGAATCCACCGATGCTGCCCACGCGCTTTTTGGACACGGCTGCGCTAGAACGTGATTATTGTAAGGAGACCCTGCCGCTCGGGGCCGGTGACATGGTGATTTTTGATTCGGGCCGCCATGTTCACCGAGTCACACCGGTGATGGGCGAGCTATCGCGGCTGACTCTGGGCGGATTCTTGACCAGTGACAAAGCGCGCTCGCGGCTGGCCTTTTGGTGCTGAGTGACGCATTTTGAACTCAGCCTCTAGCCCATCGGCTCAGTCGTCGGTTACATCCAGACACACTCTTTAGCGATACGGGCGGTACACAGACGTATTTTGCTCTCATCGAGTGCCACTGCATTTGAGCTTTTCTACTCCCTCGTGGTCTTTTTGACGACAAAAGTGGTCCTGGAGCAGTTCCTAAATTGTCGTGAGCGTGTATAAAGTGCCAATAATGGACACATCTGACCCCAAAAAACTGAGAAACTACCTCGAGGGACGCGTTCCCAACGACTTGGTAGACCAAGTCATTGACCATTTGGAATCCCAAGAGATGCGTTTGAGTGAGGCCCCCGACCCCGAAGAAGGGATGGTGTCAATCGAGGCGGAACAGTCGGCCATCGATCCGGACAAAACCATCAGTCACACTCAGGCGTTTGGTGAACGGAGCCATATCGCGCGCATGCCCACACTATCCCATGCGGTAGGCGGCGCGCTGGATCTCATTTTGCCCGTGTCTGAAAGCCCCGGACGTAAGGCACCAACATTGCTTGATGCCGGCACGCAAATTAAGCACTTCCAGGTTGGGCGACTCCTTGGTCGCGGTGGTATGGGTGAGGTCTACCTGGCCAGAGACACGCAACTTGGCCGTAAAGTCGCTCTCAAGGTCATCAAGCCTGAACATGTTCGTGACGAGAATGCGCTGGAACGTTTCCTACAAGAAGCGCGATTGACAGCACGCTTCAACCATCCGCATATCGTCACGATTTATGCGGTTGGACAACATGAAGGCCTACCCTACGTTGCGTTGGAATATTTAGAAGGCCAAGACCTGAGTCAGCGACTGAAAGATGACGGGCTTAGCTTACAGGAGAGTTTACGGATTTGCTTGGCTGTCGCGGATGCCGTGGAGGAAGCCCATCGCCACGGGATTCTGCATCGTGACTTAAAGCCGGCAAACATTCTGATTCCACGTGACGGGCGAGTTCGCGTTGTGGACTTTGGTCTCGCCCTCGAATTCGTTGAACCTGTTCTCACGGATGGGGTGGGTCTTGACCTCGGTCCGACCAATCAGCTCAGCGGTCAGCGCGTCGCGGGTACACCGGCCTATATGGCCCCTGAACAATGGCGCGGTGAAGAATGTCAGCCCGAGACCGACATTTGGGCGTTGGGGGTGATTTTACATGAGCTCTTATGCGGTGTGAGACCCTATGCCGCCAAGCAGAGCTTCAATTTGGGCATGGAGGTTTGCAACGATGACCCCGTTCCTCTCAATCCAGTTCTAAAGGGCTTACCACCGAGAATTTCGTCGCTGATAGCTCAATGTTTGGCGAAGAAACCGGACGAACGACCATCGGTTATGGCCTTTACGGAGTGCTTGACAACGGTCTTGGCTGACGGACGTCCCCTCGCCCCAGTTGAAGAAAGCCCATTTCGCGGGCTATTGCCATTCTCAGAACGCCACTCAAATCTCTTTTTCGGGCGTGACACTGAACTCAATACCTGCATGGAACGATTGCGCTATGAGTCGTCTTTAGTTGTCGTCGGTCCGTCGGGCGCCGGAAAAACCTCTTTTGTCCAAGCGGGTCTCATCCCTCGTCTTCGCGAAAACAGTGATTGGCGCGTTGTGAGAATGCGGCCAGGAGATGCACCCATCTCTCGCTTGGCAGCCCGTTTACTGACTGCCCACAACGAGGAGTCGGCAAGTCATACCGTTGGTGATACCATCAATGACCAAAGTTTGACTGGGTCGACGGACCTCACAGACATCGACTCCCGACAGGTTGAGATTGAAACCCTCGCACAGAAATTACGCGACAGTCCCAATAAAGTCGGTCTCGGACTCAATACACTTGCTCAGCAGACGCAACAGCGGGTGTTGCTTGTCGTCGATCAATTGGAGGAGTTGTTTACCCTGTGTCCGGACCAGGATGAACGCATCAAGTTTATCGAAGCCATTAGTAATGCCGGCGATGAATCGGGGGATCCGATTCGGGTTGTGTGTACCATTCGTGATGACTTCCTGGGGCACCTGGCTCGGGCCGGTGAATCGGCTCGGCGGTTGCTTGAACATATCATGCTCTTGGACCCACCCAACAAAGATGCGCTGAAAGATGTGCTCACACTCCCACTCATGCGGGTCGGCTACCGATTTGATGACCCCGACCTGCCAGATGAGATGGTCAATGCAGTTGACGATGCGACCAGTCTGCCTTTGCTGCAGTTCGTTGCCCGTTCACTGTGGGAGAAACGCGATCAAGTCCACCATACATTACGGCGAGTCGACTACGAATCGATGGGCGGGGTCGAAGGCGCCCTGGCTCGCCATGCAGATGGCGTTCTTCATGGACTCGCCCAAGATCAAATGAAGACAGCACGATCGCTTTTACTCAGATTGGTGACGCCCGAAGGAACACGGCGCGTTTGTTCGGAAGCGCAATTATTGGATGGGTTGCCTGCTGGTACGCGCGTCGTCTACGAACGGTTGACCAAGTCTCGACTCTTGTCCATGAGACGCAGTAGCGAATCTGACGATGGCTCAGCTCGACTGGAACTGGCTCATGAGTCCTTGATTCACACGTGGGATAAATTGGCCCGTTGGATCGACGAAAGCAAAGAGGAACTGATTATTTTGGCGGAGGTGACTCAGGCCGCCGAACTTTGGGAGAAAAGAGGGCGACACCAAGAGGAATTATGGAGCGGGGCCGGCCTTGATGAGGCCATGCGCATTCTCGGCCGAGGCCAGAACCTTCTGCCAGCTTTAACAGAAGAATTTCTTGAGATGGGCAAGGCAGTCCATGAAATAAAGCGCCGTAGACGCCGTTTCTGGACAGCGGCGATTCCCACTATCCTGATTATCATCACAGCAATTCTCGCCTTACAGAAGTTCGATGCTGAAGAGTCGAGAGAGCAGTCAGAACGGGGTCGTCAGCAAGCATTGCATCAGCGAAAGACGGCTGAAGAGCAGCGGCGGCAGGCGCAGAGCCGTCAAGTCGATGCACTGAGGGAGAGTGCTCAGGCCGCTTTTGAGCGAGGTGCCTACCTTGAATCACGGGCGAAGCTGCGCCAAGGTTTGGAATTGCTTGGTGCTGACCACACATCGTTTCTTGGCCTATGGTGGCAGCTGGCCCGTATCTCCGAGCTATGGTCTATTCGAACGGGACAATTTCACTATCATGTCGCCATGTCAGGAAACGGCCGCCAACTGGCCATTTCATCGGTGAATGGATCCGTTGAATTAGTCGATGTTGAGACCAGTCACCGTCGTCTACTGCGAGGTCATAAAGATCAAGTCTTGCGATCGGTCTTTGATCCCAGCGATCAAATGCTTGCATCCGGTGGCCTGGGCCCCTTCATTCGCCTATGGAATGTCAATTCGGCCCGCCAGCTCCAAACGTTGCCTGCACCCCACGGCATCGTGCGGGTCATCCGTTTCTCGCCCGATGGACGGTATCTTGCGGTCTGTGCGGACAGAGCAAACCTGCGAGTCTATGATCTGGTAGACAAAACCTTCAAAGACCACACTCTCCCCGATCAGATGAAGGTCTATGATTTGACCGGTGTAGACCAATCGGATTTTCTGATGGCTGTTCGACTCGATGGCCCATTAATCTTGACGAAGCTCAGCGATCCAAGCAGTCGCCGCGAGGTCGGAACCAGCCTTGAGCTCATGGACATCGTCCGCTTTAGTCCCGACGGGACAGCCTTTGCACACCGGCAGATGTCCAATGATTTGAGCGTTTGGAACGTGAAATCACTCCAGCGCATCGCGCGGTTTAAGGCCAATAATGTGCGTTCGCACTCGTTTGGCTTCAATGCGGCGGCAACCCACTTTGTCTTCGAGAATGCAGCACAGGACCTCGAGGTCATCGAGCTTGGTAAGAATAAAAGACGGGGTCGAGTGCCCAATGATGGCCAGCAAATCGGATTCGTCGCTGTTTCTCCCGATGGCCAGCACGTGGCCGACACAGGCTCCGACTACATCCGATACTCGAGGGGCGATTTATTGGAAGCACCTCGGAATGATGTCCTTGCCGTTCCGTCGCTGTACGGCCTTGCCGTCGACCATACGGGGAAACGCTTGGCCGTCACCACGGCAAACCAAGAGTTGAGCCTCTGGGACGGCTCAACGGGCCGTAAAATTGAGTCGTTTACCCAGAAAACAGGCGGGAAACGCGACGCCGTTGATTTTAGTCCCGATGGACAGCATTTGGCGTGGTTATCAGAGGACGGTGACATCACGGTTTGGGATCTCGAAAAAAATCGCCGATTCTCGAAATTCGAGGGCATCAGGGGTGAGCCAATGGGGCTGCGCTATGATTCCAGCGGTCAGACCCTCATCGCCGTGACCAGTGGGGGTGTTTGGACCCTCGACGTCCCCAAGTATACCCTTCGATTCAAGCGTGTGTCTGATGTGCAATTGCAACGAACGGTGTCTCTGTCACGAAACGGCACCCAGGCTATCATCGGTGTCGGAGCCTCCGATGGGTCTCGAGGCTACGGGGAATTGTGGAACTTGAACAGCGGATGGACACCAAAACGACTGATGACAAGCTCGTCGTTCATTTCCAGTGTGGCCTTTGACCCGAGGGATCAATGGCTTGCCACCGGAGGCTTCGACGGGCGCTTGAATTTGTGGACTAAAGCCGGTGTCTTGACTCAGAAACTCATCGGTGACGGGCCGAGAATTAATGCCTTAGATGTCCATCCAAGTGGCGACCGACTTGCCATTGCGCAGGCCGATGGCCAGTCTCGAATAAAATGGGTGTCAAGTGACCGAGATATCCGCTTGCAGGGCCATGTTCACGAAGTTAATCACGTGGCGTTCAGTGGTGATGGGCACCGATTGGCGAGTGCCGGTGACGATGGTACGCTCCGGTTGTGGGATGCCAGTACAGGCCGTCCCATTTGGTCGACCACCGCTTTATTGCCCAGACCGGCCAGAATCTTGACCCATGAAGGTTGGCGTTCAATGGAGGAATCACGTCGGTCGGATGCCGTATTGACGGGGGCCGATTGGGCCGAGATGCTCCAAAAGGATGGGCGTTTAGCGTCATCGACTGCGTCAGGAGAGACGCTTTGTGTACACACCCATGGCAATCAATTAGAGCTTTGGAACACGCAGTCGGACCGCCGTGTTTGGTCTGGCCACTTAAATGGCCTGCAAACCCTTCTGGCAGTCGATGACAGCTGCGTGGTGCTGACTCATGATGCGGTTTTACGCTACGGTTCAGACGGCCGAGCCAGTCAATTTCATACCCAACAGAATCCAACAGCAATTTCCACCTTTGACGAGGGCATCTTAGTTGCCAGTGATGGGCGAATTTATATTTACAGTCTGGACTTCAAATTGCGCGAAAGTCACTTATTCAGTCCGGGGATCAGCGCGATGACATTAACGACGGCGGCCCAAGATGGATCTCGTCAACTCATTGTGGGCTTTGAGGATGGCAGCGTCGAGACTCTCCAGATTGGTGAGGGGTTGAACGAGAAACGGTCTACGTCAGTCTATCGTGCATCGGCCGGCGTCAGTCGGATCATCAATATTCCAAGTGGCTTACTTGGTATCGGCTATGCCAACGGACAGGTGGTCCTCTGGGATTTGGCGACTCAGAAAGTGTTGAGCCAAGTACAGCTCCACGGGTCGGTGCGGTACCTGCTCGCTCAAGACAACGCACTTCATGCGGCCACGGACCTAGGGCAATCTTTCACTTGGGACCTGACTGCCTTTGGACAGGGACGCTGCCAGTTGATGGACGATGTCTGGTCGATGGTGCCTGTGACTTGGTCTCGGGGCCAACCTGTGGAATCCCCGGTTCCACTCATGCACTCTTGTCATGAATCCAAAGACGGGCAAAAAGAGTCGCGTTAAAATGCAGCTCGCTTCACAAACCAGATGGGTTAGTCCTAGGCCCGCTGCGTCTGCAACGGCGTATATTTCCTGAGCACCCGTTGCCGACTTATTGCTCCCTAGACCCTCTACAGTCGATGAGGGCACCACCTGAGCAATAGAATCGACGGACGTCATTGAGACAGGCGGCCATCGAATCGGGCCAATCTTCGTCAACCCTGCCATCGCAGTCATTGTCTTCACCGTCGCATGACCCCACACTTCGTGGCCCTTCAGGAACGCTTGGGACGCCGCCCAGGCACTGGCCCCACGCACCGTTCTCGCACCGTTCTTCTCCAAATTCGCACAAGCCAATATTGCTGCCGCATGGTCGAGGCATGATTCGCTCATCGACCTGGCCGTCGCAATCATCGTCTTGACCATTGCAGATTTCAGCTGGAACCGCACCGCATTGACCGCAGGCGTTTTGGACGCCTTCGTCGGTCTGTCCATCGCAGTCGTTATCGACGCCATCGCACACCTCTGGTTCCGACTGAATCTCGTTGAGGCATTCGGTCAAGACCCCATTTTCGCATCGGGTTAGGCCCTGCTGACACGCCCCCACATCGGACCCGCACACGCGCTCCAAATTTTCGTCGACCTGACCATCACAATCATCATCTAGGCCATTGCAGGTGTCATTGGAGGGGTCGATAGCCCCCTGGCAGTCTTGGAACTCACCGGCAACACACAGTGCTTGGCCTTCAATACAGCTGCCAGTAGATGACCCGCAGACCTGAACCAGCTGCTCATCGACAATGCCGTCGCAGTCGTCGTCCGCGTTATTGCACTGTTCATCGTGAGGCCCAACCTCGCCGACGCACGGACCCCATCGGCCTAATACGCAGGATTGCCGCCCTTGTCGGCATGAGCCGATTGCGAGCCCGCAGACTCTCGTGTCCGGTACCCGGCAGTCACAGCCGCTGTCGACAACCCCATCACAATCATTATCTACCCCGTCGCAGACCTCTTCGGGAAGCAGTCCACAATCACCACAGGCATTGAGCACACCCTCATCGGTCTGTCCATCGCAATCATTATCTTCACCATCACAGACCTCGTCCGGGACTGGGCCGCAGGCACCACAGTCATTGAGAACACCCTCATCGATTGAGCCATCACAGTCATTGTCGATCCCGTCACAGACCTCCTCGGGTGGTTGTCCACAGTCACCACAGGCATTGAGAACACCTTCATCAACGCGCCCATCGTTGTCATCATCGAGTTCGTTACATGTTTCGTTCATGGACGAATCCATGATTTCAACATCGCTCACTTGCATATCGACCAGCATGTCTTTGTCTTCGATTCCGATATCCGTCCCGAGCATATCGAGTTCAGGGCTGGGGCTTACATCGGGTCTTGCGCGCGCATCGATGGCAGGAACCAAATTGGCATCATTGACAACTTGGCGAGCCGCGTCTTGATGATACGCCACCTGCTGTGGGGCCGATACAGTACAGGCCGCGAAGCTCAGTAAGACTGCAACACGAATGAGACGATGTGTGTATCCTAAATCCATGACCTAGAGTATTACATTGACCCTGCATCTCAGGCGATGGGTTTTTTGCTCTGGTTTGCCCTTTTCCAAAGCGCGTATTTGTACTGGGAGACCAGGTGTTTGCAATCGAGGTCTCCTCCACGGCGGCTTTGGTCTCGACGCAACGGCCATCCGACGGGTCTACAAGGGACTAGAATCTCTGTCTGAAAGAGACCATTGTGTAGGTCACGTCATCAATGGAGTTTCGAAATGAGTCAGACCGGCAAGCCCGAAAACATGATGTTTCAGCCTCAGATCAGCGTCGAGCGCATCTGTGAGCTCACCGAGACCTTTCGTGCCAATAAAAAACTCCGATTGGCCCAAAATGCGGTCACCCAGACAACCGCTGATGACGTCGCTCTCAATCGGGAGATCGTCACCGCGTCGGACTTTACTTTTTCGATAACCCTGGATGATTGGCAGGTGACCAATCAGCAAAAGTCTGGGCGATGCTGGATGTTTGCCGCGCTCAATCTTCTGCGTGTCGGCACAATGGACACCTTGAACGTGCGCGACTTTGAATTTAGCCAGAACTACACATTATTTTGGGACAAATTTGAGCGGTCCAACTATTTTTTCGAGGAAATCTTATCGACGAGTCATCTCGATGTTGACGATCGATTAATCGCCCACATGCTCAACGAACCTTTAAGCGACGGTGGCCAATGGAATATGGCGGTTAACATTATCCGTAAACATGGTCTGGTGCCGAAGCAAGTCATGCCAGAGAGTGAAAGTTCGTCTAACACGAGACGAATGAATGCTATTTTAAAATACAAACTCCGAGAGGGTGCGAGGGATTTGAGGGCGGCGGTTCATGATGGGGTGGCCTTGGATCAGCTCCGTGAGAAAAAACACAAGTGTCTCGACGAGATTTGGAGAATCCTATGCATCCATCTGGGCACGCCACCCTCTCAATTTGATTGGCAATGGACCGACAAGGACGGGGACTTTCACCGTGATGCCTTGATGAGCCCCCAAGAATTTGCTGCACGCTACGTGGATATACCAATCGATGATTATGTGTGTCTCGTGCACGACCCACGGCCTGAAAATGAGTACGGCCAGACCTATACGGTACAATTTCTTGGCAACGTAATCGGTGGTGATCCTGTGGTCTATCTCAACGTGGAAATGGATCTGATCAAGAAGACGACGCAACGTTTATTGGAAGAGGGCATCCCCGTTTGGTTTGGGTGCGACGTGGGCCAACACATGAGACGCGACCTCGGACTCTGGGATACCCATTTATTTGATTATGAAAATCTATATGACGTTTCTTTTGGCTTGGATAAGGCGGCCCGCTTGCATCATCACGAAACCTTAATGACCCATGCCATGTTATTCACCGGTGTCGACGTACGAGATGGTTGCCCACGACGCTGGAAGGTTGAAAATAGCTGGGGTGCTGAGATTGGTCGCGATGGTTTCTATCAAATGAACGACTCATGGTTTGATGAGTACGTTTTTGAAATTGCGGCACCAAAGTCTATTCTGCCGGATGATTTGATAGACGCTCTCGAGCGCACGCCGAAAGTGCTGCCCGCATGGGATCCAATGGGCGCGCTGGCACGTTGAGCAACCCATGACATCCAGACGGCGGCAGGTATTTATAGAGTGCCTTTTTCCAGCAGTTTGATGACTTCTAGCTTCTCGTCGAAGTCGCTGACGCGGAGCGCATCTATGAGGCGTTTGGTGGCGCTGATCTGCCTTAGATAAGTGACAGCCAACGCACCTCGGCTGTCATCACTGATGTCGCTGAAAAAGTCGATACCTTGCCGATAGACCAGCTCGCTGGCCAAAACAGAGGCGATCACCCGATTGAAATAGTCTCGGGGCAACGCGTCGATAGCATCACGTCCTGCGGCTTGTCTTAGGCTTTTTGGCAGATGGTTTTCAAAGAGTGCATCGACCAATGTTGTGTCCTCCGCACTCAGCTCGTCTATACGTGCGATGACGGCGTCTTTCATCTGATTAATCGCCTCACTCAGTCGGACACTGATTTTGGAAAGCGGAATATGAGGGCGTCGCTGGTGCTGACTAAACAGAATCGCTGCCTCTTTTGCAGCGAGTGTTCTCAGTCGTTGGAGTACCTCAGCCACAAAATCTGTTTTGATGGCCAAGAATGTTGCTTCGTCGATGAGTAGGCTTGCTGCAATTTCAAAGCTCGAACAAATCACCCCACATTTATTGGCTGAGCTGTCTTTGACAAATAAGACCTGTGCATGTCTCGATAGGGCATCTCTTGCGTCTTCTGTGAAGAAGAGGTTCGCACCCTCCACGACGATAGACGCACTGCCCTGGCCCTCTGAGTTCAAAAAATGCGTCCAATTATCCCCGTTGATGGCCGCAGGTCGACCGCCGCATGGAATGAATGCATCCGATAAAACGCGATTATGGAGCGTATTCCGTGCTTCCAGGCCGCCGGGGTCATCGAGGGCCAGAACGCGGCCATGCTGACTCAATCGTGTTGCCTCAAATTCAGTGATACCCGCTCCAGCGTCTACCAGTCTGAGTAACTCCTGTAGATCGAGCCCGTTCGGGTCTTCGGCAGACCCTGTTCCATCGGCGATGGCAACAATACGTGGGTTGGCGCCAAATTCACGGATCATAATCCTGATTGCATTGCCCGCCACATCGCCATCGGGCCCACCCGTCATTTTGACTGTGAATGGTGTTGTCCTTGGATCGATGCCTCGTGCCTTGAGTGCGGCCTCGAGAAAGACCACGACACCTTCGCTTGTGACCCCGTATTCTTTATGGTTAATACCGGCGCCAGGCTTCGAACTCATGAACGCATTGGGGCATGGGTGTCCCCGTCGAGATGCCCGTTGGACCAGCCATGTAATCAGCTCATCGGTGATGTTCTCATCTGGACCCAAGTAGATGAGGTTGCTCGGTTCATCTAAATCCAAGAGGTTCAAATCGAGGAGCGTATCGCCCAGAGCCTTGACCACCCGTTCAGTACTGGCCTCTGGCGTGGCTAAAATAACGCCTTTGGCACCGCCTTCTGGGATATCTTTGTTTTTGAGCTGCTGAGCGAAAGCGAGACCCCAAGCCTCTTGATAGAGGCGGTTTGTTTCATTGACATAGGCGAGACGGCCTCGCGGTCTCACAACTCTCAGACCGCCGCGTGCTATATCTCTGAATCGCACGTGCAGTCCGTGGAACATACAGCCGAAAAAATACAACACCCCAAAGGGATGGCATCGGTCATCTGACTCTTCGCCATGGAGGTAGCCCGGGTCTAGAACCATACCTAATGCGTAGCGCTGCTGGAGGTGGATGTTGGTTTTCTTGACGGCCAGTGCGCCCAGACACAGGGTCTCGAGTACTTTACGTCCACTGGCATCGCCTTCTGCACCTGCTGCCAATGCCATGATGTCATTGACTTGGTTTTGGTATTGGTCTTCATCGATGATGCTCTGGGCAAAGCGCGCCACGAAGCTCTCCGCTAAGTGCTGCATCGATTCAATATTACTAAACACAAGGTCTTCGACTCGGTCACGACTGTAGCGATAGGGATTCTGAGGACCCAAACGCTGATGGACCAAATCGGAGAGGGCCAACAAAACTTCGCATTGAGTGAGTGTGAGGTTCGGATGGTGTCCCCGATTGGCGCGGCTTAGGACACGGCGATCGAGCCAGGCTAATCTCTCCAGGTCACGTCTGACCTCTTGCCAGTCGGACCGCTGGGGTTTGATCGCATCCCCCTCCGGATCGACACACACCAAAGAGACCATTGAGACTTTTGGCCCCTCGCTTGGACCCATCGCCTCTAAATAAGCCCGCCGAACGTCGATACCGCGGGTGGACAGGTAGCGCGCAGTCCGGCGAAATAGCGATGTTGGGTCAGCGTTGGCTGCGGCGATGATGAATCTCGAAAGTCCAGGGGCTGTCGATACTTGTTCGACATGGCTGATGACGTCTTCGCTGCCTGCAACCTGTGTGTACAGTGCCATATGTTTATAGAATCGTTTTGCACTCACTGACAGGATGTAGCCCGCACGGCATCGCTGCACATGTTGTTGAACCTCATCGGCTGTCAACTGGCCCGCATACTCGGTTCGCCGACCGGCCAATCTCTCGAACGCAGCTTTCTGGGTGTCGTCCTTCGGATTAAAGGCCTCGGTTTTTTTGAAAGAGAAGACGTCAACGATCAGTTGACCGTCTGAGGCCGTATAGATTCGGGCCGAATTAAGTGCTCGGTCTCTGGGCAGCTGATCGACTAAATGCGCCAATAAACCAGGCCTGTCATGGGCATTGATGAAGGTCCATAAGTCGTCATCATCCGCCTTGAGTGTCAAGGCCAGCGGTTGTCCCGACGACCGCGCGGCAATGATTGCGCTCAGATGGTCTTCGACCGTCTTGGAATTTAAATCACGAAAGTAGGACGCCGGCATTTGCTCAGCGAACCATGGGGCGACTTCCGCGGTCGTGGACGCCAATCGTTTGGTTATCGCGTCTACTAGACGTGGACCGTCAGCTCGTCTCTCAGTCATCTTCAGGCGCCTCCCAGGACTTCATGCCCTGGCATACCCGCCTTGGGCGAAGAGATCCAGAGTGAGTTGATTCATTTTGCAGGTTCGAGGCTTTAATCGACTGTTTTTCCCAACCTCATGACCTCAATTGAGTACGACAAGTGGGTTATCTAGCTGGGTCGTTGTGGATTCACAGGGCGGGGTATAGTGGAGGAGTCTGCATCGATTACAATGTGTTCTAAACGGACCTTTTACGTAGTTTTTTTCAAGTTTACTCAGGGGGTCTCGACCGAGATGAAATCGGTGGCCGACATCCGCCGGAAAGTAAGGGCAATAGCGGTATTTCAGGATCGAACGGCCGCGTTCGCCACCTGCATAGGACAACCGAAGCTCGATGGGCTCTCTTCTGTAGACACACAGGCTTACGTCCCCGCTTTCGACCACTGGCTTCATCCAATCAATACTACTGTGCGGTCGTGCTTTGTGGGTCCAGCCGGCGTCCGCCAGAAGCCCGTCTAAATCTTGTAGTCTCTCATGAACCCGTTCGGTGGACCTTTGCATGGTGTCTACAACCTGGCCATCACCCTGATCATTCATTAATTTAAGACTGACCTCACAGCTCTCATTGGGGGTTATGTATTGGCGGAATCGGGCAATTTCGTCCGCAAACAATTTGTGATTCACAATGAATTTGAAACGTTTCCTGACTGGCATTTGAGCGGCACGGCGAACGTTGTCTATGTACACATCGAAGGGAAAGCCTTGGGTGAGTTTATGCCAGCGTTCTGGCTCGAAATAGATGGGCGTATGATTGAGAACAACCTGCTCAGGGAATTTGAAGCGGGCAATCTTGTCCATGACACGGCGACTAAATTGATACGAGGTAAAGACGTGGATGGTTTGTGTGTGTTTCGCAATCTCGGACAGGAGAGGTTCGATATCTGGTGACAACAGGGGCTCGCCGCCAGAAATAAACACCTCTTTAGGTTGATACTTCTCGATAATTTCGAGATACGTTTGGTGGAATGAATCTCGTACGCCATGATTCGACAAACGCTCGAAAATCGGGTTTTTTCGATGTGTTGAGCACCACTCGCACTTGGCTCTGCACGGATGAATCACCTGGATGCGGATGAACTTGAACATCGGTCATACCTCTTATCGATGGTGTTCATAGTAGCACAGCAAAGGGCAGAGATTGTACCCAGCAGACTGGAACTCGGCCTCATCTCTCCGCGTCCATTTACTCTGTCCATCCGCGTGTTTTGCAGGCCTCTTGTGGGGGTCGTAATGAGAGCAAAAATGACTCTATTGCGCGTCTAGATTTGTTCTGAGGGCGACTCTACTGAGCGAACAACCGCTGGTCTTTTGCCGACGAGATTGACACGTGAAGGCCAAGATTCGGCGCAATTTTAGGGGTCGGAAGACCTGTTTCTACTGCGCGCCGTAATCAGTGGAATCGGCCCTATTCAAGGCGAGCTCAATGGGCCTTGATTTCAGTCCAATTGGCTTGCAGTTCAATGTTGAAAACGGTAGACCCAAGGCAGATTAGAGAACCGCGGGGGTACGCATGAAACTAGCAACACGAAAGAACGGAACCAGAGACGGTGAATTACTGGTCATTTCACAGGACAATACACGCGCTGTTCTGGCGGCGCGGATTGCACCAACAATGCAAGCAGCCTTGGATAATTGGACCGCTCTCGCCCCGCAGCTGAGTGGGCTCTATGACGCGCTTAATGCGGGTCAAGCCGAGGGTGCCTTTGATGTCGATGTTGAACACCTTCACAGCCCGTTTCCTCGAGCATACGGTTGGGTCGACGGCAGTGCGTACATCAATCACATTGTTCTTGTGCGAAAAGCACGAGGGGCTGAGCCGCCGGAGACACTGCGAACAGACCCACTCGTCTATCAGGGGGGCAGCGATACCTTCTTGGGTCCGCGCGACGATATTCCCTTGGCCAATACAGCCTGGGGGTGCGACTTTGAGTCCGAGATTGCAGTCGTGATGGATGACACCCCTCAAGGTGTAAAAGCCGAGGACGCTGGCCAATACGTTCGATTGGTGATGCTCTGTAATGATGTCTCCCTACGAAGTTTAATTCCGGGCGAGCTGGCTAAAGGTTTTGGTTTTTTCACCTCAAAGCCATCCTCCGCGTTCAGCCCATTTGCCATCACACCCGACGAGCTCGGCGATGCTTGGCAGGAAGGTCGGCTTCATCTGCCCCTCATCACTCATTTGAATGGCGCCAAATACGGCGATCCAGACGCAGGTCCAGAGATGCACTTCAGCTTTTACGAGATCATTGAACATGTCTGTAAAACTCGTAGTTTGGGGGCCGGCACCATCATCGGCAGTGGGACCATCAGCAATGAGGATCGAAGTCGCGGCTCTTCATGTCTCGCCGAGAAGAGAATGATCGAGAAGATCGATACAGGTGAGTTCAAGACTCCGTTTATGAATTATGGGGATCGCGTCACAATCGAAATGTTTAATGCCAAGGGTGAGAGTCTGTTCGGCCAAATTGACCAAACGGTCGTGCCCAAAGCATAAGGATTAGAGCAGATGTCCCTCATCCTTCGCAGCTATTGGCGTTCCTCATGTTCGTGGCGTGTCCGTATCGCTCTCAACATGAAGGGGCTTGAGTATCAAACGGTCCCTGTGCATTTGGTCGCTGATGGTGGCCATCAACATACCCAAGCACATAGAGCACTCAATCCGATGCGGGAGCTGCCCGTCTTGATTGTCAATGGACAACCCATCGCTCAGAGTGTTGCCATACTCGAATACTTGGAAGAATCGCATCCCGAGCCGTCTTTGCTGCCAAAAAAGACACTTGAACGCGCGCTTGTAAGACAGATGGTGGAAGTCATCAACAGCGGTATTCAACCCATCCAAAACCTCCGAGTGATGCAACGACTGGGTCGTGAGTTTGGCCTGGACAAATCTGCTCAGCAATCATGGTCCCGCGGTTGGATTGAGTTCGGCTTCGAGGCACTTCACAATCTCGTCGAGCGCCACGGTGCGACCTACAGCTTTGGAGACCAGGTCACGCTCGCTGACTTGGCATTGATTCCTCAACTCTATAATGCGCGTCGATTCAATGTGGAACTAGAACGCTTTCCTAGACTGCTCGAAATTGAGTCGGCGTTGATTCAAATTCCAGCATTCATTTCTGCGCACCCAGACCGCCAGCCGGATGCAGTTTAGCGCAGGTCGGGTAGAGCCTCCATCAGCTCGCTTAAATCGTGATTGAGTTGAACAAGACGATCTCTGGACAATGCGGTGTCACCTGTCTGTAGGACCTCCATGATCAGTGGAAACAGAACTTGGTAAAGCCTGTCCCCATCGGCCGTTAAGTGCAAGTGGCTGAGCCGTCCATCGGACTGAGACGCAACGCGCTCAACTAGACCTTTATCTAGCATCGAACGGGTTGCTCGACTCACGATTCCTTTGTCCATCGGTGTCATCGTGACCACGTCAACCGCAGTACGTCCCGGTTGTTCTGCAATGGCCGCGAGGACACGCCATTGAGACAAATTGAGACCGTGTTTCTTTACGATGGCACTCGTTCGTCTTGCAATGCGGTCGGCTAAAACCGTCACTTGATAGGGCCAAAACTGATCTAATTTCAGGACGTTCGGCTCTTTTGATGTACTTTTCTTTTCCATGGTGCAATATTGTTGTAATCACAACTTGATCTAATCACAACCAAAAACAGACCGTCACAGGTCCAGAGTTGTAGGGGTACACGCCATGCCAGATTTATTCGAGAATCCAATGGGCCTATGTGGATTTGAATTTGTTGAATTTACGGCACCAGACAAAGGGGTTTTGGAACCTGTCTTCGAAAGCATGGGCTTCACAAAAGTTGCTCAGCATCGAACGAAAGATGTGCACGTCTGGCGTCAGGGAGATATCAACCTCCTATCCAATTATGAACCCAATACACCTGCTGCTTATTACGCCGCAGAACATGGACCCTCCGCGTGCGCCATGGGGTTTCGAGTCAAGAATGCGGCTGCAGCTTTTGAACTCGCCATCGAAAAGGGAGCGCAACCAGTCGAGGTTGCGTCGGGATTTAGTGAATTGCGATTGCCTGCTATCAAGGGCATTGGCGGGGCGATCATTTACTTTATCGACCGTTGGCAAGATGGCCAATCCATTTATGACATCGACTTCAATTATATCGATGGTGTTGAGAGACGACCCGAAGGCTGTGGCTTCAATGTAATCGATCATTTGACCCACAACGTTTACAAGGGTCGAATGGATTACTGGGCCAAGTACTATGAGGACCTATTCAATTTTCGTGAAATTCGATTCTTTGACATTAAGGGCGAATACACCGGTCTTGTCTCCAGAGCTTTAACAGCACCCGATGGCTTGATCCGGATCCCGTTGAATGAAGAGAAGTCTGAGAAAGTCGGTCAAATCGAGGAATACCTTCGTGAATATAAGGGCGAAGGCATTCAGCATATCGCATTCTCCTGTGATGACCTCATTGGGTGCTGGGACCGCCTCAAAGCCGCCGGCGTTTCATTTATGTCACCGCCACCCGAAACCTATTACGATATGCTTGGCGAGCGATTACCTGGTCACGGCGAACCAACGAATGAACTCAAGGCGCGAGGGATCCTCTTGGATGGGTCAACCAGTGATGGTGATCCACGTCTACTCCTTCAGATTTTCTCGGAGAAAGCCATTGGTCCCATCTTCTTCGAATTCATTCAGCGAAAAGCGGATGAAGGATTCGGTGAGGGCAATTTCGAAGCACTTTTCAAGTCCATCGAGCGCGACCAAATGAAACGAGGCGTACTGAGTGAAAGCGCGAACTGAAGGGAGGACGTGATGTCCGTCGACCTAAAAAGAATTCACCATGTTGCTTATCGTTGTAAGGACGCGAAAGAAACCGTTGAGTTCTATCAGCGTGTCTTGAATATGGATTTCGTACTGGCCATCGCCGAAGACGAAGTGCCATCGACTAAAGAACCAGATCCGTATATGCACGTCTTCATGGATGCGGGCATGGGCAACGTTTTGGCTTTTTTTGAACTGCCTAATTCGCCCGAGATGGGTCGTGATGAACAGACACCAATTTGGGTGCAGCACATTGCATTCGAGGTCGAGAGTATGTCGGCTTTAGAATCTGCCAAGGTTCATATTGAAGCTCAGGGTCTCGAGGTTCTAGGCCCTGTGAACCATGGTATTTTTAAATCGATTTATTTCTTCGATCCCAATGGTCACCGAATCGAATTAGCGACGAACACGGGTACGCCGGAGCAAATGCGTAAGTTGCACGCCGTAGCCCCTGCGATGATCGAAGAATGGAGTCAGACCAAGCGGGCACCCAAGCACGCTGCTTGGCTACATGAATCGGTTTAAAAAAACGGGGTCGGCCGTCATGCTCTCGCTTTAGTTCCGCGTGACCTCAGTCACGCGTTGACCGCACTCTCGGCCCTATCGGTGGATGCGCAGACTTGAAGAAGGCCGAGTTCACGCATGATTTGTGCGCACCATTTATCGATTCTTGAATCGGTGAGCTCTGGCTCGTTATCCTCGTCGATCGCCAGTCCACAAAAAGCCTCTCCGTAAACAGCCAGGGAGCCATAGTACTCGTAGTCTGCTGTCGGCCAGAAACCACAATCTCCATGGGCCCCTTGCTCTAAGAACTTGCGATAGACAATGCCCATTGCGTCTAGGAATGTTTCCGGATAACCAACCTGGTCGCCGAGCCCGAACATGACAACACGGGTTCCGGTGAAGTCGTACTTGTGGAGGTCGTCGTAGAATTCAGCCCAATCATAAGGCAAATCACCCGCATCCCAGGTCGCAATGCCAAGTAATAAGACATCATACCCGAGCATCTCGTCTATGGTCCGGTCTTCTATATTTTTGCAGGTCGTGACCAGTTTTGGGCCAAGCTTATTGTGAATCTTGTCCGCGATATCTTTTGTAAAGCCAGTATTCGTGGCGTAAAAAATTCCAATCTTCATTTCAAAACCTCAACGAAATGAGGCGGTGTGTTCCTTGTCTTTCACCGCGTTCAAATGTCGTAAAACTCGCCAAAAAAACTAGGCCCCCGTACCGCGCGTTGGTTGGTGCTCGTCCAGGGAGTCTCGTTATTTAGGATTGGTTCGTGCTTGATCTAATGCAGACTCGATCATGCGTGTCCGCTCGCGCTCATGTTTCCAACGTTCCTGATACTCGGGCTGGAGTTGGTCGACCGGGTCAAAATACAAGAATTGCTGTCCTTGTTTAACTGCTGGTGCCGTGTAGACCGAGATGCCACTCTTGCGATCGTAGTATTCATAACTATGGACCCCTCGTTTGCCACCGCCTCCTGGCGCATCAACAACGAAAGTGGGTGTGTTGAAACCGGCCGTGCTGCCCCGGATGTGCTTTTCAATATTGACAGCGGTTTGTACGGTTGTCCGCATATCTTCTCCACCTTGAACGAGGTCGTGAACATACACGTAATAGGGTTGGACATTGATATGACCGAGTCGCTTTACCAAGGTACCCATCTTATCGTTGGTGTCGTTTACACCCCGGAGTAAGACGGTTTGGTTTCTGACTTTTACACCCGCATCGAAAAACCGGCGGAGCGCCCGAGCTGAAATCTCCGTAATTTCGTTGGCGTGATTAAAATGAGTGTGGAACGCGACTTCTTTGTACATGGACCGACCTAAGTCGCTAATTTCACTCACGGCACTAAACCAGGCGTCGTCTGTCAGTGCCTTTTGAGGCATCACGGCCAACCCCTTACTCGCGAAACGAATACGCCGAATGTTTGGAATGTTGAGCAATTGAGTCCCGATTTCTTGGATCCAATCAGGGCGTAAGTTGTAGCTGTCGCCCCCGCTGATCACGATGTCCTCAAGCTCTGGTCTAGACGCCACGTAGTCAAAAACTTGGGCCCAACGTCGCTTATTGGCTTTCAGGCTGACTTTCTCTACACCGTCTGTGTCGACGCCGACCGCATAGGATCGGGTACAGAAACGGCAATAGACCGGGCACGTATCGATGACTAAGAAGAGTGCCTTATCCGGATACCGATGAGTCAGTCCAGGGAGGGGGGCATCCGCTTGTTCACCTAATGAATCGAGTCCCAGCTGTGGATGGTCCGGTAGGAAGCGGGAATCCACCGGAATAAATTGAATCCGAAGGGGGTCATCGAGCGGATTTGACCAATCGATCAAACTCAGCAAATACGGACTGACTCGAACGGACATGGGCGCCCGCTGAAATCCTTTTTCACAATCTTCGATAAAACCGGGAGGCGCCAGATCTTTGATGGCGTCTAACAGCCGATCCGCTTTGTGGATGGTCTTTTTTGTTTGCCAGCGATAATTGAGAAAGGTTTTCTCGTCAACGTTGGCATATTCTGGAATCCGCCTCCAAAATTCACCTCCCATCAAATCTTTGTACGCGAAGTGAGAGGACTCTACTGGTGGCTTTAGGGCCGGCGGTGTATTCAATACGTTGAGTAAATCGGTCATGTGAAACCCCAAATGTCTTCGAAACGGCCAGCAAGGCTGGCCAGGCACAGTAGTCTAGTGTAGACGGACCGCGGTCCGCGTCAGTTACCGGTCACATCCGGCTGATGGGGTACTGTACCATGAAGAAACCACATATAACTAACGTAGCATTTCAGGGTGGGGTTCGTCAATCCAGGTCGGTACGAATTGAGTTTGATCGTCCATCTGGTGCAGCCACGAAATGAGGTCTACGCGGGTGGGGTAGACCGGCGCCCAGGCTGTGCCTGCTTTGGGTCAACAGTCATCCTTTCAATCCGATGATATCGGTCAGAAACTTAAAAGTACTCGCTCATATTTCCGACGGGTTCAAACTCGGATAATCTTTGGGCTCCGAGCGAATGGTCCAAGAAATTTCGAAAACCTACTGAGTCGATGGAACGCATGAGCACGAGTCAGCACACAAAACACCCAGCGTGGGTCTTCTTTAGCGTATTGTTTGGTGTATCGGTCGCCCGTGCGGGTGCTGGCGGTACCGAAGGGGCGGATAGCACTTTGCTGTTTTATCTGATTTTTCTACCCTTGATATTGGGCTACGCTGCCTACGTTTCAATTATGAAATTCTATGCGACTCGCGCGGCTAAAGCTGTTCTCGCGCGTGCGGCCGAGAGAGATCCGGTTTGGGATCCGTCCCATCTTGTCCAGCGGACACGAATCGTCTTTGTAAAGATTCAGAACAGTTGGTCGCGAAATGATGCAGATGCAGCTCTACCCTTACTTCATCCCGACTACCGTCATGAATTTTCAGAATTGGTCGCCAACAATCTGCAATCGGGTGTGACCAATTTGGTCTCCAACATCAAGCTCGACCAGGTCGACGTGGTTGTCGCTCGAGATGATGCGGATAACGACCAGGACATGTTTGTCGCCCATATCACCGGAACCATGGACGATTCATTACACGCGAACGATGGTGCACTTTTAAAAACGCAGGGCGATAGAAAAAACAAGGCAGAACGACAGATCGACGAATATTGGCGCTTTCAACGCTCAGGTGATGATTGGCTACTCAGGCAGATTAGTCCGCATGATGATGTCTTAGATGATGAGATCAGTATTGATGCCGAGACCTTGGCTGAAAGACATTCCTGCGCTGCCGATTTGAGGGCGGCTGTGGACCATGCTGAGCAACAGGAACGGCAAACTCAGGCTCGTTATAAACGCATTGCATGGTGTGCTGGCTGGGCCATTGTTGGGATGGGTTATTATCTATATTTTCTCTTTTTTCGAGGTGCATGGCGTATGCTGACGGAGCTTATCTTCTAGGGGCAGGTGTCGACGGTTCTTGATACGCACGTTGTGCGAAGACTCATGGATGACGCCATGGCTCCCAACTTGAATCAATCGGGCGTGCGACGCGCATCATCGTCTCTCTCGCCTGATAAAAATGAGATGACCTGTTCATGGGCCATTCCTGGAACCATGCAATGTCCGATTTCTCGACCGAAATGAGGGTTTTCGTTCCGGTCGTAGAAAACGTCGTTTGGAAAGGCAGAGTAATCGTAGTCAGCGCAATCTTGTGCTGTCGAGCAGATTGGAGCAAAGCCCAAATAGGGACCCAAGGGAGAATGGCGTGAGCAATCGTTTGGTGGTGCGATACTGTGTCTGAATGCACGTACAGAATAGACATTTTCCGGGACGACCATTCGGCTCGCTGAAAAGGGCTGAAAGGCATCGAGGAGCACAGCCTTGGCAATGTTCTTGTGGCTATCGGGTATCTGCCGATCCTGATGCAGGTGATGGGCGACCGACAGAGCATTGACTCCACCCCAAGAAAAACCGATGAGCCTGATTTCGCACACGGGGTCATCTTGGTCGATGATGCCATCGTTATTTCGGTCAATGGCCTCAGTTAAGGCAGGATAGACACTCAAAAGCGGAAATTGTAGAAAACTATCAAAGGTCTGATTACAGGTGCCATCCTGGCAATCATAGACGATTCCATCAATGCGCTCATCTTCACAGAGGATACGGAACGCGTCATTAGACGGCGTCCTATGATCCATTGCGCCGGTGAGACAAATGGTAATGCGACATGAATCGAGCCTGTGTGGGTCATCTGCTTTACCGGCTTGGCCGTGATTCGGTTCGTCATAGACCAACGTTTGCTGTTCACTTAGGTCTCCCGAACTACACCCGACAAGCAGTATAACCAACGCAACATATCTCATTTCTTTGTCACGACCGCCCCCACCATCAGTACTTAAGAGTGCATCGGCACCGATGAAGTGTCAAATCAGGAACAGACGAACATGAGATTTTAAACGTCCTTTCTCCAATGACTGGGCAGTTGCGTCCACGGACCAAAACCAGTTAACGGTCGCTTTCCGTGGTTTTTTGTCAAGGTTCGCAGCCTGAACTGTAATCCCCACTGCATCGGCTGCAGTCGCGGGGATCTAAATTATAGGTCTGCCAAATTTCATCGCGACAAAATTGAGAAACAACCGTCTCAAAACGGCGACTGCAGCCACAGCGCCAGGTGTTCTCTACCACGCCCTGACACGACTCGCCGTGTCGGGTCACAGGCAAGGTTGGGTCTGCGCAAACGCCGTCATTGGAGTTCATTCCCGGCCTTGTGCGGCTCTCTGCAGCATCGGTCCGTGTACGGTCAGTGGGAACACAAACCCCGGTGTTCCGATGGTTGGCTTGGCTCTGGTCAATGAACCGTGGCTGGTTTTCAGCGGAGAACCCAACCCAATCATCGCAGTGTCTGTTTTCGGTATCAGCCTGGGCGAGACAGAGTCCAACTCCCGGGAGTCCAAGTGCGGTTGCGTCAGTACAAAATGTCATTGCAAAGCCATTTCGATCGGGACAAAAACCGTCACAGCTCAGGGTGCACACACCCAGTTGACTCCCGTCGGGCTTGACGCAGCTGGGCGCCAGTCCCGAGACTGTAAATTCGCAGTTTGAATCCATCAAACATGGCGTGCCCAGCCAGGCGGCAGACCGCGTTGACGGCTGCCTTTGCGGCTCTGGACCGCCCGCTGATTCGTCTGTTTCAGGCACATGGGATTCTGATTTTGAAGAGTCGTTAAGATCAGACCTGTCTGGGTCGGGCGGACCATCCGCGGTTTCACTGGGTGGCGTGGGGTGGTGGGATTGACCAGACGAGTCCGGAGCTGGTGCCCGCGACTGATTGTCGTTGCCTTCGTAAAAGAATGGCGTTTGCTTCCTCGCCCCCGCCCAGTTCAGTTCGAGGTGGATGTGGTCATGATGAGGATGCTTTTTGCGATAACAATTTGCCTGGTTGTCACGCGAGTTCCAAATTGTTCGGTCCCAAATAATCTGTTGGATCCCAATTTGAGTGGCGTTTTCAAGGAGCCAATTGGCGATCCGATCCCCCTTCGAATTGTCTGCCTTACCATTTCGAGTCGGAATAAAAACATCGATGGCCCGACCTTCTGCATGTACAGAAAGCGTTCGAGACCCCTGCACTTTACGACAATTGAATATCTGTATACCGCGTCCAACTATCCGTTGATTCATATGTTGGCCAAAGCGGGTTCGAATATAATCACCGAGCGCACGCGCGCCGCTCTGTGGTCCATCGAGACATCGAGCACCAACCCAGCTAAATGACACTTGTTGTGCTCGTGCCTGCTGATCATCGGCAGGCCAGCGCGTCGAACAGTCGACCTGACCATGACTCTTCTGCGTCCCATCATCGAGGTCATGGGTCCAATGGGGGTGGGTTGGATCTGACAAAAGATCCGTCGACGCATCGTCTAGTTGCCATTCGGATGCGCAGCCCAAGAAAATCAACAGCATTACCGGTCGGTATATCCAATTCACATCGCTCCCTCCGAGTCGTCCTGGATAAGACAGATAGCAACTCCTGTGCCTGTTTGAATTGAGGCTAGCTGACGTTCTCTCACAAACAATGTGTGCTCTCTGTGTCTCGATTCGATGACTCGGACGTCTCGTCATGTCACAGACTTCGGTCGATTTTAAGCCGTCAGGGTCTTTTCGAGCCGTCGGTGTTCTGCTCTATCCCTCAGTTTTTATGTTAGCCTAGACGCCCATGGTCTCATTACGGACGTGCTCATGCCTATCAAGACAGTTCACCCGCTCTATTTGATGATGATTTCATTGGTCTGTTTGCCTGGATGCTCGACGCCAAAAACAGACGTACCGGAGCTCGATGCATCGACTGTGTCTCAGCGGCTAGACCTTGGTTCCGACTTTGTCTCAGACCGTGGGCAAACCAGCTTAGATATGCGGTCAGCCGAGGATGATGGGGGAGAGTTTGATGCAGGTCTTGAGACTGATGCAGGTCTCCCCACTGATGCGGAGCGTCAGACCGACACGGGTCGCCAGTCAGGCCTTGATTTGGGTAAGAGTTACAAGCGAGGCATTGCCTTTGGGTTTGAGAGCCCCGGTGACTTCGGTGCAATTTCAGCAGGTGTTTCATGGTGGTACAATTGGTCCCCCCGATACAATCAGGCCGTTGCCAATCTATACGTAGATCATCAAATGGATTGGGTTCCGATGACGTGGAACGGAAACAACCCCGATGAGATAAGGGCTTTTCTACAAGTCCATCCCAACGTGAAATATTTATTGACCTACAATGAGCCGAACTTTAGTGACCAAGCCAATATGACCCCCGCTTACGCAGCGTCGATTTGGCCAGTTTTCGAGGACATAGCAGATGAGTTTCAGGTCAAGTTGGTCGGGCCCGCTGTCAATTTCTGCGGTGGCTGTGTCGTGATCGACGGTGAGCCAGTTGACAGCGACTATGTTGTTTGGATGGACCTTTTTTTTGAGGCGTTTCGTGCTCAGTTCGGGCGAGAACCAAAAATGGATTTTACCGCACTACATTGGTACGACTTCGGGATTCAAGACCAGGTAGAGCGCATGGTTTCCCGGTACCAAAAACCGGTTTGGGTCACGGAGTTTGCTCTTTGGCGCAGCGAAGATTGGAACACCGATGAGTTTGAACGTAATTGGTTGCTAGAGACGGTCGCGTTCTTGGAACAACACCCCATGGTCTATCGTTATGCTTGGTTTACGGGCAGACGACCAGATTTTCCTAAGATTAATCTATTTGCCGGTGATGGAGAGTTAACTCCACTGGGTCGAGCCTATATCGAGGCACCCTATTAAGCCCGCTCTCGAGTATCCGCACAGCCAAGCTGCATCCGATGGACGTCAGGACAAGTGCTCAACGGTCATGGCATGCCAGTCCCATCCAACGACAGACGTTTTATCATCAGAGCTGTGCCATGGGCGATTATGGTTTCGCTATTGTTTACCAAGGCATTTTAATCTCTAATGACCCTATGGAGGAGGTTGAAAATGAACGTACGAATCAAATTAAAGAAAAGCAGTCTCATCCCGCTTTTGACCGGTTTCACTTTGATCTCGTTGTTGGCCATTCCGGCCTATGCTGATGGGCCGAGTTTTCGTCGCGCACTCATACAGCAGTCGGACACTGGTAAATGCTTGACGGCCAAGAAATCTAAAAAAATCTATGTGCGGCGCTGCGCTGACAAAAAAATGGCCAAACGGGGTGGCAAAGCTCAACGATGGACTTTGAAGCGAAACGGTCAGTTATTTGTCAGCGAATCTGGCAAATGCCTTCAGCCCAAGAAGGGGAAGGTCAAGAAAGGCAAGGAGCTTGTTCTCGGCAAGTGCAATTCAAAAAATAAACGTCAGCTCTGGGACATAAAGAATGGCCGAATTGTCCATCGGAAATCGGGACTCTGTATCGAAGGGCGTGGTAAGAAATTACTCGAAGATAATGATGTCGAACTGTTCAAATGTAAGAAGAAAGACAAGACCCAAATTTGGGCGGTTTATGGACAACGAATCGGTGCTTTCAAGAAAGTGAAGTCATGCGACGTGCCGACGGATAAGAGACTCAATGACGTTTTCTTGACGCGGGCTCACAATGCATACGAAAGCAAGCACTTCAGACGCTTCAAAGATGCCGTAAATAAATGGGACGTGGTCGAAATCGATCTGACGCCTGCGAAGTCCGGTGTCTGGGTTTCCCACGCGCACAATCGCCATGAAAATAACTGTGGAAAAAAAGGCAACGCAAACTTCAAAACATGTCTTCGAGATTTGCGGTCTTGGCATAATAAAAATCCACGGCATCGCCCAAAATTGGTCGTTCTCAACTTGAAGTTGAGCTACACAGCGCTCCCTAAGAAATTTAAAGAAAAGCACATGGCCGCGTTTGAAAAGAGCATTTACTCGGTCATTGGAAAGAACAACCTCTACCGGCCTGTCGACCGCAGAGGGACACATCCCAATCTTCAGCAAGCATTGCGAAAATCAGCTTGGCCGACATTGAATGAATTGCGAGGGAAATTCATCTTTCTAGTCAACGCAGGCCCTGCACTTCCTCCGACAGCACATGCCAACAAGACACTCAACCGGTATATTGAAAAATTTGGGTATCAGGCCGCAGCCTTTGCGTGTCCATTCCCTCGAGATGCAGATGACTTAGTGAACCCAAAGAAGTGGAAGTACATCGAAGACAACGCGCGTCATGTGGCCTGTCTCACAGTCCAATTTGATGAGGACAAAGGGCTCAAAAAGATTTTCAGCAGTCAGACGGCGAGACAGCGTGCTCGCAGCATGTTGATGGATATTTGGAATCCTGTCGGTATCGCCGAAAGCATGTTTCGGACGCCATGTGTCAAAAAAGGGAGTGCCTGCGCAGATGATCCACGGGGTTTCAATACACTTGTTAAATCGGGTGCATCGACTATCGGTACTAATTTTCCCGAATCGGCTCAATGGGCGAGAAATGGGCGGCGAGGGATGACCAAATGCATCTGGAATCGTGGGCGGCCGAAGCACGGTATTTTTAAAGAGTCAAAGAAGAAATAAGGCCGTCGATGTGGTCTGGCGGCCTAGCTTTGATGAAGAGCATCCGCAGGGCAATGGGGCTTAATGGTGAGCCGGGAATGCTCTTCGTCACCGTCTGACGCCAGATATAGCGGCTTTGCCCAGCTCGAACTAAACCCTTAGGTTGAGTCGGTAATCAAGAAGATAGACAAATGGCGTGGACAAGAGCGAGGCTCGTCGGATGCGCACAGCTTTTGGTACCCACGCTCGACCCACTGAGTCGAGCGTAGACGACCATTTACATGCGACTTGCGTAGTATTCGATAACCTGCTGGATATCGATCGGGAATGGAACCGTCTCAGCGTCTGCATCAGAGACAACCTTGACGGTTTTCTCAGCGAGATCGAAGGACAACCAAGTCGGAATCTCCAGTGAAGGACGCTCCAAGGCGTCGACAACAATCTGAAGCTTCTGGCTCTTCTCACGCAGCTGAATGACATCACCCGCGCCAACCAAAGCAGACGGAATGTCTGTCTTCCGGCCGTTGAGTAGGAAATGACCGTGATTGACCAGCTGTCGTGCAGCTGGAATCGTTGGTGCGAATCCGGCTCGAAAGACCACATTATCCAGACGAGACTCGAGTAATTCCAGCAGTCGCGTGCCGGTATTGACCTTTGAACGACGTGCCTTCTTTACGTTGATACGCATTTGGCGCTCTGTCAGTCCGTAGTTCATTTTCAGCTTCTGCTTCTCTTTGAGCTGAATACCGAAAACCGATTGTCGGCCACGTTTGTTGCCGCCATGGTCACCCGGTGGATACGGTCTACGGTCGATGGTTTTTCTCGACAAACCTGGTAAATCTACACCCAGAGCTCGCATCACGCGGACTCGGGGGCCTGTGTATCTAGACATGTGCTAGACCCTTTCTTCATTGCCTCTCCCGGGAAAGCGTGATGCTTAGCCATGGTGGCAATGTCCATTTATCATTGAGCGGCCTGATGTCCATTGTCTTTGGACCCAGCCCGACTCACCGTCTTTTCATCAACCTCCCAGCGGCCCTGTTGGAACGCTGGAGTTTTCGGTGACGCACCTTATAGTACGACGCAACCCAAATGCCAAATTCCGAAATCCGCTGCCGACAGTGTCACACCGCTGAACAACTAAGCGGATGTGCGTCGGTCGATGCCAGGCTGACATAAATTGCCTCACAGCGTTGCGTATGATGCATGCGCCTCGTACAGCGCGCTGCAACAGCTCGAACTGACTTTGGTCGGACGCTTTTACATGATGTCGTCGAAAGGATCAATATCATTCTGGCTGATTTCGTTCATTACTTCGGACTCTTCACCGCGGATCCTGACGCCTTCGTCGGACAATGAATGCCTTGGCGTTGCACAGACTGCTTTTTCAACTGACCATGGAGGCACCAAGGGGCTCCAAACTGAACTCGATGTCCTCTTGACGATTCCCGATCCCATGCTCTCTCCAAAATGCAAGGTACGCCGCTATTGTCGAAGTTCGTCCAATTGTGCACTGAGACGGTCGTAAGCCGCCTGCTGGATAGCAGTAAAGGGCTGTGCAAGCGGCGCGTTCGATTCAGTCGGATCCATAGTGAGATCGATGAGTGCATCCCCGCCCTCGAACCAGCGAATCAATTTGAACTGCTGGTCACGTATTGTTCGACCCTCGTGGACTGATTGGGTTGCGTGCAGTAATTCGGAAAGCACAAATTCGCGGACCGGAGGGGAATTCGGCTCCCGCAGATAGGGCAGCAAGCTGCGGCCATCAATGGCCTCACCGAACGGTGTATCGGCGGGTGGAATTGCACCGGCTAATTCAAGAATCGTAGGGTAAAGGTCGCTGATGTCGACGACCGCATCAACGGTCCTACCGGGCTCGCTTACTTGCGGGCCGGCGATGACCAGGGGCACATGAATGCCGCCCTGATAGAGGGTATTTTTTGCTTGTTCTGAACGATAGGTTTCGATGACTTGGCCCGGTGTGCCGTTATCGCCAACAAAGATGACATGCGTGCGTTCCAGATTTGGGTCATTGACTGTCTCCAACAGTCGTCCGATTTCCGCATCCAGTGCTTCGATGGACGCGATGTAACAGATGCGCTCGGCACCTGCTGGGCACGCTTCACCTTCCGGCAGGTTCTGCTGGTGCAGTTGTGGTGGTGGCGTATGAAAGGGTGCATGAGGCGCGTTAAAGCCCATCCATAAGAACCAATGTCCGTCACCTGCATTAAGCCAATCGATCGCGTCGTCTATGGTATCCGTTGTCACGTAGTTCTCAATCTCCTCCTCGCGTCCATTGACAACCTTCGTATATCGGTAATAGTCCGGTACGCCACCGCGTAGTAAGCCTTCGAAGTGTTGGTAACCCATTTGGTTTGGATTATCGGCCCCTCCATTAAGTCGGTATGCCAGATGCCACTTGCCGATATTTGCGTGCCGGTAAGCCACTGGCGCCAAGGCATCGAGTGCCTTTGGAATGGTGAATTCTTCAAGCCGTATACCGGGAGAATCACCACCCTGAACAGGCGCGACAACACCCGTGCGAAAGGGATAGCGCCCCGTGAGAATGGTCGCTCGCGTCGGTGAACAGATTGGATTGGCCCATGCATTTTCAAAGCGGACACCGTTGGCACAAATGGCATCTAGATGGGGTGTGTTCGCCGTAGCGGTTGGCCACCCGTAGCAGGGGGCAGCGTCCAGCCCGAGGTCGTCGGCGATCAATAAGAGCACATTTGTCGGCTCCAAGTCTGCTGCGGTCTGACCGCCCATACCGCCTTCGCCGCCAGCACCGCCAGCCCCGCTTTCGCCACCAGAACCGCCGGTGCCACCTGCATCAGCTGCACCTCCAGTGTCCGATGCATCCCCCACGCCCTCTCCGACGTCAGTGGTCGCCATATCGGAGGTGCGCTCAACGCGCATATCGTCTATGCCAACATCCCTGTTTTGGCCACGATCAAGTTGAGTGGCTGATAAATCTACCTCCAGACCAGAGTCACTGGTTGGCGAGGAGTTTGTATCGCCCTCGCATCCGTAGGGCATCAGCAAAAGTATGATCAAGGCAGCAAATGGCTTCATGTTCGTCTCCGCGGTGTCGTTTTAATTGGGATGCCAACTGCGCGTGTTGCCCGAGCATGCCGAGTGACCATAACTGCACCTAGGGGGGCGTACGTCAGCGCATACGCTCATGCGTCAATCTGTATCCGATCAATCGTCTTAAACCCAAAAGTCGTTTTCAATGCCACCGGTGTCTGTCAACTGGAGTGGCATTTTACTACGTTCATGGTCTCACTTTGGGGCCAAAGAGTTTGGGTGGTGACGTGCTCAGCTCGATGCAAGCCCGTTTGGGCACCGTCCGGAGTGAGCACGTTCGTAGGATGGTTTACAGCTTATCGGCGTTGTCCGCGAGGTATGAAGCGACACCATCAGGTGTGTTGGTCATGCCTTTGTCTCCGCTTTGCCATCCAGCCGGACAGACTTGGCCGTTTTCTTCGAAAAATTGAAGTGCTTCAACCAGGCGAACGACGTCGTCCATATTTCGCCCTAGGGGTTCATCGTTGACGACTTGGTGTCGCACGATCCCATTTCGGTCGATGACGTATGTGGCTCGCATGGAAACGCCAAGCGGATAGTAGGAATCTTCCGAATCAGCGAGGCATCCGTATGCGGTCGAAATTTCTCGAGTCATATCGGCAGCTAAAGCGAATGGTACGGGTCCGATACCGCCATCGTTCACAGCCGTATTTCGCCATGCATTATGGGTCCAGTGAGAGTCGATGCTTACACCAACCACCTCGCATCCGAGTTCGCGTAGTTTTTCTGTGCGGTGTCCCATGGCGATGATTTCTGACGGGCAGACGAAGGTGAAATCCATTGGGTAAAAGAAAATAACAGCATACCGGCCGTTGCGGGCTTCTTCGAAGTTAAAATTATCGACGATTTCGCCATCGGCTTTGACTGCTTGGGTGGTGAAATCAGGTGCCTTTCGGCCGACCAAAATACTCATGAGAATACCTCCGTTATGTGAATTTTTTAAGCGGGCCTTAAACCACGCCGTGCGTTCCCCTATTCATGCACGGGGACCATATTGAGAACCGGTTCCATTGGCAATAGTTACCCTTATAAATTCGCGTTTGCGTGTGCGGGATTTGCTTTCATGACCGCGATACGTTGATGAGTTATCGTTGTTACAGGCTCTCAGCCAGTGATAAAGCGGCTCAATGATGGGGTTGGTAAGAGTCGCTTGAAGCGCGACTCGCCTTCGGTCATGTGTAGAAATACGGGCATCAAAAGACCCCTTTGGAATGGAAAATTCACGTGTTTCACAGTAAAACACGGCCTCCCAAGCGCAGTTGACCCTGGCAAAAGAGGTGTAATTTTCCTATGACAAAACCCGGTATGATTGTTCTTTCCATTCTCGTTTCATGTCTGCTCTCAGCTTGTTCGAAAAACGCCGATCCGTTACCACCACCAAAACCTGAGGTCGAGAAGGGCACGGACACGGCAGCAAAAGAACCAGTGAAAACACCTCAAACTAACTCGACTCAGGCGGTGGCGGCAAAAAAGGAGCTCGTTGCCTACAGCAACTTGGCCAAGTCACTCCTAGAGTCGAGTAAGGCAACTAAAGGCCCCCAAGTCGTTGGGGTCCTGGCCGAGGAGTTGGTCAGCATTGGCGAACGAATCGCATCAGCGTTTTCAAAAAAACATGCTGGCTGTCGTGCTTACTTGGGGGCACTTCTCGCGGCGTCAAAAAAGCTGACATCCCTGTCACTCGATGCGATTGAGCGGGATTATCATGCCGACGGGAAACTACCTAAAAGTCCAGATGATAAGTGCTATCACGCCAAAGACTTGGTCGTTCATCCGGCCACGGTTGTCATTTTGAGTCGTCAAGGCTTGACTGGGAAAGAACAGAGAGACAAGGCAACCGGTGAAATCGCTGAAGTTCTTGCCCACTTGAGTGACGTAGAAAGACATCTCTGAACCGGCTATCTGGCCTGACCGTGACCCAGGGCAACACATCGAGTGCCTAGGACGATACTGCATTTCGGGCGCGAACGGTCACATCGATCATGGCTTGCCTCAGGCTATCTCGAGAGATTTCATATCCGAAGGATGTGTAGATTAAACGAGGCTCTGCGGCGATTTCGCAGAAAAATCCCCGGCTGTCCAACCCCGTCATTTTAATCGAGTTTGGCTCCAATCCATGGAGATTTCGGCAGATGAGCTCGAGGGCATCCCTGTGGTCGTCGTTCATATGTTCGATGGCGCCCGCGGCTACGTCGGCCAGTTCATCAGTCTTTTCCCGGCCCAGTAGCTCGTGTCCATCAAACCAACAAATTCGCCCGAACCCAGCGATGTAGCGGACCTTCTTGATGTCCCGAAGTCTCCAGAAGTTAAAGTCATGCGTCTGAAAGTAGCTGTCGCTCTTCGGCACCCGCTCTCGGTATCGTGCCTTCAGCGCGATGAATTCGTCTTCGGAAATGGCTGTTTGGTAGGGTTTCAAGTGCCGGGCTGTTGGCGAAGATTCAACGACGAGCATTTCCATGTGGCCCACCAAAGTGGCTCGCCATTGCGCCTGCGGATCGCCTTTCGCGATACCTTGCCGTATGAACAGATTGCACCGTGTATCTTTCTTCAAGTTTTGTGTGTGGGCAGCAATATGTGCGATGAGCACATAGGGAGCCCCGTTTGAGTCGATGGCGAAGGGGACGACCGAATTGACTGGGAAGCCCGATAAATCTGGTTTTGCCCCTAAAGTCCCTAAAGTTGCGACATGAACGTCTTGCAGCCACTGCTTTACGTGGGTGGCCGGTTCGCTGCGTTGTGCCTGTCTGGACGCGGAGTCGATTTCTTGTTGCTGTGCTGTTGTTAGCTCTTGGTCACTCATCGCATTCACACTGCTTTCTTTGGGTCATCTTGACTCTGTTTGGTCGACGGGTTTGGTCAGGCCTTTGAGCATTCCGGACATCTCGTTTTCATGTCAATCCTTGGCATTGAATCGAATCGTTTTACACGAATCGGCTGCACTGGTTTTCGATGCGCCTAGAGTAGCCAATATCGCCGTCGTGTCACGCTATTGAACATCGCAAACTGGCGCAACCAAATAATTAAATTGAAAATCATTATCAAAATCATTAAATATACAGCACAGGTGTACGATGTCTTTCTCTTTCGCGCTCTCCATGGTTTAGGATTTTCTGAGATGAAGCTTTTCAATTTGACCTACTTTCTAGGTTTTGTGCTGATTGTTGGCTGTGGTTCTGACAACGACGATTCGCCCGATGACAATGGGGGTGGCGGCAGTGCCGGGGTCGTTGGCAATGGCGAGGTTGGCGGTCAAGAGTCCGCTGGGAGCGCCGGGGCTGCTGGGGAATCGATGCTGGACGCAGCAACGGATGGAACTGGTGGCACTGGTGGTGCGGCAGGTGCCGGTGGTGCTGATGGTCCGACTGACGGCGGTAATACGAGCACCGATGGGTCTGGTTGCTATAACCAAAATAGCCATATGTGTAATTGTGCCATCAGTGAAAACACCTGCGCAGAATCTGGTGGTGTTTGGACTCAACAGTGTGCATGTGACAACGGCAACCCAGGTGGTGGCCAACACCATGGTGATGGGGGTGCATCAGGTTGCTATGACCCCGTCAGTCACATGTGTGATTGTGACGTAGATGATGTGACTTGTACCGACCAAAGCGGCATATGGACAGATCGATGTGGGTGTGATGAGAACGACCAGGGGGGTGGTTCTGCCGCCGATGGCTCAGGGTGCTACGACATTTCGATCCACATGTGTGATTGCGACACCAATGAGTCCGCATGTGGCGAATCCGGCGGGATTTGGACCGATATGTGTGGATGTTAATCCACTGACGGAAAGCCACAAAATTGGTCATGAGTTCATCTTTTTCAACGTGGGTTAGAGCCTCCTTAATCAGTGGTTTATGTGCAGTCGCACCTGGCATTTGGACAAGTGCCTTTGCTCAACCAAGCGACGTGACCTCGCCCGCCGATCCCACAGACGATTCGCAAGCAGATGCTCGTGAAAACGACATGATTGTCACCGGCACTCGGACACCTCAGCGCCGCGCGGACAGTCCAATTTCGACGGAGGTCATCACCCGCGAAGAAATCGAGAACAGTGGCGCGACCAATCTGGGACAATTGATGGCCAATACGGCTGGCGTACAAGTCCAACGTACCTTTGCTGGCGTGGGTCTTGCCTTACAAGGGCTCGATGCGAAGCATACCTTAGTGTTGCTCGATGGAAACCGGCTCCCTGGTTCAAAAGATGGTGTCTTCGATATCGAACGGCTCAATCTTGAAAACATCGAACGGGTTGAGATTTTAAGGGGGGCAGGGTCGGCGCTTTATGGTGCCGATGCATTAGGCGGCGTCGTGAACATCATCACGCGCAAAGAGTCTCGAAAGGACCATGTGAGGTCTCATTTACAGACTTTTCTAGGCAATGATAAATCATCGGAGACAATGGGTCGATTCAGTACTCGGCAGGGCAGCGTCTCTGGCACTTTGTCTGGTGGATATCACTGGTTGCCCGCCTTTAGAGTGGACTCGGACGATAGGGCCAGCGACAACGCCACCGATGGCAGTTCTATCGAAGATTGGTATATTCGAAGCCTTGGAAGAGTTGATCTTGTCAAGCGGTCCCGACTCAATGCGGGCCTCGAGTATTCAAAGCGACAGAGGGCTGGTGTTGACGCATCGGAGAGCGGTGCTGTCTTTGACCGGCGTCAAGTCGTAGATATGTACGACGCCTTCATTAGTTTTGAGCATAAGGCGGATGGCGGAGACCGGTTCGTTTCATCCCTTCGATACAATTACCTCCGCGATCAATTTCTCATGGATCAGCGGTTGTCCGATAGGCGGGACAAGTATGAGGATTCAAGGCTTCAGTATACCCAAGGCAACGGACAGACCGACCTACAACTGCCCGCGCAAAATGTCCTAAGCCTTGGCGTTGATGGGATCTTTGAGACGGCTGATAATCCGAGGATTATCAGAAACGACGACTGTGATTTTGAGTCGCCATCGACATTGTGCAGAACGGCTGATCGGTATCGCGGTGCAGTCTATCTGCAAAACGTTTGGACCATACTCAGCGACCCATATCTTGTTCTCGTTGCCGGCAGCCGGCTCGAGGGGGACAGCCGGTTTGGTTACGTCACCGTCCCCCGCATCGCGCTCCGTTATGACCCGATAGATTCATTGACGCTACGGACCAGCATCGGCCAAGGGTATCGAGCCCCCTCCTTCAAGGAATTGTATCTTCGATTCGACAATCCAAGTGTGGGCTACACAGTCAGGGGCAATGATGAGCTGGAGCCTGAATTGTCCATGAGCTATCAGATAGGCGCCGACCTGACGCTCAGTTCCTTCGCCAGTGTCTACGTGAATTTGTTTAGAAACGAGGTTGAGGGTCTCATTGATTATGATTTGGTCACGCCGGGCACTGCCGATGGCA
>JAYZEG010000039.1:0-21136 GCA_036337435.1 Myxococcota bacterium
GTGGTTGCAACCACAGTAGATTGAGGCGACCTGTAATAGTCCAACCAAGCATCGGAGGTGATCTTGAGACTGAATTCAAACTCCTTCATGAGCGTGTCTTCTTTTGTTGCTCAATTTGATGATGGGTTGTATTCCCAAGCACCTGGTCGGTTGATGTCCGTCGAGGCTCGTTCAGCTGGGTCGACGATTGCCGACTGCGCTTCTTTTTACTTGTCCCAGACCCCATGCGAAGTTCGAAATGCAGCGCATGGCCACTGAATTCCGCCGAATCCAATGACACCTTATATGCTCTGGAGCCAAAGGTAATCTCTTGGCTGAGGGCGATACTCTAGGTCAGTGAAAAGACTCGCTTACTGATGCCGAGGACGTCTAATGCTTCCGAGATCAGTGGGGGACCAAGGACCTCCTCAATACGTCCGTCTCTAAATCCAAATTTGAGTTTTTTACCCTTCAGGGACACGGTCGGTCTAGCCCCTGCCTGGACGTAAATACAAGCTGGAAGCGTCTTCGGCTCAAGATTCCACAGTTTCACTTTTAATGGATGATTCGTTCGGGTCCATGCAAAACCGGCCGTGTATGCACCGTCGCTGGTCGGGCGACCATTGGCGTTGTACTGTGCGGGAATCCGCCCGTCATCAATCGCTTGGTTACCGAGAGATGCAACCATATCCGTCGAGATTGAAAATCGAACAGTCCTGGTATTCACAACTCGCTTTGGCGTTGGTAGGCCTTTTGCTTTCAAACTCGTACGAATACCAAACACCAAGTCATTCTGCGACGAAATCAGAGTGATCCGCTCAACCGGTAAATCGGGCACCTTGAACTTAAATCGGACGATTTCCCCCATGGGTTTCAACATGGTTTGACGGACAACGGGATAGAAGTCTCGCAGTAGTCTGCTCAGATTTTTTTGAACGTAGCCGCGGAGGGTGTTGGTCGAGACCAGCTGTCTCGCCAAAGACGGGATTTTTGAACGAATCGCTCGGGTCAGGTTATCGGCGGCTCCCCTAGAGAGACTGGGCTCAACTTGTTCAAAAACATCGTATCGCACCACAAGGGTCATCGTCTGAGTTTTCCGATCATAAATGACTGGAACAACCGCCTTTAATTGAATGCCGAATAAGCGTGACCGTCCGTAGAAGGCATCCAGGTTGAGACCGAGCTTGAGGTTTGATGACCGGTCAAAGTCAAAGGCAAGCTCTTTTGGTCGAAGGCTTAATCCGTCGACATATTGGCCCACAGCGCCAAAGCCAGTGAGGGCCACCGGCATATCCGGGATCGCCCCAAACGCACGATCGACGCCATTTTCGAACAGCCTCTTTGGAATGGAGACGAGGACGTGGTGCCCTCGGTCTGCCTCCTGTAATTGCCTTTGTGCCAGGAATTCATCTCGATTTTCTTGAACCACCTGACAGCTGCCGCATCCAAGATTAAGGGCGAGTATCGCTGTCATCACACCGACGTAAAACGACCGAATCAAAGGACATCTCCGGAAAGGTTATTGACTGTCTCGGTGACTCCATAGCGTAATTTCTGATCCTGCGACAGTCGGCCGATGGCGACAGATGGGTCATGAGTAAAAAAAAGACGCCCATTTCGGCTCAAAAGCGACGCGAGGATTTGTTCTTTCTCGTCAATAATCATTTCAGGATAGCGGTCATAGCCCATAGTGATGGGGAGATGAACCCATGGTACGCCGGGAATTAGGTCACCGCAGAACAACACCGGCCCCTCATCGCTTGGAACCTCTGCGAGCATGAGACCGGGTGTATGACCATAAGAAAAATGGAGCCGATAATCTGCGCCTAGAGTCTGCGATGTTTTGTCACCGACGATTTCCAATCGACCCGTCGACTCGAGCAGTGGCTGTAACTCGGGTATAAACGATGCCCTGTCACGGGCGTGGGGCTGACAGGCCCTCGACCACGCATCTTGACTCACGACATAGGCGGCATTGGGAAAAACCAGTTCGTATGGTTTGTGTTCAATGTATTCGGTCAGCAACCCACCAGCATGGTCAAAGTGAAGATGTGACAAGACGACCACGTCGATGTCATCCGGCTCAAAACCAGCATTGTTTAAACCGATGAGGAGCTGATGCTCATCGGACATCACACCGAAGCGTGCTCGTAATTTGGGCGGGAAGAAAATGCCGATTCCTGCTTCGAAAAGAATCAACCGACCTGAACTCTCTTTAATGAGCATCGCCCGGCAGGCTAATTCGATTCGATTCTCTGAGTCTGGTTTGCACCATCGGGCCCATAAGGCTTTGGGGACGTTTCCGAACATGGCGCCCCCGTCCAATCTCTGAGTGTTACCTGCGATGGACCAAATTTGCGTAGTGCCCATATGCTGACTCATGCTCCTAATCGTCATCCCCATCACCGACTGGTTCATCCATCGTGGTTGTGGATTCCCCAAGGAGTGGCAGGTTCAGCCAAAAGATCGAGCCGTTTGGCTTATTTGGCTTCATGCCAACCTCACCCTCCATATTTATCATCAGATGTTTGACGATCGAAAGGCCTAACCCCGTGCCGCCCATATGCTTTGAGCGGCCCTTATCGACTCGATAGAAACGTTCAAAGATTCGTTTTCTATGTTTTTCAGCAATGCCGGGTCCGTTGTCCACGACTTCTATGCGCACATATTCACTGGTCTCAGTGCCCGTGAGTGTCACTTCACCCCCCGCCTGGGTGTAGCGGACCGCATTCTGCAGTAGATTGATCAACACATGTTCGAGTCCAAATCGGTCTGCTCGCACGGTTAAATCCGGAGCCACCTTGCAGACCATGGTGATCTGCTTCTGACTTGCGAGCTGTTCGATTCCATCCCAAATATCAGCTATGAGCTCCATCAATCGTATTCGCCCTGCCTCCATATCGTACTGCCCAGATTCGATTCGAGAGATGTGGAGTAAGTCCGCTATGATGTCCGTCAATCTCTTCGCATTGCGGACCAGTGCATCTACAAATTTAGGCCCCGTGACTGGATCCTGCATCGCTCCGTCTTTGAGGGCTTCTGCATTTAAGCTAATCACACTGACCGGCGTTCTGAGCTCGTGGGATACGTTGGCGACAAAGTCTCTTCTGACTCGTTCGAGACGCCGCAGGCGAGTGACGTCATGGAGCACCAGTACGCAGCCAGCATCATTTCCGTGGGGTGCCACACGACCCATAACAAAGCGTGTGCTGCCACGATTGATCTCGATGTCGAGCTCAGATGATTGACCGTTCAAAGCAGCATCTATTGCTGACAGAATTTCCCGCGTTTTAATCACCTTGTGAACGCGTTTCTTACGGGGTGATTTCTTGAGTTCAAAAAACTCGACTGCAGCACTGTTTCCAAGTGTGATTCGGCGCTCAGCGTTGACCACCAAAACGGCCTCGGTCATGCCTTCTAAAACAGCGGCGAACCGATCGCGTTCAAGGGCCAAGGTTGTTACGATTTCTTCGAGGGCTTGATCAAGACGGTCGAGTGATCGATGCAGGACTGAAATTTCATCGGTGCTTTCAGGTCGAATACTGACATTACTCAAGTGGCCATCGGCCATCACCTTAGCTCGAGTCAACAAACTACGAAGCCGTTTCGACAATAAATGAGATGCCAGCAGACTCACCATAATGGCCAAAATTAAGCCAAGAATCCCGGCGAAAAGTAGGAAATAGCGCATACGTGTGATCGCTTGATCCACGGCCGTCAGAGGCGTCGCGATTCGCAAGACGCCTGGCTTGATAGGATGTTTGAACGGAACGGCCACGTAGAGCGAGTGGGTTCCGAGGGTCTCACTGGACCGTCGTGCGAAGCCCTGACCGTCTTCGAGTGCAGCCATAAATTCAGGTCGATCTTTGTGATTCGGTAGCTGGCGTACGTGCTCGATGGGTAGCGCAGAATCACCCAAGACAACACCGCTGTCGGCGATGAGTGTAATACGCTTGCGTTGGTAGCGGCCTAATTTATCTGCGAGGCGGTCGAATTGGTCTAGAGATTCTGTCTCGGGTGCCAGGTCGACGGCCGCAACCGAGGTGAAGGCATGGGCGAGAAGGTCTCGCTCCATGCGACTTTCGAGCCATTGTCGGAGTTCGCTTTCGAGATAAACGGCACTGACTGAGCCCACCACCATAATCAGGGCTAATGAGACGAGAAATAAACGCCCCCGTAAGCTTACTTTCATTCCTTACTCTGGTTTGGTCTGGCTTGCATGCGATACCCCACACCGCGCACTGTCTCAATATATGTGCCTGCGGCCTTAAGCTTTTCTCTGAGTCGCTTCATATGCGTGTCTACCGTGCGCGTCGTCACCTCAGCTTGGTAACCCCAGACATCTGTCAAGAGTCGTTCGCGGGTTTGTACCCGACCGCGCCGGTCATAGAAGGTGGTCAAAAGACGAAATTCTAGAGCTGTCAGACGAATTTCCTGGTCCTCGACCCAGACTCGATGTCCGGGCCTATCCAGTTTAAGACAGCCAAATTCAATGTCTTCCGATTGGCTTTCGGCTCCTTTCGACCGTTTCAAGATGACGCTCACTCTCAACATGAGTTCTCGCATGCTGTAGGGCTTCACGACATAGTCATCTGCACCGACTTCAAAGCCGACAACGCGATCGATCTCTTCGGCTCGTGCCGTCACCATCACCACGGGGATATCCTTAGTCTTTGCTCCATTCTTAAGGCGTCTACAAACCTCAGTACCCGACATGTCCGGCAACATGAGGTCGAGCAGAACCAAGTTCGGTAAGGGTTCTTTTTGCACCAATTCGAGGGCGTCTTGCGCTGTCGCTGCTGAGCGTGTCTGATAGCCCTCTCGCTGCAAACTGTATTCGAGTGTGGTCAATAAATCGCGTTCGTCTTCAACGATCAATATTAGTGCGGACATACGTTTTCTCTTTCAGCCGGTCTGCTTCGTATGGCCTAACAGTCCAGATCAACAGCGGCGTGACACTCCCGTAGTGTTTATGTTTCGATATGACCTGCGAAGTCCAGCAAAAAAAGGCTTGAGTACCACCGACGTAGACTCGATGATTTGAGGGTACTTTCAGGAGGTCTGGCTGTGTCCGACATCGAAATGACGCTTTCATTTGCCCATCACGGATCTTATGTAGCACTTTTAAGCTGTTACGTGCTGCTGTGGACCTCACGGCGCGACTATGAGGCACCGTACAGACCGCACGCGAGTCGAGCTCCTATGAGCTTGGTTTGGGGCGTGTGGGGCAGGCGGATATGTCTTTACACCTATGCCTTGACGGGCATTTGGTATCTACATTTGAATCAGCAACTTCTGAGCGAACTGACCGTGCGCTCGCGAATTGTACTCTCGGTTATTCTGCTGGTGATTGACCAACTCTATGTCGCAGCCATGCGTCCAAGGCGGCCTCATGTCAAGCCGACCGGACGTCGAACAACCAAGGCCATCTCGCTTTTGACGCTCACCCTCTTATGTTTGATGTGGGTCTAGACTATGAAATCAAAAAAACACGTTTGCCTGCAAACCCGTCGAGCCGAGCTTCTCAATGCATTAGATGGTCGTACTGCCGTCATCCCAGCGGGTTTACCAACCAGCCGTAACTTTCCTGCGAACCAGCACCCATTCCGTGCCTCGAGCCATTTTTTGCATTGTGTCGGTCAAAACTTACCCGGTGCCGTTCTTATTTTGGATGAGCGGGGAGCCTGTTTGTATGTCGAACGACCAGACGCAGATGATGCGCTCTGGCATGGTCCGCGCCCGACGGCCCAAGAGTGGCGCGCGACGCTCGACGTCAAAACGGCTTATCTTGATGAATTGGTGTATCAGTCCGATGCGATGGTGCTGCCCGCCATGGACCCAGGTTCGAGCAAAAGGATTTCGGAAAAGCTGAACCGGCCTGTATCCGGTGGGTCTATCGATCCGTTTGACCGACCATTGGCCGAAGCGATGGTGGCGTCTCGACTTTGCCACGACCCATGGGCAATCGACCAATTGATCCGTGCGGCTCAGGTGACCGCCGAGGCCCATGAGCTCGCGCGTAATCGATTGCGATCCGGGGTGTCATGCCAATCTATTTGGGGGGTCATGAACGGCTATTTTTACGACCATGGAATGACCAATTCATACAACCCGATCATCACGCCTGCAGGGGAAGTTCTTCATCAAAATGACCTGAGTGCAAAAATGCAGGCGGGCGACATGGTTTTGCTCGACGTTGGGGCTGAAACTGGCTCGGGTTACGCTGCCGATGTCACGCGAACCTGGCCCGTGGAACAGCCAATGTCACCAACACAGTCGGCCATCCACGATGTCGTGTCAACCGCCCAAGACGCAGCCATAGCACTCATCAAACCAGGCGTTGAATACAGAGAAGTCCATCGCATGGCCTGTCTGACTCTCGTGAGTGGTTTGTGTGACTTAAATCTTTTGTATGGCGACCCGATTGATCTCGTCGAAGAAAATGTGCACGCCCTGTTTTTCCCGCACGGTGTTGGGCATTTGCTGGGATTGGATGTCCACGACATGGAAGATCTGGGTGACCTCGCTGGATATGCACCAGGCCGACGACGCAGTGAGCGTTTTGGCTGGTCGTTTCTTCGATTGGACCGGCCCTTACAAGAAGGCATGCTTGTCACGGTTGAGCCAGGGTTTTACCAAGTCGATGACCTGCAGCGTCGTTATTATAACCACCCCCATTTGACTCAGTTCGTCAACTGGTCTGAATTGAGCGCGTATAGCGATGTCCGCGGCCTGCGAGTCGAAGACGACATACTCGTTACGGCAGACGGCTCTCGTTGCCTATCGCAGACAACCGGTTGAGCCTTAAAAAGAAGGAAAGATAAGCCGCCCCGAGCCGGTCGGGTCGCCCACCGGGCTGCCGAAAGGGAGGAGGGGGATCGACAAACACGAAGGCTCCAACTCAGAGCGGCTTAAAGCTGTACGATTTACGTATGGTATAGAGAGTCGAGATCCACCCCATTTGGTTACGCAGGTCGGATTAAAAAAAAGAATCAGCCTCAGTTTTTGTCTCGACCTCGGCCCGATTAACTTTCTCAAATCCCAAAGATTGAGAAGAATTCGGGTTCAGATAGACCTACGAAGCATCCCATTGGACTTCGCAGTTTGGCGTTCAAACCTGATTGCTACCGTGTAAGAGAGTCCCTTGAATGTCGACCTGATCATGTCGGCATCCACCGTGCTTGAAATTGGTCCATGTGGACCGGGTCACCCGAATGAAAGGGCCAGGTGTTCGGCGAATAAATCAGCGGTTTCAACCACGACAAGACCCTCTGTTTTGAGTTGAATTGCATTGGGGTGACTGTCCGTTGCTATCACCATCTCGAAGAGACCTGAATCGAGAATCCGTCTGTAAGCACCCGGCGTGAAAACGCCATGGGTACAGACAGCAATCTGCTTCGTTGCCCCTGCTGCCTGATACGTTTCCGCTGCGCTGATGAGAGAGCCACCAGACCGAATCATATCATCGTAGATGACGACTGTCCGTCCGACCACATCGGCATTCATTGCCGTCACTCGCGTTTGGTTGTTTTGAGTGCGTCGCTTAATGATGAAGGCTGCATCGACACCGAGGTCGTTTGCCAGAGATTCAATCCATTTTGCGCGGCCCGCATCGGTGCTCCCAAGCACGAAATTTTGACCGCCCATTTTTGCGATGACCGGGGTGAGAAGGGCTTTTGCGTACACGTGAATGGCCGTCAGCCCGTCTTCGAAGTAGTGTGGGATCCCCTCGCTGTGAAGGTCGAGTAAAAAAACAGAGTTTCCATAACTGGCTGGTGGGATTGCCGACAGAAGCCGTGCTCTGGCCTTAGCTGTCACGACCTCACCAGAATGAACGGCGCGCTCCATTGTCGAATACCCAAAATAGGGGAGGACCATTTGGAGCCGGCGCGCACCGTACTTGGTAATCGCACACGCTAAATCGTAGAGAGTCAATGTCGATGGATCGTCTATCGTCCCGCCGACCAGAATGACCTGTCGTCCTTCGACGGCCTGCATGAGCCTTTGATAGCGTTCTCCATCGGCAAATTGCCGACGTTCGACATCACCGCGTTCTGCATCGAGGCGAGCTAGAAGTGCCTCTTGCAGATGTTCATAGCCCGGGATGGAAAATATGATTGGTCTTTTCATGGTCTTCGTTGGCTCCGGCTACACTTCGTAAATGCAAAAGCCATCTTCCGAGCAATATCCAAACAGTCCGCCCTCTTGGCATGGGTCGTCTGTGTAGCCCTCGCAGTCATCCGACCACGTTCCACCGGGGAGGCACCATTGCCAACCACATTGGCCACAGTCTCGACGCGCCCCGTTGCTATTGCCGCATCCGTTCCATTCACAATCCATATTGCAAACTTGGACACCACACTCACCGCAGGGTTGCTCGTCGCCTGGTGCGCAGACCCCGTCGTTTCTGCACGGTTCCCATTGACAATCATCACCGCAGAATCGAAGTCCGCAATTACCGCATGCTTGAACATCACCGGGTTGGCAGGCACCGCGTTCTTCACAGGCAAGCCATATGCCCCAGTCTCCGTTCCGGCAATCCCTGCGCTCCACACCACATTGACCGCATTCCCTCGTTTCCGTTTCACCGTCTCGGCACGCGTTCGCACACTCACCATCACCCCGGCACTGTTGTCCACCAGGACATCTTTCGACCGGACCCCATGCAGCACACCCTTGGGCATCAGAACAGACCTGGTAACCGTCATTAACGCACCGGCGGCTGCCCGGATTACATTCTGGCTCACAGCCTTGGACACAGCCCAGTTGTTGACCATCACAGACTTGTCCAGGACCGCACGGCTGAATGGCACCCCATGTCGGACATCCGTTGAATTGGTTGGGCACGCAGATCTGGATACCGCCTTGGAAACATCTCTCGCGAACCAGTTGGCATTCGGGGGGAGATGGACATGGGTTCTCGCATTGTCCGTTTGCCCGATTGCAGCGGAGTCCGTCGGGACAATTTTGCGGCGAATTGTAGTCCAAACAAGAGTTCGCTTGGCGGCTGCATTGCTGGAAAGATGAGTCATCTAAACAGACGACGGAGTTTTCAGAGCAGCTATCGCGGCATGCTTGGCCCGCGCCCTGACATTGCCCCCCAGAACAGACCTGCCCTGCTGGACAGACTTCAGTATCGGACCAACGCGTACATTGTCCGTCCAGGACACAGCGAGAAAATGCTGCATCTCCTGTACAGCGGACAGTGCCTTCATCACATTGATCGCTACATCGCCCGGGCTCGCATCGCACCCGACCCGGTTGGCACACTTCGCCGACTGGACACGGCTGTGTTTCGCCCCAGACTCCACATTCACCTTGGCCCCTTTCACAGGTTTGCAGACCAGAGGGACGACACTGTGTTTCGCCCGGTGTACACGCCGATTCACAGGACCGCGTACAGATTCCGTCCTGGCAAACGCCGCTGATACAGTTCCGGGGCACCGTCCACTGTCCCCGGTCATTGCACAGTTGTGTCTTGTTTTGCCCGACGACGCATTTACGGCTGCCTGGCGAACATTCTTGGTCAGCACCACCACCCGGCCCCTGTCCGAGGCCTCCGTCGAGGCCCGATGGCAAGTCTCCGCTGACGCAGGCGACAAAACAGATGGATATCAAGGCTAATACGTACCGCATGTCATCACGATACTGCATGCCGCCGGTCTTTGTCTCACTTTTCGCACCACAGCCTTCGAATACCTCATACGGGGGTTGAAAACCGGCTCTAATTGGTACCAAATGTGAATAGTAAACGCATGAGTTTGGGGACATAAAATATGAAATCGAAGAAAGTAGGGGTCATTCTTGCTGGGTGTGGTTGGTTAGACGGTGCAGAGATTCAAGAAGCCGTCTGTACTTTACTCGCTCTGGATCAACGCGGTGCAGAGACCATCATCATGGCGCCAAACAAAGAGCAAATGCACGTCGTCGACCATTTGGCCGAAGCACCCGCGGAGGGCCAGACGAGAAATGTCATGATCGAATCTGCCCGTATTGCTCGAGGCGCTATCGTGGATATCGCTACCGTCGATGCCGGAGATTTAGATGCGCTCGTCATCCCGGGTGGATTTGGCGCGGCAAAAAATCTTTGTAGTTTCGCGACGGAGGGTCCAGAAATGAGCGTGGACGATCACGTTGCAAACCTGATCAGAGCCATCCATAGCTCAGGCAAACCGTTAGGCTTCATTTGCATTGCCCCGGCCATCGCAGCCAAAATACTGGGTCCAGATCACGGTGTCGAAGTTACAATCGGATCCGATGCGGGCACGGCTGATGCAATCCGCGCCATGGGAGCCCAGCATGTCGACACAAATCCGGGAGAAATTCACGTCGATGAAACGAATAATGTGATCTCCACACCGGCTTACATGGTCGGGCCATCCATTGCGCAGGTTCATGCGGGCATCGATCGACTGGTCGGCACGGTCCTCGATCGTTGCTAGACTTCTTTGGATTCAATCATTACCCCTTGACCGAGACCAATCAACTCGAAAGCAAGAAGGCGCAATGACCGGTAGACATCAGAGGAAATTAGACCACATCGACCATTGTGCGGATGACAGGGCGGTTTTCAAAAGCCACGAAGGGTTATTTGAAGACGTCACCTTGATACACAATGCCTTGCCTGAATTAGCGATGCATGAAATCGACCTGACGACACCGCTCATCAATTCAACCCTTTCAGCGCCTTTGATGGTGACAGGCATGACCGGGGGGCCAGATAAAGCGGGCGAGATCAATCGTGGTATTGCACAAGTCTGCGACCGTCTGGGACTCGCGTTCGGCGTGGGGTCCCAAAGATTGCTCACCGATACACCAGATGCTGTGCGGACCTATTCCGTTCGTGACATTGCGCCCAGCCTGGTTTTATTTGGTAATCTTGGCGTCAACCAAGCGCGTGACCTCGGGCCAATTAAGGTGGCCGAATTGATGAAAAGCATCGGTGCCGACTATATGGCGATTCACCTCAACGCAGCTATGGAATTATGCCAACCCGGGGCCGATGCTGATAGCGATTTTCGCGGCGGATTTGATACCATCGGTCGCGTCGTAGACGCACTGGATGGGCGTGTCTTGGTGAAGGAATGTGGCTGTGGCATTGGGCCAAATCAATTTCGCCGATTGGTCGAACTGGGCGTACCGGCCATCGATGTCAGTGGGTCTGGAGGGACCAGCTGGGTCAAGGTCGAGGCATTACGAGCCACGGGACAATTGGCTCAGCTTGGGGAGACGTTTGCTGAGTGGGGCATACCGACCCTGGCGGCAACTGGGCTCGCAAGTCGAATTGGGGGCGCACAAATTATCTCATCTGGCGGTGTCGATTCCGGATTGAAAGCCGCAAAGGCTCTGGCTTTAGGTGCGACGGTCGCTGGCAGTGCAAGACCTGTTTTGCAAGCTTTTTTGAGAGGTGGAGAAGAAGACGCTACAGCATTTTTAGAGACGGTGATCGCAGGCCTTCGAACGGCTATGGCTTTGACGGGATGTCGGCGTCCCGCTGAGTTGGCCCAGAGGCCCAAATTACTCGGTGGGCGCCTGCAGCAGTGGCTGGCTCTGTCTGAGACCACCCCATGACCGACTCTCGTATTCCCGGTTTTTATCGATTGCCGATCGACCGTCGACATGCAGAACTGAAGAATAGACTCGGACTAACCGATGATGAATTACGGATTCTTTCCGATGGGTCGAGTCTCGAACCTGCACGCGCTGATAAGATGGTGGAAAACTGTGTCGGTGTGTTCGCACTGCCGGTTGGCCTTGGGTTAAATTTTCAGATTAATGACCGCGATTATATCGTTCCGATGGTGGTTGAAGAACCCTCTGTCGTCGCCGCGGTCAGCAACATGGCAAAACTGGTCAGACAAAACGGTGGCTTCAGTGCTGATGCAGACCCGGGTATTATGATCGCGCAGGTTCAAGTCGTGAATGTAGCCGATCACAACCAAGCAGCAGCAGCACTCACGGGGGCTGAGGCTCAGATTCTGGCTCTGGCCAATTCGAAGAATCCAAATATGATCGCGCGCGGTGGTGGGGCTCACGGGATTGAGATCCGTCATTTTGATGAACCTTATCGGATGCTCGTTCTGCATCTCTTGGTTGATTGTGTCGATGCCATGGGTGCCAACGCTGTCAACTCAATGGCCGAGGGGATCGCACCCCTTGTCGAAGAGCTGACAGGGGGCCGAGTTTATCTACGAATTCTGAGTAATCTTGCAGACCGGCGTTGTGCCAGAGCGCGTTGTCGAGTCCATGAGAACGCATTGGCAGGAAAAGGGTTTTCTGGTGCCGAGGTCGTTGAAGGCATCGTCCAAGCCTACAAGTTTGCAGCCATCGATCCATATCGGGCTGCGACCCACAATAAAGGCGTCATGAATGGAGTTGACGCTGTTGCTGTGGCGACCGGAAATGATTGGCGAAGTGTTGAGGCGGGGGCCCATGCTTTCGCTGCCCGAGGTGGGCGGTACACATCGCTGACAAAGTGGTGGCGAGATGGGGATTATCTGAGGGGGGAAATTGAATTGCCCATGGCCATCGGCACGGTGGGCGGGTCGACCCGAGTCCATCCCACCGTGGGCGTCCTCAGGAAAATCCTCGCAGTCGAGTCGGCCCGGGAGCTGGCCATGGTTATGGCTGCCGTTGGCCTGGCGCAAAACATGGGCGCACTGAAAGCACTTGCAACTGAGGGCATTCAACGGGGGCACATGTCACTGCATGCTCGTCAAGCAGCGCTCGCGGCGGGTGTCAGCGAAAAGCTCATAGACCAAGTGGCGGCCCGGATCATTGCGAGTGGTGAAATCAAACCAGCGGCCGCGGCCGCCATCGCGGCTGAGTTGGAGGACGAGAGCTGATGGAGACCCAGAGACGTGTCGGTCGTGGTGCAGCACCCGGAAAGGTCATTCTATTTGGTGAACACGCTGTTGTTTACGGTCAACCTGCGATTGCTGCGGCCCTCGGGCACGGCTTAGGCGCGACCGTAATCGAAACCGGCAATAGACCCTTGTTACAAATCCCTCGTTGGACTGGTGGAGGTTTGTCTGTGTCGCCCGATGCTCAAGAAACCGCTGGTGGGATGGCACGTGCGTTTGCCATTGCCATGGAGGCGGTTGACCTGTCATCTGCAGGAGGATTCTCTGTCACCATCGACGGTGAGCTGCCACTCGGTGTCGGTTTGGGCAGCAGTGCAGCTTTCGCCGTTTCACTTTTGCGCGGTCTTGCTGATTTTCAGCGTCAGAAATTGGCTGAACCCGATCTCTTATTTCATGCTCAAGAGATCGAGAAATTATTCCATGGCAACCCAAGTGGACTCGACCATACAGTCGCCGCTACGGGGCATTGTCTACACTTTTTAGCCGGGAAGAAACCCACATTCGAGACGATACACCTAAAGACCACAATCCCCCTCGTCGTTGCGTGGACACCGAGGCGTGGAACCACAGCCGATGCCGTTTATTCGTTACGAGAACGATGGGCAGCTTCGCGCAGCCATTATGACAGTTTGTTTTCTCAGATGGGCAACATCAGCTTGGCCGGCAGGGCTGCTTTAGAGGTTGGAGACCTCACGCAGTTGGGACAGCTGTTCCAGGACAATCATCGGTGTCTACAGGCGTGTGGCGTCAGTGATCCCAGCAATGACCAGATGGTTGATATTGCAATTGCTCAAGGTGCTTTGGGCGCAAAATTGACGGGTGCCGGGCAAGGTGGAGCCGTCATTGCTCTCTGTCCCCATGAACCGCATCGCGTTGTCCAAGCGATGGCCGAAGCCGGCTTCTCAGCTCTCTTCACCCAAGTAAACTAAGCCCGTTGTTGTCAATTTTCAGTCGAAAACAGAGATAGCCGGATTCGCTTAGTTCCGCCTCCAAATCTTGCTCGTTAGCCTGGGTTGAACCGATTACCCACGCGAGGTCACCTCCCCCTGCTCCGGTGGTCTTTACGCAACCACGGCGACCCACATAATCTGAGAGCTTTTGGTGACTCTCTGTCCACAGCCCGACCTGTGTCAGGTGGCCGAGGGCTGAGGTGGCTTCGTTCGCGCTCTGTGCGGCACTGATTAACATCGATCTTTGGCCCGCTGTCCAAGCCAAGCGTCCAGCCTTCGCCGATTCACCTAGTTGAGCCATACAGTTTGCATCTTCCTTGGATGCTCTGTGTTTGTGAACTGCCTTGACTAAGGTTTTCGTATTGGCTGGCTGCCCCGTCCAAACTGTCAGAATCGATGTGATCGGTGTCGTGACGGATGTGACATGTGCGACGCCAAATTCCGTCTCGATCCGCTTCTCATGGGTGAAGCGGTCGCTGGAGACCCCGTCCCAATTGTACCATAGACTGCCGCCCAGCGTACTGGCCGCAACGTCTATTCCACTGCCCAGCCCTTGGACTCTACGATGACTCGTTTGCGCGATCTTGTACACGGTCTCTGGAGTCATCGCGCGGCCCATACTCGTGAGGGCAGCGCCAACAAATGACACTGTAGACGCAGCACTGCTGCCGAGACCCAATTTGCCTTCGCTGCATTCAAACCCTGTGGACGACAGATCGAATCGACCGTTTTTGACGCCGAGTTCTTGGACCACATCTTTGATAAATGGCAACTCCAATCCGTGAGGTTTGGGGGGATGACAACCAAACCGCCCCGCATCAACTTGGAGAGTTTTTTGGGGTCGACTCCTCGTTTGCACATGTCGATCGACAGCAACGACCAACGCATCGTACCCATCGAGAACTGCGTACTCGCCGAAGAGAATGACTTTGCCCGGTGCTTGACTGTTCACAGTGCTAGACAATGTGCGCCTGGGCCCGGCTTGGCCACAGCAATTTGGTCTGGGTGAATCATCTCAGACAGCGCACTGACCACAGGTCTCACGTCGGTTTCCAGGCAGAGCACTTTGACATGTGGACCGGCATCCATAGTATACCAAGCACCTACGCCGCGATGCCTTAAAGATTCAATGCAATCCATCATCTGCAGTGTCACCCCTCTCAGATAGCGGAGAGGTGGGTCACTCGCCAACATACAGGCATGCATACGCATGGTAGAGACCTCCATGACATGCCCGAGGGCCTCAATGTCTCGGTTCTCGATGGCTTGACGCGCTCTCGATAAGTGTTCTGGGTGTTGCTTGACCCACGCTCGGTAGTACGGACTCGTCGCTTGAGTGATGGCCATGCCCTCTCTGGATGAGGTTTTCTTCGGTGCCTGAGTCGCTTGCGCGACGACCATTCGAATCGGCCAATCTGTTCCATTCCAGAGCGATTTGACATGACCGGAATCGCGCTCCAGTTCAACCAAGCCTGGCAAGAGCGAGCGTGGTGCCGAACCAGAACCCCGCCTCACCAAATCGAGGAAGGTTGGATTATGGACCAGCTGTTTGACTGGGAGCCCAGCGGCATGCCATGTGGCTGTAGCCAGTGCAGCTGTTCCGCTCGCTGAGCTGGCTAGTCCCGACGCGGTTGGAACCCGATTCGTACTGCTGATTGTCGCAAAAGAATCTATAGACGCAATGCGGCGGACTTCATCGACGAGTTGGTTAACACGGGTGTCTTCACGCGCGGTTCCATTCAGGATGAAGACATTCCGGTCATGATTATCGCTAAAGTGAACGGTCGTCTCAGTCGTAAACGTATCGAGGGTCAAAGACAGGCTGCCAACAGCCGGTTGATTGAGTTCAGAGTTCCTCTTTCCCCAGTACTTAATCAGAGCAATATTAATGCCGGCTTGTGCCTTTACTTTCTTATGATTCGGCATGGCGGCGCGTACATTAAAGCGAGAGTGGTTGGCTACCAACCAACGCTTCTATTTCATCGATTTCTTTGGGGATTGCAGCGGTCAGATTTTCCGGGTCACCGGCCGTAATTACGATATCATCTTCGATCCGGATACCAATCCCTCGATAGCCCTCAGGAACATCCAAGTCCGCTGGAGATATGTAAATTCCAGGCTCTACCGTCAAGACCATTCCGGGTTCGAATGACCGAGGTGATCCATCACGTTGATATTCACCGACGTCATGGACATCCATGCCAATCCAATGGCTTGTCCTATGCATGTAGAAACGTCGATACGATTCATTTGCGATCGCTTCCTGAACCGGACCCTCTAGAAGATTTAGGGCGATGAGTCCCTCCACCAGTGTCCGAACAGCTATGTCATGGACAGCATCGATGTTACCGCCGACAACACATGCGGCAATACAGGCTTTTTCAGCCTTCAGGACCAACTCATAGATGTCTCTTTGTTCATCGGTAAAACGCCCGCTGACGGGCCAGGTTCGCGTCACATCCGATGCGTAATACTCTTTTTCACAGCCCGCATCGACCAAGACCAGTTCGTTGGCTTCAAGCTCTCGTGTGCCGGCCCGATAGTGCAAGACACATGCGTTTGGTCCGCTCCCGACAATGGATGGATACGCATTTCGCGCGGACCCTCGTACGCGCCATTCAAACTCCATTGCGGCTTCGATTTGGTATTCCCGTGCTCCAGGGACTGTGACGGCCATGGCTTTCTTGTGGCCGAGCGACGTCAATGCAGCAGCCCGACGCATGGTTTCTAGTTCGGATGCATCCTTGATGAGCCGCATTTCGTGGAGCATCGGCGACACGTCAGACATCCCAGTCGGTACGTCATTATCCCGCCGACGTGATCGCTTCGCACGCGTCACTGCATCGATGACCATTTGATCGTTCTGCTCACGGTCGTTTCGAGCGAGGTCATAATAGACGTGGTCAGCACCCATCATAAGTTCATGCAGTTTTTGTTGAAGACTTTCGATGGGATAGGCGACATCAACTCCCAGTGTCTTGGGCGCGGCTTCGACTCCTAATCGAACACCATCCCAAATTTCTCGTTCCACGTTGCGACTTCGAAGAAACATGATCGACTTTGGTTGCTCGTGCCCTCTGGCGTCTAAAACGAGCACACAGTCTGGCTCTTCAAAACCGCTCAGATAGTAAAGGTCTGAATCCTGCCGAAAGTCGTGATGGACGTCGTCATTGCGAATCGATTCCTTCGGCGCACAGAAAATTGCGATGCCTCCGGCAATTTTTTTAATCAGTTTTTGTCTTCGTTCGGCGTACATTTCCGATCTCGTTTTGGCAATCTGCATCCAGAATAGCGTCAATAGCAGTCTCTTAGCACGACGAAAAGTGTCACTCGCTGGACTTAGACGATAATTTTTCGATCGCTGTGATAAGTGCTGGTCCGAATTTAGCCCATTTGGCTGCCCCTAAACCATGAATATTTAAAAATTCAGATTCATTGGTCGGTCGCTTTAGCGCAAGCTGTTCTAGGCTTTTATTGTTAAAGATCGAATAGGCTGGGACTCCGTGGTCTTTAGCGAACTGCCGGCGAAATGCTTTGAGCCCAGCAAGCATACCATGCTGTTGAGATGAAACCGCTTTGCTATTCTCAATTTGGGGGGATAGTTCCGACCGTGCGTGGCACCAATCTTGGCTGAGGCCCACCACGTCTTCGCGACCCTGCATGACTTCCCAGCCAATGGGTGAGATGGCGATGCGAGGATATCTGCCTCCCACGAGCATGGCCCATCCACGGTCAACGAGTGCTTGTAGCAACTCAGAGCATCTCTTCTGACCTACTTCTTTCAGCAGCCCAAATGTAGTCAGCTGAACCAGGGTTGTATCTTCGATACCACTGCGCTTCCCGACGAGCATTTTTGTCACTTTGGTAAGACCGAAGTGCCCCTCGGCTCGTGCGATGCCCGCCAGTGCTTTTCTCACAAGGATTCGGTTTGCCTCAGAAAGTGGAGGTGCTTTTTCAGAGAGTGCCTCACACCGATCGCATCCCGGGCAGACCTCGGAATCGATATCTTCTCCGAAATAACTGAGTATGAAGTCGTGTCTACATCCACTTTCGTAGGGAAACCCGGCCATCACATCTAAGCGGTTCAGTTCTAATCGTCGTCTATTTTCGAAGGTCTCAAAATTAATTCCCAGTTCATCAAATGACGCTGGGCTGTGGGCGGATACCCGCCAGGTATCTGGACCGATTGGGAAAATGCCCCCACAGCGCGATAAAACCCTCAATGCAGCTTCTTGCTGAGGCCTATCGACTTGAGGCAACTCGGTGACCAGGTCCATTTCTGTAATTCCCGATGCTGCTGCTCGATATACTGTCTCGTAGACTGCCCGAGTGGCATTGTACGATGGGCAGCTCAGGTCGATTAAGAATTCATGGGTGCGTCGATCGATGGGGCTGAATAGAAGGGTACACTGGGCTTGACGACCGTCTCTTCCAGCGCGTCCGACTTCTTGGTAGTAGCCTTCAATTGACCTTGGTAGGTCCATGTGGATCACGTGCCGTATATCTGCGCGATCGATCCCCATCCCAAAGGCTTTGGTTGCGATGGCAACCTCGGCATCTCCACGCATAAACTCGTCTTGTGCATTTCTTCGCTGCTGTTCGTCCATACCGGCATGATAGGCGACAACCGTTAAATCGGGTGCGACCTCGCGCAACTTTTTGTGAATTTGTTCAACGCGTTTCCTGGTCGCTGAATAGATGATTTTACCACCGGCCTCAGTCTCCGTCAGCGTCCTTGATAATTCCTTGAAGCGTTCATTTTCGGAGCGGCATCTCTTGACTCGCAGAAACAGATTTTCACGCAAGAACCCTGCAACATGAACGCACGGTTTAGTGAGCCCCAGGCTTGATACAATGTCTTTTCGAACCTCAGGTGTTGCAGTGGCTGTACACGCGAGTATGTGTTGCGGTTTGAGCTGTTCAAGAACATGACCAAGTCGCCCATAATCAGGCCGAAAGTCGTGTCCCCAGCGGGAAATGCAATGTGCCTCATCGATGGCCAGCAGTGAAATTCTTTGCTCGGATAGTCTGCGCATGAAGCGGTGGCTTCGGAATCTTTCTGGCGCAACATACACGATGGTAAAATCCGATTCTCCCAACCTGGATAGTATTTCGGTCTGCGTCTCGAGGGTTTGTGTGGAATTGATATAGGCGGATTTTATGCCTTTCGCATTGAGACCATCAACCTGATCTTTCATGAGAGAAATCAGTGGAGACACGACGACCGTAACACCCGGTAAGATGACCGCTGGTAATTGATAGCATAAGCTCTTTCCAGCACCCGTTGGCATGATGGCAACGGTTGGTTGGCCGGATAGCACATCACTGATAATTGCCAATTGGCCGGGGTTGAACTCTTCGAATCCAAAATTGGACGCGAGGGCATCTGTCAAAAATGGTTCGGCGTAGGTATCCAACGCGGGCTCAATTTCGACACGATTCGATTGATATTCGATGACCATGAGAATGGCGTAACGCGACCATCATATTTTTGCAATGACTGATCTGTTTGTTGTCTCTTTGTGTTGTGCAAAATCAAGTGGCGAAAGGGTTTCTATCGTACAGCAGCATCGGCATACAAACTTGACGAATTTTGCTCTTGGCGACAGACAGGCGTGGGGCGTCTACTCTCTGCTTTACCCTGTGCGGGTGTTTGTTACGAGGGGGGGGTAAATGCTCGAACCTGGGGAGACTGATGCGGTTGAAAGCTGACCCCCATTCGCTTCTCCCGTTGCAGCCAGTGGAATTTAAAGTGCCCAAGAGAATCAACATCCAAGGCGCGCGCCATGCAGATAAACGAGGTTTCCACGAGTTCGTTTGGAGACGGCCCCGCAATCGTATAAACCCGATGAAGTTCGACTCTCTGAGCTTTTTCGGGTGTGTCTCGTTTGACCAAATAGACTTGATCTTTGATGTTTTCAGACTCGACTCCAAAGGGCGAATTCCGTTTCAGCCCAGCGCGTTTACGGAACTCTGAAACGTAATGTTCTGAGGTTATTGAACCGAAGCCGAATGCTTCCGAGTAGAACTTTCGACGCGCGATGCAGTCGATGTTGTCATCGAGCTGGACTTTGACCGTTTGTCGGATGGCATGTTGAGCATAGTTATCATCGGATTCAGCACTGTATCGGCGTCCAATGCTCTCGTGACGAATTTGTCCCTGTGTATAAGCTGAAGCCCATATGCTTTTTTCTATGGCCAGCCATTTGCCAGCATATTCAGGAGTCCGAGCTGGCATAGTGGCGATTGTATTTGACAGGTTCTTGGTCTTGAGAACTCGTTGCAGGTCTCCGGAACGCACGAAGCGTTCCGAAGACTCCGCGGCATCGTGGCGTAGGCCAATTAGGGTCGCTTGTCCACCCCCAACGAAACCTGACATTGTAATTTCGACCGCATCGAGTCCTGTATCCGATATGTAATGAAACCGGTGGGTATGTTGAGTTGGGGGTTTATTCTGGCTCGATTGACCACCGTGCATATCGTTGCCAACAGTCCGTGTGCTGCCGAATACAGCACAGCCGGACTGCAGCAGGATGACTGCTAAGGTAGAGACGATTAGCCAGGCATTCATGTCATTATTGCTTCCGTAGTTTTTCGAGCTGGGTATCTAAATCTTTAAACTCCATCTTGGCCCGTGCTTTGAGTGCTGCTCGATGCCGGTCGCTGAGGTCATTCATCTTATCCAAAGCACCGGCAAATGCTTCTGGCTGTAAACAAACAAGAGCATAGTATTGCTGCGGGCCATCTGTGCTCAAGTGGGCGAGCTTCGTGGCCGTGCCAACCAAAGTGGTGTCCACGATCTGTCTAGACACGCGAGTCGTCAGTTCCTCCGTGAAGTCTTTCTCTCGCGCTTCTCCGGATTCCTGATAATCTTTGATCATTCCTTCTACTTTTGTCTGTAATTGGCGGGCGAGCATATCGCGTCCTCGCGCCACAGCTGTTTGTTGTGCCATGCCCAGACTGCCCCTATGCTTAGCAATCCCAACGCCGCAAGCAGGTGGTGGTGTCATAGCCCATTTGGGAATATCGGAGGTCGATTGACGAGCAGAACTCAATTGGTCACTGCCGCAGCCACTGGCCAGAAGGCCGATGGATACAAGCACAATTGTGTCACGAATCAGGGTCTTCATGATGTGATTCCTTTCCCGCTAGAGTGCGGATAATCAGGTCTAATTTAGTTAAAAATGCTCATGTAACGAACTGGCCGACGCGCCAATGTCCGCTTTATGCAAAAAAAGATCGGTTTATTTGCCGGCTTAGTTCTCTCGACTGACAGTCAAGTTTCTGCTTGAATGGATCTCTAGGAGCCGTTCGCGGTATCCCTAATACACACTGCAGAAGAAG
>JAYZEG010000040.1:0-2477 GCA_036337435.1 Myxococcota bacterium
CATTAAGAGCGTTCCGTTTGGATGAAGGTAATGCTTGAGTGCCCTGAGCGTCTCCTGCGGTTGGCGAACGTGCTCAAAACAATGCCATAGGGTAATCAGTTCAAATTGGTCTTCATCATAATTGAGTTGATCGAAAACCCCCACTTGAACCTCGATCTGAAAAAGAGATTCGGCAAGGTCAGCACTCGCTGGGTCTTGATCACAACCGTGGACATTTGCCTCATGACCTTGTCGGAATGCTTCAAGAAACCCACCACAACCTGTCCCGACATCGAGAACCGTTCTGACACTCTCAAGACGGTCTAAACTACGGAGCGTCGTGTGTACTTGACGAGCGCGAGCCCGCTCAACAGGTGTAACGGGCTGCTTTTGGCGTTGCGCGTACTCTTCAGGGGGATAATACCCTTCATAGTGCCTCGATAAGACGTCATCGGATGGTTTGGGATGAAGTGTCCACGACCGACAGTGTGGACAAATCAAATAAGTGAATGCACCGCCAATGCCCCAGAAGCGTTCATCCGTCCTGATTCGATCACGGGCGTCTTTCACCTCAAAATCATGACACTGATCCTCGGCGATCATCGGGGGTCGTCTGTGCATGGGTCATCTTCACCCAGAATGACGTAGCATTCAACAACCGCTACAGCTTTCCCTCACTGCGACCATGTGATAACCATCAATGCATGCAGAGCGTTCACCCAGATGCACAACCTATAGACTTGGCGGGGGACCGCGGCGCAGTCTTGTGTCTACATGGTCTGTCTGGTTCACCGTATGAAATTAAGCCCATTGCGATGGAGTTGAATCGGCGAGGCTATCGAGTATTGTGTCCATTGCTCGTCGGTCATGGGCGGTCACTTCGTGAACTCGGTAACAGCCGATGGCTCGATTGGCTCATGTCGGCCAAAATTGCCTTTGACCAACTTGCGAAGGATTGGAACCAGGTCACGATTGTTGGGTTTTCCATGGGTGGACTTCTCGCGCTCAAACTCGCCCACGATAAAGGTGAACGCGTAAAGGGTGTGGCGGCGCTCGCGCCCGCATTCGAGATTGATCTTGTGAGTTCAATCGGTTTGAAAGTGGTCAGGCGTTTAGGCATTGCCCCATTCTTGCCGGCGCTTCCAAAGACCAAGGGTCCAGATGTATCCGATCCCGCCATCGGTCATTCGATGCCGAGTAATGAAGCAATTCCGATCGCGACCGCAGAAAGTCTATTGGATGGGCAGGCTGCGGTGGAGCAAGTAGTGAGTCGCCTGACCATGCCTGTTTGGATTTTTCAGGGAAAACAAGATCACACAGTACCAGCACACAGCGCTCGAAAACTCTTTTCCAAGCTGAAGATGAAAGACAAGAAGCTCATTTTTTATCCAAAGAGTTGGCACATTTTGGCACTCGACGTCGAACACGACCTCGTCATCGAGGATGTTTGTGGATATGTAGACCGTCTGTATGTGCCCTCAACGACCTAGAGACTGAAGGAGAAAAACTCTTGAAAAACCTCATTATCGCGATCGATCAAGGCACCACAGGCACCACAGTGCTGGTTTTGGATAATGAACTGAGCGTACTCGGACGTGCGAATCAAGAATTCTCGCAGCACTTTCCATCACCAGGATGGGTAGAGCACGACCCAAATGAGATTCTCACATCGGTCTCGGAAGCGCTCGCATCTGCCCTCGCTCAAGCAGACGCAGATCCCAGTGCCATTGCGTGTATCGGCATTACTAATCAGCGAGAAACGGTGGTCGCATGGGAAAAATCTGGTGGGACGCCAATTCACAGAGCACTTGTGTGGCAAGATCGCAGAACAGCGGATATCTGCGACCGTCTGAAATCAGAAGGTGTTGAACCCAAATTCCGAGCGAAAACAGGACTGCTCTTGGACCCATACTTCTCGGGTACGAAAATCAAGTGGCTCCTCGATGAAACTCAGACTCGGCAACGGGCTGCGTCAGGTGACGTGATTTGCGGCACCATCGATAGCTTTCTCGTGTGGCATCTCACAGGCGGCGCAAAACACGTAACAGACGTTTCAAATGCTTGCCGCACGCTGCTGATGAATATTCATGACCTCTGTTGGGACGATGAACTACTCAAAATTCTGGATATTCCGAAAGCCATGTTGCCCCAGATCAAAAGCAGTAGTGAAGTTTACGGCTACACCAAAAATTTCCCAGGACTGCCAGATGGCATCCCCGTGTCCGGTATGGCAGGCGATCAACAATCCGCTCTATTCGGACAAGCGTGTTTTGCACCAGGTGAAGCAAAATGTACCTATGGCACGGGTTGCTTCGTCCTTATGAATACAGGAGATACGCCTGTCCAATCCACTCATGGATTGTTGACCTCAATCGGCTGGTCAATCGATGGTAAAGTAACCTACGTGCTTGAGGGCAGTGCCTTTGTTGCAGGCGCTGCCGTCCAATGGCTGAGAGATGGTCTGGGGATCATTAAGACAGCGCCCGACATCGAAGCAC
>JAYZEG010000041.1:0-166710 GCA_036337435.1 Myxococcota bacterium
TGCCATCAAATTGTCCCGATGGTGCTGACGAAGACCTCGAGCCGAATGACACACCTCAAGAAGCCAGTCGGATCGGTGCCGAGCGAATTCGAGGTGGTGTGTGCGGACGACGCGGTGACTTCTATTTTATCGACGTGCAAGGCCCATGGCGCTTCGTACTTGAATTCAGCCATGCAACGGGTGACCTAGACGTGGTCTTATTCGAAAATGGCCAACCGATGGTCGGTCGGGATGGTGCCCCACTGGGTCCACAATCCAGTGACGATAATGAGGTATTCGAATGGGAGGGACCCCAGATGGTCTACATCTACGGATACGACGGCGCGACAGCACCCTATCGATTAAGCATTACGGAGCTATAACGTCTATGAGGCTTGGGCCAACTCGCGCTTCTTGTCGGCGAGCGTTCCAGAGTTTGCTTCTACTGACCTCGATGAGTGTCATAGCCTACGGTCATGGGCCAGACCCTGAGGTCATCGCCTTATCCTCATCGCCCGGCCCGGGTGCCAGCATTCATGCCTTGACGACCAACCAAGGGATCCTGGCCCATCTCAATTTCGAATATAAGTGGGTCTGCGAAGACGCCATTTATCCCTTTGCGAGAACCAATGCACTCATCATTGACGTACAAGACCCATCCCGTTGGTTGGTTGCCACAAACCACGGTGTGCATTTGTCCAGTAATGGTGGCTGTGATTTCTCCGCTGTCGAACACCCACTCGCTCAAATGCGGGCGATGGGTCTATGGCAGCGGCCAAGGGGGCAGAGAACGGTTGTTGCGGCCGAGGATGCTGAAGGTCAATCGTCGCTGTTTTGGACTGATGATGTCGGCAGGACCTGGCACGCGTTCCCTGTCCATGTGTCCGGTCGAGTCATCTCTATCAGTTGGTTTGGGGCGGAAACGGAGACCATGTTGGTCCACCATTCGGGCGGCTTATCGCTCCGTAATCTAGAGGGTGGACTCGTCAGAGAATTGGCAATCACAGACGCTCAGTTAGAGATTCCCTTTGACTCGATTCGGCAAGTCGACATTTCGCCGGTGGATTCAGACGTGATGCTCGCCGTCATTCAAGTCGCCGAGCGGAGCCGGATTTTCAGGACAGATGATGGTGGGCGTATTTGGCAGACCGTTGCTCTATTTGATGAGTCTGATGTCCAGATTATGTTCAACAGCTCCAATGGCAGGGCCATTGGTCTGGGACGTCTCGGTGGCCGTTGGTCCAGCGACGACTTCGGTTTAACCTGGCGTGCTGATGAACCAGGAGAGCCCACCATCGGCTGTCTGTACAGGACAGACTCATCGAATACGATCTATGCATGTGGCAATCCCTACGCTGGTGGACCTTGGGCACTGGGTCGTTCAACCGATTTTGGTCAAACTTGGACACCTGTTCTCCAACAAATTGAGGACGCGAGTCATCGGAAAGATTGCGGCGAAGATGATCGTACATATCTCTGTTGTCGTGGGCGTTGTCCGGGTAACCAAATGAGCTGTGGTCAGCCTAATTTCGTCATGTGGCCAGAGGTTTGTTATGAGGGTGTGGACGTGCCCAGATTGGATGCGGGGCTGTCCAATTCGGAGCCAGATGTAGGGGCCGATGTCGACGCGGCGATGCCAATGGACGGCGTTGATGGTGGCGAGATAAGTTATGACGATGGTGGCCTAAGACCACCTGCTGCTGCGGATGCAACCCCGAACCAAGAGACCGCGCCTGCGTCGACAGCGGGCAAGGGCAGTGGGTGTAGCCAAGGGGCTAGTGATGACAATCGGTGGCCTTGTCGTTCGATATACTTGCTCGTCTTCTTGCTTGTGTGTAAACCCATACACACTCCAAGGCGACCTGGCTGTTTTGTATCTCGGTCCCGAATCTGATCCAAGAGTTGATTTTTGTCCATCGAGACTGAAACAAGCGGAAAAGGACCCAAGCCAAAAGGGCGGGGGATCTCCCATTTACTCGCAGCCGTGCTTGCCATTCCCGCTGCCATTTTTCTGATTCGGCATGCTGTAACAGATGACGGCTCCTTCGCTGCCTCAATTTACGGTCCATGTCTCATCTCACTTTTCGCCGTCAGTGCTGTCTACCATGTTCCCATGTGGCGCCCACAGCCCCGCGCTCTACTGCGTCGGCTCGACCGTTCGATGATCTACATTTTCATTGCCGGCACGTACACACCCGTATGCATTGGTTTGGGGGAGTCCATCTGGGCAGGCCTTCTGCCGACGGTTTGGGCAGCAGCTGGAGTCGGAATTGCGTTCACTCTACTTGGGCAGAATTGGCCGCGCTATGTCACGGCGACACCCTATGTGGTGCTCGGTTGGGGAGCGGTGATGGTGCTACCCGCACTTTGGACGCATTACGGGCCGGCTGTATTCTGGCTCATGTGTGCTGGCGGCATTCCCTATACGGTGGGGGCGATGGTCTATGCGAAGCGCTGGCCTAACCCGTACCCACGCTATTTTGGCTATCACGAAATCTTCCATTTCCTCGTCATCGTGGCAGCCGTCTTGCATTATATGGTGGTGTATGTCGTGCTCACTCAGCCTGTCTCATTTGACGCGACCGTCTGACTGATTAGGTCACGCTGCTTCAAATGTAGGCGTCTTTCGCCTAGTAAGCTTCGGTCCCAGGCGGCATTAGAGTGTCGCCACCCGCTCCACCGGGCTTTGGCGCAGCTTGCTTTGCGCCACCCGAGCTCTCCCCAAAGCTCATGGCGTCCGCTCGTCCATCCTTCATAATGGGTTCATCCAACGGCTGGGTTTTTTGCGACTTTGCTCGTTGTGCATCGGTGCCCGGTTTTCCACCATGGCTCCAAAAGCCGTCAGGCGTTTTCTGGCCCTCCGCATGGGCATGGGCAGGCGGGATATTTCGAGCATGTTCTCGGTCAGAATGCACCCTTTGCATCGATGTATCAACGGCAGCTGTTCCTGGCGGCATCAATGAATCTTGAGGTTTTGAATGGCCTTCAGGCCTCGGTTTAACCGGCTCGCTCGGTCCGCGCACTTCATCTCTTGTCGTCCGCCTGCGGTCATTCAATTTTCGTGGGTCACGGACGTCAGCTAGAGACCGCTGTCCTGCATAGGGCCGGCCGCGATCGTTGGTACAACGCCCGTTCTTAAGGCTGCAGTATCCACCGAGGCACACGTCGGATACATCACAGCTTACACACTTTGCTATGCTGCCTCTGAGCTGCACGCCGCACAGACCGTCATTGAGACAGGCCTCTGTCTCCTCACAGCTTACGCATCGTTTGAGGGGTTCTGATAACATGCAAAGACGGTTGGATGCAGAGAGCTGAGCATCTCCACATGCAGCGGAGTCGATGCAATCCTGATCATTTTGGGCAACACATGCCAGGTCAGAGACGCTGCATTGCCCGAGAATCCGGCACCCCTTACTGGCCTTACAATCTGCATCGGTCTTTGGTGCGCATCGACCATCAATTGCATGGCAAAACCCAACGGACCCATTGCACAGCTCTGATCGTTCGCAATCCGTATTGGAAGCGACGACACATTTGCCTGCTTTGGTTGTACACTTCCCTTCTCGCTCGCAGGCATTTTGGGTCGCGCATGGATCCAGGCAGCTTGAGTGATAACATGTTAAGCCGGCGGCACAATCCTGGTTGGTTGAACACACTTTGGGCGTCCGCTTTTGGCAGCCGTAAAGACCAGCGGCGACGATGAATAATAGGCAACAATGTTCAAGCCTCATTTGCTTTAAAGTCTCCACTCTCTGCCTTAGTCCACCGAGATGGTCAGGGTGAACGCTCCGTCTTCAAGCGCACCGGTTGAATCGATGATAATCGCATGTTGCCCGGCTTCAAGCTCTCTCGTGATGTTGGCGTCATCAACGGGGCTGCAGTTCTCCTGGCCAAAGCACCCACCATCGAGCAATTTGATCACGGGGTTAAATTCTGCCCCTTGTACAGATGCTGTGACTTGCGCTCGCTCGGCAAGGCCAAACAAGAATACGCGGTCTTTTCCGCCAGGGCCGGCCCCATTGTCACAGCTTGCTGCGTTGGATGAATCTGTCGCGGTCGCCGTGGTGTCCTGTAACTGAATCTGTGTCCCGCGGGGGATAATCTCGCCCTCTTCGGCAGGCTCACACGTGTCGTCTAATCGGGGCCCGGCGTTATCATCGGGGTTGACCTGGAGTGTCAACTCCACATCGCCATCGCTCTCGACGATGACGAAATGGACACCAGCGTCGAGGTCGGCTTCTAGAGTTGGTTGTGCACCTGCTTGACAGCTCAACTCACTGTTGGCGTCGTCACAATTTGTCCGCAATGACAAAGCAACAGGGTTAGCTGCGCTGGTCGTGACCCTGACCCGTGATGCCTCTGCCAGCTCAAATCGATGGAGTGCTTGCTGATTGCCAACACCCAGACAGTTTCCACCGTACGGCGGTGGTGTGAGATTGAGTGGGCTTTCAACATTTTGTCCGTCAGCAATTGGGATTGCATCTGCACACGCTTGAGCTCGTTCGGCTAACGCGACGTCAACTCCACCCGCGTATTGCCCTTCGATCACGACGTAATAGGTGCCGGGGTCCACATCATGCTCCATGAACCCGTCATTCGATGGACAGGCGATAGCGGCCTGCGAGCAATCTTGATAGAGCACGGGTTGTGCCGCAGCGGCTGGCTCAGTCATGGTCACTCTGAGAGTCGACGGGTCAGCGACATCGATGCGATACGCTTGTTCGGGGGTATCACCGAGACCGCAAGCGCCGACAAATAGATTGTCAGCACCGCCACCCACATTGACATTGCTGAAACCGGTTGGCAAAACTGGGGCCTGCTGACACGCTTCCGCGGGTGTTTCGATCACCGGCGCGCCTGGTGGAGGATCGAGTTCGACCAAGAGATCGCCTTCGTTAACTCCATCGATGATAATGAAATATTCACCAGCGGGAACTCGGTGACTCAGCGCACCGTCCTCGTCTCCACATGCGACCACCTCGCCTTCGCAATCGCGATAGAGCAGGAGACTCGTGCCAGGTTGGGGTTGCTCGAGGCGCGCATTGATGGTTGCTCGGCGGTCCAAGTTGATTCTGAATGCGCGGTCTATACTGCCTGGGGCTGCACAGTTAGGACTGAAATTGTCGGAGCGGCCGATGCTTTCCGCGGGTGACGGCACACCATGTTCCAGCTCAGGTGCTCGCTCGCACGCTTCTGCGGGCGTCGCACCGCCACCCTCGCCGGGAGGCGGATCTAAAATAAGGTCTATCTCCCCATCATTGGGTCCGTCGATGACGACATAGTAATCGCCTGGGTCTAAGTCCTGACGTAAGTTCGGTCCACCTTCACCACAATTGATTGGGTTTTGGTTACAGGCACCGTAGACCATGATGGCCGTGGTCGGGTTGGGGATCGACAGTCGTCCAATGAGTGTTGTCGGCTCATCAATACTGATTTGATAAACCCGGTCAGGATTACTGCCACCTCTACAATCAGGGTTGAATGAATCAAAGTCGTCTTCGAGGACATCCCCATTGATGGGGCCACCGGCCAGATCATAAACTGGTGCCGCTCCGCAGGCATCTAATGGTGATGGAGGTCCAGGTTGGCCACCCGGCTCGATTGTCAGTTGCGCTGACACAGGGGCGTTGCCGTTGATGACAGCATAGTATTCGCCGGCGGGCATGAAACGTGTCCGCGTATTTCCATTATTGGCTTGGCACCTCAACTCGCCTGCGGCGTCACTGCAGACCGTCCGAATACTTGCGATGGCATTTTGGTCAGCACTATCGATGGCAAGACTGACCATGGAGTCTTGTTCCACTGAGAACCGATAGATGGCTTGACCAGCGGCTTCATTGAGACAGCCACCACCGACGTCCGGATTACGCTGATTGAGTTCCACCTCTACGGGGTCGCCAGCAGCAAGTTGCGGTGCGGCCTGACAGACGGGGTTTTCGCCATCGAAAGTCAGGCTAATGTCACCACGGTAATTTCCGTCTACAATCAGGTAGTGTCGGCCAGCACCAACCGCGGCCGTCACTCGTCCGAAGTTGTCTCCACAGGCGATTGGCTCTTGTGTACAGTCGTTCATAACCCTTAACCGAGCATCGGGATCGAGGTTTTCTAAGCGGGCTGTTACCGTACCCGCTCCCGGTGGGTCAAAAGCGAATACAGCATCGGTCCCGTCTTGGAGATGGCAGTCTGCCGAGAATGTGTTGATCGGTCTGTCAGAAGACCCATTAAATGTCGAATTCAATGGGACCACTGGGGCTCTTGCACAACGCGCTTCAGGCCGGTCATCCGGAGCGATACTCAAGGTATATGCACCCTCACCGTCGATTCGAATGATGCCTGGTCCGAAGGCTGTTTGAGGGAGTGGTTCACCGTTGAATGTGCCAAACACATTGCCCTGAACGCTGATTTCAACGGTGCCATCGTTGCCGCGATACTGAAAGTGATCGACGTCGTTATCACAGAGATTGGCATTGATTTCGCCCGCATCGATTTCCCTGGCATTGCTCGGGATGTCATTTCGCCACGGCCTTTCGAACTGATCATCCAGACAGCTGATGTTGCCCTCGGTGGTAATGCTGTAGACGCCGCTGCCGCCTTCGAGAGCGGTGACACGGATATAATAAATTCCGGAACCAACATTGACCCAGTTTTCGTTGCCGATAGCCTCGCCGATATCCGTTGCATCTCGACCCAACTGCTCACGGGAGTAGGCGCGGATATCGAGTGCTGTTGTGGATGAGTCGAAACGGACGGTAACCCGAGCACCAACGTTGTCGTTGACTCGGTACCAATCGGCTCGTCCTTCGCAGGCCATGAGTTCGGGAACAGTGCCGTAAATTAAGTTGGTGGCAAATCCGAAGTCACCATTGTTCAATGTGTCTTCGTCGCAATGGTCTCTTGGCAGTGTACAAATGCCGCCGTTGCATTGATGTCCATCGAGGCAATCGTCCGCAACATCACATTGGTCTGGATTAACACAACGCGCACCATCGCAGACACCACGTTCACAATCTGCATCCGCCGTACAGTCGACACAGCGACCATCTTGAGCGCAGCGTAAGCCTTGTGGACACCCTTGTTCGCCCGCGTTGCCCTGTGCTTGTGCGCAGGGGGCTGGCTGGACGCAATGGCCGTCCTCACACACCCAGTCCTCGGGGCAGTCACATTCACCGGGCCGGTCAGCCAGGCATGTAAACCCAACGCAGAAAAGGTCGCCACCGCAGTCTACATCCTGGCGACAATCGACCGTATAGCAGTGTGCGAAAAGACATTCTTGACCGTCGATGCATTGGTCTCCTGGTTCGCAGTAGCGCGGTTCCCGGCAAAGGCCATCAGGGCCACATTCCAAATTAGCAGGACATTGGACATCGACCATACATGGCTCCGTGCAGCGTTCAGCTTGGACGTCACACAGGCGGTCATCATCGCAATCTCGGTCCCCTGCGCAGGTGGGGCCCTCAACACAGAGATTTGTTTGATCGCAAACTCGAGTTCCCAAGCATCCGCCATCGACGCATTCATTACGGCAACTGCCATCGACGCATCGGCGCCCGACAAAGCAATCGAAAGCACCACGACAGAAGTCAGGTTCTTCACATCGGCCATTGACGCAGCTCATTCCACCCGGACAATCTGCTGGCTCTAGGCACGGGTCGGTACACGCATTGGCTTCACATACTCGGCCTTCGAAACAACCGTCATTGCCATCACAGGGCGTCGCCTCCACACATTCACCCGTTTCTCTCTGGCAGAGCAACGCACCCTCACAAGGAACTCGCTCGCAATTATCCTGACATTGACCTTCGACACAGACTCGTCCTGGATTACAGTCAAAGGCTCCATTACAGAAGTCTGGTTCCGTACATTGACCGTCGACACAATCTTGCGCACCCGGACAATCAGCAGGCTCCAAGCATGGGTCATTACACGCACCATCGGTACAAATCCGATTGGCAAAGCAGCCGTCTGCATCGGCACACGGGTCCGCTTCTTGGCATTGACCGGTGATGCGATCGCAGGTCAGGCCGCCGATGCAGGGGACGACACTGCATGGATCCTGGCAAGCGGCCATACCGGCTTGTCCGACGCACACTCGGTCACCCAGGCAATCGGTGTTGTCTGAACAAATGTTAGGCTCCGTGCAGATGCCATCAGTACACCGTTGTGCACCTGCACATTGAGCACTTTCAATACACGGTTCCACGCACGCTCGTTCGACGCATCGACGACCTCCATTACAGTCTTGGTCCGCCACACAGTTGGCCGGCTCGAGACACCGCCCACTGTTGAGTTCACAGACCTGTAGACCAGGACAACTGTCATCCATTCGACAGCGCGGGCTACATTGGCCATCAACACAAATATTGCCGCCGCATTGGTCGTCGCTCATGCACGGACCCGAGTCTGTACAGGTCTGCGTGATCAAATCGCAGGTCTCACCGTCGGGGCAGTTATTGTTGTCTAGACATGCGTCCCGACACATTCCATTTTCGCAGAGTCGCGCCCCAAGACAATCGCGATGTGCTTCGCAAATATCCGGCTCGAGGCAGGTTCCGCGGTCACAAATCTGATTCCCAACGCAGTTACAGGCCGCATCTGCAGTTCCTGTGTCGGGCTCGATCCACATGTCTTCTTCTTGAGCCATATCCAGGGGTAATTGTGCGTCTACGCTGGCATCTCGGACTGATGTGTCGCGGAGACTGGCGTCCTGTGCCGCGTCTATCGACGGAGTACTGTCCATCACAGTCGAGGCGTCGCTGGATACGCCACCGTCGACCATGCCGGTGCTCGTATCCATCTGACCCGTCAGTCCGCCAGACCCATCATCTGAGGCGCACCCCGATAACCCGAGGGCCGCGGACAGGGTAAGTAAAACCAGGTGTTTGAATAGATTTCTCATACTGAGATTTAAGCGAGACTGCTTGTAACTGCGCACCTTACCCTCCAGGGATACGACTGAGTGTCGTCTTTCAATGAATGCCTCAGGATTTAGAGACTGAATGTAATCAAAGTATTTACTGAATTGGTCTCACCCATAAACGCGAGCCATGATGCCAGCTGTTATTGCCACCAGGAACGCCCGTTCCGTAGTAATTGGAATAATGGTAGTCCGTGCCTGCTCGACCATCGATGTAGTTGTAATTACTGACATGAAAGAGCGTCAGGTAATTATTATTTGAATGGCGTGGATACCAATAATAATGGCCTGACCTCGAGTTGCCACCTACATCCGTCCAGTTTTGAGCCGGAGACAGTTTGTAGAGTAAGTTGTTCCCAGATGTCAGGTCTTGGTCTGTTCCATAGTTGGGCATGATGTTTCGATTGGCGACACGGTAAATGGCCTTCGCATTCCAGGAGTCCCATGGAATGAGGGCCGAACGCCCTTGGTCCAGAACAACGGCAAATTCGATGGGAAAGTTCATACCGGCTAGATGACGCCAGTCTGTCCAGGCACCATCGCTGTCTGGATTACCGATGTACTCGGGACGCCCGTAGGTCTCGTTATTCCGAGCCTTCATGAAGTAGGCATAGTCGCGGCTGTTGACATCGGCTGGTGCGTTGCTCCGACCCGGGTGTCGGTAGTGTCCGACCAGAGTCCATCCACCGCCATCGGTCTCCATGTCGCAGTACGCATCGATCTCTCCCTGTGCTGTGTCCAAGCGATACAGACCGGAAACAATCGATGGCTCGTACGCCCCATTTCGTCCGGCGCGATACTCTAGGCAACTGTCCGATAAGCGCCCATCGGACCACAATCGTGCACCGTTTTCGCCTTCGACGATGCGCAGTACATCGACCGCTGGCAATTGCTCGATTTCCCGCATCAAGATTCGAGACCCATGATGCCAAGAGTTATTGCCGCCAGGAATCCCAGTGCCATAGTAATTGGAGTAATGGTAATCGGTGCCTGCCCGACCATCGATATAGTTGTAATTACTCACATGGAAAAGGGTTAGGTAGTTGTTGTTGGAGTGACGTGGATACCAATAATAATGGCCTGACCTTGAGCTGCCGCCGACGTCGGTCCAGTTGTTATTTGGACTCAATTTATACAGAAGATTATCGGACGCCGTTAGATTTTGCTGGGTCCCGTAATTGGGCATAATGTTCCGATGTTTGACCCGGTAAATCGCTTTTGCATTGTGATTTTCCCAATTGGTCATAAACGAGCGGCCTTGGTCCAATATAATCGCCATCTCGATGGGCCAGCTGATGTGCTCTAAGACACGGAAGTCAGTCCACGCACCATCACTATCGGGGTTAGCTATATACTGGGGTCGCCCGTAGGCTTGGTTGGTCCGAGCCTTCATAAAGTAGGCATAGTCTCGGCTGTTGACATCGGCCGGTGCATTGCTGCGACCAGGATGTCGGTAATGTCCGAGCATCGTCCAGCCACCCCCATCGGTGGCCATATCGCAGTACACTGGAATGCGGCCGCTTGGCGTTTGTATATAATATCGACCACTCAATAAGGTTGTCTCATCGCCGCCGTTAGGGACCTGTTGTAAGTATTCTTTACAGGTTCTCCGCACCTGACCGTTTGACCAGGATCGAACGTCGTTTTCATCAGCGACGATGCGCAAGCGGTCTGGGTCGGGTAGGGGCGCTGATTCACGGATCAACATTCTCGACCCGTGGTGCCAAGAGTTATTGCCGCCAGGAATCCCAGTGCCGTAGTAGTTGGAGTAGTGGTAATCGGTGCCTGCTCGACCATCGATGTAGTTGTAGTTACTCACGTGAAACAAAGTCAGGTAGTTGTTGTTGGAATGCCGCGGATACCAGTAGTAATGGCCAGACCTTGAGCTGCCGCCGACGTCGGTCCAGTTGTTATTTGGACTCAATTTGTAAAGCAGGTTATCGCCTGAGGTCAGGTTTTGCTGGGTTCCGTAATTGGGCATGATATTTCGGTTTTTGACTCGATAGATGGCCTTTGCATTGTAGTCTTCCCAGTTGGTTTGGTAGGCCCGACCCTGGTCAAGAATAATGGCAAATTCCAATGGCCAGCTCATGCCCGATAGCAATCGCCAGTCAGTCCAGGCCCCTTCGCTGTTTGGATCTCCGTAATATTCCGGACGACCGAAGGCTTCGTTACTTCGAGCCTTCATGAAGTAGGCGTAGTCGCGACTGTTGACATCGGCTGGTGCATTGCTCCGCCCGGGATGCCGATAATGGCCCACCATGGTCCAGCCGCCGCCATCGGTCTCCATGTCGCAGTAGGCATTGATTTCACCCGCAGGCGTGTCGAGTCGATACATCCCGGATAACAAGTCGCCGGTGTATGCGCCCTCTGGAATGTCGTTTTTGTATTCCTTACAGGAGCGCCGCAGGTCTGCGTCGGCCCACCGACGCCCACCGTCATCGCCCGTGACAATTCGTTCCTGATCTTCGGCTGGCCCATCACCCAATTCCCGAACCAGCATTCTTGACCCATAATGCCACGAATTATTGCCACCAGGCACACCTGTGCCGTAGTAGTTCGAATAGTGGTAATCGGTGGCCGCTCGACCGTCGATATAGCTGTAATTACTGACGTGGAATAGGGTTAGATAGGCATTTCCCTGATTTCTTGGATACCAATAGTAGTGACCTGACCTTGAGCTACTGCCCACGTCGATCCAGTTGTCCTGCGTGTTCAACTTGTAGAGTAAGTTGTCGCCTGCAGCCAGATTTTGCTGAGTGCCGTAGTTCGGCATGACGTTCCGATTCTTGACCCGGTAGACAACCTTCCGATTATACGTCTCCCAGCTCGGGGAATAGAATCCTGTTTCATTGAGTACGATTGCAAATTCGATGGGAAAACCCATATCTTTCAGGGGCCTAAAATCCGTCCAAGCACCGTCACTGTTGGGATCGGCCAGATACTCTTGGCGGCCAAAAGTGCGGTCCTCCCGCGCTTTCATGAAGTAAGCATAATCCCGACTGGCCACGTCACCCGGCGCGTTGGTGCGACCTGGATGCCTGTAGTGACCGATCATGGTCCATCCGCCACCATCTGTGTCCATATCACAGTAGACGGTCTGTTCTCCTAGAGTATTGCGAATTCTGTACTTGCCGGACAGACGATCACCCAGATAGGCATTGTCTGGCGGGTCAAGGTAGCCCTTACACGAATTCGGAATTGAACCGTCTGACCAGGACAGAGCTCCATCATCACCCGGAGTGAGGCGAACTTGCCCTTCTTCGGGTGGTTCGCCGAGAGAGCGGAACAACATTCGAGAGCCGTGGTGCCAACTATTATTACCCCCCGGTACACCTCGTCCGTAGTAGTTCGCGTACTGGTAATTTGTATCAGCGCGACCATCTAAAAAGCGGTAGTTACTGACATGAAACAGGGTTAAGTAGTCGTTATTAGCAGCCCGTGGATACCAGTAGTAATGACCTGATTTGGAGTTGTTATGGATGTCTGACCACCCACCGCTTGGCGAGAACTTGTAGAGGACATTGTCACCGGCAGCGATATTTTGGGTGGTGCCGTAATTGGGCATTAAGTTTCGATGTTTGACCTGATAAATCGCCTTGGCATTATAATCTTCCCAGCCTGAGCTGTATTGCTCACCCTGGTCGAGGATCACGGCAAATTCGATTGGCCAGCCGGCATTCTCCAACGGTCTCCAGTCTGTCCAGGCGCCCTGGCTGTCCGGATTGGCAAGATACGTCGAACGGCCGAACGCCTCGTTACTGCGGGCTTTCATGAAGTAGGCATAGTCGCGATTTTGCAAGCCCGGTGGCGCATTCTCCGTTGTCGGATGCCGGTAATGACCCAGCATCGTCCAGCCGCCGCCATCGGTCTCCATGTCGCAGTAGACGGTAATTGCACCCGATGTGGTTGTGATCTCGTATTTGCCCGAATCGATATTGCCCTGATAAAATTCTTCCGGGGGGTTTCGATAGTCTTGACAGCTCTTCGCTGTGGTTCCGTCCGACCAGCTGCGCACGCCGTCGTCATCGGTCTCGAGACGCGTCTGGTCTTCTGCTGGTGGGTCGACCATTTCGCGAATGAGCAAGCGCGAGTTATGTTGCCAGGTGTCGTTACCGCCGGGCACACCGACGCCAAAATAGGTGCCGTACTGGTAATTACTGGCCGCTTGTCCGTCGCCGATATAGCGGTAATTACTGACGTGGAACATGCCGAGATATTGATTTTGGGGGTTTCGCGGAAACCAGTAATACGTTCCCGATCGAGAGCCATCACCGACGTCAGTCCAGTTCTCGGCCGGATGAAACTTAAACATCAGGTTGTCGTTCGCTGCGATGTTTTGAGTCGTGCCGTAATTGGGCATTTGATTTCGGTTCTTGACCCGATAGATCACTTTTCGACCGTAGTTCTCCCAGCCCGTTTGGAACTCATCGCCTTGGTCGATCACGACCGCAAACTCCGCCGGCCAGCCGATGTTGTTCAAGACGCGCCAATCGGTCCAAGTACCCGCACTGTTTGGATTGGCATAGTGCTCCCCTAAACCGAAGGGGGCATTTAGACGAGCTCGCATGAAGAGGGAATAATCGCGGTTGTCATGGCCCGGTGGGGAACCTGCAGTCCCCGAACGATAATGACCAACAACCGTCCAACCACCACCGTTGGTGGTCATGTCACAATAGACAACATAGGGCTGACCACCGTCATTACTCAGCCGGTATCGGCCATCTCCGCCGCCAACATAGGCTTCATCCTGGAGATATTCTCGGCAGCTTGCGGCGAAGGTATTGTCGCTCCATTGGCGTGCCCCATTGACTTCAATGAGCTCTTTGTCGGCTGGACCGCCGTCGCCGCCAGCGACACCTCGCGACATATTGACCCATTCAGTCCCGTTACAGCCCTTGAAACGTTGCTGCTCGATGTTGAAGTATACTCGGCCTCGGGTCTCCTCGTTGCATGGCCCCATGCCCTCTGTCGTCACATTGTGAATGTCCGTTGCACCACCGAAGCTGGTATTTCCGCGAACAGTGAGGTTTCCATTAATGACGACATCGCCGTCGCCACGTAGAAAAGCAGAACTGTCGATGCCATCGATGCGGTCCGCATCGACACCCGAACCTTGCCCGTCGATGGTCTTTAGGCGGTCTAAGACCTGTTGTGCTGTTCGTACGAATTGGCTTGAATCGATGCCATCGATCCGATCGGCGTCAAGACCAGAATTACTGCCGTCTACGGTTTTTAGAAGTTCAAGGATTTGCGCTGCCGTGCGAACGAACTCTGATGAGTCGAACCCATCGAGACGGTCTGCATCTATCCCGCTGCCCGTTCCATCGACGCGCAGCAATCGTTCCAGAACATGGGCGGGTGTTCGGACAAAGACATCCAGTGGTTGCCCGCCTAAAGTTGCCGCATCGACTTCATCGGTTCTTTGCCAAAATTCCTCAGAACTGAGCCCATCAAGAAAATCAGCGTCTAGTAGACTGTCGACGCCGTCGACTCTGAGCAACAAAGTCAGCACCTGGTCGGCGGTTCGAACAAATTTATTGGAGTCGATGCCGTCAAAGTAGTCTGCGTTGATGCGAGAGCCTTCACCATCCACCGTCAGCAAAAGTTGGAGGACCTGCTGCGCTGTTCGAACGAATTCGCTGCTGTCGATTCCATCGAGGAGGTCGGCATCGATCTCGGATCCGGTCCCGTCCACCTGTCTTAGTTTTGCTCGAACTTGTTCCGGGGTATCTGGCGAGCCTTGTTGTCCCTCGGCACCGACCTGTCCGGCTGGCCCTTGCGGCCCCTGAGGTCCTTGTGGCCCGGGTGGTCCTGCAACACCTTGTTCTCCGTCCCGTCCTGATGGACCGCGCAGACCGGCCGGATTGCCAACCCAATTCCCTTGGGCATCAATCACCACACCAACACCATTGATAGCGACACTGGATGGCGTAATGTCCCCGGTTACATTGATTGCATTGTCGGCAATAAACGCGGCTGGAACTTTCGAAATTTCGACCAGTGGCCTCAGTTCAGGTTGGTCACCTATCGCAACCCCGTAGAATAACGCATCCCGTTCAAATAGACCGGCTGGGAGTTGAACCTCGCTGCCGATCGAAATTGAGTAGATGCCGCGAGTGAATGTCACTCGGGGGTGTACTTCTTCGAAAAGAAGATTATTGCCTTCGACAGAGCTGTAAATTCTGACGCGGATGGAAAAATCACCTTCGATAGGTGTTCCATTCGCATCGATAACGTACCCCTCTTGGTGAAAGCGATTCGGCAATGCGTGCGCAACCGTCAGACCGACGATAAGGCTCAACACGCAAGCAAATATACCTGCAAACAGTCTGCTCAACATAACGGACCCTTCCCCTGGACAAAGGCATTTTAAACCATCCAGGCAAGGATAGGCAAAACCGTTTTTAAATTTGCACGATAGTTTATCGATATTCGTGTTTTTATTGCTCTTCTAAACAGAGCAAACGTCCGGCTTTCGTCGGGATTTAAAGCCGCAATTTACCGATGAGGTCGTTGATTTGTAGACTGTGAATTGGGCAGCCCTTGCGCGAGTTGCACCAAGTCGGATGAGACTGGTAGGTCACGCGCAGTGTATGGTCATACCATGAGTGTGCTGTGCCCCCGGACAGCGAGTCTGCTGTCACCCTGAAGGTGAATGTGTCATACTGCCGTCCACAGACACCGACATCATGAGATCTGAGGAGGCTCCCATGGATAAAGCGATCGTGACATGTGCGGTTACAGGCGTGTTGACGAATCCCGATAGATATCCCGTTCCGGTGACACCCGAAGAGATGGCTGCGTCGGCCAAAGAAGCTTATGACGCCGGGGCTTCGGTGATGCATATCCATTTTCGAAATCAAAATGAAGGCATGGGCTTTTTACCGACGTGGGAACCTGATGTTGCGGCTGCGATTTCCGACGCCATTCGAGATGCGTGTCCTGGCGTCCTGTTGAATTTTTCCACTGGCGTCATGGGCGATGACATCTCCGGACCGGTGGCATGCTTGCGTCGTTGTAAGCCCGAGGTTGCGGCGATGAATTCTGGATCTCTCAACTATCTCAAGGTGAGGCGAAACGGGCAGTGGGCTTGGCCGCCCATGTTGTTCGATAATCCCGTGAGCAAAATAGAGCAGTTTTTGAAGGTCATGTACGAGGAGGGGATTACACCTGAGTGCGAGTGCTTTGATACAGGCATTGTTCGGTCTATTGGCATGTTCAAACAGGCAGGCTTATTGCGCGACCCGCTCCATGTATCTCTTGTCATGGGCGTCGCGTCTGGAATGCCGGCCAAAGCCAGTTGGCTGCCTTTGCTTATGGACGAAATCCCCGAGGGGGCTAAATGGCAATCAATCGTGATAGGGCGGGACGATGTGTGGGATGTCCATCGAAAGACAGCTGAGCTCGGTGGCCATCTGAGAACGGGCCTAGAAGACACTTTTTATTTACCGAATGGCGATCGGGCCACTGGAAATGGACAACTCATCGAGAGTTTGGTGAGCATCGCTCGAGAATGTGGTCGAGAAATCGCCTCACCAGACGAAGCTCGAGCAGCCTTTGCCGTCTGACGGCGTGTATGACCTGCTAGCCCAGGTGGTCGTCCGCCTTTTGATTTTGACGACGTGAGTGCGTAAAACCCCTTCTAGACAGGCTTTCCTCATCGAACGCCGATGTGTCATGTGGCGCGACTTGCCATAAACGGTCAAGCCCCCTTATGCTTCAGCCGAGGATAACGATGGCTCATCGGATCCGAAGCATAATCGAAGGGGATAGACGCAATGCGATTGATGGCGATTAAAGGCAGGCTCTTGGTCTTGTTTTTTGGATTTGGACTCACAGCTTGTGGTGGTGGAGGTGGGGCAGCTGAACCAGGCGAACCGATGCCCAATGACACTGTCGACATGGGCGTAGGCATGGTTGATAGCACGATGGATGACGTTGATGATCCCTTTGTCTTCGAGCCAAATGCAGACTGTGAATTCGATGAGAACCAGGCTGGAAAAGGCCCTGGTGCTCAGATCGCGAACTTCATGCCGGAGCAGTACAATGGAACCCTTGATGAAATGGGCGTCGAGACTGGTGCGCCCTTTCACTTTCATTCTTTCTGCGGCGGCGGTGCCGAGGTTGTTTGGGTGTTTTTGACGACGGGCTGGTGCGGTGCCTGTGAGACCTACGCGGACAAGGCCTTAGATTATCTGGAAGCGCATGCGCCCGAGGGCCTCAGAGTGGTGTGGATCGTGGGTGAGGATGCCGAGTATAATCCGCCATCAAAGGCGTATATGAGTCAGTATCGGCTCAACAAGTTGGACCGCGACAGAGATGGTGTGGTGAGCGACGCTGAAGCAGCCCTTCCATTTGTCATCATTCGAGACAACGACTTTAATAACACCCGGCGATTTATCGATCCGAGTGCCGCAGGCAGTAGTTTGCCCCGTCAATACGTTCTCGACGCATCGAATATGCTGATGGTCTTTGCCAGTAACCCGCGAGCAGATCCACCAAGACCCTTCATTCAGGGAGAATGTGAAATGAGACGCCTTTTGGGTGTCCTCGATATCGATACCTGCGATGGCTATATGGGTCAGTAGAATCGGTTGTTTTGTGGGCAGGTTGAGGGCTATTCACGTGAGAATGGCTCGGTTCATTCGTTCACGCCCAATGGTTTGTGAGTGGTCTGTTTCTCCGGCCGGCTTAGAGCTGGATTGATCTGCGAGACGGTGACACCCCCCAAATGTTAAGGGCTGAAAAGAATCGGCGAGACTGCCTGAAATCGAGGACGCCCCAGCTTAGGAAACGAATTCAAACCATATGAGAAAACGCTGGAATTCAGCCTTAAGGCGATACTGATTTCCTAAGGTGAGAGTGGGCCTATTTTCTAAAATGGGCAGAAATGCTTGTCGCCAATGAGTGCCAGCTTGTCCCGGTCCCGTCGTCATGAAGGGCTCGCCATCTTGGAGCAGTTCGTACCAGAATACGATGCCATGACATGTGGCACTTGCCGTCGCGATAAATGCCTTTGTCTCGGCACCGGACAATGGGATGTCTTCGTTAAAGTTGAGTTCTACAGCCGTGTATGGTTCGGCCAGCGCTGTATACTCGAAGCGCTCCAGTTCAACTTGTAAGAGTCGTGGATCTCGCAATGCATTGAAGGGCGAAAGTGTAAAGCCGCAAACGGTGTCCACAGAGAAAGAGTGATTTAAACTTTCACTGAAAACGGGTAGCGCGATGATGCGAACCCCATCGGGAACGAGGGTTGCGCCTGGCTTCAAGAGCTGGGTCTTGGCATGCTGTATGGTTGCGAGCGCATCCTCCCCAAAAAAACCAGCATCGAAGATCTCACAAATCAGTGCGTCCGCTCGATGAGCCATATCCTCACCGACGACCAATTGGGTCGACCTTTTCTGAATCACTTTGATTCGATCTTGGAATCCATTGGCGCGAACGACCTGTTTCGCTGCAGTTGTAATCTTTGGATTGTCGTCACATGCATAGACTTGACCGGCACCTGCATCGGCGGCCATCAGGGCCAGTAGGCTCGAACCAGTCCCAATATCCAAGACCACGTCATTTGGTTTGATGGAGGCGCGAATTGCACTTTGGAAAGCGGCATTGCGCGGTGCATCATTCATCATGGGGAAATGCCAACGCTGGATAGTATTGCCAATCAGTGCTCTCATCCGTTGTTTGGCCAAATTCTCGGCCGCTTGGTTAGGCTGTGCTGACGCACTGGAATAGCGTCTTAAGGCCAGACCTGACTGACCGATCAAACTCAGTATATCGCCCATGCCGATCTCTGCCATTGGGTGACCGGGACTCAATGTCAAAACGGCCTGAAATGAATCGACGGCTCGCTGATAGTCTTGAGCCGTTTGATACAAGTGACCTAAGCGCAGACCAACGTCGATTTGACTGGCTCCGAAATCGCGCGCTTGTTCATAACAGGTCTTCGCGGCGTCTGCGTTGGATGCTCTGAGTTCGTAGTCACCGCGAGCCAGCCAATATCGACCGGATTGAGCCAGCTCTTTCTCAGCGCGTTTTAGATGACGGTTGGCCGTAGGCAACTCATTTTGTTGTAAGGCCAAATCGGCCAATGCGAGATTGGCGTCGCCGTGACTGGGTCTCGCTTTCAGAATCTTGCGATAGGTCCGACTTGCCTCGGCTACTTGTCCTTTCTTAAACAACTCGTTCGCGTGTTTGAGCAGACGCACTACATCCAAGACAGCACCCCTTCCTTTATTAGACTGATTCTACTCACGTAAGAGCCCCAAATACTCTTCCATTAGGTGGCAGTTTAGACAGGAAATAGCTCTTCGGTCTAGCTCGTTGATATCCTTTCCATCAAATTAAATGGCTGTCCTATCTTTGAACAAAGGCCATTGTATTTTGCCAGGATAGGTCCACAAACGACACGGCGGCATCTAGACCCGAGTGCGCGTAGGCAATAATGAAGCCCGCGCTGATGAGGTTTGCGCTCGGCAGAAAAGCCCATGCAAATAGGAAGGTGGTTTTCTGAAGATCCGTTTGTTGTCGATGGGTTTCTCGGATCGTCGACGTAATGTGATACGCAAAGGTTGCTCCAAAGGCCGGAGCAACCCATACAGCCCCATCAAACTGGCCAAGACCACTGAGTACAATGAATGGGATACAGAGAGTGGGAAACCAATACGGGGCGATGGAGATCAACCAATTGCCTTGGCCGCGATAGCGCATCTCGCCGCCTTGGCTCCAGGTCGTTTTCAAACCGGTTACGCGATGTAGGGTGAGCCATGCAAAAAGAGCATGGGTCAGTTCGTGTTCGAAGGTCGAGAAAAACGACCCCATGAAACGTCTTTTGAGGAGGATTTGCCACAAGATCCCATAAGCGATTGCACCGCCTGCAAAATAGTATAGGGGATCGGGCACCCGGAAAATTTCAACCGACAATGTGCCGAGTGCCATCACGACGCCGGGCAGGAGTAAAACCATGAGCGCGGCAATTGGCCACTTTGTCAGCTTGAGTGTTGCATTGGGAATGGTCGATAAAGGCATGTGCGTCCTCTCTTTGTCGAACACGGCTACTACTGAGGTGCGGATCGATATTCGATAATCTACCCAGGGAGCGAGAAGGCGCGTGTCCCATCGTCGCCAAAGCGCTCGACGCCGGCTCCCGCATCCGCAAGGATTCGCATGAAAAGATTTGCGACGGGTTCGTTGTTTGTTTCATCGGCATTGCGCACATCGACGTATTGCCCCGTCTGCAACCCTCCTGCTCGGCCGGCGAGCACAATCGGTAGATTATAGTGGTAATGGCGGTTGCCATCCTCGACCTCCGAGGAAAAGAAGACAGTGGTCTCATCGAGCAAGCTGTGCCCCCCCATATCCGTCGTAGACAAGCGCTCCAGCAGGTGAGCAAGGATCGAGATTTCCCACGCATCGATTTGAGCGATCTTGGCGAGCTTGGCCTCGTCCTGCTGATGATGGGACAATTCATGATGGCCTTCTGCCAGACCGATTTCAGTATGGGCTCGATTGCTGCCGCCGTTACCGAACATGAAGGTTCCAACACGGGTTAGGTCGCACTTCATTGCCTGGACCAGTATGTCCAGCATCAACTGGGCATAGGCCCGTCTATCGGTTGGAACGGCGAGGGGACGCTCGAAATTCGGTCCGCAGACCGTCTCTTCATTCGCAGCTGCGACAATGCGTTGTTCGATGTCTCGGATGCCAGTCATGTAGGCATCCATACGATGCTTATCCGATTGGCCCAATCGCTGCTTGAGTGCTTGTGCATCACCCAATACAAAATCTAGAACACTGGTTCGCCGTCGTAATCTACGAGTGCGCTCAGCGGCGCTGGCATCGGCATCAAAACCGCCAAAAAGGCGTTCAAAAAGCAGCCTTGGATTGGTTTCTTTGGGTAGTGGCGTTTGGGCATCTCGCCAAGCAATGTTTCGACTGTATGCGCAACTGTAGCCCGAATCGCATGCGTTTTCGTTGCCACCGCCCTCGCACCCGATTTCCAGTGATGCATAGCGGGTTTGACCGTCAAAGTGACGAGCCAAAACCTGGTCCATGCTGGGTCCGATCTGTAACTGAGATGCGTGCTTGAGTGGATGTACGCAGGTCAAAAACGTTGAGGTTCCACGGGCATGGTCACCCGGGCCATCGCCCTGAGCAGAGCCTGCATGATTGTCGAGTCCATTGAGTAGCAGCAGCTGGTTTGCGTAGGGTGTCAGGCTGGACAAACTGGTTCCCGCTAGAGCATCGGCATTGAGAACGCCCGGGGCTTGAGGCCAAAATTGCGCCATGTTGAAGCCGTTGGGGACGTAGAAGCCCAAAAAGCGTTTTGGCCCCATCTCTTGTTGCGCCAGCGCTGTTCCGCCGCCAAAGTACTCCAGGTAAGGCAAGGCTAATGTCGCGCCCATCCCAGCAAGGAAACCGCGTCGGGACAGGCTGCTTCGAGGAATTAGAATCCGAGGGCTTTTACCAGACTTTTTCATATTTGACTGTCCCATTATTGACCCCCCTCATTGGAATCCATTTGGCTGACACCCTTGATGGTAAACAACGGACTTGTGACGATTGCATCGACGATTGCATCGGGGCGGTAGTCCATCTCAGTGACTTGAGCTTCGACTTCGTCGAAGAGGCAACTTTCTTCGTCGGCTAGGCCACGACCGAGCGCATAGGTGATCACTTTGTTGAGCATGCACGGCCCCAGTTCAGGTCGTGCACGAATGGACTGGGCCATCTCCACAGCGGTCTCGAATGTATCTTCGCCGAGTAGAAGGCCGGCCGGGTCTATGCTCACGCCTTGGTCTTCTGTTCTGAATGCGCCGACAGCATCGAATTGTTCCAGTCCAAAACCAACCGCGTCCATGTGTTGGTGACACGCAGCGCATGCTGGATCGGCGCGATGCTGTTCTAAGCGTGTTCTGAGAGGTGCGTTTTGGTCTACATCTTCGATCAAACCTTCCACACTGGGCGGGGGTGGGGGTGGTGCTGAACAGAGAAGTTCCTCGAGCACCCATTTGCCCCGTTTTACAGGAGACGTTCGGGTCCGTTGAGATGTGGCCGCTAACCACGATGCATGGGTCAGTAATCCGAGCCGGTTCGCTTGTGGCAATTGGACTTCAACAAACTCTTCCCCCTCAATGCCTTCGAGCCCATAATGAGATGCCAATCGTTGGTTCAAAAAGGTGAAGTCTGCGTCGATTAGGTCGAGTAAGCTGTGTTGTCCCCGCCAGATTTCATGAAAGACGAGTCGTGTCTCTTCGAGCATCGCTTGCCTCAAGTCTTCATCAAACTCCGGAAAAAGCTCATACTCTGGATCAACCAGGGCCGCTTGACGTGTGAGCAGCCATTGTTCTCCAAGGTCAAAAATCATGGAATTACCCCGCTGGTCTGCCAGCATATCAGCGGCGATATTGGCCAATCCGTCGTCTGTATCGAGTCGGCCCGCCGATGCGGCATCGAGCAAGGCTTCATCTGGGACGGACCGCCAAATAAAAGCTGCAAGCCGAGCAGCCAACTCATAGGGACTCAGACGTTCCCCGGGTTCACTGTCGGCCTCTACGCGAAATAAGAAGTTCGGAGAGAGTAGAAGCGCATGGATCCCTTGGCGCATACCCATTTGGAGTCCGCCAGGTTCATCTAATTCAGCACTGATCAACGTCCACAGTTTCTCCATTTCTGACTCTGTGAGGTCGCGTCTCCAAATCAAGCGAGCAACCCGTCTAATGGCTGTTTGGCCGCATTGAATGGAATCGTGTCCGAGGGCCAGATCACAGTCGTTTAAAAACGCTCTTTCGAACGGTGTTTTTGGCACATCGACAGCAACAGGGCCTTCAAGTTCGATATAATCGATGTGCATATTTCGATCACCTGGGTCCGGGCACGTCCCCGCAGCGAAGCGATCATCAGGGCAGTAGTAATCATTCAGAAAACGAATCCCAACAAAGGAGACCTCTGTGTTGAGCTCGACAAGCCCAAGATCCTGAATCTCGAATGCGGGTGCTTGAGCTGCGGTTTCAAACGACCCGAGCGCATTTCCATTGACGGTTACTTCGAAACGGACGGGTTCGGGACCCGCTTGAGTACCGCCCACGCGCACTCGGAGGGTGTACTCGCCCGGCTCATCAATCTCGATCTCACCTGCGAGAAGTCCCGACGACCAGAGATTGTAATAATTATCGAATGCGCGCCCGACAGGTGCCATCATGGATTCACCCTCGAGGCGAAGGAGACTGGGCTCTCCCATGCGGTTGGGCAGCACTTCTTCGGCGAGGCTGGCGGCTGCGAGGTCGTATTTTTCGATGAGCAGCGGGCTTACCGTTAGAGAATCAGCGATGTTGTCCAGACCAAAGCTGTTGTCTTCCGATGGGAAGTCATCTGCAGGCGCGCTCTCGGTCTTGAGAAGCGATTGGATGGCGTGGTTGTATTCGAGTCGGTTCAAGCGATGAAGAGCTTTCGCAGTTGGTTGGGGCCAACAGACGCGGACCGGTGGTTCGCCGAGACTCTCGAGTCCACGAATCCAGTCCCTCAAGTCATTCAAGGTGGGTTTGGTCGAATCGCCTATGATGAGCATCTCATAGGACGGCCCAGCCGGTGGCATCTGATCGAACAAACCGTCACCTTGACCGACCAGGAAATCCAGCAATGTGCTCTGGTCGGGTGCGCCCATCACGACCCATCTTTCATTGCCGACCAGACCCTGTTCGAATGCCGTTAGACTGTCGAAAAAGGGCAATGATTGACCCTCCCCATGGCATTGAGCGCACATGGGTTCAAGTGCTCGAAATACCCGCTCTGTCGTCCAATCAGTGTTCCGAACTTGATCACCCCCATCAGCCATCGGCTCGGCCACCGTAAGGTCCGTGGGGATGCTGGTTCCCATATCGGATGGAACAGACATCTGTCCGTTTGGTTCGGGCCTGTCGCACCCGATGGTCCCGATGGTCAAGACGAGGTAAAGCGCCGCAGGCAGCGATGCGTAGATCGGCGTGGTTGGCTTTCTAAACATGCATGGACCCCCCCGGTTACTCGTTGTATGAGGTGTCGACACAACTCATACGTCTACGGAACATGATACCAGGTCTGTTGGGATAGATCGAAGGGTCATCCACAATGATTCCGTCAGCAAAATCAAAACTGAGTACCCATTGAAATGAAATCGGCTCCGTCTTGAAGGCCGGTAATCACTGCCTGTCCATCGATGGGTGACGCCTCGTATTCGACTGATAATGTGCGATTTTAGTTGCGTTGTTGAGCCGCTTTGTTGAAGTGTTGGAGTCCCAAACGGCGGTCAGCTATTTTGACCCGTCGGCCGTATGTGATGACCCGGAGCCCCCTGTTGGAAAAAGACTATAAAGAGTTAATTAAACGCCTTGTTTGTCCCATCACTGGGTCCGATAAATGGACACTTAAGGGCAGCTATCAAGAGGGTCTTTTGTGCAGTGACCAGGCGTCTTACTATCCCATCATTGGCGGCATACCTAGACTGTTGCCACCAGACTTATTGGGTCCATTTCTAAGAGAGGCGTATCCGGAGGTTCTTGCCCTTTGGCCTGAATTGCAGGTGTTTACTGAAAACACACCGTCTCCTGAACAGGACGTTCTCGATACGTTGACATCTTACAGTTTCCAGCATGTCGCCATGGCAGATGATGTCGAACTCAGAGATGATTGGCTCGCGACCTGGAATCGGTTTCAGCCTAATTTACCTCCCGAAAGCTTTTCTGGGCAGTCCGTTCTTGAAGTCGGGAGCGGCGAGGGACGCCATGCATGTCTCGTCGGCGAACATGCGTCCTTGATGGTAGGTCTGGACCTATCTCGTGGTGTTGAACTGGCGTTCAAGAGAGACCCGAATCCCAACAGTTATTATGTGCAAGGTGACTTGCGGCGGCCGCCATTTAAGGCCAAATCATTTGATGCGTTGTACTCAAATGGTGTCCTTCATCATACCCCTGACCCTGCGCTGTCTTTCCGGTCTGTGACAGGCTTGGTGAACTCAGGCGGTGGGGTTTACATTTGGGTTTACGGACTGGCCGAGATGAGCTGGAGTTACCGATTGAGTCACTTGGTTTTTCTCCGTCCAATCACGAATCGGTTACCACAGTCTGGCCAAGTGGGCGTTGCTGCTGGGCTGACACTTGCTCTCGAGATTGGTCTGTGGGCACCAGCACGCATGCTGAAACGGGTCGGGCTTAATCGAATTGCGGAAAAAATACCCTACGTAGATGCGGCAGACAAAGATTGGCAGTACAAGCGGAGGCGGATGTTCGACCGTATCAATCCACCTATCACCCATTACATTTCAAAAGACGACCTAGCGGATTGGTTTGAAAATTTTGACAACCTCGAAATCATTAATGCGTTTGGCCAAGGCTGGTCGGCCCGAGGCCGTGTGAGGACATCTGCTTGAACGCGTTTTCTTCGAGCTTAAGGCCGTATGCAATGTGGATCTCGCTTCTACTGAGTGTTGGCCTATTCGTAGGGTGTGACGCGGTGACCCCCCCGGATACAACCAGCAAAGCACGCGCCAAACCGTCCAGCCATTACCGACTCATCGATGCCTTTGAGACGATGGTCAAGGCTGTCAAAGAGGGTGACACTGCAGTCATCCTTAAAACGATGGAATCGTATTTAATGACTCAGGCGGATCTAGACGCACTTTTTCCACCGACTCTTGCAAGTCAGCTATGGCCTAAATATCGCGATGTGATTGCCTCTGATATGCGTAAGGAGGCGGTTTCGTTGGTGACCAGCCGGATTAAGGCTGGCTTTGATACCGTCGACTGTATCCGTGTCAGCACCGTCAAGCCAAAAGAAACGACACGGGGCGACCTCGCTATGATGAATGCGATGACACGGCCTCCGAAGATGTACACGATTCGTTTACGTTCAAAAAACGCGGAACTCGGGTTGAGATTCAATGGGTTTGTCTACGTCAACGGCCGCTGGCGGTCGCTTTTTAAAGCCTATAATCATCTGCCAAACCAATGATATCTTCTTGGCGTTCCGATATGGCGGCGGCATCAAAACTGGGATTGGACAGCTGCCCGCATGCTCCTCGTTCATCGTCTCCGTGCCGAGGAGCGAAGCAGCTAAAAAAGACCTTTATTGCTCTCAAAGTGGGCATCATCTTGGCTGGTTGCGGTGCGAGTCAACCCAAAGGGCCTTATTACGAAACCCAAGCGTTCAAACTTGACTCGGTTTCTCCTGCGGATAGACCAAAACTGGTGCAGGCGGCTAAGGTCATCCTGAGAACCCGGTCCTTAATGCTGATTTCAGATGGCCAACGACGCCGTGTTACTCAGACTCAAATCGCTCAGCTGCCACTGGCCGTTCTCAAGGCCTTCGCGTTGTCTGAAGCCATCGATCGGTCTGGCGCTGAGATGGATGTTCTGATTCCGCTTGCCGGGCAGGAGAAAGTGCCTGTGACCATCATTATGCAGGCGGACGGAGGCGTGACCATCTCGACTGCGACCAAGCGCGTTTTGGGCACGCGCCAGCCAGCCTATATTCCCCGTTTCAGAAATGGCGATGCTCAATGGTCCAACTCTCACCGACAAGCCCTCAGGCTGTCCATGTCACTTTTGCCCAAAACAGAAGCCAGCTTACTCGAAGAGATCCCTTTGACCCGTTACCAATCCGCTCGCGATAAACGAAAAGGGGCTGTTTATCTACAAAAAGGTTGTAAAGCAGAAATTCGCGTTTATAACCGCGCTTTTGAAATGGATGGACTGCAATTTGTTGGGCCCCCAAATCGGCCTTATCCGGCGTCCGTTCGGACCGTCCTCCACGAAGTAGGGCATGCCATTCATAGTAGACCTAGCCGAATGGCTGCCTGCCAACTGCATGCGCAACAACAGCGATTGCGCACCCGTATAAAAACCTACAATCGACGGCTTGCGATCGCACGAAAACGCAACGATAGGCAGCTCGCCAAACGACTTGCGGGCGAATCGAGGTCCATTGGCAAAGCCCGGCAAAAACTGAAGAGATTAGCGCAAGCCGTTGAATCTCTCGTGGAGCGCGGTCCCGTACTAGAGGCGTATCGCGCAGCCATTGGAAAATCTCCTGCGCCAACCGCCTATGGACGTTCGTCGTTAAAGGAATCTTTCGCGGAAGCGTTCGCTCTTTTCCGTTCTGACCAGGCCGCGCTCAAGCGCACAATGCCGCGCGCTCATCGATGGTTTAGCAGTGGAGGTCATCTACGCGCCGCTCAGACGAACTGATAAGCTCACGTGTCGGTTCCCGCCGAACCAAAGAATTCTAAAAACGGATCAATGATTGATCTTTACTTCCACGGGCAAGTATCGCAACAAGCATGTATGGAGGCGCTTGTTCGACTGGTGTGGACCGTGGACTTCAAATCCATTGTGGAGCGGTGATCCCGTTCCGGGCGGGTTCGATTCCCGTGCGCCTCCGCTGTGTTGTCGGTGCGTCGACATGACACTAAATCGAAAGTCGTCGAGTGGGTGGATTGATTTAAGTAGGGCACGCGCGGTCGACATGTGCGGAAGCGCTTGCCGTCCACGGTCAGTCCTGTATAGTCCGCGCCGTTATCACGGCAACTCGTTTGATACGCGGGGAGACAAACAATGACACCATTCGCTCGCGATATCCGAACCGTTCCGAATCTCTTGTCTCTCGGACGGGTCTTGCTCGTCCTGGTCACCATCGTGGTTATCGTTGTTTTCGATCAGATGGAAATCGGCCTTGCACTGGGCTTTCTGGCTGGCTTTACAGACTTTCTGGACGGATATTATGCGCGGAAGCTCAACCAGTCGACCGATTTGGGTGTCGTCCTGGACCAGTACTCCGACCTGGTCTACGAGGGTCTCTTTTTCCTGCTTTTGACCACGTTTGGCACCGGACTCCATCCCATTTTTCTCGGTGGTTATCTCGCTCGTGAATTTTGGGTTATGTCCATGAGACGCCTTATGGCGGAACGTGGAATGGTCACGCGGAGCAGCCTCATCGGTAAGATTAAAACTCACCTCTATAGCTACGGGTTTATCCTATATTGGTGCCACTTAGGCCAGCTCATGCCGACCGTCGACCTGTATGTGTATTGGGCCGGAATTTCTCTGTTCGCCGGTGGACTCGTGCTCTCTTACTGGAGCGGGATTCTTTATACTCTGGATTTTATCCATGGGTACAATGCCAATGAGGCGCAAGATGAGCTCGCCTGACACCCGGTCAGTCGATGGTCTTTGCTACGCTCTTTATCCAGAGACGCGACGATTCGATATTGTACGACAACGACTCAAAACCCGGCAGGATCACCGTATTGACGACCTCGCAGAAAACAGAGGTGAACGTTGGGGTATCGATAAGTCCGTAGTCTAATCGACTCTCGGATACGGCAGAAAGCGCATGGGTGTGCTCCTCCAAACAGTTTTTGAGCATCGACAAAATATACTGCTCTAGCCACCGCGTAGGCACTTTTTCGATGGCCGCGCCGAGATGCGCCCAACCGAGGCGCCCCTGCCAGATCTTCGCTTCCAGAATGATGTGTGCCGCGAGTTTGACAGAAGGCCACTTACTGCGTTCGTAGATTCGACCAAAGATGGCCCCATCTACAGCAGCTTGGACGCAGCAGCAGTAAATCACCTCGTAGAGAACCTTCTGTTCTACACCCATGGTGGTTGGGGCCAGCGGACCCGGACGGACAGGACTCGATAAATCATCGTTTGCCCCAAACTCCGCTGCAACGCGGTTGGCCACTTTGATGTACTTCTCAATGTCTGCGCTCGCTTGTAAGGACAGCTTCAACACGGTTGACGTGGTTCCATGTACGCGAAGAGCCTGCGTCAACGCATCCATTCGCAATTTGAGAACTTGGGAACTCTCGGCTAGTTTTGTCCACTGGTCAGCGAGTTGTTCTTGCTGATTCGGTGTGAGCGGCTTGACCATGGGCAGCATAACGAACGTACCTCAGAATTAAATTGAGCGTCAGACTAGGTCCTTGCTTGCCATGAGGAAAGCGCAAAGTTAACCTTGGTTACCGTAAACCGCGGCTCTGCTACTGGTGCTGCGCAGAGCGGGCACTATGGTCGACCATTTCACAAATTGCTGCCGGCTCTCGGAGCGTGTCATGACTGATGAGGAATTGAAGCGATACTCAAGCCGGTTGTCGGCTTTGCGTGCGGCTCTGCTCGGAGACGCTGGCATCAAAGCACAACCCAATCGGAGCGAGCAGCCGGAGACCTCAGACGATGATTTTCAGGCTCTCAATGAAATGCATCAGGCCATCGCGTCTGGCCGAAACAAAAATCGCAGTGAATTAGTCGCCCAAATTGGGGACGCCCTCGATAAGATCAAGCATGACCCAGACGAATTCGGTCTCTGTGAAGAATGCGAGTGCCAGATTCCCTTGGGCCGTTTGAACCTAATGCCCTACGCACAAAGATGTGTCCGTTGCCAATCCTTGCTTGAGGATAAGAGCCCACAGGGGCGTAAGAAAATAACCGATTACATCTAACGTCGGCCTCACATCAACGAGGTTTATCTGTTAGACCCAGGGCCCACTGATGGCGACCGTGACGTTCTCCGGTGTTTGAATGTTCACGAATAATACCTGCCCATCGGGGGAAAAACAGGCGCCGGTAAACTCACCGCCTGGCTTCGTCGAGTCGGGGAAGTTGTTGCGGTTGCGAGCGATGTCGTAAATCTCACCCTCAGCCGTCATGGCACGAATGTATTGATGTGTCGCTTCATTCGAGGCCCGATAGTTGTCTTCGGCCATGATGAGGTCACCCCACGGTGCCACCAAGATGTTGTCTGGGCATGACAATATCGAGCGGTCATCGACCTCATATCGCAGGTGGAGTTTGCCTCGGTCTGCCTTCACTGCATCCGGTTCATAATGAAAGATTTGCCCTGCGCCGACCGGACCGCCTAAGGAGGCTGAAAACCAAACCGCCTGGCCATCCCAGGTGATCCCTTCCCCGCGCATGAATTGCGTTGCGCCCTTTGCTGCACCCTGTTCTCGACAGGTCTGCTTGGCGGCTGATGGGTCCCCGATATCGACCCATCTTGTCGTCCAATTTTGATTCTTGGCCCAAACGGATGCCTGATTGGGCTTGTTCTCTGGTCTCTCGTACGGTGAAGTCGTCGTCACACCTGATATGCTTAAAGCCTGCAGTTGGCCCGCACCCATGGGTGCTTTGGGATCTTTGGGTACATGGCGATAGAATAGGCCGTCCTTACGGTCTTCGGTCATGTAGACAATGCCTGTTTTTGGGTCGAGTGCCACCGCTTCCCTTGGAAACCGACCCCAGCTGGAAATTCGACGTGGCTGGGTGAGCTTCGAATCCGTTGGCTTGGTTAGGAAAGCATATCCATGGTCCGGTTTGCCGGATTCTTCGCAGGTGACCCATCCTCCTGGAATTTGACCTCCAGCACAGTTGACATCGGTACCGGCTAAGACGAAATTTGAGCTAAGAACCGCTTTCGAAGAGGTGCTCTTATTCGTTTTGAGCTCGTCGAGCAGAGTGTCTTTCTGAAGAACAACCCGCGTCACACCTCCGTAAAATCCTGGGGTGTAACACGGTGTTGGTACGTCTTTCGTCGGGTACGGATTCAGTGAATAGCCATACCGTTCTACGAAATTCTGGTCACCCAATTCGTGGTTACGCAAGAGGATATATTGACCCTCCGGCCCAGGGAAACAGGCCATGCCATCGGGTTGTTGTGGCATCTTGAAACCATCGGAGAAGGCATCACCTGCCGTTTGGATTACGGTGTATGAAAACCCTTTCGGCAGGTCGAGCAACTGGCCGACACGGTCTTCCAATGGGCCGAAGCCTGGCGTTTTCTGGCCGACAGCCTTTTTGACTCTAACAGTAGACGCGTCGGAGTTCGCCTTGGCCGTCTTTTTCTGCTTTATACATCCGGTCACGAAGAATGACAGTGCAGTGACCCCGGTTACGCCCACAAACTCGCGGCGACGTATCATATTCTACCTCCGATGACATTGGCGAAAGAGTACATCAAACATGTGTTCGACCACCAATAGCTAGAGTGTTTTTGCTACGCAAAAGTAACGAAACTTTATCAAATGAACCTATTGGTCCATAGGATTCCGTTAGCATAGATGGACGCCAAACACGAAGATTGATTGGGGCGGAGACCAATGGGTTTATTGATAGATGGACTGTGGCATGACAAATGGTACGACACTGAATCCACCGGCGGCCGGTTTGTACGCAGTGAATCTCAGTTCCGTCATTGGGTGACAGCCGATGGACGTCCGGGTCCGACGGGCGCAGCTGGCTTTAAAGCGGAGCCAAACCGGTATCATCTCTATGTCTCGCATGCGTGCCCGTGGGCTCATCGGACCATGATTGTGAGACAGCTCAAAGGGCTCGAAGGGTTGATCAGTACGTCCGTTGTCAACTGGGTCATGAGGGAACATGGCTGGACCTTCGCGCCGGGACCGGGCGTCGAACCCGACCCGGTCATGAACGCTGACTACATGCACCAAGTTTATACCGCGTCATGTCCAAACTATACGGGGCGGGTGACCGTACCAGTTTTGTGGGATCGCAAGACCAACCAGATCGTCTCAAACGAATCGTCGGATATCATTCGGATGTTTAATGATGCGTTTGATGATTGCGGAGCACGTTCACTCGACTTGTATCCCGTATCCTCCCGAAAGGAGATCGATCGTTGGAATAAAGAAATTTATGCATCCGTCAACAACGGTGTCTATAAGGCTGGGTTTGCAACAGATCAGGCTGTTTATGAAGCTCAGGTCAAAAGACTATTCAGCACTCTGGAGACTATCGAGACGTCCTTGGGTCAGACTCGTTTTCTCACGGGCAGCCAAATCACGGAGGCTGATTGGCGGCTGTTCACGACCTTAGTTCGATTCGACGCTGTTTATGTGGGGCACTTCAAATGCAATTTAAAGCGGCTCATCGATTTCCCAAATCTTTGGGGGTACACGCGCGCCCTCTACCAACAGCCGGGCATTCAAAAGACTGTCCACATGGACCACATCAAAGGGCACTACTACCAAAGTCATCCACAGCTCAATCCAACAGCCATTGTCCCAAGTGGTCCTGAGCTGGATTTCGACCTGCCTCACAATCGCTAGGCCGTGCGCTCGCACCATCGTCATGACGACGGTAAATGAGCCGCTGGCCACTTTTTTTTGTGAGATCCAGTCCACAGGGCGCGTCCCTTTACGTGACTCGTATATGACCCTGACTGGAGGACTTATCATGAACACATTACGCGTATTCCTGATGGCCAGTTTTTTGGTGTCTGGTGTTGCGTCGGCGGCCCCAAACCCAAGGACGGCTCCCGTGACTGTTGCTCATACAGCGGCCTCCCAAGACCAAATGCAAGGGATTTGGTACTCCCTCAATGTTGCTGATGACGACGAAGAACGGGTTCGTGTCATCGCATCGGTCGCACGGCAATATTACTTCTCGCCCATTCAGGCGGAGGCCTTGATTCAGGTGGTCTTTGATGGCGAGGCTCGGGCAGAACTGGTTCATTTATATGCAGGCCGTCTGACAAAGGTCAGCGGCGTGAAACGGTTAATGACGCTGGTTCCCGAAGGCCGCGTGCGCGACAATCTAGCAAGCCGTTTGGCGGGTCGTTCTTCGGGTGCTCTTTGAACGCGATTTGATCACTCGTCAGCGGCCAATTGTTTGGTCTCAGCAGCGATGTTGCCTTTCCACATATTATCGCGGTTGGCCCGGCCTGCATTGGCGCGTTTGGCTGCGCGCTGTCGATCCACCAAATCTGCATGGGTGGTAAAATAGGGCAAAGAATGCCCGATGCAGTCTGCGACGCTTGAAAACTCATGTTTGTCGAGGAAATCAGACAGGCCCGTACAAAGTTCTTCGATGAGTTCATAACCCCTCAGCATCGCACCCGTACAAACCTGGACGGTACTTGACCCAAGCAAGATGAACTCGGCTGCATCGGCAGCGGTTTCAACGCCGCCCATACCGCTGACAGGGACATCGGGAAACATGCGTGCAAGTTCCATTACGTGACGCAATGCGATGGGTTTGACGGCCTGTCCAGAATACCCACCCGGAACCGTATAGCCCTCGACCGTGGGCATGGGGCGCAGCGTTTTTAAGTTAATACCGCACACACTCAAAATCGTGTTGATCGCTGATATGCCATGAGCACCAGCATCGATTGCCGATTTTGCGGGTACGGTGATGTTGGTGATGTTTGGGGTCATTTTTGCCCAGACGGGAATCTTGGAGACCTCCATACACCAGCTGGTTACTTCGCCCACAATGTCAGGGTTCTCGCCCATGGCCATACCCATCTTCCGCTCGGGTAAACCGTGGGGACAGGAGAAGTTCAGCTCGAAGGCATCGACTCCAGTTTCCTGAGTACGCTCTATGATCTCGCACCAGGCGTCTTTATTGTATTCTTCCATGACCGAGGCGATCAGGATTTTGTCAGGGTGTTTTTGTTTGCACGATGCCAGGTCATCTAACCAGGCCTCGAACGGTCGGTCGGAAATCAGCTCGATATTCTCGAAACCGATGACGGTTTTGTCTGTCCGACTTTTTAGACGTGCATAGCGGGGCACCGTGTTGTGGACCTTGCTGTTATCGAGGCTTACTGTTTTGCAGACAATACCGCCCCAACCCAGGTCAAATGACCGATTGATCACCTTTGCATTTGTACCCGGAGGCCCCGAGCCGAGAACGAATGGATTGGGGAATTTCATCCCGTTTACTTCTACACTTATGTCCGCCATTTCTTCCCCCTCAATGAACCGGTGATAGACTTTCACTATCTCGGCGACTGGCCATTTAAGTTCCCCAAATACGCCGCAGCCACTTGGCCCCGTGGTACGGTCGTCTCCCGTCTTGTGGATACGTCACCTTACAATGAATGGACGCATCTGCAAATTGTCCATCGGCCTTGCCTTATGTTTTATCTAGCTCACGTGTTTACGAGAGCCTACGTTTAGTCGTTCAGACAGAGCCCAAGGCGCGTCTCATCAGCGACCGAGAGCTTCATTTATCTCCGCCAGGCAGTTCGCTTTTTGAAGCTGGTTTTGATGATTTTGCGTCGGGTTTCTTGAGTAATCGTCGCTATCTCCGCTATGAATGTATCCTTGGAGAGGGAGAACTCTATGACCTACGCCACGACACGATACGCAAGTTTAGCCCTTCTGTTTTTTCTGTCGGCCGGATGCGGGGATGACAAAGCAGCACCCGTGCGCATCCACGACGGGGGCACATCGAGAGATCTTGCGCTGGGCAGCGGTGGCTTCGGTGGCATGGCAACGCAGCCAATGACTGACCTGGGCTTGATCAACCCATCGGACGCGGGACCGGTTATCGACCGGGGCGGCACAGGTGGCGCAGCAGGAGCTGGCGGCGCAGGGGGGACCGGCGGGGCTGGTGGTACGGCCGGCACGTCCATAATCGACGGTGGGCCCTCGGGACCCCAGTGCGGAGACGGTCGAGTCGACATCGGAGAGGATTGTGATGATGGCAATGTTCTCGATGGAGATGGCTGTAGTTCCATCTGCCAGCGAGAACCGGCGTGTGGTGATGGCGTCGTTGACCTTGGGGAAGCGTGTGACGATGGCAATGTCATCGATGGAGATGGCTGCAGCGCCAACTGTGCTCTAGAACCCCGATGTGGGGACGGTGTTCGAACGGCTGGAGAGCAATGCGATGACGGAAACAACCTTGATGGTGATGGCTGTTCATCCACGTGTCGTGATGAACCTGCTCCACGGTGTGGCAATGGGATCGTTGAGGCAGGAGAGGCGTGTGATGACGGCAACAATTTGAATCAAGACGGCTGCTCCTCTAATTGCCAAAACGAAGCACCTGCCGTATGCGGAGATGGCATCCAAACCAATGATGAAGCCTGTGATGATGGCAACAATCTCAATGGTGATGGGTGCTCAGCGCAGTGCGAAATTGAAGCGGAGGAACCTCGGTGTGGAAATGGTGTCCAGGATCCCGATGAAGCATGCGATGATGGAAACAATATCGACGGTGACGGTTGCTCTGCGAACTGTGCGAGAGAGGGGGGCCAAGTCATACTCGACGATGGACAGCTCGGTTGTGTCGCCATTTCTCAGTGTCTCGTCGCCTGCCCAGATGGAGACCAAAATTGCAGTAATGCGTGCATCGCGACAGGCACACTCATAGGCCAAATCCGATTTAACGAACTTCGTCAGTGTATCGTTGAGAACGAATGCGTCGTCGGTAATGAGGTGGATGCTGACTGCATAGAGGCCAATTGTGCACAAGAGGAGGAGGCGTGCTTTGGCGCATCGGTCGATCCTGTTGGGATGGCGTCTTGTACCGAACTCATCGAGTGCGTCGAGAGATGTGACGGCCTCAATTGCATTCGTCAATGTATTCGGACTGGCAGTGAGATGGGCTATGAGTTGGCCTATGCCCTTGACGAATGTGTTTTTGATATCAATCAGTGTGATTCCAGACAGAGCGACTGCGCTCTCGACAATTGTGGGGCTGAACTGACGGCGTGTTTTGGACAAGCTGTCTGCGGGAATGGTCGGCGTGAACTTGGAGAAGAATGTGACGATGGAGATCGAATAGACGGCAATGTATGCAGCAATCTTTGCCAGGTCAATCCGTTCTGCGGTGATGGTAATCGCGACGCTCAAGAAGGCTGCGATGATGGCAATCGCTTAGACAGCGATGGCTGTTCATCCCTCTGTGTTGTAGAGCCGATTGTGGACTTGGAACAAGGCCAAATCGACTGCCGGACCCTAAATACCTGTTTGGGTAACTGTGACAATGGCGATGATGTATGCATAGACGCGTGTGTCGCGGACGCGTCATTGCTGGGTGCGACTCGGTTCTCGGCACTCACGGATTGTGTGGTCCAAAATCAATGTAATGAGGCTGCTGACATCGATGACGATTGCCTCAATGAAAATTGTCGTGACGAATATTTAGCCTGTTTTGGAGCTCAGATTTATCCGCGTGGTCAATCGACGTGTGAAGACCTGGTTGCCTGCGCAGACCGATGTGCAGATACCAACTGTGTACGGCGCTGCATTGGAAATTCGACGGAGCGAGCCTTCGAGGTGGCAGTTGCGCTCGATGAGTGTGTGTTTGATGAAAATAACTGTCCGAATCGGGTCGGTGATTGCGCCCAGGCCAATTGCGCGGTCGAGCGTTTGGCCTGCTTTGGTGTTGAACAACCAGCCTGTGGTGATGGCCGGGTCGATGCGGGCGAAGCGTGCGATGATGGTAATCGCCTGGCGGGAGACGGCTGTTCGCCTGATTGCCAGATTGAAAATCAAGTTTGTCGCGATGACTTGTTTGAAGATAACGATAGGTCGGCTCAAGCGTTTCCGGTGGCCCCGGCCGAATACCGCGGACTGCAGCTCTGCGCCAGCGATGATGATTGGTATCGGATGGACGTCTGTGCGGGCGGAACGTTGACAGTCGAGCTCTCGTTTATCCATCGGCAAGGGGACCTTGACCTGGAGCTGTTCGAATCCGATGCAGGCCTTAATTCGCTGGATAGTTCGTCCACCCTAAACGACGGGGAAGATGTTGCCTGGACCAACAATTCTGGTGACGCTGTTGGTATTTTCATCCATGTGGATGGATTTTTGGATGCAGAAAACACCTACGACATGACCATTACCGTGGCCGATTGCGGAGGCGGTGGCAATGGGGCCGATAATAACGCTGTCAATGGCGATGTGCGCTTGGCTGATGGTGCCAATGAGTCGACCGGACGCGTTGAGGTGTTCCTTGATGGTGAATGGGGCACGGTTTGCGACGACAGCTTTGACCTCGTCGATGCCCGAGTCGTTTGCCGACAGTTGGGCTATGACGATGCGGGAGGCGTCATTTCCAACTTTGGTGGCGGTGCTGGACCCATTCACCTCGATGATGTCAGCTGTGTGGGCAATGAGCAGCGTCTCGTCGACTGTCGTTCCCTAGGTGTTGGTGTCCATAATTGCGGCCATTTCGAAGATGTCGGTGTTGAGTGCCGCGACTTTGGAGACAACGATGTTGGCAATATGGATTGTCGAGATGATCAATTTGAAGAAAATGATGCTCTCGATGCGGCCTTTCCTATTTTTGCAGGTGCTTTTGACAACCTGATGCTCTGTTCCCAGGACGCCGACTTCTATGCTGTCAGCGTGTGTCCCGAGGGAACGGTTCGAGCCCTCATCGATTTTAATGGACTCACCGGCGATCTCGAACTTGAATTGCTCGGAGATAACGGTGCCAGTTTAGATATTTCAGAATCTATTGGGGACCAAGAGCAGGTTGAGTGGACCAATATCTCAGGTGCCAATGCGGTGAGTTATATTCATGTCTATGGCTTTCAAAATGATGAAGCCAGCTACGGATTGAGGGTTGATGTACAAGGCTGCTTTTGACCGTTTGCGAGCATCAATTATCCATGGCTTAATCTCGGGCCTGGACGTTGACTATCGTGCCGAGTACACTCCATCTAATACTTGCATTGAGGATGTCTAGATGACGCGCGGTCTCGTTTTTTTGAGTCTCTTACTATTCAGCCCAATTCTCATGGCCCAAGGGGGTTCAGCCCCAATCCTGGCCCCTGAGCCAAGCGTATTGCTCGCTCAAATCGACGACTCTGATCTCAAGGATGAAGAAAGTCTAAAGCAGCTCATGCAAATCGAGTACAACAAGGACGCTATGTCCATGGGGGCTGCCGTCGGTTCAAGTTTCATACCCGGAGCGGGTTGGGGGCTGATCTACGCGAAAAAAGACCTACAGGCGTCCGTACCATTTGCCATTTCGATCATCGGGTATGGGCTTGGGATTGCTTATATGGCCGGTGCCTTTAACACATCATCGACGGCCATTTGTACCCACGAGCGAGATGGTCGGGTGAACGATGCTGAATGCACATATGCGGAGATTCCGCGCGATCCGAATGCAGGAAACCGAACCGATAAGAATACACCCGATCCACGGTCTGAAGACGGCATGCAGCCTTATTTTCGAACAGCAGCCGACTATTCTACATCGGTGGTCGGTAAAGACTTTAATGGATTCGATACCGGCATCATCGTTTTGGTAAGCACCTATGTCCTGACCACCGCACTGGGGGCCGTGTGGGCCGGTTCGACTGTGTCTAAGCATAACGAGCAGTTGCGCAAAGACATCGAATCAACAGCTCAGCGCCGAACTCCAAGGTCCAATGTCAGTGCCAGGCCCATTGTTCAGGTCGACCATCAGGGTGGTCTATTCGGCTTCAGTTTAAGCTTCTGAAAAACGACGTGCCACATGTATGTTTTCTTGCCCAAATACTCGGGCCGATGCGAAGCGGGATTGTGATCGTAACCCATTGCGGTTAGGTTGCGTCGTTCAGACTATTTGGAGAGAGGTCCTATGCAGCGCTATCGGCTGTTGATTATTGGGTCAACGATCACGATCATCCTCGATCAGATTACCAAGATTTGGGCCGTACGGGCGTTGTCGCGTTTAAACGGGACGTTGCCGGAGACAGCACGTGAAATTCGGACTCAGGTCTATGTTGTTTTTGAATCCTGGTTCAATTTTCGTCTGACTGGAAACAAGGGCGCGGCATGGGGTATTTTTGGTGGTTTACCCGACGGTTGGAGGGTGCCGTTTTTCGTTGTCATCGGTGTCGTCGCGATCGCTGTCATAATTGGAATTTATCGGTCATCTGATGGCCAAAACCTGGTTCGCTGGGCGCTCACTTTAGTTTTGGGTGGTGCCATCGGCAATTTGATCGATCGCGTTCGCCTAGGCTATGTGATCGATTTCATCGATTGGCACTACAAGACACACCATTGGCCGACATTCAACATTGCTGATGTCGCCATATCGGTCGGTGTTGGACTCCTGATTCTTGATATGATCGTCAATCGCGATCGTGACGCTGAATCAGATTCAGTCGACGAATCAATCAAATCGATTTAGCTCACCGGGTGACTTAGAAAGCCTGCTCATGCATCCAGTACTTTTCGAAATCTTTGGCGAGCCCGTGCATTTATATGCGGTCATGATCGCTGTTGGATTTGTCGTTGGGATTTGGCTTGCCGTTCGACACGGTGAACAGACCGGTTACGACAGAGATATGATTTTGGATTTATGCTGGTGGCTTCTCGTCAGCGGCTTGGTCGGGTCTCGAATCGTGTTCATGATGGTCAATTGGGAGCAGTACTACTATCCCTGTGTTGATTACGAACACTTCAATACCCTTTATCCGCAGTACGCAATCACCGAGCCAGACTGTACTCGTCTACTTAAATTCTGGAATGGTGGACTGGTTTTTTACGGCGGTGTCATCGGGGCCATGTTGACTATGGTTTGGTTTCTACGCCGAGAAGGACTCAAAATTTTACCCATCGCGGATGTTTTGATTCCCTCGCTCGCCATCGGACAATTTTTTGGCCGATTGGGCTGTCTCGCGGCGGGTTGCTGTTGGGGCAAATTGAGTGGTGGAGCCTGGACGCTGGAATATCCGGCCGGAACGATGGTGTATGCGCAGCATGGAAAAGCAGGCCTACTGGAGTACGGTGCATCACATTCATTGCCTGTCCATCCGACCCAGCTCTACGACAGCTTGGCTGGTCTTCTGCTCTTTTGCATCCTCATCTACGTGCGTCACAACAAACGCTTCCACGGACAGGTTTTCATTTGGTGGATGTTTGTCTACCCGCTCTTTCGCTCAACCGTCGAGATTTTTCGTGGCGATAACGTCGAGAGAGGTTTTCTCATTGACATCACCATTGAACCGCTGAACCGACTGCTTGGTTTCGAGCCTGGTTCCGTCACTTTTCTGTCCACCTCGCAATTCATTAGTTTAGGCATGATGACAACGGCAGCCATCATCCTATTTCGAAACCGTCGAAAGCCTGGAAGCGGCTTGCCGTCCGTTGACGACTTAAGGTCGACATCCAACTCATGAGGCGTCTACCGCACTGTAGCCTGTGGATTGGGCTGCTCTGCTTCTTGCCGTTAAGCAGCGGTGACGTCTATGGGAAACCCCTTAAGTCTCCCCTGGAATATATCGAGTTCTATACCGGGCCCAGCGACTCTGGTCGACGTGTCTCTGTGATTGCATTTCATGGGCTTGGCGATTCCCCAAGAAACTTTTCAATGGGTTTTCGGGCATCAAAGTTACCCGTCCACTGGATCATACCGAGGGCACCTCGAAGCTACGGTACTGGCTATAGCTGGTTTGACCTACCCCCTGATTTTCGTCGCCGGCGAGAAGCTATGGCACCCGGTTTAATGTCTGCGACACAGACCATCGAGCGGTTTATTGGTCATCTCAAGAAGAGTGGCAAAATCCGTGGCAAGCCCATCATTATGGGTTTTTCCCAGGGCGGCATGCTCAGCTACACCCTTGCGTCAAAATACGAGCATTTGCTGAGGGGAGCCATTCCGATCGCCGGTTTCCTGCCATCAACTTTATTTCCTGATAAGCCGGTTAACATTCCAATTGTCGCGGTGCACGGAAAAGCGGACCGCGTGGTCCCCTATCATCTGGCGACAGCCACGGAATCTGCTTTTTCAAAAACGGCGACCCGGTTTAAGCTTCATTCCTTTGAGGCGGTTGGACATCGGATTACAGTTGAAATGTGGCAGCTGATTGAAGAGAGCCTGTTGAGTATGTTGTCACCGTAGACGAGGCGGAGATAGGCTTTTTAGTGTTGCGGTATACATCGCCAAAGTCGGTTGCCGTCGTGCTCTTGTAAGCAGACGCCCAAGGGGCCTTTCGGTGTTCTACACCGCTGACCATGCCGACTGCATTCAGCCTCGCCATCAGCGATGGGAATGGCTTGTTTAGGCGAACCAGGACAGCCGAGCTGAAGCACGACAACAGCGAGAACGAGTAGATGCCTCATCTAGATGAAGAAATCGGGGGTCAGCGGTGTCCCAGGTACGACTGCATAGCTTTCAAAATCTGTGACACCGTGTTCCCTCAAAACGTCTTCGTCGATGAAATATTGGCCGGTCGCCTCGCTGGCATTTCGCGTGAGAATCGCGTGGGCCGCATCGGCCATAATCTCTGGTTTTCGACTCGACTTCATCATGTCGTCACCACCCAGTAGATTTTGAATCGCGGCTGTAGCGATGGTGGTTTTCGGCCACAGTGCGTTGACCCCGATGCCATCGCGTCGGAATTCTCCTGCCATGCCGAGAACACATAAACTCATGCCATACTTAGCCATGCTGTAGGCGAGATGGGGTGCAAACCAGCGCTCTTCAAAATTGAGCGGTGGGGATAGATTGAGGATATGCGGATTCTCTGCTTTCTTGAGATGAGGAATGCATGCACGAGACGTGAGATAGGTTCCACGAACGTTGACTTGGTGCATAAGGTCAAACCGTTTCATGGGTGTTTGAGTCGTTCCGGCCAGGAAAATGGCACTGGCATTGTTAACGCAGATGTCGATTCCACCAAAATGCGCAACAGCTTGGGCGACGGCAGCCTCCACATTGTCTTCGTGGCGCACATCCAAAACCAGCGGGAGGGCTTGGCCTCCAGCGGCTTCAATTTCTTCGGCAGCCGTGTAGATGGTTCCTGGTAGGCGAGGGTGAGGAGCCGCTGTTTTTGATGCCACGACAATGTTGGCGCCGTCCCGCGCCGCTCGGAGCGCGATGGCCTTGCCAATTCCACGACTCGCGCCAGTTACAAAGATGGTTTTTCCTGCAAGAGTTCCCATGGTGCTTTCTCCTTAATCTGCTCATACAGCATCTCTGTACCAAGAAAAGCATGCAAGCGGATTCACCCATCGCGTCCATATCGAGCATCCGGTCGCCCTACTCGAGATAAGAAAAATAAAAAAAACACAAGAATCATTCGACGAATGAGTCTAAATCGTGTAGATAACCGCACTCTCTTCAATCGTCGTGTACTGTTCAGTCGATCGAATGAGAATTGTCTTTTTAGTCAAATTTGTTGCTCGAAATGGAGGACCGACCTATGTCCCGCCGATGTGAGCTTACGGGCAAAGGCCCGATAGTGAAAAACAAAGTGAGCCACTCCAACGTCAAAACAAAGACGTGGATGACTCCAAACATTCAGAAACGTCGTCTTTTTAGCGATGCCTTGGATTCGTATGTGACCTTGCGCATTGCCGCACGGACAGTTCGATCGATCGAACACGTTGGTGGCTTTGACAAATTTATTCTGTCTCAGGACTCAAATACATTGTCGAAGCGCGCTCGCGCAGTACAGACTCGAATCCGAAAAACTCGCTAATCCCCAGCGTACTGAAGGTGGTTCGTCCACCTCACGTTTCGAACCCGCAAGACGCCAATATGACCGGTAAATAAGCCGGAGCGCTACTGGTCCACCCCGAGCCTTTTACGGTTCAACTAATCGTTTGTCTTCCGCCATTTATCCGACCGCAGCACCGCCTTGATCGCGGCCGCGAGATGGTCGACACCTCCGTTGTGTTCTTTCAACTCTATGAGGTCTTTGCAGGCCGCTTCTCGCCAACGATGATTGCCTTGTGCTTTTAGAGTCTTGACCAGGGCTTCACGCCGAAACGCATTTTTTCGCGATGGTTTTTTCTTTGCCATGACAGCCTCAACGTTGAATGGCTCGGCTCGATCATAGCGAAAAATGTCTGTGAGTGCATGCACGACGACTTACTGAGGCACAATCCGAACGGTTGTAAAGCGCTCCCTTTCGGGGCCAAATCGAAGTTTACTGACGAGAACCATCGTGTCCGCCACGCTTGTTTCACCGGCAAGGCTCAGAACAGCCAAGCGGACCAACGGGGCTGCTCGACTCAGGCGATCGAGGCGCTTATCCAAGGCATCATAGTCGATTCGTCCATCTGCTAAGGGGGCAATCATCGCTAACTCACCACTTAGTTTTTCGTCATTTCGGCCCAAGATTTCTGCATAAACTCCCAGTTGACCAATGCGAACGGACAAATAGCCGATGGCGGGAATGTCTCCTTCGCCAGCCGTCAACGGAAATGCACCGAGACGGCCATCGTTCGAGCGCTCAACGACCAAGGAGAATTCAGCGTAGCCGGCAGCAATGGCCGACTGACCGATCAGAGCGAGGTTTTTGACCACGTCCGTTGGTTTCAGCGCGACCAGTAAGGTGTCTTTCTCGCCAGGCATCTTGAGTCTGTCGTAGAGTGGCTTTGACACATATTGTCCGCCCGTCTTCTCGATTCGTTTGTTCAAAGCGAGCGTAGAGGTGAGACCTTTGATCGGTCCGAATGAGCTGTCCATAGCGCGCTTATTCATGGCGATAAATTGCTCATTTTGTATTGAATCCGCGCGGACCATAGGCAGCGGCCGAATGCCAAGTCGTACAATGGAGGCGTGCAGTTTCGATGTTTGTTGACGACCTTGCGTCTGCTCTGTAGGGACTTTTTCGCTGGTCAGAATTAACGCAATACCGGCGCCCATCGAGATGGCAAGAAAACCAAAGATTGAATAATTAAAGATTAAATTCTTTCGTGGTTTTGCTGGTCGACTTGACTCATCGAGACCAGGACCTGGGCTCATTTTCTGTGCTGATTCAACAACATCGGCGATCAGATCGTGACCCGATTGAACCTTGGCTTTGTCGAAAGGGTTATTCGTGATTTGTCCACGATGTCCTCCACTCACTTGTCCTTCGCGCTGGTCTCCGGTCGTTGAATGGGGGTGCTTTGCCACTGGTGTCGACGGGCGAGATTGACTGTTGCGTGCCTCTCTAGGCCGATTGATTGGTTTCGGTTTAGCTGCATCTAAAGACCGTCGATGAGATGGAATTGACTGAGGCTTCGCTGTCTCTTTGGCCCGACGTTTAGGAGTTCGTTTTCTGGGTGTCGGATCTGGTCCACTGTCTCGGGTTTCGGATTTTTCCTTCCGATAGAGGTGATCGAATGGTGGAGGTGCTGCGAGCCGACCACCGGTCTTTGGTCTCGCACTCAATGCAACAGCCTTCGTTTTCATATCCGACATGTCATCGTCGTGTGAATGAAGGTCTCGGCCGGGCGAGGTTGAATGGAGAGGGTTTGTCGTTTCCGCCGTTGACCACACATCATCGCTCTCATTGGACAGATGTGTCTCGAGCTGTTTGGGTTTTCTCTGCTCGTCGACCCATTCATCATGGGTCTGAACTCGGGTTGCATCGAGATCATCGAAGAGGTCACCATCATCACCTGGGGTAGAACCGCCACCAAGATTGAGGAGCTGAGTCATCTCCAGATGCTCTGGCCGTTGTACATCATTCGCTGTGCTTTCTCGCTCTGTAGCCGGGACCGATGAGTGGATGAACTCATCTTGGTCAGCCGCCGACCTATGCTGGCTTCTTCGTCTGGAGCCATGGGCACTCGATTTTGGACGTTGACTGGGTACACGCCCTCTTGGTTCATCTAGGTCCGGCAGCGTTGAGATCAGTCGAGTGTGCCCGGAATTGGCCCCATTCGGCTCTGGTCGCGGTGGCATGGCAGCAGCGAATGTCCGTTTGGGTTTGTATAAAGAAAGTGGCGCATTACATTGAGGGCAAGGGACGAGGCTGTCGATGGCGACCTCAAAAATCAATTTACACGTCTTGCATGCCTGGAGATTTTGGCTTTGTTGCACTGATTATCCCAGCTCGTTCGCGTCTATGCAGCCTTGGCACCGCCACTGAACAACATGCCCTTGGCGAAAAATTGAGTCTTTGTCTGACTCGAGTCTATCAGCGGCAGCAGTCGGCGGCCAATTTTGGCGGCCGGAGTAATGATGCCTTCGCTGTATGCGAGCGCAGTGAATGACCTGGGCTGTACACCGATTGTAATTAAGTCTCACTCGCGACCTAAGTCAATTCATGATAACCAAAAAAACAGCGTTTGTCGGATACATTCGCTTTAATCGTGACTGGGAGGGACCAGGGTGTCAGACGTGGATCGCCATCACTACATAGGCCTGGTTTTGGGTGGGCAATATGAGGTCGTAAAACCCATTGGAGCTGGTGGCATGGGTCAGGTCTATCAGGGACGTCAGCTGAGCACGGATGGTCGAGTGGCCATAAAGCTCATGTCGACCCAGGACCGAACGAAAAAAACCATTGAACGATTCAAATATGAGGCTGAAACTACGGCGCAATTGACTCATCCAAATACAGTGAGGATTCTTGATTTTGGCTCAGATAAAGATATTTTTTATCTTGTCATGGAGTACTTATCGGGGACTGATTTGACTCGCTTCCTGAGACCCGATGGCCAATCGGATGCATTTGTAAGTCACGTCCTATTTCAGGTTGTGTGCAGTTTATCCGAAGCCCATAGTCGGGGCGTTGTCCATCGCGATATCAAGCCCAATAACATTATGCTCCTTCATCACGTTGGCCATCCGTCTTTCGTCAAAGTGATTGATTTTGGAATCGCTCGTGCCATTGGTGGTCCCGGTCATGGGACGATGGGGATTCTGGGAACCATTGGCTATATCGCTCCGGAGCAAGTGGACGGGGAAGCCCAGCCGGATGCGAGAACGGACCTCTACGCTTTGGGATGTGTGGCTTACGAACTGCTCACAGGCCGGCTCCCTTTCGATGGGATTACTCATAAAAGTGCGCCCATCGAGGTGCTCGAGGCTCATAAGACAGGTCAACCACGCCACGTGTTGCAAGTTCGTCCTGAGACGGATCCAGAGCTTGCGCCCTTGATTATGAGTCTACTCGCTCGCGACCCAGATGCGCGACCGCAATCAGTGGGGGAGCTTGTGGTTCCGCTTCACCGGATTCGTTCTCGTTGCTCGGCGGGCGTCGCCTATGCCATTGACGTTGATCAACCGATCTTTAATGAGCGGAGGGCATTTACCCATGAAGATGTTGTCTACGATGAACAGTTCAGCCAGTCCGTAGATGACCCGACGTTAGCCGATGGTTTAGGTCGTCTCGGTTTTGTTAGGACGGGGTCGATCGCTCACGACTCAGCCCCCCCTCAAGTCACTGTGACGTCGGCACCACCGGCCAGTGCGATTCCACCCCCGCCGGCGGCTTTTGACAGACAAGAAACAGGTCTCATCCCGGAGGGATCGATGCGGTCTCAGTCTGACGACGATGAGTGGGCCTTGGGCGATGGTACGCCTCTTTTATCGGAGGTTGAAAAGGGGACATCAGACAGCCCACAGTCTAGTTCTAAAGCGGGTCTCGCCTTTCTGGCCGGCTGTGTCGTGACAGTTCTTGTTTGGCTCTTTCTCGGACGAGGCACGTAGCTGATTTTTGTCTGTCAGCTTTTCGTAAGATTTTGTGGCGTTATGACGTTTCGTGTACGATGATGCGCTCACATGGCAACTGGCTTAGGGCCACTGATGCAGATATGGAACTTACCGAGTGTATAGTCACAGTCTCTACGTTTTAACAAACCAGCCCTTCAGCGTGGATCAGGTCGCAGCTCAATTACAGCGTATGCGCTTACACGAGCGGGTGATTCCTCCACCGAGAGAGCACTGGAGCCGCATGGCACCCGGGTTCTCGCTTCTTGTTCCCGGTGATGAATCAGCCAAACTTTTCGTGGACTCAGTTTCCGAACCTTGGCCATCGGGTCAGATGCTCGCCCAACAGCGTTCAATATCGGTGGCTTTTAGAATGGGTTTTTTCGGGCCCTCGATCCGACCAGATTGTTTTCATCGTGCACTTCACAGTGCAGATGAAGAGCTTCAAGCGCGGTTAATGCACCACACGGGCTTTGTCCGTCTTCGAATGGCTCAGACGAAGAATCTCGATAACGATGCAAAAAGTAAAAGTGCCGAGCGGTTGCACGCGCTCGCGTACATGTTACGAGCGGCTAATTTTATTTTAGAACACGACGCGGCAGTGGGCCTCTTTGTTCCAACAGCCCAGCAGTTTTTCTCGCCTAAAGAAAGTTGGCGTCGTTTTGATGCGGCGATGGGCAATTACGACAAGTTGTGGCCCATCTGGGTTAAGACGGCTCTTGAGACCGAGTCATCGGGAAAATCCTGTCTGGTCAGTTGGGGACTGAATGAACTGGGGACTCAGGATGTGCGACTCTACGATGCGCGCTCAGATGAAGAAGCGATGCGGGCTGCATTCGACCGTTACGTCATTGCAGGCCTCAGGCACGGGCACCTAGAGACTGATCATCGGACTTTGGCCAGTCTCAATTTATCTCTCGTAAGCGTCGCCAGTGCCCCTGTAGATTACGGCATCCCTCGGATTCACCTCCTCACCCAACAAGATTGAGTTCGTAAGGCGCCATGGAGTCCTCGGGTTCATTAAATCCTTGTAAAAGTGGATGCACACGACCAGCATAGAACAATGAAACGGTACTTCTGTCGGACTTGCGGCCAGACATATGACGCACAACGGGGTGGTCTGCCATGCCCTTCGGACGGCACGCCGTTGATTGCGCCGGCTGCGGCTGAACTGTGTGCTGAGGCACCTTGGCTCGGACACGCCATCGACGATCGATACAGGCTGTTTGATGTCTTGGGCACCGGTGGATTCGGCGCGGTCTATCGGGCATACGATGCGGTCTCAGGGATCGACGTCGCCATTAAGGTTGTTGCCGATTCCAGCGAAATGGTTGCGGCCGATGCGAAAGAGCGCTTTCGACAGGAAGCGCGCCTCCTCGAAAGTCTACAATCAGACCACATCGTCGATGTACTCGGATTTGGTGAATACAAAAACGCCCTTTATATGGTTCTAGAATTAATCCCAGGCAAAACGCTCAAAGAAATGATGGAAGAGTCAGGTGCATTGGATCTTCATACCGCGACTCATATCACGAGCCAAATCCTCACGGGGTTGTCGACTGCACACGCGCAAGGCTTGGTCCACCGAGATTTAAAGCCAGCCAATATCCTGGTTGATGAAGACGCCAATCATGCCGTCACCTTAATCGATTTTGGTATCGCGAAAGTCATTGGTGCTCAGGAACGAGAAAGTCCGAAAACCCAAACAGGGATGGTTCTAGGCACCGTGCGCTACATGGCACCCGAGCAGCTTAAAAAAGACGGTCTAGCCGGTGCTCAGACCGACCTCTACAGCGTGGGTGTCATTTTCTACGAAATGCTGTCTGGACAAAGCCCGTATGCTGGTTCACAAGCCGAGATAGCGGCCGCGATATTGTATTCGGATTCACCCTCGTTGCTGGACCTGGGTCAAGCACCGGCTCTCAATGCTTGGTTCGGGCGCGTCATGTCCAAACAGCCCGAACATCGTTATGTCGACGCGCTCACCATGAAAGCGGACCTGATTCATGAAATCTGTGACGAGACCATTACGGAGCAACTGACGCAAAAATCTGTGCTGGGGGCCGAGTCTCTGACCGGCTCTCTGGACCGTTTTGGTCACGGGTCATCTGTTGATGACAGCGACCCATTCCATCATGACTCGAGTCGGTTGAATACCGATCACCAAATCGATTCAACCTCCATGAGCGATTACGAAGACACCGTATTGGAACCTGTGGATATCTCGAATTTTATTCAAGCGTCCGGGACAGAAGGTGGACGTCAACATAAACGACCAGGTCAGCCGACCGCGATCATCTCCGCGTCGACGAGACAGGCACCGAAGGTCGAGACAGCTGATCCGCAAGACGCCCTAGACGGGACTGACCAGGATGACCTTAAGCCTCCCGCGACCGTTCGAATTCCAGCCAAGGAATCTGAGCGAGTTCGCTCTATTGGGACCGAAGGCGTGAGTCATCCACGCGAGCAATTGGATAAAACGATCGCGACTGACGCTGCAAGTAACCGTGTTTATCGGTCTCGATTCTGGTGGATGTTACCCAGCCTAACCCTTCTGGTGTTGTGTGCATTACTGATGTGGTTCCAACTGAAAGCGAGCCGTCCTACGTCGAACCAAACACCGTCGGAGAGACCAACCATAAACACACATCGACAAGCATTGATGCGGGCTTTGGATGGGTGCCAATGTTTGAAAGCGCAGCAGACTCTGGCACTTTTGCGGAAACAATTTCCAACCGCTGGCCGAGACCTGATAGACCAAGTCAAAAAGTGTCGCCCCGCGGTCGAGGGGCAGTGCCGAAGGGGTACGAAAGAATGACAGTGTACGCTGCCGATCTGAACGCCATCAAAGCCGCAGCTAGGCGAATAGAAGGTCACGCAAACACAACGCCGGTTTTGACCTGTCAGACCTTGAATGAAATGACCGGCCGCTCACTCTATTTTAAATGCGAAAATTTTCAAAAAGTCGGTGCCTTCAAGTTCCGTGGGGCGATGAATGCGACAAGTCGTCAAATTGGGATTCGAAAACCCGATGCATTCGTGACGCATAGCAGTGGTAATCATGCGCAAGCCCTGGCTTTGGCTGCGAAGGTTCACGGCATTCCGGCACATATCGTGATGCCAACGAATGCGCCTGAAATCAAACGCAAAGCTGTCGAGTCCTACGGTGCGACAATCCATCCGTGCGAACCGAATTTACCGGAGCGGGTTCGTGTTGCAGATGCTGTTTGTCAGCAAACAGATGGCTTTTTGATTCCACCCTACGACCATGAGGATATCATTGCAGGTCAGGGTACAGTCGGGCTTGAATTGTTTGAACAAGCAGGTCGATTGGACGCCGTCATATGCCCCGTTGGGGGTGGTGGGCTTTTGTCCGGCGTCGCGCTGGCTTACCGGGACCTCGATCCCCTGTGCCACGTTCTTGCAGCAGAACCGTTTGGTGCAGATGATGCTTTTCAGTCAAAAAAACAAAACCGCCTTGTCCCTCAGACTAGCCCCGATACCATCGCCGATGGTTTACGAACCAGCCTTGGTCATCTCACCTGGCCCATCGTCAGAGATCTTGTACCTCGAATCTATCGCGTGACAGACAGAGAAACTCGGCAGGCCATGAGATTAATTTGGGAGCGAATGAAGATCATTGTCGAGCCAAGTGCTGCCATTGTTTTGGCGGCTGTCATGGCTGAAGATTTTGACCCAGAGCGCACGTACGGCCGCATTGGCTTGGTGTTGAGCGGCGGTAACCTTGACTTGGATACAGTGTCGTGGTGACACAGCCATACGATGAGGTTTGTGGGCAGGTCTAGAGACCCGACCCTGCAGGCCGAGTCCCTCGCTCACTGACCGTCTTTTAGCGTCGGATTCGCGTTCGAATCAGCCCGAGTGCAGCAATCAAGAGAAGGGCAAAGGGCGTCGGTGCATCGTTAGAGCCGACATCACAATCACATCCTTCTCCCTCACCGTCTGCATCAGAGTCGCCACCGGTTTGGTTGTCAGAGTTATTGCCACCCGTTCCGGCCGTACCACCGTCAGCATCGGAGCCGCCACCGCTGCCACCAGCACCACCGATTCCGCCATCGGAATCAGAACCACCGCCGCCACCACCGGCACCACCCATACCCGCATCGGTTTCTGCACTACCCATGTCGGTCTCGGACATACCCATGTCGGGTTGTTCGACGTTCTGGTTCCAATCGGCCACGCATTGCGCTGTTCCATCGATGACCTGGCAGCGCTGGTTGGCAGGGCATGTCACACCACTGCACGGGTCGTCAACGCATTGACCACCAAGGCAGGTTCGACCGGCCCCACATTCGTCTGGGTTGCAATTGTCTTCCTGGCATGTTTCGTCTGCGCAGGCTTGTCCCTCGGCACATACAACGCCGCCACAGTTGACTTCGACGCATTGCCCGTCAACACAGTCTTGACCGTAAGGACAAGAGATTCCGGCGCAAGAAAAGACGCATTGGCCGTCTCGACAGAAGCTTGTATCGCCGCATTCGATGCCATCACACGGATTTGGAACGCACACGCCTTCACGGCAAAGCTGCGTACCCGGGCAACCCGCTTCATAGCAGTCACCTTCACCGTAGCATTCTCCGTTTACACAATACTCGTCATCTGAACATTCTACGCCCTCACAAGGGTCCGTGCAGAGCCCGTTTGCAGGGTCACAGGGCCGACCAGCAGGACATTCAACACCGGCACACAGGGAAACGCAACTGCCCTCAGCACAGTATTGTCCATCAGGACAGCCTTGTCCGCCTTCACAAGCACTTGCACATTCTCCGAGAACGCACTCGTCCCCGCCGCCGCACAGGTCTGCTCCCTCGTCGATCAAGCCGTCGCAATCATCGTCATTGCCGTTGCAGCTCTCACTTGGTGTTGCACCGCATGTGCCGCAATCATTCAGCAGTCCCTCGTCCGCTGTTCCGTCACAGTCATTGTCGATCAGGTCACAGACCTCCTCGATGGGGCTCGTGTCTGCGCGGCAGACAACACGTCCGGCAGCGGAACATTCCAGGTGCCCTTGGCCGCATTGGCCAGGGAGACCTGTTGCGCACGCTGTCGGATCGATAACTGGTGAGCCATCCGGCAGCGCATCAACGAGGTTGTCGCAATCATTGTCCACACCATCGCAGACCTCGGGGTTGCCGTCCGGTACACAAATGTAGCGGTCGCACGCATCGCCAACACCATCCATATCGGTGTCATCTTGGCTGCGGTTGATGACTTTCGGACAATTATCACACGCATCACCAATGCCGTCCTCATCTTCGTCAGCTTGGTCTGGATTCGGTACGTCTGGGCAGTTGTCATCAACACCGCACAGTCCATCTTCATCCGTGTCGAGGCAAACGCCTCCCAGGGAGCGTTCGAGGATCAAGAGCGCAAACGCGTGACTTGAATTTTCCGTCCAACCACGCGGACTGCCATTGGCCTGGGAACCCCACGCACCATTGTTGTCCTGCCATTGCAGCAGTGTGTATGAGTAGTCGAAGTAGTGGGATGGTTCTTCTTCCGGATAGCCCAGAGCGGCGGGGTCGCGATCACCAAATGCATCGGAGTAGATTGCACCACCCAAGCCATCATTCTCAGACACTGTCAGTGCTTTTTCCCCAGCCCACATGTAGTAAAAGGTACTGGTCGGATTAAAGGCATTGCCGACCATGCGGTCGAATGTGTAGTTCTGCCTGAGCCAACTCAATGAATTTTGGGGGCGTGGGTCACCGGCGGGAATTTGGGCCAGTCGATAGCACCAAAGGGCTGATGCGGCCATCGATGATGTCGACCCTTGTCCTGGTCGATATGCGCTCCCACCATCTGCATTCTGGCTTGCCATGAGAAAGTTGACAACATTGGGCAGTGCTTGGTCCGCACCGTCGATTACATTCGCCGCGGCGGACAAGCCAGCGACCGCGAATTGGGTCGTCGACAGGTCACCTGATGCTTGAGGTGCGCCGTAATTCCAACCACCGTTGTTGTTGGGTGCCTGGCGACCTTGATTATTTTGAAGTGAGAAAACACCGTTGGCAATGGCTGCAGATGCCGTGACTGGAGCACCCACTTCATCTGGGCCGCCCGTGGCGACGTACGCTGCCAGTGCCATGAGATTACCGCCCGCCACGTAAATGTACGGCACTGCAGCACCATTGGTCATGCTTTGCTCATTGGCGATCATGTTTTGAATCAGGCGAATGACCATCGCTTGGTCATTGGGGTCCATCCCTTGAAAACCTTGGGCTCGGCCGCCCCAGCCTACACCTTGCCGCTTTTCGAGGAAGGTGAGTGCGCCAAGGAAGTTATGCCGCGAATTGGCTTCGTTAAAGTTGCCAGCACCGCGCTCTTGATTGCGAAAATGTTGCAGACCCGCATTAATGGCGTCATCGACAGCGCAGGCGAAGGGCGTTCCCTCGCAGCCTTGAGCTGACACAACTGAGAGTGTGCCACTCCCTAACAATAAGAGTCCTGCGAGAATCAGTACGCGCATGCTGATGCCCCTTCTTCAATTACACTGTGGAACCGACTGCCCCTCCACCCGTGAGAGACACCGAACCCTTCAAGTGTCACACCATACGTGAAAATACCTATCAGATCCACTCGACAGTGCGTCTCGAGGTCGAATTTCGATGATTGATCTTGCTGCCGAATTAGCTGAATGCTGAGTGTCCTGTCAGTGCACGTCCGATAGCGAGGGTGTGAACCTCGTGAGTGCCCTCATAAGTGTAGACACTTTCAAGATTGGCCGCATGTCGCATAATCGGATACTCAGCCATAATGCCGTTGCCACCCAAGATGCTCCTGGATTCACGTGCGATGTCGAGAGCGAGCCCAACATTCTCTCTTTTAGCAAGACTGACTTGGATAGGGGTCAGACGGCCCGCATCTTTGGCATCGGCGAGGTGTTTGGACAGTAGGTGACCCGTCACGATACGCGCGCCCATATCAACCAGTTTCTTCTGAGTGAGTTGGAAAGACGAAATGGTTTTTCCGAACTGGGTTCGCTCGTTTGCATAATTTAAGGCTGTTTCGAAACAGCACAACGCTGCACCCAAAGCACCCCATGAAATTCCATATCGTGCTTGTGTTAAACAGCTCAAAGGCCCCTTGAGACCCGCAACGTCAGGCAGCATATTCTGCTCTGGCACAAAGCAATCCTCCAGTACGATCTCGCCCGTCCAGGATGCTCGAAGACTCATCTTGTCTTTCATTTTAGGGGTCGTGAAGCCATCGAAGTCTCGCTCAACGAGAAAGCCTCGGATACTTCTTGCTGAGTCACTGTCAACCTTCGCCCAGACGATTGCGACCTTGGCTATTGGTGAATTTGTAATCCACATTTTGCTGCCATTGAGTATGTAGCCGCCATCTACTTTCTTGGCGACTGTCCTCATTGAACTGGGGTCGCTGCCGCTGTCCGGCTCCGTTAAGCCAAAGCATCCAATGATCTCTCCTGCCGCCATCTTTGGCAAGAATCGTGTCTTCTGGTCCTCGGTACCAAACGCCCAGATCGGATACATACACAATGCGCCTTGCACACTGGCAAAACTTCGGAGCCCGCTGTCGACGTATTCCAACTCGCGCATAATTAACCCGTACGCGGTGGCATCGAGGCCGGCACAGCCGTAGCCCGTTAGGTTGGCTCCTAAAACACCCATCTTCCCCAGACCTGGGATGAGATCATTAGGAAATGTTTCGTTGATGTACCAAGAGGCAACGCCGGGTTCGAACTCATTGCGTGCAAATCGACGGACATTGTCGCGTACCATGCATTGCTCTTCAGTCCAAAGATGTTCGATATCGAACAGATCAAGTAGGGGCGTTGCATTCATCGTATTTGCTCCAAATGTTCTTGTACTTCAGTCACGACCATCGTTCGCAGCACACTATAGAGTCGCTCACCCTCGTCGCTGGTTGCAGTACCGGGTGTACCGGTATAGGCCGAGTCGGCTCCAGCCTCAAGGAAACTCGTCTTGCCGGCCTTAATCGCTTTGCTTAAACTGATGTCGACACCAGGCAGCTGCCGCGCAGCGTCGTGCCGAAAGAGTTCAGGTGTCGCCGCTAAAATCAGCGACCCTTCATATTCGCCAGCATGACATGCACCGCTTCGGAATTCATCCCCCAAGAGCCGACCCCATCTGCGATCGATGACCAAGGGGAGACTGGCATGGCCCGGTCCGTGCTGGTCATTAATCAGCGTTTTCGATCTTTGCAATGCACTGAGCTGCCCGGGTTCTAAATGGTGATTTATCAGGCACACATGGGCAAATCCATTGTTGAGGAAAGACGTCATTGCAGACGTTAAAAAGTCCACCAAGGTGTCCTCGGGAATGGTGATGGCACCTGAAAAACCGGCGGCAAATTCGGTGACGCCATAGGGTAAATCCGGTGCTACAAGCGCATAGATGCCAGCACGTCTCAGCTCGTTTGCTGCGTCGATAGCATTGCGTCTGGATAAGATGATGTCCGTGGCCAATGGAAGATGCGGGCCATGGGGTTCGGTGCTTCCCACGGGCCACAGGAGGACAGCATCGTTTGTTTGCTCAAGTTGTGCACGCAGTTCGGTGGTCGCTATTTCACCGAGGAATATGGTCTCTCGATCAGTCATGTCGCAAGGCCTTTTTATCCACTTTACCACGATCATTTCTCGGTAATTCATCGACGAATACGATCTCTCGTGGATATTTATATTTTGCCAGATTGTTACGCACAAAGTCTTTTAATTCGTTCGCCAGAGCCTCACTGGGTGCTGTTCTGATTTCGACATATGCACGCGTGGACATGAGTTCTTTGACAGTTACTCCGATGACGGCCGCCTCTGCGACCAGTGGATGCTCTGCCAAACAATGCTCAATTTCCAATGGGCTGACCCATTGCCCAGAGACCTTCAAAAGCTGGTCCGCACGCCCACAGAACCAATAATAGCCAGCTTGGTCTCGTCGGAAGAGGTCGCCTGAGCGACACCAATGTCCGTGAAATGTTGTCCAGGATTTCTCCCGGTCCAACCAATAACCCGATGCAACGCTATCGCCTTTGATCCAAAGGACGCCAGGCTCGCCTGTCGGAACCTCCTTGGCACCGGGCCCTTCGGCATCAGCACTTAGAATTTTTAGCTGGTAGCCATCGACCGGTCGACCCAATGAGCCCGGTTTTATGTCCCCGGGTCGGTTTGTCAAATAGATGTGGAACATTTCGGCACTTCCAATGCCATCGAACACGGGGACATCGAATCGGGCGAGCCATCGCTCGAGTAGGGCCGGTGGCAATGCTTCGCCGGCACTCAGTGAAAACCGAAGCGAAGAGAAGTCTAAACGTTTTTGTTGATCGGCGTCGAGGAGGCGACCCATCAGCGTTGGCACGTTTGTGAGTACCGTCGCTGAATAATAATCGATCGCCCAAGCGATCCTCTCCGCTGTCGGTTTCTCGGTGAACAATCCAGCACACGCGCCAACGGCAAACGGAAACATGAGATTTGTCCCCGTTGCATAGCCGAAAAATAAGCGTGGAACGCTGACGCAAACATCGTCTTTATCATAGCCAATCGTCTCTTTTGCATAGCGTTCCGTGTTGAAATAAAAGTCCCTGTGGCAATGCATGGCGGCTTTTGGGCGTCCTGTGCTTCCACTGGTAAAAAGCCAGATGGCTGGCGAATCTAGATAGGAGGTAGGAAATGACTCATTGACCGTGAGTGAGTCGAGTGCCGTGGATAGGCAATCGTCGGTGTCGAGTTGCCGCTCCGGATCCTCCATCGTCGATGCGTCGGGAACGACAAAAAGTTTAGGGGGGGAGATCTGCATAGTGAGGAGAGGTCGAAGTATATCAGCAACCGATTCGGTGGTAACCAAGACCCTCGCTTGGACATAATTGGTCACGTAGATGAGCTCCTCAGGCTTCGACAATGGATTCCCCATTGCAATGGTTCCACCCGCTTTCAACGCCCCAAAAAAAGCCCATGCGAACGGCGGCATGTCGGGGAGTATCAGATAGACCCGGTCTCCTGAGTTCAAGCCCGATTGAGTCATTAATGTGGCTGTCTTCAAAGCTCGGTCCGCGATTGTCTTGTAGGAGTACGACCGGTCACCAAATCGGATTGCGGTTCGGTCTCCCATACCCTCGGCAATCCGATCGAAGAGGTAATAATCGGCCAAGTTAAATTCGGTTGCAATCGTCGACATCAACACGTCCCCGTCTCTCTGCATCAGCAAAGGCTTACCGAAGTATAACCACTGTCGTCAACGCCACAAATTGACAGGTGGCCTTTGCGGTGCGACATTTTGGTTAGCGAGTAGGGGCTTTGTCTGAGCCAAATGGGTTTGATTCACGCTGATTCCTAAGGGGGCACCACGTGAAGTTTAATTGTCCGAAATGCAATACGCCACACATGTTTCCGGATGCCGAAATTCCTGAAGAGGGACTGGTTGTCGAGTGCACTGCGTGTGGGCACCATATCGGTTTGGACTCTTTTGCAGCTGAGGGTGATGACAAGACCAACATACAGTTTGAACAGCAGCCAGCAGACGATCCGCGCGCTGTCCTCTCCGCACGCATTAAATTGGACGATGCTGATTGGGCGGAGATGGAAGATTCGAGAATTATGCCTGCCCTGGAATCGGGTCAGCCGACATCTCGGCCCAAACCTGAGGGGATCGGTTCCAAGCAGCCTGGGCAGCAGCCATCGCCCGTCAGCGAAGCCTTGATCTCGTTGCAAGGTGCCGTTGGATTTAATGAACCTGGCTTATCCGCTGGCCATACACCCTCTCCGAGCTCAGACAGCGCGGATGTTTCCGATCGCTTGGGTGGCACTTTTTTTACATGGCGTGACTTGATCCAAGCTCTCGCCGCTCCCTTCGAGACCCGGCGATTTTTGGCTGTCATGGGTGCCATTTGGGCCGTTCTGATTATTCATTCATGTCTCACTTGGCTGGCCTTGAAAGTAACCCTGAAAAGCGGTGCTTTGGGTGGCACTTTGGCACTTGTCACCTGGTCGATTAGCGTCGTCCTAGGCTGTTTGATTTGTGGATTCTGTGCGCACCAAACCTATCGGGAATGCGTTGAAAAACAGTCCACCACAATTCGCTCGAGCGTTGATTGGGTTCGGGGTTGGCTTTCGAGTATTCTTGGAGCACCTGTGGTCGCGGTCGGCGTGATCGCCATCATCGTCGTCCTCGAATCTTTGGTCGGATTCATGGGACGCATTCCGTACGCAGGTCCAGTCATCTGGGGCGTTTTGAGCATTTTTGTGGTTTTGGTGAGTATCGCAGGTGGATTGGCTTTGGTTGCGATGACCTATGGCTTACTTCTCTACATTCCACTGATTATTGCCGAACGCACCGGACCGATTGACACTCTCAAAAGGATCCTATCGCTGTTTAAAAATCACAGTTCCAAGATCATTGTACTCGGCACGACATCGATGCTTGGGATAGGTGTATTTTTGGGACTTACATTAGTCCCCGCACTTTTCGTCGGTCGAGAATTCACAAACCGAGTTGCGCAAATTAGCATGGGCGGCGCATTTCAGATGACGGTTGACCATACGCCAGGCGCATTTGGCTTGATGAGCCGCTTATTCTTTAGACCTGGATATTCAGAGCTCACTACAGCACCCAATATCGGTCATGACATCGGCGGTTTTTTCACGGGGATGGCCGCGTTGATCGTGCCGTCGGTTACGCTGACATTTGTCGCGTTGATGACCACCTGTGCCGGTGGTCTGATCTATGCCATCGTCATCGGACGCACTAAAAGTTAGGTTGCCCAAGGTCTCTAGACTGTCAATGGCCCTTGGACAAACCACCCCTCCGATTCGGCAGCCTTGACGAATTCATCATCGCCGTTGTCGATCGCGATGGAAACGCCTTCGCAATTTTCCAGGAGTGCGAAATCATTCATGGAATCGCCGATTGCGAGCACGGGGCTCCGGCCAACTGTATCAAGGAACAACTCTAATTTGCCCTCGTTGATCGGCGCTGGTTCGACAACCCTGTCTGTAAATCGACCGCCTTGGGATTGTAATTCGATTCCCAGAACCCGCTCCTCCGGCAGACCAGCTCGTCGAGCCAAAGCCTTGACAATGTACGCGTTCGAACTCGATACGATCCAGGTCTCAAACCCATATGCATCTAAGACCTGCAACAGCTCTATCATCTCGTTGAAAACACTGATTCCAGTCGGGACGACACATCCCGAAAACGGGGGTCCTGAGGGAATATCCTCGCTTGCTAGGGGACGGTCGAGCTCGTAGTCCAAGACTTCTTCTACCAGATCTGCAACCGTCCGCTCGTGCAGGCCTCGAAGCAGTTTTGTTGCGTAGAGATAGGCTTCTTCGATATCTCGGGCTTTCAAATTTTCGTACAGGCCCATCATACCTGCGCGATAGCGTCGATAGGCTGCTGTATCATGAACTTCGCTGTCAGCCCGTCCAGCCACGGCTTTGTAAGCTGCTTGCAATGCATCGCGGCCCATTCGCTCTGGAATCACGTGATTCCAGAAACCCCGGTCGGTATTGAGTCGGCGTCTGGTGACCATGAATCGCATCATGGCTTCGCCGATGTCGTTAAAGATAAAAGTGCCATCGCAATCGATGGTGACGAGCGGCGGTCGTTCTGGATCATAATTCGGACTTGTACTGCCCTGGGTTTGTATCAGATTGACTAATGCTGCATGTGCTGCTGGTGTCCATGCCCCTGCGGGCAGGATGCTCTCGTCGATAGGTTGTTCGCTCATGATAATCCGTTCACCGACGCGTTCGTCTGGTGTTGATTGGGTACAGGGCCAGTAAAATGATGAGGAGACTGAGGGGGAGTGATGAATCACTCCCTGACATGGTGCAACCACCGCTGCCACCGCCCGACCCGGATTCGCCTTCTACACCACCGTCGGCTAACGCTAAGATGTTTGCGTCGGCGTCGTCAATAGACCCGTCGGACCCGGCAATTCCGCCATCGGTATCGGAATTGTCCGCTCCAGAATCTGGGTCCGCAGTGGACTCACAGATGGAATGGGAGACCTGGTGGTCACGGGTGTAGTCGCCCGTCGGTTCAGTGCGTAAGGCGATGATTCCTTGTGCTTGGGTTTCGGCCCGTAGTGCCGCTGGTGATATCCGGGTGTGGAGGCGAGTCAGAAAAGAGGAACCGCTTTCCGAAATAGCCGTTTTTAGGGCCATATCATTGAGCGTTGTTGGGTCTAAATTTCCAGCATATTCCACGACGGTCATTCGAGTTTGGTGGACACCCAACTGCGCATCCATTTGCTCTATATAGTTTGTTTCGTTGTCATTTAGGAACTCGACGGAATCGAAATTCAGCGGCACTGTGCGCGAAATCATCTTGGTCCTATCGGTGTTCAAAACGTAGACGACGACATCAGCCAAACCCCCATTCAAATTGGGAATCAATGTTTGAAGTGCTAGGCCTTGCCGGTCGTCGCGCGCTGCAGGGTATGAGATGCTAATAATTGGATCGATGCGAGGCACACCCAGGTCCGCCACATTCACTCGGGCTGCGACCAACATCATGTTCTTGTTGACGATATCATCGATCATCGTCTGAGTTTCCGCGTTGATTTGGTAACCCTGGCCCGTCACAAACTCATTGAGCTCACCCGCTGTGATCTCTGCTGCTGTGTAGTAGGAGATTGCCGGTCTCATGTCGAGTCCTGGGCCAAAGCCGTCTCCCTGAATCCACTCCCAGACCGCACCCGTCGGTCCATCTCCGTCGCAAACCGCTTGTAATCTCGGGCGGGAAAGTTCATCGAGTTCATTGAGAGCACTATTGGGGAAAATTGTCGCGCTGACACCCTCGTCCTCTGGACGATTAAAGTTTGGAATCGCCACCAACCAAATGAAGTTTTCGGCGGGCAAACCATATTTCACCTGAGTCACCAGCTGTAGACTGTCCGCATGCCGAACTACAAGCGTTCTGGACGCTGTGATCGTGGTTCCATCAGTTGTAATCAACGTACCTAAAGCCCAAGCCGATTGGCACGAAAACAAGACTGCGAAGACGGCCGCTACGACATAAAATTTGGTGGTCTTCATGAGCACTCCTAAGAACGAAATCGTTTAGGTCGCGAGAAACTAAGACGCAAGTGGACTAGATGTCAATCTATCAGTCACCGGATTCGAGTTTGCGAACCCGAAATTGATACGGATCGGATGATTCCAGCCAAATAATGACCTGGCCGTTGAGCCCGACCTGCAGTGAGTTGGCGAGTGCTTGCTCGACAAAACGGGTTTCCTGTCCCGTGATTAAGTCGAAGGCGATGATGGGGCCTGGGCTGTTTGCGATATCTTGCACCAAAAGGGTTTGCTTTAAAAATGTGATGGGTTCCAGTCGTTGTCCGTCTAGAGGAAGTTGGAAAGCTTCAAATTGTCCACCTTCGGCCAATCGACCGAACCAGATCGCCCTCGAGTCTTGGCCGAAACTCCATGCCGCATATGAATCGGATACAATCGGGGCCCCCGCACCGGATGGACCCAGGTTAATTGTCGTCACGTTGAGTTCATCCAATTGCTTCATTTCCACCTTGGGTCCCAACTCACTCGACCATGTACGCACGAAGAGCGCATTCGCTGATAACGAGATGGCAGGGTCTGATGAGCCAACGATCAAAGGTGATTCAATCTCGAAAGAATCATTTGCGAGCAAAATGCGATCGATCGTTGTCTCTTCGATGACAGAACCGGTTCGATGAAGATACAATTCGTCGCCGAGTAAAGCGAGGCCACCATACTCCAATTCGCCGGTAATTCGGCGGATCCGGTCGGCACCTAAGTAGCTGACTTGTCCTCGGCATGCCCTGGGCATAAGCGGACCCATTCGGCACGGTTGCAGGGCCTCGGCACGATTGACCCAAAGCAGGTGGTTTTCGTTGCAGACCAGGTCAGCGATATGGACGTCTTCGGCAATCTGATAGGGCTCCATTTGAAGGGCATCCAGTTCAACACGGTATAAACCACTTTCAGTGGCCAAGACGACGCCGCTGCCGCAGATTTTAAGACTGGTGATCTTGTGGGGAATGGGCTGTGTCAGGCAGTCTTCGTCGATCTTTTGGTCACAATCATCATCCATTTGATTACACGTCTCCGTAACGACATCTTGAGCGTTACTCTGGCCTGGCGCGCTGCTGCATGCGACACCTGAGGCGTCGTCGACAGCACACTCAAATACACCCGCCTGACCACAGGAGTCGCAGGCTTCACCTAGGTCAAAGCCCTCGTCTTCAAGGGCGTCACAATCATCGTCTAATTGATTACAGCTCTCCGGCGCATCGGGAAAAATGTCTGCGTTCCGATCGTTACAATCGACAAAAGATTGCCAGAGGGATTTGTCGACCTCAGCACTACATGATTCCACGAAACAATCGTTATCGGCATCCACGCATGAATCGCCTAAGGCGTCGCGCATTTCGCATGTCCACGTCCGCATTTGACCACCCAGGTCGGGTTGGTTGTAACGCATATCGAAAGAGGCATCGCGAAAGCCTGTGACATCGCCGAGTTCCCCGCTGCAGGCAGTGCAGAAGAGCAACCAGAAAATCTGCGCTGAAAGTGCTCTATTCAAGGGCATGGTAGTTGACCCTCCATCCTTGGCCAATGGTCGCTTCCGTCCACAAGAGATAGTGTCGAGTGAGCGTTGGATTGTACAAACGTCCGGTCCTAATTTGAGTCTGTTGCCCATTGACTAGATCGATGAGTGAGAGCGTATACGGGCTCTGATCCAGTCGATAGTGGATGAGCGCGAGGACGCCGGTCTGTGCTTCAATCGAGACGGGGTTTCCTCGTCCAGCCCCTGTGAGTTCAACTTGTTCGGGTTCTTGCCCTCGTTCAGTGTGTTTCCAGCGATGAACGCCGTTGGCTTCACCGTCGACCGCGCTGATCCACCAAAGATCAGCACCGGTTGTCTTCAAAGATTGCGTGTCTAGGGGGGGTCGACGCAAGAGTCGCTCACGGCGCCGATTTCGGTCCCCACAGTCGTCAGGACGGCTCACGACCAATCGTGCTGTTTGAGCACCCCGTCTACGCTCGAACCAGGCGAGCCACCCGTCGGTGGCAATCAGTCCCCACTGATCGGCGTTTGGTTGTGAACAATCGATCAACCGGTCATCGTCGAACTGAACTTTTAATGTGGTGAAATTGCCATCGATTTGTAGGTAAGCCGTGTAATTTGAGGCGCGAGAGACCTGGAATTGGCGGCGGCTCCTCGGATTGATGAAATAGCCATTATCCGCACTCAGGTCTTGCAACCAGATATTGGTGCTGTCTTCATTGGGATTGAGTCGCGGAACAGCAAAATAGCGTCCATTCAACGACGGGACACCCTGAATCCCATCGAGTGTCTTATAGATGGGATCGAGCTTGGACGTGACGTATTTGAGCTCCACTTGGCCTGTCTCAGAACTCCAGGTTGTGAGAACAAACCCAAACGAGCCGCAATCGCTCGCTGGAATATGACTCGTCAAAGACGGGGTCATCTGGGCCATATTCTCGTCTAAGGGAACAACACCACCAGCCCCCCTGTAACAGAGTTCGTCTGCAAAGGGCTGTTGGGGTCCAGCGGCGTCTTGAATGGGTGGCGTCGATGCGTCGGATGCATCGCCGAGTATCTGAATGCCCGCATCCAGTGCGTCAAGTGAGGCCGAATCGGAATAAACATTGCCATCCAGCGGATCATCAACAGTTTGCATGTCGGAACCGGCGGTGACGCATAGGCCTGATTGACAACTTTCGCCGAGAACACAATCTCTTTCATCGCGACACTCTTCGTCAGACCCACTTTTCAGCAACAGACTACATCCTTGGAGCACACAAATCGATAAGAGTAGCCAATGCGTCTTCATTGGCCCGCCTCGAATTGACTCCACAGCCAACCGGTCAGAAAACTCAGTCCGCTGCTCAAAAATAAGGTGTCGGCCGCCAAAGCAAATCGGTCTCGCTCGTCGGTCAGCTCCTTTATGGAAATTCCCTCGTCCCGTTTACTCGTGTAGCCTGCGAGTCGCCCATCAGCCTGAATTGCGAATCCGCCAACGACTAAGCCTGCGGCTAAGGCCAGGCCACCGCCGAGATAAAAATAACGTGGAGCCGATTTGGCGAGCCCGGCGGACTGAGCTTTGTTCCGTGTCCCAAACTCAACCTTCAGGACCGCAGGTGGACACGGCTGTTCAAGGCATGCGGCGAGATGGAAAGCACCCGTTTTTGAGCCAAGTTTCGAGTGGAGCGCGGCATAGGTATAGTGTCCAGGCTCAACGGCGAATCCGAGCACGTTCACAGATTTACCGTCAAGGACCAACCGGTCGATGGACACAGCTTCAGACTCGGCATTTACAGCTTGAATCACCACGTGCCGAGGAAGAACAATGGCCACTTGATGGCGTTTATCTGAGAGACACTCAGCTGGTCTTGGGACGTCGATGGTCCGTGTAACCGACTCATGTCCAGGCGATGATGCAGAAATTTGCCGTCTTCCCCAAGGACCTTCGAGTTGACCAAGCAATTTCGCGTGTGTCGGCACCGCCTGAATATCAAGGGCAACGGTGCAGCGTTTTAACGCCACTTTCACATTTTTCTTGGCCCCGACGGAGATCACTTTCGTTTGATATCCTGGTGCTCGGACTCGGACGCGCCCGTAGGCAGTCGTAAACTCGCGTCCCTCTAACCTTTGCCCATCCATAGAGTCTACCGTGACCTCTTTTGGATCGAGCCCAGGTGTCGTTATCTCTAAGGAAACCGGACACGGTGGGCTCTCGGGCTTATCGATTTTGTCACCGGGCGATATCAGGGTCGGCGTCTTATTGTATCGTTCGCCACACTCTGTTTGATGTCCAACCAGATAGGCACCTGGCCGAATTTGAATCTCTGTCGCCATCGGGTCCTGGCCGGGAATCTTTATGACCGTGGTGCAGTGGGGTTTTCCTTGGCAAATCCGTTCGGCCACAGCGTTCATGGGCTTGAGTAGCAAATGAGAACCGACTGGCATTTTTGGCAGGGTAATGGAGACGATATTTCGTCCATTTAGCCAATCGGTCTGTTTGCCGAGGCGTAACCATGCGGTCCTGAGTCGAGCTCTGGCTTGAATGCCATTCATCGATTGCGGGCGCAAACCCTGCGCCAGCAGGAAAAAACGCACAGCTCGCATGGCGCGCATATGGCGGCCAGTCCTGTGCGCTGATGCAACGAAAGCAGCTGAGCCAGCTGTGTACGCAAGGCATGCTTTGTCAATGCTGTTTTGAGCTGCCTTGAGTTCAGTTTCAGCGCGTGCCGAGATGGCATCTAACTGAGCTTTCTGATGGGCTCGTCGGAGTTCGTTGAAGAGAGCTTGGGTCGTCTCAGAGACAACGCTGTCGGCACACGGTGTATGCGGGCCAGCGACTGCACGCCCTTGATTAAAGACCAATACGACAAGGCAAAGATAGTGTCTCGCGTTGTACAATCTTTGAATCATGTCGTTTAACTTCGAGCCTTAAATCTAGGCGCTCCGCGACCGCGCGTGTTCGTTTTAAGATGCGACCCAACGCCTTTATACACCCAATACCTGAGCAGCGACCAGTTTCATACCCCCGGAGTGTCCAATGGGCTTTTTCAAGAATGTCGCCCGCCTTTAACTTTCGACATCGCACCGGACGATGAACCATGATTTCCTCATCTATCCATACATCAGCCAATCGATGCAAATCTGACAAACGTGCTGCTTTGTCTCGGAGACTGCTGAGTTGTTCGTTGGGTATCGCCCATTGTGTCTCACCGAGTGCGGGTCTCATTTTTATTAATCGTCTAGCGAGCCATTCTCGCTCCATTAAATTTGTCTTAGCCCAGCGCTTTTGACTGTCTGATGCCGTTTCGTCGGGTTGGCTGAGGGTCAGGACCAAACCAGTGAAAAGGGCGTCTCCATCCGTTCCATCTAAAGCCCATCCCTGTTCGGTCTTCTGGATTTTGAAGGTGGGTGAGTCCAAGAGCTGCCTGGCCACTGGCTTCGGTGCTAGGGGACGACTGGATTTGATAACGTCAGATTTGGAAGACGCCACTTTTTGGTGGTTTGATATGGGACTTACTCTCGGTTGATCTGTCTGTTCGGATGACGGTTTGTTGACCACTAGGACAATGCTTATCACACATAAGGTCAGCCCCAATAAAGCCAAGCGTGGATAGTTGAATCCAATCCCCTCGTCAGCTTGGTTTGTTGTCAATTGTTCGCCATCAGCTTGGGATGGAGGAATGAGTGTGGCCGATACCGATGGAACCACTGAGCCCATCCCCGGGTCCGTTTTGAGCTCATGCACAGCCAATGTTTGGGCTGGTCTGGCAATAGATTGCAACACGGATTGAACCAATGTTGTGGTCCTCGGCCTTTGGTCAGGGTCTACCTTTAAGCACCCATCGATGAGACCAGCTAGAGCCGGATCGATGGTCGGTATGTGCTCTGTTATCGAGATGGCACCGCGGTCCAAGAGTAAGCCCATCAACTCGGCTTGATTTCGACCAGGGTTGGACCGAATACCAGACAACATTTCGTACAAAATGCCGCCGAACGCATAGAGATCAGTTCGGGCATCGACGGGCAACCCTTTGAGTTGTTCTGGAGCCATATAGTTGAGAGTACCCAGTGCCAACCCTGTTTGCGTTTTGAAATCGGGCGAATCAACTTTTACCAATCCGAAATCGAGGAGTTTGATGAAGGGTTTGCCGTCGCGAACAATGACCATGATGTTGTCGGGTTTGAGATCCCGATGAACCAACTCGAGTTCATGGGCGGCTTTCAGGGCATCTAAGATCTGTTCAGCGAATGTGAGCGCTTGATCAAAGGAAAGCTGCTTTTCGGTCATGTACTTAGTGAGGGTTTGGCCGTCGAGATATTCCATGATGAGGAATGGCTCATCTCCGGGTCTCATACCCACATCGAAAACCCGTGCCACATGAGGACTGCGCTCGGAGACCAACTGTGCAGCCTTTGCCTCATTGAGCATGCGTTGGCGGATCTGCTCACGAAGGTCTTCGGCGACCTCTGCGGTGTTGAGGAGCTTCACGGCTCGGTGAACATTGAGACGCGTGTCGAAGACTCGGTACACTTGCCCCATGCCTCCTTCGCCCAAACGATTTTCGAGTCGATAACGTCCGTCAGCGAGAGCCGTCAGTGCAGGTGATGGAGTGCCGCAAGACGGACAGAACGCGCATGATTCTTGTTCCAATACATGGCCGCAGGAAAAACAGCTTGGTGAATTTTCGTTCATTGTATGGCCGTCTCGGTCATGCGCATTGAGCTTGTGTTTCCCACCTTTACATAGTTTGAGCTTGCCTTAGATAGACCTGACTGTAATTCTGAATGACCATAGTTTCAATTTAATGCATGCGCTTTTCAATGGTTGACGCGCGGTGTCATTGAATCAATCTTGACAGGGGGGCATATGGATTTCGATAGGCTCGTGGAGGAATCACGAAAGAGCGAAACCCCACTGGGTGTCGTCTTTTACATCGCCAAAAAAGCACTCGAAGCAGCCGGTACAGAGTCAGACACAATCGACCAATTAACCCATGTCATGGACACCGCCCTCGGCAAGCTCAGCGACGATGACAAATTGCTTTTAGCCTATGTGATAGATCGTCGTATTTCAGAGACACCGTTTCCCGGTTGGGTTCTCTTCAGGTCTAGGCTCACGACGGTCGAGGCTCACATCTTAAGTCATGCATTGAGAGATCGTGGTTTCGATACGCGCATTCGGCGGGACCATGAGTCTGCTGCTGATGCACTTTATGCATCCAACGGCGGAGAAATTTGGATCCGCCCTTGGCATTTGAAGGCAGCGCGGACGTTGGTCAACGAGCTCAAAGACAGCGCAGTTGAATCGATCCATTGTACGGCCTGCGGTGAAGATAATCCCGCTCATTTTACCAGCTGTTGGAATTGCGGACAGAGCTTAATCAACGTCTAGCGATTCGGAGAGAACACCATTTTAGCTTATACAACCCATTTCAGCGGTGAGACCCCACCAAAGCATATCGCCTTGTTGCTCCATGGCATTCTTGGTTCACGACGCAACTGGGCGACCATGGCTCGTCGTCTGTCTCAGCGTCACCCAGATTGGGGGTTTATTGCAGTCGATCTTCGTGGACATGGCGATTCGCATGGTCTGGATCCCCTCCATACTGTCGAGGCATGCGCGGCCGATGTTGAGGATCTCTTGTTAGATCTGGAACTGACCGCGAAAGCCATTATTGGGCATTCCTTCGGCGGTAAAGTGGCCCTCGCCTGCGCCGAGGCATTTTCCGACCCTGTGGAGCAAGTATGGTGCCTAGATTCGTCGCCGTCGCTCATGGGGACCGATACAACAGGAGTCGTTGATCGAGTCATCAAAGCAGCCCGGGGTGCCCCTCAGCCGGTCGATCATCGGCTTGCGATGGTGCCTTATTTCGAGAGTCTTGGCTTCCCTCGCAGTATCGGTGCCTGGATGACGACCAATCTCAAACGGGTAGACGACGAGTTCGTCTGGAGATTTGACCTGGATGTCATCGAAGCGTTGCTCGATGATTATCGTCAGCTTGACTTCTGGTCATTTCTCCAATCAAGCAAGCGTCGGACGTTGGTCAACTGGGTTCTCGCTGGACGGTCAAACTGGTGGCAGGCCTCCGTTGGGGATCGGCTGCGTCAGCTGAACAACTCACAGGTTCATCTGTTACCAAATTCTGGTCATTGGGTTCATGTAGATGACCCTGATGGCCTGCTTTTGGTCCTCGATCATCTCGCCCGGAATTAAAGCACTCTGCAAACTCGAGCACTGTTTTTTTCTGCTGACAGCACGTCATATAAGACGCATTATTTCCACGGTTCACGCCTAAACGAAGACTCGGAGAAAACAGTGTCCAACCACTTGGAAACTCAAATGGAACCAAAATTACCAGAGCCGATTGCCGGAACCCTCAGCCGTAAGGGCCGTTCGATCACCTTCCCGAAAAAGGGGATTTTAGGTCAGAGTGCGGCTGCTCGAGGACGAAAAATCAATGGCACGATTGGAATCGCCCTCGACGAACAGGGGCAGCCGATGTTCCTCGATGGTCTTGCGCCCATGGTGGATTTACCGGTGACAGACATGTTTCCTTACGCATCGAGCTTTGGGAAGCCCGAGCTGAGGCAGCGCTGGTTGCAAATGATCTTGGACAAGAATCCTAAGCTAAATGAAGACCAATTGAGTCAGCCAGTCGTCACCAACGCACTCACCCACGGCCTGAGTGTGGCAGGTTCCCTCTTCCTCGATCCGGGTGACCAACTTATTTTGGCCGATCGTTTCTGGGGTAATTACAAGCTGATTTTCCAGCATACCTACGATGCCGAATTAGAGACATTCCCCACCTTCGATGGTGCAGGTTTTAATACAGCAGGTATGCTTGCGACGGCTCAATCCTGTCCTGGTAAGAAAGTTGTTCTGCTGCTTAATTTTCCGAACAATCCAACTGGCTATACGTGCACGGTGGAGGAAGCGAAGGCGATAAGAGACGCCCTCATTTCTCTTGCCGATTCTGGACGCGAGGTGGTTGTCTTGATCGACGATGCTTACTTCGGCTTGGTCTACGAAGATGGCATTATGAAAGACTCGATTTTTTCGTGGCTCGCCGATGCTCATGAACGGCTGCTCGCCGTCAAGATAGACGGAGCCACCAAAGAAGACTTTGCTTGGGGTTATCGGGTCGGATTTCTGACATTTGCGTTTAAGGGCGCGACGACAAGCCAATTGGCAATCCTCGAAGATAAAGCAGCAGCGACCGTCCGGGCAACCATTTCGAATGCATCTCATCTCGGTCAATCTCTGATGTTAGCCGCTTACAACCACGCGGATTATCCGAGTTGGAAAGACCGCGCCTACCAGCAACTCAAGTGTCGCTACGATACGGTCAGGCGCGTCTTTCGAGACCATCCCGAGTACGCGGCGAGTTTTATTCCTCAACCCTTCAACTCGGGTTACTTTCTTTGTGTGAAGCCCATTGGCGTCGATTCAGAGTCGGTCAGACTCAGACTGTTAGACCAATACGATGTTGGCGTTATCGCAGCTGGTGACTTGATTCGGGTCGCTTATTCATCTGTGCCATCTGCGGACCTACCCGACCTCTTTGAATCCATTCATTTGGCCATTAGGTCACTGGCGTAACCAACGTCCTCAGGGATTCTTTTTGACGTAAATTTTGATCGTTTGGGGTGAAGTACATTATCCTAGAGGCATGAGGGGTCTTGAGGGAAACAGCGACTTTAACTTACTGGTGTGTTCGGACCTGCATTTGGGCGGAACCCTCCGAGGAGAGGACATCTTCACCGCACCGGGTGCCTCTCTGCCCTTCGCCGCTCTCAGGCGTGCTGTTCGGCACGATAAATCAGTCGAAAAGTTTCTCGATTATCACCGCCACAATACCGCCACAGATGAGCTCGGTCGGTTGAAGCCGTGGCGATTGGTCCTGAATGGCGATATTTTTGATTTTCTGCACATCGACGTGATGCCCACTGGAGACCAAGCGGCTGAACCCAGCGAGGACGAAGAACGCTATGGTCTGTCCTTCGCCGAAAATCGATCGTGTTGGAAAATGGGTGTTATTTGCTCCATACATCGCCGGACTGTTCGCGCCTTGGCACGATTTGTTGATGCGGGTCATCAATGCGTATTTATCTTAGGCAACCATGATGTTGACCTTTGGTTCGACAAGGTTCGAAATGGCCTCCTGGATGCACTCGAGTTGGTCTCTTCAGAGCCCGAAAAGATTCGGCAACGTGTTCGTTTTGAACCATGGTTCTATTTTGAGGAGAACCGTGTTTACGTTGAGCATGGCCATCGCTTTGACCCGTACAACACATTTCCTGACCCGCTGCAGCCGATCGTTGTCACGGACCAACGTCAGTTAGCACCTACATTTGGACATTTTAGTCTGCGCTATTTTTGCAATCGAGTCCGGAGTTTTCCCATTTACGACATGGACAAAAATCCCATGTCAAAGATTGTTAATTGGGTCATCAAGAGGCCTAAAAAAGAAGTCTTCATGGCTTTTGTCTACTGGCTATCTTTCCTTTGGCGGTACATCAGAGCCAATTTCCTGATCCGGCGTTCGGCTGATCAGAAACGGGCCTCGCTCAGGCAACGCCGTCGTGAAAAATTAAGGCACATCGCTGAGTCGAAAGGGCTCACGCTCAAGGACGTGTTGAGCCTCGATGGTTTAAAACGCCGCCATGTAGGGGCTAGTTTTGCAAGATTGGCTCAAAGTATGTTGCTGGACCTCATCGCTCTGTTCTCAATAGCGGGTGCGTCTGTGGTCGCCATCATCGCTGTGGCAGATGGGTGGAATGCGACTGTTGCCACCTCAATTCTGGTTCTGTTCGTGTGCGTGATTTGGTATCGGCTCAATCGAACCAGGCCGATCTTTGATGTTCAACCCATGCTCGGGAGATTGGCCCGGAAAATCGGGCGAATCACCGGTGCGAAAGTGGTTGTCTTCGGCCACACGCACAAAGCGGCCATCGAGAAGCGTGGCGCGACCCAATGGTTGAATCCAGGTTCATGGGAACATTTACCCTGGTCGGACGTCCACGACCGCACCGCGTCGTGTACCTGTGCCCTGCGCTATGGCGTGATCACAGGCACAGGGAGGTATACTCAGCTTTACTTGGTCGACTGGTGTGCCACTGAGGAGGTGCCGGTCGGTGCTCGGCAAACGACCGATGGTTATGTTCAAGGGGTCAAAGGCCATTTGAGCCAAGGCGTTGGCTCATTGCATTCTCGCCTTAATCATATTCTTGGCCGCCTTCGAGATCGGGCCGGGCACGTCGCGGCTCTTCGCAACAAGTCTCAAGTCGCTGAGTCTGAGATGCGTTAGGAAGCGCATTGCCTCACTCGTAGGCGTTTTGGGGTTCTTCACCAAATTGAGTTTGACCGCATAATGACGCGTCCATTTTCGATTGCCCGCGATGTACGTTATCACCTCATCGATAAGGGATTTATTCTTGGCGTAGGCGAGCACTTCCGAATCGGTTACGGCCGGACTCCGAATCACGGTTCGTGCAACCACTTTATTGGTGTCTCGAATCAAGATTCCACGCTCGGCCGAATTGCCCATGAGCGCGAGCCTCACTTTCTGAGCGACATTCAGCTGTCTGATGCGGCCAGCCGCCGACATTTTCTTTTCGTCTTCTGCTTCAGTCTCAGGTCGGTCGTCAAATTCGTCTGCCGATCCCATGGTTCGCTGCATCACATCAACGGCTGCATCGACCGCATCTTCACTGCCATCACCGCTGAGCTCTCGCAACGCGTCCTGGGCATCTCTAAAAAGTGCATCAGCGGCCGCTTGCTCTTCCTCAGTCTGCGGAATTTGACCACCGATTTCGGCTACGATCGCCTCGTAATCAGGAATGGCGGACAGCTTGAGTTGGTTACGGGCTGCGAAGTCAAGCATCCGATCGACTGTCGACGCTCTGGCCGTTGGATTAAAGTACAAGGCTTCAATCAAGGCGGGGCATCGTAACAAGCGCATTTGGTTCTGGGCGATTAAATCGCAGATCGCCTCGTCGGCCGCATCGGCGATTCTTAAGACCGTTTCGTCGTCGGTAACCGGATTCAGGAGGATGGTTCGAACGATGGCTTTATCGCCTGCAAATAGGGTCGCGAGCCAGTCGAGCACCAGGGGCAGCATAGGTTGTTTGATAACCTGCTTTAGACTGGCGTCCGGCATATTGAGGACAGTTTTCTTAGCCTCCTCATGCAGGGCACCCGTTTCTGCCATGGCGATTTGGTACAGTGAGCATAGCTGCACGACGGGCTTCATCGGAACGAGGCCTTTTGACAACATCTCTTTTAAACGCGCCGGTGCGTCCGGAGAAATGAATCGGCGAGCGGCGTCCGGAAACTTTTCAATTGGAATCAATCGGTCTTCAGGCAGCGCCACGGCGACTCCTTCGGGTTTTTTAATACGTTGACGGGTTGTCCCCGATGGGTCAAGGGGTGCTGAATAATCTCAGCTCTCGACCTAGTCTCGATGTCGATTTCGCAGATAGAGAATCCTGAGCCCATCCAGGGTGAGGTCAGCGTCGACTTGGGTTATGGCAACCGTCTCGCGAGCGATTTGAGTCGCGAGTCCACCTGTCGCGATCACCCTGAACTCGAAGTCGACGGCCTCTTTAATGCGCTTGATGAGTCCCTCCACTAAGCCGACATATCCGAACACGAGTCCCGATTGGATGCTGGCGACTGTATTTCGGCCGACAACGTGGTCAGGACGAACAAAATCAACCCTTGGAAGACGGGCCGCATGGTCGAATAATGCTTGGCTTGATATCCCAATTCCCGGGCAGATCGAGCCGCCTAGATACGCACCATCTGGACTGACGACGTCGAAAGTGGTCGCCGTTCCAAAGTCGACGATAACCAGGCCCGATGACCATCGATTATAAGCCGCGACCGCATTCACGATACGATCGGCGCCGACTTCGCGAGGATCTTCATAGCGAATGGGCATCCCGGTCTTGAGGCCTGGCCCTACCACCAAGCAATCCACGTCGAATAAGGCCTTCGCCATGTTGACCATCGTTCTTGTCATCGAGGGCACCACACTGGATACGATGGCAGCGGATATATCGTCTTTCGAAATGGCCAACGATGTTCCAAAAAGGGATTGGATCAGCACACTCATTTCATCAGAGGTACGTTCTGATCGAGTCGTTACCCGCCAGTGAGCAGCCAGCTTATCCTCATCCCAGACCCCGAGCACAGTGTGTGTATTGCCGACATCGATTGCCAATAACATTCAGTCTACCTCTTCAATTATGTGAACGTCACCTGCGTGAATCAGCTCAATACCTGTTGCCGTTTCTATGCGCAATGAACCGTCAGCGGCCAGTCCGGAAAAACGCCCAATCTGTTGGCCTCGCTTCATCGGCGTACCGAGAGGCGGCCCATAAGCCAGCCAGTTTTTGGTGATGGCCGCCATACCTTCAGACGTCGCCTCCTCTAGACCCGCTCTCAAGTAGCCGACGAGTTTGTCTGCAATTTCTCGCCTATCAAGGGCCGTTTCGGTGACTTCACTTAGACCGATGGCACTCAGTTCGGATGGCCAGCCGCCGGTCGGGACATCGATGTTTAATCCAATGCCAACCACGGCATACCAACGGGTGCCAATGGTTCTCGCTTCGCAGAGAATGCCTGCCAGTTTTTGGCCCTGATACAGGACATCATTGGGCCACTTGAGCATGACACGAACGTTTAATTCATCGCAAAGTTTGGCTGTAGCGACGGCGGCCAGCAAGGGGACGGCTCCACCCAGGCTTTGTGGCAACTTGGGTTGAGAAAGCCAGCTTAAATAAAGCCCGGCCGACTCAGGAGAATGCCAAGTTCGTCCCATTCGACCTCGGCCCTGAGTTTGGCTCATTGACGCGACAGCATCATAGGTTGGGTCACCAATCAGTGTCAGTGCTTCATCGTTGGTGCTCTGACAGGAGTCGATCCATTTAATCATTTTGTCTACCATGATAACACGTCCTCAATCGTGCTCGATTCCATCAGAAGCATGCACAGACGCTCAATCCCGAGGGCAATCCCAGCACAGGGTGGCACGTGCTCCAGGGCGCCTAAAAAGCGACGATCTATTTCGTAGACCGGTCGATTGAGTCTTTGACGTTGTTTCTGTTCTTCAATGAACCGTTTTTCTTGTTCGATCGGATCCGTCAATTCCTCAAAAGCATTGGCCAATTCAAACCCTCCGGCATAGAGCTCAAAACGCATTGCCTCCGTTGGGTTCTGTGGGTCTAACCGTGCAAGGGCAGCCTGACTGCGTGGCCAGCCATAGAGTAGACATGGCCTATGGCGTCCCAGTTTGGGTTCGATTTCATTGAGGAAGAGTTCACAAAAAATATGGTCCCAATCGTCATCCAGTTCGGATAGACGATGTCCCCGTTCTTGTGCGTGCTGTCTCAAGGTCAAGCCGTCCTTACAAAGCCATGGATCGACCCCAGTGTACTGGACGAAGGCATCTCGTAACTTGATGCGCTCGAACGATTGGCTCAAATCGCATCCAAAACGCATCGAGGATCCCCCTTGGTGCTTGACGATCCAATGGATCAGGGCCTCAGTCTCATCCATCATGGAGAATAAGTCAGCTGAGATTCGATACCATTCGAGCATGGTGAACTGCGGAGAATGAGTCTGCGAGGCGGGTTCGTTTCGAAAGCAAGGCGTGACAGAATAAATGCGCTTCATCCCTCGCCCCAGTAAGGTTTTGAGCGCGTATTCGGGGCTGGTTTGTAAATATCGTGTCGTGCCATTCTCCGAAACTCGAAAGGCGTCAATATGGGGTTCCATTCCCGGGAATGGGATCACCAAAGGGACAAAAATTTCCGTATAGTCTCGGTCATCGAAGAACCGCCTAATCCACCGGACGATTCGTGCAGTTTGGACCAGAGCCTCCGGCGCGATCTGCTCTATGGGACGGCGTGAATCTGTCACCTAGCAAGTCACTTCAGTCGTTTGGCCACTTTTGCAAAGTACATAATGAGTTGTTCTAATGGCAGCCGTTCGTCTGCGGACAGGTCTGCCCAATACGGTCTGAGCGCTGATACCCAGGCCGCACCCTCGGCTAATGCGTGATTGGCTTGCTCCGACATCTCGTCTAGGTAGACGTCTTCCACCACCGCATCATCATCATCCATTACGCGTTGAAGAACTGCATGCATCGGATGGTCAATCGAGAGGGTAGATGACAGGTGTTTGACGGCATTGCTTGACTGCCCTGTGACCAAGCAGTTTTCGGCAATGTAAAGAGCGGCCGCCGTGGCCTCATCGATTTCGTCGATGACGCGAATGAGCACGTGCGTCGCGTTCGCGACTTTCAGGGCGGCCATTCTTCGATATCCTGTCAACAGAACAAAACGTTGCCCGGGACCGGGCCGAACAACGATGGGTGTCAGCTGACCAAAGCGCCTTATGTTCGCGGCGAGGCGATTGACATCGCGTACCGGTCGTGGAGCATCCTTCTGTTCGAATAGAATTTTATCAAGGGGGACGCGCTGCTCTTGGCGCGTCGCATTGGCAGCCTGCTCAGCCTTGGCCAATAAATTGTCCAGCTTGACCTGTCGCGAACGCAGCTCAAACTCACGTTCGTCCGCTAAGACTTCGCGATTGACCAATTCCCGGCGCGCGGCTTCGATTACTGATTCGCGAACCCGAATGTCGTCTAAATTTCGTTTGGTCTTTTCAATGAGTCGGTCGAGTTCGCCGTGCCTTGGGTCTGGACCCAAGGCAGTGCGCACTTTGTTTTTCAACGAGTCCGGTAAGTAGCCGACCGCGCGTCGAATCCAACCCCTCGATGATTCTGCGCCATCGGGACGTGTTCGCTCTTGCTGCCGAGTAACCCGCGCTTGGGCATCTCGAGCGATACGCCGGGACCGGTCCGAAACAACGGACTTAAAATCGTATCTTTTAGCCATGACATACGCTCTCAAGCATCCTGTGGCTTGTCAATATTCAGAGCGTAAGCTGTCCAAAACAAAATGAAACTCCAGTGCTCGCAAGTTCTCTGAGGGCTTCGGTCAAAAAGTAAATGCAATCTGAACACCGTAAGATTATCGTGACCCTTGATGTCGGTTGGCCTATTCGAGACCACACTATTTAGTGGAGTTCTTGGACATCGGCCCAACACGAGCTAAGTTTAGACGATTGCATAGGCTTTTAAATTGGAGACTCTCATGACAGTGCGCATGGCACGCGGTCTGACTTTTCTGCTACTGAGCTTCTTTACGACGGTTTCAGTCGCGGCACCTAATCCATACTCTGATTGGTCGTTCGATGCGAAACGAGCCAATGATAAAGGCGACTTGGATGCCTTGGGTGCCTTGGTTAAAGCGAATCCTCATTTCGGTCGCATTTTCTTCTATGGCCAAGTTTTTGACTTGGTGACAGACGGTGTACCTAAGCCCGTTCGAGATGCCTTGCAGCCGCGCTTAGAGATGGTGGCTAAAGTTCTGAAGCAGGTGGATTCGTCCGACGACCTACCGGCTTTATTTTTGGACCGGTTTGCGACTGGGAAACTCAAGGCGGATGTCGAGGTTTTTCGTCGCATTCAGCAGAGCAGCATGAACCTATTGACCGATAATCGGCTTTTGGCTCTCCGGTTGTCGACGGTCGAAAATCCGCAAATTGTGCAGGCCGTCTTCTATTCGTATCTCTATCGGGCGGAATTGGCACGGCCTCGCTTAGGCGGTGCCGGTATGGTAAAGACGTTCCTCAATCTAACGCGGTCCCTCGCGGAAGGCTTCGCCCTCATCGAGGGCAATTTGGCCCCATGGCGGAGTCTAGCCGCTTTTCAGCCAAAAGCGGGAAAGAATCAGGCATCCCAGTTTGATATCGCAGTCAAAGGTGTTGTTGAGCAGAATCTGATCAACGCTCTGAATCAGTCCGTTTCTGTTGATGCCGCGACCGCCTTCAATGCAATGCTCAAGACATATTCAACGGCTCGAGCAGCCCGCGGCGACAACTTATTGGTTGCATTGATTTTAAACGGGGTTGCTCATGCTGCAGCACGTGCAGGTGATGCGCCTCGTGCCCGAAGCTATCATCAACAAGTTCTTCAAGGCGTCCGCTCCATTAAGTTATCCGCACTCAATATTGCTCTACTCAAACAGATTATTGAACAACATCTATCGGATAAGACATTCGATGCCATGCGTACTCAGACCGCGGCTTTGCGGAATGCGGGCATGAAAGCCCTCAACGCCATTGGTGTCACCGACACCCTCGAGCGTTCGGCGGTTGCCTTAGACGATCATGCGAGGGCGTTGATCGACGACGGCAAGCTCTCTAGCTCGATTTTGGCTATCGATGAAGCAACCGCACTCTTTGCTCTGCTCGCCAAACCAGAGGTGGCCGAGATTGGGCAGCTGCAAAGCGATGTGCCGCATCTGCGTTATACCCGTTTGAGTCGACAAGCCAAGTTGTTGCGTTTGAGGGGATGGACTGAACTGCGGCGGGGGAACTTTGAAAGTGCGAAATCAGGCTTTCGAGCCTCGATGGACATTTTTCAGGCTGATTTGAACGAGCTGGTGGAGGCGTCCCGGTCGGAGACTGCCCTGGCGACAGCGATTCTTGGCACAGGTGATTGGGAAAAAGCGCTTGCTGCAACGACATCTGCGCTCGATCGTCTGGGCCCGGATGGTGATGCGGCGACGCGAGCGCATACGTATCTCGTTCAAGGATGGATTCGATTTACCAGGGGACAACTCGCAAAAGCATATGGCAACGCCAATTACGGACTTCGCGTTTTCAAAAAGGCAACAAACAAAGCGGACAACAAAGAGGTACACGGTCGCTTGCATGCGCTGGCAGCCGCTGTGCTCGATGGTGCTGGCTTTTTTGGCGATGCGGCTGCACGCATCGATTACGCTCTACGCCACCAGCCCCAAGACCCCGAGATCGTTCGTATGGCGGTTGTTGCTAAAGTTAAAGGTGGAGACCTAGACGGCGCCATCTCTGCTCTTGAGCCGCTTTTAGGCTCGGAATACGCACGAACGGCAACGGTGTGGCGGGGTTGTATTCTTCTGCGCAGTGGTCAAGTTGAAGAGGGGCTGACCATGCTGAGAATTCTCGTGCCTCAGTTGACTCTCCCTCATCTAACGCACACCAATCTCGTTGGGCGCGCGTGTCTTGCTTACGGCTATTTAAAGACCAATGACATCGGCAGTGCCACAGCGACTCTTGCACCTGCCCTGAGGCGCCTGGAGACATACCCACACCCAGGGTTGGCTTGGAGAATTCATGCACTCGACGGTGAGATTGCGGCACGGGAAGGACGCATACTCGACGCGGCCGGGTCACTCAGGCAGGCATTGGATGCCTACCAACTTTTTCTGGGTGAACGTGCCTGGCGTGGCGTCAGTGCCGCCTATCAAACCCTGGCACTTCCAGCTGAACCGACGGATTACTTGTCGCAACTACCCGACTTGCTTGTACGGGCCGGTGAAAAGGACAAAACCGCACGATCTGCACACAGAATGGCGGCCGTGCAAGTGGCGGATTGGTTACGAGACTGGACCACGGCACCAGCGAGTCGACAATTCATTGCAGGCGGATCATCGGATGCAAACGGTAAAGTCCATGCTCAGTTGGCACGACTCGATGAATTGCGGCAGATCTTGGCCGACTCCGGCGTCGATGCCCGGCATCGAGCGACAGTCGCCCAGCGTTATCGCCTGCAGGTGGAGGCGTTCAGAGAGGCCGTCAAAGTTGTCCGCGGTGGGGACTCGGCTGCATTAGACTTTTATGCCCCGGTCAGTCAGGTTCCAGAATCGGGACCCGATGTGGCTTTGGTTCGTTACCGGGTGCAGGCAGACGCAACTCATTTATGGTTGATTCTCGCGCCCAATGATGTGCGCCATTACATGCTTCCCGGACAGGCGAAGTTGGCCGCTATCGTCGGCGAAGTCCATCGCATCATCAAGCAGGCACCAGAAAAATGGGACAGCGAAGCACGTCGACCCAAGGATCCCAATGCGCAAGCCTGGTCGACCCTGGAAAAGGCCGCCAAAACCATTCTTCCATTTGTAAAAGAACGGGCTGTGATGGCTGCATTGACGGGCCGAACACTGAGAATTACACCTGACGGTCCCCTCATCGGTCTGCCCTTTGATGCGCTCGTGTTGAAGAAGCCAGATCGTCGAAAGCCGGGTACGCCACCTGCGTATTTGGGCCAGGTATATGCAGTTCAACTAGCCATGCCTCAGCATGTCAAAGCCGATGGTGTCACGGCCGACCAAACGGTCATTCTTGGTCCACTTGGAGACGGTGCCGCCAATTGCCCAGTCACCTCAGCTGGTGTCGACTTGTGCTCAGCGCAGCGTCATTCGGGACTCGGCGCGGCATTAACTGGGATCGCAGGCGGACAAACAGCACCCAAGCAACTCTCAGGAACGGCATTGTCAAGTGCCACTCTAGCCAGTTCTCTCAAAGCATATCGACGTGCGATCATCTTGAGTCCAATCGAGTTTTCATCGACTTCATTTGGCGTCTCACAGACCGATGGCACCACCGCAAAGTTATCCTTCGAATCAATCGCCAATCAGGGCAGTGGCGCTGATGAAGTCTTCGTGGTCAGCGCAGCATTTGATGCCCTCCCTGCGGAGACGGGCTTGTCATTGCGTCGCCTCCAGAATGCGTTGATGGCATCGGGGACGGGCGTCCTGGCTCTCAACATTGCCAGCGATGCGAATGATTCAAATCTAATGGCTTACCTGAGTCCGTATCTGAGTGATAATCGGGGCCTATACGATGCGATTCACAGTTGGAAGACCCATGCCATGTCCATGGTGCATGATGTGAAGGGGCAAGGACCTGTCCTCCATCATCCCTACTACTGGGGACGCTGGTCTGTTTATTCGGTCAGCGAAACGACGCCCAATCTAATCAAAACGAAGAGTCCGACCGCGGACAACCCCTATGGGTCCGACGATACGAGCGCGGTTGATGGCCTGTCAGGGAGTGATGCGGCCGAGACCCAGACCGGAGCGGAACCGGCGTCGACTCAGGATGGGGAAAAACCGACGATTGCGCCTGTGAAAGCCGACAAGACCGCCACGGATTCAACTCTGAAAAACACTGAGGCGGACAAAACCAAAGCCGCTGACGCAGAGAAAACGAAGGCCGCTGAAGCTGAAAAGTCCGCCAAATCCGATTCTAATTGAGACACAATCCACGCCGTCGCCGGCACTCGGACTGGTGGTCGTTACCTGGACGTGTTGTCCACAGGGTCCATTGGCTCCGTTATGCCCAGAGTTGGGTCGAAGAGGGGTCGAGAAATGACATACTCCGCAGACAACCACTGAGATAGGTCAATGGATTGGCACCTGACACTGCAAAATGGCCGTGTTTTTTGATTCAGAATTTTGTCGAAGGGTCGATTGCATTGTGGGCACGTTGCCTGGCTGTTCATGGTCTAGTGATATTTCCTATCTTTGTCGACGATCCGGATGTTATTTCGACGACGTTTAATCCGTGACTCAATGATGAGCAAGCGTAATTTGTCTAGAAGCAACCTCGGACGCCAAAGGCCGGAGACCAAAAGATAGGCCACCAAGATTGACGTGAGCGTCATCAAGCCCTTGAGCCGCCCGACGAAGACAATGTCTAAGGCACCCAAAATAGCCAGAACCCAGATGAGCGTTCTCGCTTCAATATTGAGGATTGCAAGCCGGGTTCGGGCAAACATCAGACACCATACGGTCAAAAAGGCATAGATCAGTGGCGTCGTACCATGGACAATCGCACTACTGCGTCCGGCTATTGACGTAAAACTCCCAGGAAAAGAAACCGCAATGAGCGCCCCCACGCTATTTACGCAGGCGACCACGATAAAGCTGAAGAAGAGAAGACGCTTTTCACCCCACCGGCTCTCCAAGGTGCTGCCAAACCAGAACAGCGCAATAATCGCCGATAGTAAGCCCGAGCCCACACCTTTGCCTAGGGCTGTATCTAGCCCATACACAATCAAGAAACCGGTCAGCACAGCACCGATTAACGGACCGCGCGCCCGGTACCAAATCTGTTTTACGTAAGGCCAAAGAAAATAGCAGATCAGTCCGAGCAAGAAGAGCAGCCCAAAGAGCGAACTCCGCGCGACAACGAAGGTATTGGCAACCAGTGAAATGAAGCTAAATTGCGACGTCTCGTCAATGACCAGAGTGGCACGCATGTCGGGCATCAAGGCGTGAACGACCGTCGCCAGAATCGTGAGAATGCAGAGGATGATGGTCCCAGTGCCAACAGAGATGCCAGCAAGACCGGCGTTCCGGTTTCGACTCCCCATTCGATATCTCGGTGTTCGCGCCATGATATGTATCTCTTCTGCTCGTCATCGTCGTCAGCTCTATACGATGATCTACCGAGCCTAGGCGTGGCAGTCAAATATCCGATGCATGACACTATTGGACTCGGCCACGAACTTCGATAAGCTTCGGCGCCGAAGAGTATCTTTTGAATGGATTCGAGAATCAGTTTTGCCTTTCGCAACCTGCCATGACTGCAACATCACCATGAACCTGCCGCATGATGAAGACATCGATTTGATCTGCGAGCGAGGTGGTGGGGGAATGACTTGGCTGACTCGGCCTAATCCAAGTCCTCAAGAGCAGGTAAATATGCCGAGCCAGGATTTGGATGACAATGAGCACACCCTCCACATGACAGACTCAAATCACGGTCGTCATTCCCAAGGGAGACCGGCCAGGCAAGGCCGAGTATCTGCTCCAAAAGATGTCGGGACGAGGCCTTTAATCGATCCACCTTTGCCCACACGGGGATCGGACTCCAATTCAATGGGTGAGTCGAACACCGATCCCGTGCTCAGCAAGCCTGTGCCACCCGTTCCAAAGCTCTCCAGCCCAACGCATATTGAGCCCAAGCGCGTTCCCCGCCAACAGATGGTCGCAGCCCCGATGAGTCGAAATGACAAGGAGCCAAACGGGCTCACGTCGATTCAACTCGCATTCCTGATCATCACTGCTGCAATCATCGGGGCCGTCACTGCCTGGTTCATCCCTGGTTAATTGCAGTCTTTGGCGTAATCACGTCTTCCAGTGCCCAAACGCGAGCCTGCCCAATGTCTGACCAACATTCGAGGTCAGCACTGAGCACTGCGACATAGGCTGTTTTGAGTTCAACCATTGTTCCGCTCAAAACGCTGCACGCGATACTGAATCCTGGGTTGTGACCGATAACCAGAACAGATTTAACCGAATCGGGAACCTGACGAACCAGTTGGCAAATATCATCGAGTTCGCCGCCGTAGAGCCCCTGATGGAAACTGACTTGTGGTGACCCCATGTACGGAGACAAACAAAACCATGTTTCACTGGTTCGAGCCGAATCGCTCACGAAAACCCGTTCTGCTTGATGGCCGAGACTTTTCAAGCAAAGGCCTACATGTGGTGCCGCTTTACGGCCACGAGCGTTGAGTGGTCGTTCATGATCAGAGAGTGCGCTGTTATCCCAGGAACTCTTGGCATGCCGCATAATCATTAATGTTCGTCTCATACGTTGCTCTCATGACCGTTCACCGCCTGCTTTCGACGGATGGCTGAATGAAATGTCAGAGTCTCGATGGACATCTTGACTTACAGTTGCGGAGACCCCATGTTTGGCCACAAATGGGCGGAGCATTGATTTATGTCAGCTACAAAATGGGCTCTTTGCCTCGGTATTATCTTTGCGCAGACTGGATGTATCAAGTCAATGGCCATCAACAGTCTTGCCGACGCACTGGGCAACGGGGGCGGTTCCTTTGCGCAAGACGATGACCCTGAGTTTGTTGGTCAGGCGTCAGCATTCGGTTTGAAGACAATCGAATCTCTCATCGATGCGAGCCCCGATCATCCCAAGCTCCTCGTTGCGGCAACCCGTGGGTTTACACAATATGCCTATGCGTATTTGCAAACCGAAGCCGACTACAGGGAAGAGGCCGATTATACGTCTGCCCAACGTCTTCGATATCGTGCCTGGCGGATGTACCGTCGTGCCCGTGGCTACGGTGTTCACGCCATAGAGAACTTAATCGAGTCAAAATTTACAGCCCTTGGGCACAAGCCGGGTTTAATGGCGCGTTTTCGGGTCGAACATGTCGATCTGCTCTACTGGACCGCGGCCGCGAGTGCGGCAGCCGTTGCAGTGAACAAAGAGGATTCTGAATTGGCAGCAGACCTCGATCTCGTTGAAAAACTGATTCAGCGTGCCATCCAGCTGAAGCCAAATTATCAAGCGGGTGCGCTCTACGATTTCATGATTTCATGGGAGGGTGGGCGTCCAGCGGCGGCCGGTGGGTCAATGGAGCGAGCGACTGATTTTTATCACAAGGCACTCGAGTGCGCGGCAGGGCGAAGGCTCGCGCCCAGACTCGCTTATGCTGAATCTGTTTTGCTCAAGCAGCAGAATAAGTTGAAATTTGTTGAATTACTCAAGAACATCATCGTCTTCGACGTCCATCAACATCCAGAATTTCGCCTTGCGAATTTGATTGCGCAAAAACGCGCTCAATGGTTACTGACTCAAGTCGACGATTTGTTTCTATAAACTCACGAAAGGGCCATACCATGCTCTGGCGTTCTTTTTTACTGGCTCTCGCTTACCTCCTGACTGCGAGCCCCTTCGTTTATGCAAAGAAAACGAAAATCAAGATGGCCACGATGGCACCGAAGGGCTCCGCGTTCTACAACATCATTAAGGAAATGGGGAACGAATGGAAGGCTGCGTCCGACAACCAAGTTCGGCTTAAAATCTATCCTGGCGGTGTTGCTGGAAGCGATGGGGATGTCGTTCGGAAAATCAAACTTGGAACTGTGAATGCGGGCATGATCACATCGGCTGGTCTGGCGGCAATTCACAAGGCTGTTAATGTGTTTCAAATGCCAGCCACGTTTAAGTCGCCTGCTGAACTAGACTACGCTGTAAGCCAGTTGGGCCCACAAGTGGCGGCTATTTACGAGCAACATGGCATCGTGATTCTTAGCTGGGGGGAAGCCGGTTGGATTCGATTTTTGTCAAAAACGCCTATGGGACCTCCATCGGAGCGTGCCAAGCAGAAAATGTTCATAGTCGCAGGTAATTCGGTTCAGACTGGCCTCTGGCAGTCTGCAGGCTTTAACGTCGTACCGCTGCCGGTCACAGAGATTTCAACTGGCCTTCAAACCGGCCTGATTACCGCCGTTCCGTCGACTGCGCAGACCGCACTTATGTTTCAATGGTATCAGCATGCGCCACATTTCATGTCATTGGCCTGGGCGCCGATGATGGGGGCTATCGTCGTTGACAAAAAGGTCTGGGAACGAATTGAACCTGGCATGCGTCAACGCCTCAAGTCCATCGCTGAAAACTATGGACGTAAACTCCTTGCGCACGTTCGACCAGGAGAAGCGAAAGCCATTGAGGCGATGAAGAAACGGGGCTTGGTTCTCGACACGACTCCACCTGAGGTCGAGGCCCAATGGCGGAAATTGGCCATCGACTCCAAGGCGTCTCTTCGCGGCCCATACGTGCCTGAAGATCTGTTTGACCTTGTCCGAGGACACCTCGATACGTATCGGAAGAATCAAGCAAATTAGAAGCGGCACCTAGCTATGTCATCTACTCTGTCCCGTCCCACGGGTTCATCTGTTGTTCCTTGGTATCAACGGCTCGAAAATGGGTTCATGGTCGCGGTTTTCGGCGCAACCATCATTCTTCCTTTGATCAATGCCATCGGTCGGCCCTTCAACTTCGCATTCGAGGGCCATTCCGATTACATGAGGCACCTCATTCTTTGGTTGTCGTTTCTTGGTGGGCTATTGGCAACCAGAAGCCGAAAACACTTATGCTTTTCGACGGCGGAATTTCTTAAGAACCATCCCGTGGGTGCGCCACTCAATGTTTTGGCAATGGGCATTGCGGCTGCCATTAGTCTAATCATGGCTCAATCCAGTTGGCTTGTTGTCAAGGCCAACCGTCAAATGGCCGAGAGCCGGTCGGCGGTTGATGTCCTCCCCTTCGGAATCCCGGATTGGCTCAGCGAATCCATCATGCCTGTGGCCCTCGCGCTGATCGCGCTTCGATTTATTTGGCAGGCTCACCCCCGAATTTACGGCCAAGTTATCGCGGCCCTCATCGCTTGGGGTGGGTACACACTTATTGAACATCCCGACCTCATTGAGCAGTGGATTTGGTTTGCCAGTGGTGTGGTTTTAGTCTCCGCTGTTCTCGGTGCGCCCGTCTTCACGGCTATGGCCGGGTTGGCGGTCTTATTTTACCTGGCCGATGGCACGCCGGTGTCCGCTGTATCCGCCGAGGTCTACAAGCTGATTGCATCACCCACAATCCCGGCCATCCCACTCTTGACTGCGTGTGGCTGTATCCTTGCGGAGACGCGCGCAGCGGAAAGGTTGGTGGCTTTTTTCAAAGCTTTAGTCGGATGGCTACCCGGCGGGATCGCTGTTCTCGTCGCCGGTGTCTGCGCCATCTTCACGACCTTTACTGGTGGTTCAGGCGTTACAATTATCGCCCTTGGTGGGCTCGCCTATGGCATGCTCAGAGAAAGCCAATATGAAGACGGTTTTGCCCTCGGTCATGTGACGGCATCGAGCAGCTTAGGACTGCTTTTTCCGCCCAGTCTACCTGTGATAATTTATGCGGTTGTCGTTTCGGGAGGCCCCACGGCAATGGGCATGGGTGACGGCCCGAGTGCCGCAGTTGCTGCAGAAGACCTCTACATAGCTGGCTTATTGCCCGGGTTGTTGATGGCTCTCGTAGTCGCAGGGTATGGGCTGGCCATTGGTCGCCGCGTTGAGACCGAACGCATTGCGTTCGACTGGCAAACATTAATGACCGCAACTTGGGCTGCGAAATGGGAATTATCGGTCCCCGTGATCGTCATTGGATTGTTTGCGAGTGGCTTGGTGTCAATGGTAGAAGCGGCTGCTTTTGCTGCCGCCTACGTGGTTGTCGTGCAAGTTTTTGTCACCAAGGACATTCATTTAACACGGCAGTTGCCTGGTGTGCTTGTGCGCACCGGCGTCCTCGTGGGCGCGGTCTTGATTCTGCTGGCAGCGGCGATGGGGTTATCGGCATTTTGTCTGGTTGAAGCGGAATTACCCGACCTCTTGCTTGAATGGTGCAAGCAGAATATTGACTCAAAAGTCATGTTCTTATTGATGCTGAACCTATTGCTTCTCGTTCTTGGCAGCATCATTGAAATTTATTCTGCACTGGTGATCCTGCCACCGATTATTGCACCCATCGCCCTACAGTTCGGTGTCGACCCAGTTCATTTGGGCATCATCTTTCTTGCCAATCTTGAACTCGGGTTTCTCACACCGCCGGTCGGTTTAAACCTATTCTTGTCTTCGGTTCGTTTTGAGCAGCCCATTACCCGCTTGTACAAAGAGATCATCCCGTACCTCTTCTTGTTGTTGGCCACGGTAATGATCATCACCTATGTACCCTCTATCTCTATTGGATTCTTATCCCTCTTCAAGTGAATCGAGGTTCCACCATGACTTGGACGATTTGGCACAATCCACGTTGTCGCAAATCCCGCGAAACGTTAGCCCTACTCGAGGACAATGGCATCACGCCAACGGTGCGTCTCTATTTGAAGGACACCCCATCAGAAGACGAAATTAGAATTGTCCTTGGCTACCTCGACAAGCCAGCCAAGGCACTGGTCCGACTCAAAGATCCCATCGCAAGGGAACTCAACTTAAAAGATTTACCCGATGAATCTGACAAATGCGTGCATGCGATGGCGGCCCATCCGGCGCTGATTGAAAGGCCTGTTGTCATTCGGGACCATCGTGCCGTGTTGGGCCGTCCTCCGGACGCGGTACTTGAACTGCTATAAGTCGATAACCTTCACGTCCAGAACAGCGTCTATCCCTCGCAGTCGGTCTGCGAGCTCATCGGAGATACAACCATTGACGTTGATATGCGCACACGCGGCGGCCTCGTCGCCCGAATAAATAAGATTTTTCATCTTTTGGACGTTAAGGTTGGCCTCTTTCAGGTAGCCCAGCAAGTTAGCCAGCACACCCACTCGGTCGAGATGGCGAATGACCAGGCGGCCTTTTGCAGACCCCAATGTTTTCATGTTTACGCAGTTTTCAACCTCGCCCGTTCTCACCCAGTTGAGAATCGTTTTGCATGCGGCTTCGGCGACGGCGGTTTGTGCTTGCTCAGTTGATGCACCAATGTGATGCGTTCCATAAACACCGTCCATCATGGCTAATTGATTCGACCACGGACCATCCACCGCTGGTTCATCACAGAAAACGTCCAGACCAGCTCTAAACCCCCGAGTCGAAATCGCGTCTTTGAGTGCGTCTTCGTCGACAATGCCGCCCCTCGATGTATTGACCACGATCGCGTTGTCAGGCAGGGCAGCCAAGATGTCAGCATCGATGAGATTTGTCGTCGACGGCATTTTGGGAACATGAACCGTGAGGATGGAGACGGACTGGGCTAAGTCCATAACACTGTCGCTGCGTTGCACGCCGAGCACAGCGGCCAATTCGTCGTCGAGTTCTGGTGCATAACAAGCGACGGTCATTTCGAAGGCTTTAGCGCGCTTGATGACTTCCCTTGCAATGGCGCCGCAGCCGATGACTCCAATGGTTCGGCCTGCCAAGCCTTGAGCTTTGGAAAAGTGTTTTTTCCTCCAGACACCTTGCTGGAGTTCGGCAACATTGTCAGCGATCCGCCGGTCAGCGTTTAAGATGTGACCGAGTGTTAATTCGGCCACAGCAATGGCGTTCTTTCCTGGACAATTTGCGACCGATACGGCGTGTTGGGAGGCTGCATTTAAGTCGATGGTGTTCACGCCAGCACCGGCCCGCACGATCAACTGGAGTGATTTTGCTGATCCGATGTGCTGAGACGTTATTTTTGTCGAGCGAACGATCACCGAATCTGGTTGGAACTCTATCAATGTCCTGAGTAAAGCGTCGTCTTTTAGGCTTGGCTCATAGAGGACCGATGCGCCGGCCCCTTCAAGACGTTCAGCGATAAACGATGGAAGTTTGTCCGCTATCAAAACCTTCATGAGTTCGATCTCCCCAGCGTCAATGTGGGTCTGTTGACATTCTCATTATGAGTATCGGTCATTTCGCCACGGATACGCTGTATTAGAATAACCTCGAGTTTCCCAATAACCCAAGCGATCCTCGGTCATAAATTCAATTCTTTGGATCCACTTGGCGCCCTTCCAGGCGTATAATTGTGGGGTGACCACTCGGACGGGCCCCCCGTGTTCCCGTGTGAGTGGTTGGCCGTCAACCTGGTGAACCAGTAGGACATCGTCTTTAAGGGCCTCACTCAGTGGTAAGTTTGTCGTGTATCCATCATAGGCATGACACATCATATAACACGCCGATGGAAGCGGTTCGGCCAATGCAGCGATGGTGCTGAGGCGAACGCCCGTGAAATTGAGGTCAAACCGACTCCAAGTCGTGACGCAATGGAAATCTTGAACGTCCGTTACGTGCTCCAGCCTCATTAAGTCTGCCCACCTAATCGAGCATGCTTTTTGCACCGCTCCGTCCAGGGTAAGACACCACTCGTCCTCATTGATTTCCGGGTGTATGCCCAAGTCGAGAACCGGCCATTTCCGCGTTTCAAATTGGTCGATTGGCAATCGGGGCATGCCGTGACGATTAAGTGGACCGCTGCCCATAGGCTCTGGATCGCTCACGGATGGACTGGACTTCATTTTCGATAGAAATCTCTGGCGTAATCGCAATCGAGCCTGCGTGATTTTCTCTTTTTTAGTCATGGTCGGAACGGCTCGAATGATTATGAATTGTTCGCCACGAGCACCACATCGATAGAGATGTCTGAGTCCTCGTCAGCCGGCTCATAACGTCCCTGGTCCATGGGGGCCTCAACGTTGACTGCACGCCTCCAGCGGTGACGCTCATGGGAGTACCCCAAGCAGAGCTTCTCCGACTCGGCATGGCGATAGCTCGGTTCAAAAACCGCCTGCAAACGTGTCTGAAGTCACCGCAGCGACGGATCAGTTCAAGCCCTCCACAAGGCACCGTATGGGTGGACCCATTGTGTGCACCCAGGACATCCCTATTTGCCTTTAGAAAAAAAGTCGCGGTTTCTAAATCAGGACGATTATGGTCGCTCATTGAGGCCTCCTAAAGGTACAGTGTCACATTGGAAAAACGGATGCTAGAGCGCAGGCAGTGCGGTCTCACAACGAAACCAGAGAGTGGGATAAATGGCTGACCAGATTTATCAGTTTCAATACACAGTTCTCATGATCGAGGCGCGGATTTCAGAAGGCGTCCTGACTGCGCGTATGGGTTTGAAACAGCTCCACATTTTAATTGATTCAATCGAGCATGTCTATTTGGACAATCGGAAGCATCGCGACAGCGTCGAGTTGATTATAAGTTACTACGACAAGCGGAAGACTCTCCGCCGTGCGCGCTTGTTCTCAGATCATCAAGAAACCGGATTGATGGACCTCTACCATGAGATTCTCGATAGACGACCCAAAGCGGCTCTCGTGATGCTAGAACCAGACGATGCTTACCTCGTCCTGGGATCAAAGCCTGCTAAATGGGCAGCCATCCCAAGTGTGATGTTGGTCGCTTTTGTTGCGGTGGCCCTTGCTTGTACCCCACTGTTTATTCATGGCACTGATGATGGATTATTCGACGCGCATATCGATGCGTTTAGAACGGAGCAAGCCCCGTCGAGCCGTAATCTGAAGATTCAGGGTGCCAAGCTTCTCTTTGATTTAAATGTGACTGAGAAACACGGTGTCGGCGATGACCCGGCAATGCTCACGACGTGGGTTCCAATGGTTCCCCCGACATGGGTCGACGGCCAACCGGTCGACGTTATCCTCCAGTTCAGAATGAGGGAACTGGATGCGATTCAGAAATCGGATTCGGTGGAAGGTGTGCTGCGCAATGTGTGGTGGGAGGGGCCGAGTGGCCGTTTGAAGAGGCTTTTTCGTGAGAAGGGGGTTGAGCTGTCGGAGACAGCCTGGCTCATCGAGGCCAATGTCCACGGTCGAGACGATTTTAAGTTGGCCATCTTGATTCTGAGTGTTCTCGCGGTTCCGCTCATCGGCGTCACGCTCACCCTTCGATCGAGGTCACGTCTATCATAGGTGCCTTAGCACTTCATGGGTCCATGCAGCGATAAAGATTCAATGGCTGTGGCGTCCGGCCGTCTGGATCTTCGGAGATGGTCAAAACGTGTCGGCCATCGGTGCTGTATGAAACCGCTTCGCCTTGGCCCTCTGATAGGGGGCCGAGTGCAACGGTCGTCGGGGTCTGTGCGGCGATAGACGAGACTTGTTCTGTCGCGTCCAACCGATATTCGTACGTCCCTGTATACACTCGAATCAAGAGTCGAGTGCCCGTGGGGTGTAGGTCAGCCGCTGTCACTAACCGACCCCGTTCAATGTCGATGCCCGGGGGGTCGAATTCGAGAATTGCGCGCATGATGACCTGGCCGCCATCACGCAGTGCGCCCTGGCTTTCGTACAGTTTGATTTTGCGACCTTCGGCCTTCTCGATAATCCAGAACCGACTTCCATCGCCAGCCACGAAGATGGCTTCAGCGTCTTTGGGGCCATCTTCGTATTGAACTCTCAATGTCCAAACGTCCTCTGGAACGCTGTCACCCAGTCTTGCTGGTTCGGGTACAATCACAATCGACACTTCAGGTCGCCGGTTCAGATTATCTCCGATATCGGCGATCCAAATGCAGCTATCATCACGTCCGGGACAGCGCGCGACGGCAAGGTCCTCCCAGTCGGTTGCGTTGACAGGCACAGTCAAGCGGCCCAGCAAGCCACCCATTTGGTCTAGGCTATAAACAATGGGATCATGGCCTGAATCGTTATGTACCCAATATCGATCGGCAATTCGTCTCGATGCGGCCAGTCCCGATGCTTCAACCAATGCAGGATAGCCAGAGATGGTCATCGCCTGTGGCGCCTGGTACCCTGATTCACAGGTCGATAAAGGGTGTCCCGAACCAGACGCGTCTGTTGTGTCGTTAGAGGCACCTACATCGGGCTGTTCCACACCTAAATCGCTATGTCCAATTGACATCTCACTCGTCGTTTCGTGTGAGACTGACTTGGTTCCAGCACTGCATGCGGTCAGCGAAATGACCATGAACAAAAGGTACCCGCGTTGGGTGTGGACTAAAATCCGTCGCATCCTACTCCTGTCCCCAAATGCAGTCATGGTACTTGCGCAGAGATGCTCTGACATGACCAGCACACTTCAAATGTGCATGGATTGACTTCGCCACACTGCTCGCAGGTCCAATCAGGCCCATCCTGATTCACCGCGTCATCAATGACCCGTATGGCCGCGTCGAGATGCTGCGGAAACACGTAAAGTTCAACCCGTGCTTCGTCAACTGGCACTTCGCCGACCAAGGGGCTGATGTGCTGAGAGCGAATGAATGATGGAATTCCTTCACGGGTCAGTACACTTCTCACCAAGTGGACATCGACTGCTTGGAGTGATGAAAATACAACAATGCGGTCAGACACGTGCTCTCGCTCTTGCCATTGAATGCATCACAGTGTTGCCCAAGGTGCGTCATGATCGCAAGTCTCAGTGCCCGCTGCTGGACAGTGTAAGGGCTCTTGCGGCATCTGTTGGACGACGCTACAGTCATGTGTCAAATCCATACGCGGACGAAGACGTGAAAAATTAAAAGGGGACCAGCTATGAGCCAAATCGTTAAGTGCGGACTGATACAATGCAGTAATCCGATCAATGACGAATCTGTACCAGTTGCGGAAATTCAACAGGCGATGTTGGACAAGCACTTGCCCATGATCGACGAAGCCGGTCAGAAAGGGGTTCAAATTCTCTGTTTACAGGAGATTTTCAATGGCCCTTATTACTGTCCGAGCCAAGATAAACGCTGGTACGATTCAGCAGAACCTGTGCCCGATGGCCCAACCACACGTCTCATGCAGGAGTATGCAAAAAAATATTCGATGGTCATTGTCGTCCCGATATACGAACAGGATATGCGTGGGGTCTACTACAATACGGCGGCCGTCATCGATGCTGACGGGCGTTATCTCGGCAAGTATCGAAAACAGCATATTCCCCAGACGTCTGGGTTTTGGGAAAAGTTCTTCTTCAAGCCAGGAAATGGTGGTTATCCGGTCTTCCAGACGGCCTATGCGAAAGTGGGCGTCTACATTTGCTACGATCGACATTTTCCAGAGGGGTGGCGCGCCTTAGGCTTGAATGGCGCCGAAATTGTTTTCAATCCATCGGCTACGGTGGCTGGTCTGTCCGAATATCTCTGGAAACTTGAACAGCCAGCAGCCGCTGTGGCCAATACCTACTACATTGGTGCTATCAATCGGGTTGGAACTGAACCCCCATGGAACATCGGTGAATTTTACGGGCAGAGCTACTTCGTTAATCCACGCGGGCAGTTCGAGGCAATGGCTTCGCGCGACCAAGATGAGCTGGTTATTGCTGATCTCGATTTAGGTCAGATCGATGAAGTCCGTAAGGTTTGGCAGTTTTACCGTGACCGTCGGCCAGAGGCGTATGATGAATTGGTGGAGCTATAAATGAGTGACTCTTTGACTGAGCAAGAAATCGTTGAGTTATGCAAGGCCCACAGCATGTTCAGTTGGTCTCGCGGCAATGACGTAAAGCCCTGGCCAATCGAGCGTGCCGAGGGGATCTACATGTACGGGCCTGATGGCCAGCGCATCATCGATTTCAATAGCCAGTTGATGAGCGTCAATATCGGTCATGGCCATCCCAAGGTCCGTGACGCGATGAAGGCGCAAATTGACAAACTGCTTTTTGTATGGCCCGGCGCAGCTACGGAAGTTCGTGCGCGTGTGAGTCGAAAGCTGAGTCGATTGGTCCCGGGGAATCTTAATACGTTCTTTTATACGTTGGGTGGAGCTGAAGCCAACGAAAATGCCATCAAAGCAGCTAAGCTGTATACTGGTCGGAACAAAATAATCGCTCGATATCGAAGCTATCATGGTGCGACAAACGCGACCATGCAGCTCACAGGTGATCCCCGACGCTTGGCCAATGAGCCGGGGATGCCAGGCGTCATTCATGTCATGGATCCAGAGCCATATGACTATTCTTTCGGGTCAACTGACGAGGAAAAAGTTGCTCGAAATCTGCAGTATTTGGAAGAAGTAATTACCTATGAAGGGCCAGATACCATCGCGGCCATGTTCATTGAAACGGTGACAGGAACAAACGGGATCCTTCCACCGCCAGCCGGCTATCTGGCGGGCTTGAGGGCACTGCTGGATAAATACAATATTCTTTTGGTCTGCGACGAAGTTATGTGTGGCTTCGGACGAACTGGTAAGATGTTTGCCTTTGAACATGCAGGCATTGTTCCGGATATCCTGACGATGGCTAAGGGCTTGACGAGTTCCTATGCGCCCATGGGTTGTATGGCCATCAGTGATCCAATCGCAGCCCACTTTAAGGACAACGTGTTCTGGGGCGGCCTGACATACAATGCGCACTGTTTGGGACTCGCGACTGCGGAAGCGGTTATCGATGTAATGCACGAGGAACATTTAATCGAAAATGCCGCAAAAATGGGCCGAGTTATGCGCGGCCACATGCAGGCTATGAAAGATAAACATCCGTCCGTTCGTAGCTTTCGTCAAATTGGCCTATTCGGCATGATAGACCTTCAGAGAGACCAGAAGGGAACCCGGATGGCCCCTTACAATGGGACGCATCCCGGGATGCAGGCACTCGGTGCCCATTTTCGAGCCAATCATTTGTTCACGTTCGTCCGCTGGGGCAGCTTCATGTGCAATCCACCCCTCTGCATCAACGAAAAGCAGCTAGAAGAGGCCTTTGCCATCATCGACAGTGGACTCGCCTTGACCGATGCGGCCATGGATCACTAAGGACCGCTTACGGCTTGTCCTTAATGTAATCGCGGAGTTGCTGAAGTGCGATCTGTCCTCGCTCTTGTTCCGAATCCGGTAGTGCTTGGACGACGTTTCTAAACTCCATTAACGCATATTCGGCGTGTCCTAAGTCGACTTGGGCGCGTGCGAGTCCCATATGAGCCTCTAGGAGCATTGGACAATGAATCAGAAGGTCATTAAAGATCGTCTTTGCCCCTTTTGGATCACCCATTTCCAAGAGACGTCGCCCTTGGTCTAAGGCGGGTTGTGCCATCAGCCGTTTGAAATGCTCATCGGTCAAAAATGGTGAAAGACAGATACCCAACCCATCTGTGACAACGCCTGGCTGAGGAGAGAAGGGAATCAGATTAAATCCAGCGCCGAAAACAGCCGCTAATGCAGTTGCCTGCAGGCCTGCGACAACATATGAATCTGTCGGCGACAACATGGTGTCCCATCCTAGATAGGCCGTAAGTAGACCGGCGATCAGTAATTCTACTCCGGGGCCCGCCGCGTAAATACAGGCATTCTTTAGGCGCGGGGACTGCAAGTTTTTCGGGAGGACTTCCACTAAACCCACAATCGGAAACAGTCGCCATTCTACGGGCACACCGAACCAAACCGAACGAGTAATGATGGGCCCTATCCCAACTTTAAGCCCGACCACAGCCCATCCGACCAGCCGAGCAACGAGGGCATGGGCAATTTCATGAAGTGCTGTAAGTGCAAAGTAGGCGAGGAAAAACCAAACCATCGCCAGCCGAGAGGGCGTGACATCCTGAAAGATCTCTAAAGCGAGGAGGCCACAGACGATCCCTGTAAAGATCGTGATAAAAACGCGCTCGCCCGATGTTTCAGCCTTTTGTTCTTTGGCGTTATCCTTATCGGGCGAAAACACGTTCGTTCGCTAATCGCGACTTGAGACGAGCATCAGCACGTAATAGAACATCGTCGCGATGGTCGAAAAGAGAGCGAGTGATGCAGCGACATGAGAGCCGATGGGGAATTGCCGCATGATGGTCGATGTGTAGTACAGGACGTAACCGCCCATCAGGACCACCATGGCCATCGCGAAGAAGTCACCTAATTGCACACCACTGAAGACCCACGACACGATGATCATACCGAGAGCCGCGAAACTAAGGAGTTGAAGTGCCCGACCCAAAAACGAGAAGTCCTTCTTACTGACCAGAGCCGTCAGTGTGAGTCCTCCAAATGTCACGCCGGTTATAATCCCAGCACTGCCAATCATGTTGGTCACGGCCACACCCTTGGATGCAGCAATGGCCTTCACGTACATGAGCAATGGCATAAAAATAACCGCCTGCGCGACCACATACAGCCCGAGCCCAAGGTATTGCTTCGTTGGGTTCCCCATTTGGAATGCCCATTTGGACGCAAAGTGTCCTGCAGCCATGAAGGCGATCATCAGGACGATCCAGTTTTTCGCTAATGAGAAAGCCAGATTTTGTCCAAAACTCGAATTGTATAAAACCGTCATCAGGGCGATCCAACCAAGAATTGCGCCCCCTAAGTGTAGGTACACCTTCTTGAGAAATTCGACGCGTTCATTGACCGTCGCTTGCGCGGCCATTCTCGTTTGGTAACTCACGTACGACATTGCTTTCCTCCAAACATCGGTATTGGTCTTGCCATCGGCGTCCCTTACTAGACACGTGGCGTCATGAAAGTTATTCCCAACACCGTTAACATTGTCAAACTTGTTGCAATCGTCAAGGCGAAGAGTTGGATTTTATTCCATAATCGAGCCGACTTCTTCCTTTCCTTGACGCGAAGTCATTTCGGACTTGTCGGCCATGCCGTGTTCTGATGTCCTGTGCAAGATCGAATAACTGGACAAGGAGGGGGAACGATGTCCGAGCTGTACCCCGTGCCGAAGCGGGTCAGAAATGGTGGGCAGCAGCCCATCCGCAGCATAGCGGATTACACGGCAATCTCGAATCAGTGGTTGAAAGACCCCAATGACTTTTGGTTGGCCGAAACCAAAGGATCAGTAATTTGGCAGGTCGAACCAAATATCGGCTTACAGGGCGACTTTAGGTCCGTCTCTAAGGAGCCGTTCACATGGTTTGCCGATGGCCGTTTAAATGTGACCGAATCATGTTTGGACCGCCATGTACGAAGCCAGCCAGACAAGACGGCGATCATTTGGGAGGGCGATGAACCAGGTGACGGCCGGTCGCTCACCTATCGTCAATTACATGCGGAGGTTTGTCGCGCTGCGGCTGCCCTACGACGCTTGGATGTAGGCTGCGGTGATCGAGTTGTCATCTACATGGGTATGGTTCCCGAAGCGGCTGTGGCTATGCTCGCTTGTGCAAGAGTCGGCGCGGTTCACTCAGTCGTTTTCGGAGGATTTTCATCAGACGCGCTCCGCGACCGGATTGATGATTGCGGCGCGAAGATCGTAATCACTCAAGATCAAGGTCTCCGCGGTGGTCGATCCATTCCCTTGAAAGCGACAGTAGATGATGCGCTTTCAAAGACTGATTTGGTTCAGAGTGTGTTGGTCTATCAGCGCACAGGAGCCGACATTGGATGGGTAGAGGGCCGAGACAGCTGGTGGCATGAACTCGTTATCGACGACCACAGTAATGCGGGCGACCCAGAATATGTCAATGCAGAACATCCGCTGTTCATTCTCTATACATCTGGGTCAACGGGGCGCCCCAAGGGCTTAGTTCATACATGTGGGGGCTATCTCACGTACACTGCCTATACGCATCGTACGGTCTTTGATTTACGGCCCGACGATATCTATGCATGCGTGGCGGACGTCGGATGGATTACGGGCCATAGCTACATCGTTTACGGACCGCTCGCTAATGGAGCGACAACACTCATGTTCGAGTCGACACCGCTCTATCCCGATGCGGGCCGCTACTGGGACTTAGTCGAACGCCATAAAGTCTCAATCTTCTACACGGCTCCGACAGCATTGCGTGCACTCGCTGCACATGGTGAACAACCGGTTCGAAAATACGACACGAGCAGCTTACGTGTTTTAGGTACAGTTGGCGAACCGATCAATCCTGATGCATGGGAATGGTACTACCACGTCGTTGGTGAAGCCCGTTGCACCGTAGTAGACACCTGGTGGCAAACGGAAACCGGTGGTATCTGCATCGCGCCAGTCGCCTCAGCTACGCCGACAAAAGCGGGTTCAGCGACTTTGCCACTGCCTGGTATTCGCCCTGTACTCATCGATCCCGCAACCCAGAAAACCATCGCCGGTGCCGCTCAAGGGCATTTATGTCTTGAGCATTCATGGCCCGGTCAAGCTCGGACCGTTTGGGGCGATCACGCTCGTTTCGTACAAACGTACTTTAGCACGTATTCGGGCCTCTATTTCACGGGTGATGGCTGTCGTCGAGACGATGATGGTTACTATTGGATCACCGGTCGCATTGACGATGTTCTTAACGTGTCTGGGCATCGTATGGGCACAGCTGAGTTCGAGGCCGCTTTGGGCTCTAACGACGCTGTGGCAGAAGCCGCTGTTGTTGGTTATCCACATCCCATAAAAGGTCAGGGGGTCTACGCTTTCGTTGTTCTCAATGGACAACATGGCAATGTTCCGACTGACGAACTCCAGAGCACGGTCCGAAAGGCCATCGGTGCCCATGCCCGCGTAGACCGTTTCCAATCGGTCCCTGGCCTCCCTAAAACCCGTTCTGGCAAAGTCATGCGACGGATTCTTAGAAAAGTCGCTGAAGGTCAATCCAATGATCTTGGTGATCTCTCGACTCTTGCTGACCAGACCGTCGTTGACGCAATCATTCGGGGGGCTGCCACTTAAATATTTCTTGCTTGGTCGCTCATCGCATTGATTACTTACGTGTTTGAACTCTGTATGCTATTGCGTCCACGTGTATACGGAGTTGATGAATTCGAACTGGCTTTAAAAATGTTCGGGTCAAAACTTCGAATAGATTGTAGACTATGAGCCGTCCGCGGTTGTTGCGGACGCTTTGTCACACTTCAGATGGCGAGGAAACGGAATATGAAATGTCCGAATTGCGCAAGCGACGTACCAGATGCATCCAACTTCTGTGGCGTCTGCGGATTTGATGTCCGACCAGCTCGCGCTGCAGCAGCAAACTTGAATCAAACGGTTGCACTTGAACAGCCATCGAAGTCTAACCCCGCAGCTCCTGCATCGAAAGCTAATGAAGCGACGATGCACGATTCAGCACCTGAACCTGTTCAGGAATCGCGACCGTCTGGTGATGTGACCGCGGCTCGCAAGGAGGGTTCGTTGGAGAACCCAAGAAAACCGGAGGCTCCATCACCGGCGATACAATCGACGGCATTCGATTTACAAGTCTCGTCGATGCCTGCGAAGGGTGACCCATCTAAGCCGACCTCTCCGATCGATGAGACCTTTGCTTCGATGCCGGCCCTGGAGCCACCTGCGCCCGGCAAGTTTCGCGAGACGCAATGGTTCATGGCAGCTCAGGATCCTGACCATATCGACAATATCGGTAACGTCGTGCTCGATGATTTAGAAGAGAATTATAAGCCGGAGGACGGTAATTTGGATACCCAAATCCGTCAGAAGTTCTCCCTGAATGTCCCCAATTCAGTCGACGCTGACAGCAAAGCCAGCTCATTTGCGTCGGGTGAAAGTGGCGGACCTAATAAGAACGTCATCTTGATTATCGCGGGTGTTGCCGTCGCTGGACTGATTGCCTACTTCGTTATGTAGTCAGTCTCCTGACGATAAATATTTGCGTCGGGCGGGCCACATCGACACAATATAGAGCGACATATCAGAATTCAGTTTGTCTTTTATAAGCAAACGGTTCAATTCGGGGTCCATAGTCCGATATCAGCGGAAGCTGAGCGGAGATAAGGAGACAACATGATCATTGCAACCGCTGCAGCAAGCGCAGCAGTCGCAGCCGGGGCTGTTGTTCTGAACGATCGCTTGAAGCGCCAACGCCTCAGGGGTGACGTTCAAGGGCGGAAGACGGCGGGCGCCGACCGAAGCGTTGTCCATACGGCAGGTGATCAGCAGAAAAGTATGGCACGGGCGGAAGTCCTGCGCGAGCGTCTCGAAAAGCAGTTGTCACGTCGACAGAAAGAACTCGATGATGACCAAGCCAATCTGGAGAAGCGGAAGGCTAATCTTGACCGACGTTTTTTGGGAATTAAAGAACGTAACGATGATCTCGCGGAACGATTCGCCGCCATCAAGGAGAAGCGTTCGTCAATCGAAGACATTAAATCGGAAATTAAGCGATTAGAAGTACTCTTCAAAGAAACGGTGGAGCAATCTGCTGGCGAAACAGCTGACGGTGCTTTGGAAGACCTCACGCATGATCTCATTGACCGGGCTCAGGTCACCTCGCAGAAGGCTGCCAAAAGCTTAATCACCAGCATTGTCGGAAAAAGTGAGTACGAGGCGAAACGCCTCATTGATGTCGCGTGTCAGCGATATGGTATGCCGTTGGCGGCAAATCGACTCGTCTCTACGGTGAATTTACCAAACAAGAAAAATCAGCAGGACCGAGTCTTGAGTGACGGTGCGTCAGTCTTGAAAGCGATTTTTGAGGAAACTGAAGTTGAGTTTGTTGATCAGGGTGAGGGCATCTTTTTTCTCCAAGCTCCCGACCCCTACACGCGTGAAGTTGGCCGTTTAGCCTATGAAAAAATGATTCGCTCGGGTGATATATCGGAAGCTGCGGCGAAGAAGTTTTCAGAAAAGTCAAAGGCCAATCTTGATAAAATCGTTCGTGATGCGGGCCGCCGTGCTGCCAGAATTTTACATTTGAAAAATATCCATCCGGACATTCTTCATTTGGTCGGAAAGCTTTTGTACAGAACCAGTTACACCCAAAATCAATGGCAGCATGCCATCGAAACTGCCCATCTGTGTGGAATGATGGCAGAAGAGATGGGACTTGATATCCGGATGGCCCATCGGTCGGCGTTGCTACATGACATTGGCAAAGTCCTTTGGGCAGAAACGGAGGCTTGCGGAAGTCACGCTGTCTCTGGCGCGGCGTTCGCTGCCGACCATGGCGAAGACCCTGATATTGTGCACCCGATTGCAGCACACCATAACGATGAGAAGCCCTCGACACCCCTTGCACACTTGGTTGCAGCTGCGGATGCCTTGAGTGGCGCGAGGCCCGGGGCACGCCGTGAAACATTAGAATCGTATACACAGCGGGTGGACGATATCGAAGCCATTTGCGAACGCTTCCGTGACCGTGGTGTCCGGCGTGCGTACGTTATTCAAGGTGGCCGTGAAGTCCGCCTGGAGGTTACACCAAAGCGCGTGAACGACCAGGCTGCCATCAAGTTGGCTACCGATATTGCGACCACTATCGAAGATGAGTGTATTTACCCAGGTCAGATCAAAGTGATCGTGATGAGAGAAACGGTATCGAGTGCCTCAGCTAACTAAGTGGCTGGGGCCTCTGAGTCTGATGTTTCAGCCTCATCATAGCGAAGCTTCTGTTCCTGATAACGAGTGGCTAAATCGGCCTCCCCGATGGCGATTAAGAAACTCACAAAGGCTGATTGAATGGACAGAGCATCAGCCGTCGCGCCCAGACCCAAAAGATATCTGAATAGGGCTTCGTAAAAACTTCTTACTTCGGGTAGACGTATGGCTGAATTTTCGCGATCCGCATCGAAGTGCAGATGTTCTTCAAATAGGTAAAGTAACTCGCCGATGTTTCCGACAGAAAAGGCCATCTCGCGGTTTTCTGCGCGAACTCGCAGGTATTCTTCGTACATGTTCAAACCGAGCAGGTCATCGAACAGTTCGTGAAGCTCTTCGAAAACTCGATAGTAATTGTTTAATCCTCGATTAATTGAAATGGCGATTCGAACAGATTCGAGTGACCGCTCGAGCCAGGCGTTAAAGCCGTTTTCGGTTTCTGCTTCATCTGCTCGACGCCGACAGATTTTACTGATTTCGACAAAGCACTCATCGATTCGTGTTGTGCCGTCTGGCATTCGTCCAAACAAGTGTATGCAATGTTCGACCATTTCGATTGCACGTTCGTCATTCGCTTCTTGTCGGGCCATCGTCAGTAGGTGTTCGATCCGCATCTCAAGACGAAGCGGGTCGCTGCCTGGAGAGAGTTGGTCGAGGCTTCGAAAACGATCCCGAATCGCGCGGTATCGTCCTAAATCGCCCTGTTTTCTGTAGACCTCATGCAATATTGAACCAACGACGTGGAGATGGTCCATGTCCCCAGACCGTTCATAAAGTCGCATTGACCCTTCTAAATATTCGATGGCTTCCCCAGCTCGATCGTCCACCTCCAAGAGCATTTCACCAAAGCGCAAATGTAAATAAGCCGCTTGTTCGACCGTCCACTGATCTTGACTACTCTTCAGAATCCGAATGCCCTTTTCGACATAGTCCATTGGGTCTTGACCCCGCCGGGCTTCATACCGAGCCTCCGTCAAGCTGAGCGTCGCTAATCCGTATGTGTCGCCGACCTGTTCATATGATTCCTTGGCAAGTGTGAACAGTGTTCCAGATCGCGCCATCGCACTCGGTAACTCACGATCGAGTGCCTCATGCGCTGTGTCTGCCAGAATTTGATGAAGTTTTAGCTCATCCGCCAAAATGATAATTCGCTCGGAAAGATGCTCCATATGCTGCACGGAGAAAAAACCTTGAGACAGAAATTCGGTTAATTCCGTGAGACGAACAGGTTGCTGGTCGACTTGGATAGGCATCCATCGCTCTAACAAGTCTGTGAGGCGTTCACGCGTCTCAATGACGACAGCAAGCGAACTGGTCGCAACGCGGAGCTGAACTAGGGAATCTCCCATATTGCTGGCCAATTCTTGCGCGAGCTCCAAGAGTTGCATGGATTCGGACAAGACTTCGCTTAGCGGTTGGATACTCGGTCCAAAGCCCTCGCCAAAGAGATCCGGGACGTAGAATTCTCCGCTCAGAATATTGTAATGGCTGTCGACGCGAACCTCTATGATCTCGGTCGCTCTTTTCACCATCAATTCTGCCAGGAAGCCAAGTTGTTGGTGTTTATCGCCAACCGCAATCGCATCCTTGAGCATATCATCGACAGCATTTTGGTCCCCGACTTGGATCAGCGCCACGAGCCATTCAATTCGAATTTGAATACCCTCGCGAAAACCACCAATAGATTGCGCCTGGTCAAGAATGAATGGAAATAGGCGTTTGTGGAGTCCGGGCCATTCCCATTTGGCGAATGCTTCTGATAGCCATACATAGACAGGCAGTGCCAGTGCCGGTGAGCATAGATTTAGCGCATCAAGCATACGAACCAGTGCTGCACGTGCTGCATTTGTGTCGCCAGATGCGTAACAGACTTCCAGGTAAACACGAAGTGCTTCGAGTCGAACGGCTTCTTGCTCCATGCGAACTGCAAGGCCAAGCGCCATGTCAGCCGTCGCACGCGCTTCAGCAAAATCCCCCATAATCGCTTTGAAGCGACTCTTCACACTGAGCATTCGGACACGAATATCCGACAGGCTGTCATTGAGTGCATAGGAATTTTCGAATCGTTCAGCTAGATTTAATTGGGCATCGGCCTCAGTCAATGCCGCATAGATGCGATGGCGTCTTTCACGATCTCTCTGTCGACCATGTTGTCCATACAGTAGGCCTGGTCCTCCGTCTAAATCGAAGAGACTCTCGACGTACGTCACTGCGGCTTCTGCAGCATCACCATGTCGTCCAGCAGCCGAGAAGTGTCCGGCCGTCTTCCATAATGATTCTGCCGTCGCCCGACGTTTTCGGTCTTTGTAGCGAGATTCACTCCATGTCTCGGTGACATCGACACCCGCGATTTGTTCGTCCCCAAGGCTGCCCGTCATTCGCGCATCAAGTCTCAATATAGTCCCAATTCGAACATTTAATTCATCCCTGTCGGATGGGTCCATTAGGTCCGTCCATTGTCCGGCCAATTCCTCAGAAAGGAACGCCCAGCCATCTGCTTCAGGTCTGATCAGACCCGTTCGCGTCAAGAGTTCAATCCGCAACGCGGCTGCTGCTTCTGGTACAGACCAAATCCGTGCCATCAACTCTGTGGTGAAGTGCTGGCCGACGAGTGCTGCCGTTTGGAGATCGGCTTGAACATCCGCCCGCAACGCGGGGAAATCGCCGAGGGCTAAAGACCAGAGGCCATCGAAAACGTCGCCGGCGAGCCCAGCAGCCAGTTTTGTATTGCCATCAGGGCCCCGCTTTAAGATGGCGATGCGATTGAGATAGTCTACCAGCGCATGGGCAACGAGTGGATTTCCGTTAACCTTGTCGGCCAGTTCAACTTGAGTCGACTCGCTTAGTTTCACCCGGTGGCTCAGTCCGTTGGCCAAAATCTCTGCGAGATCATCGTCTCGAAGGCGACCGATCGTATATGCGGACTGAGGCTTGTGTCTTGAGTTGGGTTCGGACCCCGGAGTGCCGAGTGGCGTCGAGCTTGTGCAGACGAGAAGTAATTTGACTTCTGGCTCAATTGCTAAAGCTTTTTCAAGGACGTCGAGTAGAGCCTGAGATGCTGCATCGATTCGATGGATGTCGTCGATGACCATAAGGATGGGATGGTGTCGGGCGACATCCATCAACAGGCCTGCATGAATTTCTGCACGAGATGGGGGCGGCGTTTGACTTGGGACCGACGGCAACGCCGACACATGGGTCGCAGCATGTAAAAAGTCGACGCCTGGCAAAAGCCACGGAATGGCAGCATCGTGATCGGCCCCATTCATACCCCACTCAATGACTCGGACACCTTCTGCTAAACGAGCGACCAGTTCTTCGAGTTCGCCGTGGTCCGATGGACGGACAAGTGTCCTGTCACCACAGCGAATTGAAACGATAGCAGCTTGGCCGTCCGCGGTTGATGCATCATCGATAAAGCGGGCCAGAAGATTCGATTTTCCAGTCCCTACGCCGCTTACGATATGAATTAAGCGACCTGAGCCTGATTGGGCGTCTAGCCAGGCTTGGCAGAGTTCCTCGAGACCAATTTCATTCATTTGTTGGGTCCTATAGAGCGCGCACAGCGAAACCCGAGATCACCGCGAGCCATGTTTTTTGTCAGATCATCTTTCCGCGTGACTCGGAGTCGATCGCTTGCTGAGATCCAGCCGCCGCCGAAGGCATACATACCTCGAGTGGACTTCGACTGGGTCCATTCGCGGACATTGCCAGCGAGGTTAATTGCGCCGAATGGGCTGCTGATATCGTCAAAGGCCTTTACTGGCGCAGCATATTTGAAGCCATCTGCCGAATTTGGTGCTTCCAATTCCCCTTTGAACTGACCCAAGTTAGCCCTTTTTACAGATGGGTCACTTGGCGATTCATCGCCCCAAGGATAGATATTTGACCCCTTTGAACCGCGGGTCGCGTATTGCAACTCTTCGATGGTTGGAAGACGTTTTTTGACAAATGAGCAATAGCGCTTCGCGTTGATATAGCTTACCCCGGTTGCAGGGAAGTGGCTCACATCAAAAAAAGGGCGTCTTTGTTGACAAATGCCTGCTTTAACACAGTCTTCAAATCGCCCCTGCGCGACCTCATACTTATCCAGGAGGAAGCTGTCGAGCTGTAATTCATCGTCCCCGATCTCTTTCTTAATCGCCGAGCAATCTGCTCGCATTGCGGGTGTATTTCGATTCCTTTTACACATGCTTTCCAGGCGAGCGGCCTGCGCTGCATTGAGTCCGAGTCTGAGGACGCCTTTGCTGACAAAGACCATGTCTTGCGGGGCGTTCATAGTTGACTCAGCCGTCTGCCCATGAAGACCCTCCAGTGGCCTTGGTGATGCATCGATCGGTTGGCTTTGACGGCCTGCATCGTGCAATACGGCTGCATCGCGGACGCTTGCTGTCTTCGAGTGGCCATCGACGTGTTTCACCATGACACCGGAATCTGACGGGTCGGTGGCGGCACTTGAATTCTGTTTCGAGTGAGCCAGGCCATCCTTCTCCGGCGGCATTTTTGCGGCGGGCGGCGTTGGCCGTTTCTCGTTCTCGATGGGCGTCTCCGATGCGGTCTTGAAATCCGCCTTTGGTTGCTGATTTGCGATCTCAACGGCGGTGGTGCTCTCCCCATGAGATTGGGTAACAGGCTTGTCCATTGGTGCCGTGTTGGTCCTCAGGAACCAGGCACCCGCAAACCCACCGACCAGGACCAAGACGATGATGAAACCGAGTACGGGACCAAGTCCGATGCGCACATCCCTAGAGCCTAAATGAGACGGCCGACCCCGTCCAATTGGCATTGTAGAGATGGTTGTCTCAGCCTCGATGGGTTCAGCAGGAATTTCAGGCGGTGCCTCGGAAATCCCAAAGTCTTCTAGATCATATTTGAGGTGACTTTGCTCGAAGGAGTCCATGTTCCCGAGCAAGGCAGGCGATGGTGCATTGAGGGTCGAAATGGACAGGTCGATCCGCATGCGCAAGTTATCTAGACTGCGGAGATTACTTTTACTTTGGGACAACTTGTCTTCGGCCAGTTCAATCTGTTCGTCGCGTTCGTAGAGCCAATCACGAATGAATCGTCTATGGGTTTCGAGCTCCCGAAGGCGGATCCTCTGCTGTTCGACTTCGTCAATGAAGGTTGACTCGGAATCGAAAATCTCTTGAGTTTCCCTAAATCTATGGGCCAAAGCCTGCTCAAGAATCGGGGCAAGGCGTTCAAGTCCCGTCCGTGCACTGTCAGGCCGAGGTGCGGCCAAAGCGGAGTCGATGAGCTCGTCCATAGTCGGCATGGCATCCACGACAGAGTCTTCGCTCGGTGTCAGGTTTGTATCGGCTGACCCAACAGCGGTCTTGCACTTGGTGAGTAGCATCTGAGTGAGGTCAGATAAGGCGTCGAGGTCAGACTGTATGATAGTCTCTGTGTCGGACGCGGGTGGCTGCCAGTTTGATAACCGTACATCTGGATATCCGTCATCATTACGAGCGAGCCTAAATGTGGACGCTGAAACCTTACCGTGACCAATCCCTCTGCCGTGAGTTTGAGCGAGAATAACCCAGCATTGCACCGCAATGCTGGTTATAACGAGCCGATGGTCCTCGGCGGACAGTTCATCGACAAGTTTGTCTAGCGGCTCGCCCTGTGTCGGTTGGAACAGAACCCACGCCGGCTGCCCTTGGTTGCTCATGATGACCGGTGGCCAAGGATTATCGTCTTGTTCGACAATTGTCTGAATCCATTGTCGGTCGAGTGATTTGGGTGTATCGATCGTGACCAGTTCCCCAACGGCACCACTGGCTGGCATTCGCGCTTCGAAGCGACTAAAGCCTGTACCGCCGCTGATCCTTTTGATGCATTCCAAACCTTCAATGGCGGGAAATGTCTCTTTTTTTGGCCGCTTATTCATCGGGGCACCATATTCTAGCGTGCCTGCGTGTGCAAGCGCGCGCGTGAAGCGCTCGATGCGACCAGATGGTTAGATGCGATTCCTCGGTACGGTGTCACCAAGAAACTCAAGATTCCTGGGCCGTCAAACGAGATTCCCATTGTTGTAGTTTCGCCTCCACTCGAATTGCTCGGCTAGCTGGCACCCGTCTACCGTTCTCTAGAATTTCCCGGGTAATCGTTTCGTCTATGTTGAGTGCTTCGCCGACCTCTGTGATAGATAAACCAAGCGATAGACGAGCCCGATTGAGCCTCCCTCCAATCGCATCGTCTGCTGGCTTTGCCTTTGCTTTTACATGCCGCTTTTTCGACGGGCTCTCTTGACGGTCATCCGGTAATGCTGACGTTGTCCGTTCATCGGTTGGAGCCTCGATGACTGTCGCATATTGATCCGATACATCAGTCGCCGACAAAACCTGAGGTGCCTCGTCATCCGCTGTCAATGTAGATGGAGTCGCATCGAGCACAGTCGATAATTTCTCGTCCTTTAACTGCTGTGGAATCGACTGAATCAGCTCGATGATCTCCGATTTGAAATCATCCATTCTCTGCATTAACGGGTCCTGTTTTTTTGTGACCTCTCCGATGCCAACGTGAATCAAATGTCTCATCACTTCAGCGCGTTTCTGACCCGTTTCTTTGGCTATCCGATTGAGCTGGTCGATAGTGCTCTCTGGTAGGCGAATGCTGATTTGTCCAGTCATGGTCTGTCTCCCCAAATAATTGAAACCCATTTGGGATTCATTACGACGTATAACGCCACTTTAAAAGCAAAAAAGTCATTTGAATCCCGTGGCTCGAAGTGGAGATTTGTTGACTGTTTGAGCGGTCTAAAACCCCAAAAAATGCGGTCTTAAAGTGGCTCTTTTATCATTTGTTATATTGAATCCCAATTGAAATTCAACTGTGAATCCCAATTGGGATTCAAAGAAGATTTTCACATGTAATTCAGGAGGTTTAGCACTATTTCTTGCCGTCGGTTTGATGTTGTCGATCTGAGCCGATATGCGGCTGTTCGGTTGTTCGCAGCCTCGTGGACGGATCAGATTGTATAGGCCGAGGGATAGGATTAATGCTGGATGAAATGAATCCCTTGATGGCCAGTTTAGGCCGCCCGTTCTCCTTTGGCTGATGGTTTGAAACACGGTCATTTTGATGACCCCGAGAGAGTCGTTGAGGCAGGGCGTTGCGCCGGGACTGTCTACAGTAAAGTGACCCTCGGCATCCCTGTTTTATGAAGCAACCTTTGGTGCGGAGTCGGCACGTGTAGACACGTCCCATGACTGGCTTTTCAAATTCTCAATGCATCTCGATCAAAATAGAAATGCACCCCACGTCAGAGTCCACAAAGTGATGAGAAGTGCCGAGATGATATTAACGCCGAAACCCACCCGTGCCATATCCGGTAAGCGAATCATGCCCGAGCCGTAAACGACAGCATTCGGAGGGGTCGCCACCGGTAACATGAAAGCGCACGACGCGGCTAAAGTTGCGGGCAGAAGCAGCATAAGGGGGCCCACATCAGTCGCTACAGCGAGTTCACAAATAATCGGCAAGAGGATTATGGAGGTTGCGGTATTTGATGTGACTTCTGTGAGAAAGGTCATAAAAAGGACAACGGCCAAAACCATTAAGGGCAGTGGCCAGCCGCTCGTTGATGCCGCCAATAATGAGCCGAGCCATTGGGATAAGCCGGTGGCCTTAAAACCAGAAGCCAACGCAAAACCGCCCCCGAAAAGGATGAGTATTTGCCACGGTGTTTTGGCAGTTTCGGACCAGCTTAGTAACGCCTCGCGGTGCCCGGCCGAGGTTCGTGTGGGAACAATGTAGAGCAGAATCGTGATCCCAATCGCGACAGTCGCATCCGTGATACCCTTAGGGTCTAGGCCCAGTTTTAGGAGGATATATTTCCGAGAAATCCAAAGTGTCACGGCGGCAATAAAGATGACCGCAACACGTCGCTCTCCTTGCGACCAGCTCTGTTTTGGTCCGGTCAACGCACTTTGGGCTGGGTGATTAACGGGGATCGGAGTCCGTTGGATCCGAAAAGCGAGCCTCGTGAGATAGTACCAAATAACGAGTATCAATAAGATTGAAAGCGGGGCTGCGAAACTCATCCATTCACCGAAGCTCAGATCCGTCCCGTTTTTGGCGGCGACCTCACGAAAGACGCCGTTGGGGGCTGTTCCGAGGTAGGTGCCCATACCCCCGACGCTGGCTGCATAAGCTACCCCCAGCATCAGTGCTTTTTCAAATTCCTTCGATTCCATAGCGGATGCAACCGCTATGGCTACCGGCAAGAGCATCAGAGTTGTGGAGGTATTCAATAACCACATGGACAATAAGCCTGACGCCAGCATAAACCCGAGGATAAGGCGGTCGGCCCGGGTGCCGCATGTCCGAACCATAAACATCGCCAAGCGCCGATGTAGATTCCATCGTTCGACCGCAAATGCCAGTTGAAAACCGCCGAAAAACAACCAAATCAGGTCGTGTCCATAGTTGGGTGCAACCTCTTTCGCTGTGCCAATCCCGAACACGGGAAATAGTGCCAGTGGCAACAGCGCAGTCACCGCGACTGGCAGTGCTTCAGTCATCCACCAGATTGCCATTAACACCGTGATTGCCGCTAACCTGTGGGCCTCAGGCGTGAGTGAGTTACCAAGCGGTAGAAACCAGATTGCAGCGGCCATCATGGGACCGAGTAAAAGGCCTTTGTTCAGACTATTTGACTTGGGGGTGGCTTGCATTAGACCGTCGACTCTCCTGTGCACAAATTGGACCTCAAAAAGGCCCTGGGCGTCCAGCAAATTAGTCTCTGATGCAAGCAGACCATTGGCCAAACAGAAATATTTCTCAATAAACAGTTAAAATTGCCGATGTTTATGATGAAGCGGCGAACCAGTCACTTCCCGACGGCCAAGGCGGGCCTTCGGACAAAGACCAGGGAGGTTGACACAGATGTTGAAGGCGACAGGCCGTCTTTCACCCGACCAGATATTTCAAATCGGAAAAGACGCCATTCATTTGATCCGGGACAAAAAGTCCAGTTCGGTCATCATTGCCGATTGTTTGGACCGCTCGCCTCAACTTGTAGAAGCCGTTCATGCATACGCTCAAGTGCAGTTTCGCGATCGGGGCCGCATCAGGGGCACCCGAGACGCAATCACACTCATTGGATTATCGGAACTGGAGCGATTGCTGCTCAGTCACTTGCGGCGTATTCAACGCAATGTTGGCGGCCGTAAAAGCCGATTTAATCATCGCATTGCAGCTTTGGACGTCGCACCACCTCACACACCCACCCCCATAAGAACGAAGCGTTACGCCACTCAATAATTTCGAATCAGGCTGCGGTTATTCTGTCCGAAACACGACAAAATGGCACCCAGCCCTCGGTCGATGTTACACTCAGCCCATCGGAAATCGTCCTGAGTAAGACATGCGATCGTTTATCACCATTTCTGTAGCTCTTTTGGTCGTGCTTCCAACGGCAGCATCATTGGCGCAAACCCAATCTCAAGTGGAGCAGGCAAACAGCAATCCGTCTAAGAAAGGGGCGAGAAAAGCAGGGCCAGCCAAAGAGTCGACCAAAGCGACCACTCGGGCGCCGGCTGTGTCAAAAGTGGCAGAAACGCAAACAAGTGCACCCAAGTCAGACGCAGCCAAAGCGTCGAAACCGCCTCGCTCAAAACCAAACACAGGACGCGTACAATCGAAGGCACAAAACACCGCCAACGAACCCGTGCCGATCCGTTCTCGGGCACCATCCTTAAACGGGTCGACAGGCCTCGACCGTCTTTGGGCCGCCGATACAGGCCCACTTGAGACCATACGCATGCGTCTTGGTCTGGCGTTTTTCAACGCAGATAATTTTCCCTATCAAGGCGCAGGAAATGCGTTCGTCGGAAGCTACTTTTCATTCGCCTACACGCCCCACAAGTTTGTCGAGGCCTTCACCTCGATCTCCGCCACCAGTAATAGCCATGACCAAGAACAACCGAGTCTTTTGCAGACCCAAGGTGATCTGACCCTGGGCATAAAGTCAGTCTATCCGGTGAGCGACCTGGTTCGAGTGGGTGGTGCTCTTGCTGCTCGTTTTCTAAGCGGTGTGGGGTCTGCGGGCTTCGAACCATCGGCGACCAGTGTTGACTTGAGATTGTTATCTACTTTTGACTTTACAGAGGCAGAAAAAATACCGCTGAAAATTCACCTCGAACTGGGCAATTACTTTGAGAATTCTGAAGTTTTGACAGAGCATCTAGCCGGTGAGCCCAGCTTGGTCCAAGAGTATGGCCTTCAGGTGGCTCGATATGACCGACTCACCTTTGGACTCGGTATTGAAAGTCCCTTCGATAGGTACTTCAACCCCTTCCTTGAATACCAAATTAGCAAACCGCATTTTGTCGAGTTAGCTCGGACCGGCCAGGGCAGTCATGAGTACACTTTTGACTCAATTCCGCACCATTTGACTCTGGGATTACGTGCTTTTCCCCTCGAGCATTTAGCGATCGATACAGCCGTTCGCATTGGCTTGGCAAACAAACCTCACACGGGGGTACCGGCAACGCCACCCTATATGGTCCTCCTCGGTGTCGCTTACACCCTCGATCCCAAGCCCAAAGTCATTACCAAAACAGTCGAGAAACAGGTTCCTGCACCCGTAGTTGCGAAGAAAACAGGTCTGTTTTCCGGTCGAGTGCTCGATGCTAAGTCTGGACAACCCGTTACAGATGCTCTCATCAGCTACTCATCGATGCCTGGGTTCTCACCGCAGACAAGCGCATCCGATGGCCGGTTTTCCGGCTATCGCTTCGATGCTGGTGTCGTGGAGTACAGCGTCACAGCGAAGGGCTATAAGCCAAAACAGGGTCGAAAAACAATGTCCGCAGGTCAGAATGCCAGTGTGGAGATTAAACTCGAAATCGACCCCGCACAGCAGGCTGGGGATATCGAGATTCGGATATTCGGGAGACGAGGAAAGCCTGTGGCGGCAAGCCTGAAGTTCGGTGGTAAGGCGATAGGACAGACAGGTCGGTTTAAGCCCGGTCAACCCTACAAGGCCAAACTCCCCGCTGGTCGACATCCGCTGACGGTAACGGCCAAGGGATATGAGGTGTACAAAACGGCTGTGCTGGTGCGGGGTGGCCAGACCACGCCGCTTCGTTTGAATTTACCCATCGGCCGACCAAAAACTGGCCCTGTATCCTCAGGGTCTCCACAAAAGCCAATCGGTCCCCCGAAAGCCAGCGCGGGTGGTCGCTTCGCAACGGTAACGGCGCGGTCAATTTCTCTACGCCGTCGAATTGATTTCAAACCGGGTTCGAGTGAATTGACGCCGAACGCGCGCGCCGTGCTAAACGATGTCGCGCGGGGCATGAAACAGATCAAGACCATAAAACGTGTTCGTATCGCGGCTCATGTCAGCGGGACTGGTTCGAGAGATAAAGACAGCCGACTCAGCATTGCCAGGGCAAATCGAGTGAAGGGGTACCTCGTTTCTCGTGGGGTCGCCGCCGGGCGTTTGCAAGCACGCGGGTATGGCGGACTTAAGCCAATTCGGCCGAGTTTGACCAAGCGAGCGCGAGCTCAGAATGAGCGAGTCACATTCACTGTAATTCGGAAATAAAATGCTCAAGCTTAGACGAATAACCTGGCTTCTATTTGGTTTGTTAACGGTCGTTGGCTGTGGTCGTTCATCGATCGAATGTCAGACGCACATCGACTGCGGCGACGGCTTTGCCTGTATTGACGAGCAGTGCATTGACGGACCAGCTTGCGTTGAAGGCTTCTGTCCTCGAGGGTTACTCTGTATCTCTGGCGTATGCATTGATGATCAAGTCATCCCAAATCGTTGTGGAGATGGAGCGGCGTGTCCGGACGGATTGAGTTGCATCGATGGGATCTGTGATGCTGTTTGTGTCGATGGCGAGTGTCCACGGATCTGTGACGGTGGTAATTGCACTGATGCGGGCGATGCTTGCTTGGATGATGGTGGCTGTGTGGACGCGGGGTCTGCCTGTTTGGACGACAAAGGCTGCGAGGCCGGGGAGATTTGCGAGAATGGGGGCTGCCGTTCGGGTTGCCGAGGTGATGTTGACTGCGCAGGTGGCCAAGTTTGCGATCTGAGTTCGAACATTTGTGTGCCCGGATGCGGCCAAGAACGCCCGTGCGCTGAGGGACTGATTTGCTCTGACCAAGGGCAATGTCTTGGCTGTATCGAAGACACTGACTGCTTGTCGGGATTTGTTTGTGTGGACAATTCATGCGAGATGAACCAGGGATGTAACGACGACAGTGAATGTCCAGCTCAGCAAGTTTGTCGTCGGGGACAATGTGGTCCAGACGAAGGCTGTCGAATTGACGAAGATTGTCGGTCGGATCAGCGGTGTATCGATGCTGAGTGTATCGATGTCGCCTGTCGGTTTGACCTCGACTGTGAGCCGGGCTTCATCTGCACGGATCAGGGCGAATGTGTGGACACCTTGGAATGTCGTCGTGACTCCGACTGTCCGGCTGGTCAATTATGTGCTGCAAATTCTTGCTTACCAGGTCCAGAGTGCAGAGCTGATGTGGACTGTCCGAACGGCTTTGAATGCCAAGCAAATCGATGTGTCCAGGCACCAGAATGTCGAATCGACTTTGATTGTCCAAACAACTTTGAGTGTGTTGACAACGTATGCGTCGAACGTCCCGGCTGCAGAAATGATGAGGATTGTTTTCCTGGCCAGCGATGTTTGAACTCGGTTTGCATTGAGGACAATCGATGTCGGATTGACGGCGACTGTCCCGATGGTCAGCAATGTGTCGGAGGACTCTGTCAGGAAGTCGAGGCCGATTGCAGGGTTGATGCTGATTGTGCCGATGGTCAACGCTGTCTCGACGGCAGGTGTGTAGAGGGCTGTTTCAACGATGCTCAGTGTCCTGACGGGTTTGCTTGTATCAATGGCCGTTGTGGACGGCAGCCCTGTGCGAGTGACTTGAATTGCCCACAACCGTTGGGTTGTGTAGATGGTTTCTGTGGCGATGTAGAGTGTCGAATCGATACGGGTTGTCCCGATGGCCAACAGTGTATTCGCCATCGATGCATTGCTGTCTCGGACTGTCAGGTTGCAGCCGATTGTCCGCCTAATAACGAGTGCGCCAATGGGCAATGCATCCCACTCCCAGAATGCGATGTGGAGAGACCCTGTGCAGAGGGGTTGGTATGTCGAGATGGGACGTGTGTCGACGATGTCGAATGCCGCGGTGACAACGAGTGCCCGTTGGGCTTTTCGTGTATCAATAATGTCTGTCTGCCTCAGGGGGCATGCGGGCCGGGGCGACCCTGTCCGAATGACCTCGTTTGTAATGAAGGCGTTTGTGAGCCAGCAGTGGAGTGTTTGGTCAATGGTGACTGCCCAGCCCTCGACAGTTGCATCAACGGGCGTTGTCAATTTACAGGACGCTGTGCGCGCGATGAAGATTGTGGCCCGGGACAGGTCTGCGACGGGCTCAATCAACAGTGTGTTGATGATGTCGAATGCTTCGTCGATAACGACTGCCAAGATGGATTTCAATGTATTGGCAACCTTTGCAGAGAACTGCAGGGCTGTAATGTGGACCCTGATTGCGATCGAGGGGAATTCTGCGCTGACCCACCTGGCATTTGTCTTCCCAGACCTGATTGTTTCGATGACAACGACTGCGGCGACGGTGAGCGTTGCGACCAAGGCAATTGTGTGGTCGTGGTTTGCCGGAACGATGACGAATGTGATGGAGAGTTTAGCTGTGTCGCTGGCCGCTGCGTACCGCCATTTTTCTGTGAAGACGCGGGTGACTGTCCACTGCCGAATCTCCAATGCATCAATAACGTATGCACTGCACCAAACGGGTGCCAAAGCGATGATGAATGTCGGGGTGGGTTTAGTTGCGTAGCCGGTGTCTGCGCGCCAATTCCTCCGCCAGAGTGTCGAACAGATGAAGACTGTGGTCGGCGGGAGCAGTGTGAATTTGGTTTTTGTATTCCCGACCAAGGCTGTTCGGATGACAACGAATGTCCCGTCGGTCAAATCTGCGCCGATCGTGAGTGTGCTCCAGACCCTGGACTTTGTCGTGGTGATGATGACTGTGGCCCGGATTCTGTTTGTAATGATGGTCGTTGCGTAGATGCGCCGCCAGAATGTCAGAACGACAACGATTGTCAGGCAGGGCAGTCTTGCGTCGCCGGGCAATGCGTCGAGGCAGCTCCTGAATGTCAGGTTGACGCCGATTGTGGTGCAGGTGAAATCTGTGTCGATTCCACCTGTCGACCGGGCTGTCGTGACAACCGGCAGTGTCCGGGCGATCAAGTCTGTGTGGGTGGTGCCTGCCAAGACCCAGCGGAATGTCGGGAGGCTGACGAGATCCTGGATGTTGGACGCAACGGCGGCCGCTTTGCGGTCGATACGACAAGAGCCCCATCCAATTACAGTGGTACCTGTGCAGGTGCCGGGTCCGAGCGCGTTCTGCGCATCGTCTTGGACTCGTTTGTTTCCATGTCAATTACCACGACAGGTGATGGTGGAGGGTTTAGAACCGATACGGTCTTGTACGTGCGTCGAGAATGCGATGAGTCTAGAAGTGAAGTTGTTTGCAATGATGATACGGGTGCCAATGGCGGTGGCCAGCCGTCTTTATTCTCGTTTGTTGAAATCGAACGCGCTGAGCCGGGCGTCTACTACATCTTCGCGGATACGTTCGCGGAAGGGGCTCGGTTTAACGTCGAAATTGAGCTGTCTCCCCTCGCTCCGGAATGCGAACAGGATGATGATTGCGACGGCGTAACAATCTGTGAAGAGAACTTTTGCGTAGAACCTCAGTGCGTGCGCGACTCACAATGCGCCGACAATCAGCGTTGCTTAGATGGGCGATGTGAGCAGCGGGCTGATTTTTGTGGACGAGACAGTGATTGCGCAGATCAGAGTCAGATCTGTGAGCAGCAGACCTGTATCAACACCAATGGTGCATGTGCCGACGTCGATGATTGCCCGAACAACGCCTTTTGTATCGGTGGCGGATGCATCGAAGCGATTCCATGTGCCAATAACAGACAGTGTCGACAAGTTGGTATTCCCTTACTTCGTTGCAGACAAGGCGTTTGTGCGTCCCAAATCAATCAGTGTGAGCGTAACGCTGATTGTCTTGCTGGAAACAGCTGCGCCTTCGGCTTCTGTATACCCTCGGCAAGTCCAGAGTGTATACGAGACCGACATTGCGCTCCGGGTCAACTCTGCGAAGGCCAGGTTTGTGTCTTGGAATGATCGAGTTATCAACGGCCTAAATCAAGGCGCGATAAGTCGCCGTTTGCCATCCTTGGATAAGGCGACTCCTGGCTCATCAATTTGAATCCGGTCCCAGAGTTGGCAAGTCACCTCTTTGTGCCGGGTATCCAATGCCTCGCAGTAGTTCGTATATTTGCAGCGGCGGATTTCATCCCCTCGCCCCCGTCGGATTTTCAAAAACCAATCAGGGTCGGCCAGTGATTGTCGAGCGGCGGCGATGATATCGGCATGCCCGTTTTTGAGCAAAGACTCCGCCCCCGTAAAATCATTGATGCCCCCAGCAACGATAACAGGAACTTGTAGGCCTGCTTCACGCAAGATCGACTTAACCTGAGCCATTGCCTGTATATTTCGATAAAAGGGGCCTCGCGTGTCGCTATAAATGGTCGGCATACACTCGTAGCCACTTTCGCCGGTGTATGGGTAGATCGCTTGACCCACCTTGGGCTGTTTTGCATCGTCGAACTTGCCCCCTTTGGATAAACTTAAAAAGTCCATCCCGCCACGGGCGAATGCCAAAGCGATCTGAGGTGATTCTTGTTCCGAAAAACCGCCCTCGATGACTTCATCGACTAAGAATCGACAACCGACGATGAAGTGGTCGCTGACATTTCGTCTGACCGCGTCATAGACTTCTAATGGACACCTCAAACGATGGCTCAAGGGACCACCATAGCCATCATTTCTGTCATTGGTTTTGGAAAGGAAGCTCGCCATTGTATAGGCGTGTGCATAATGGAGCTCGACGCCGTCAAAACCAGCACTTTCTGCCCGCTTTGCCGCCTCGGCAAAAAGCGTTGGCAGCTGAACTGGGAGGGATGCGATATGCGCGAGATGCGTATCCGTCACCCGTTCTCTGTAACCCAGATTTAGACTTTCGAATTCACGTTGGGTGAGCAGCGTTGCCTGGATGTCATTAGACTGTTCGAAGAGAAATGAGCGAATATCGTCTTCCGGCGCGTCCATCCAATGATCGGTTTGTGTAAACCCCGCTATGGATGTGCGGTGATGTGGAGTGATTTTAAGATGGCGACCGAAGTAAACATCTGGTTTGGGGCGTCTATTGAGTCGTAGAAAGTCGATGAGTTGTATAAACAGCTTTGTTCGTCCCTTACTTTCTTCTTTGACCCGTTTGACGAGACGTTTCAGGCCGTGCAGATAGCGATCGTGCCCAATTCGCAGCAATGGGCCACTCGGAATCTCCCGTATGCCAGTTGCCTCAACTACGATGGCACCGGGTTGCCCCTTTGCGAAACGCCCGTACCACTGCACTACATTGTCGGTTACCTCTCCGTCTTCGGTCGCCCGCCAGGGAACCATCGCCGGGACCCATGTACGCTCAGCAAGCTGTAAACGCCCCCGACTGAATTCGCTAAATAACTGGGCCTGAGCGGCATCTTCAGCACTGGGCCACCGGTCTGGTGCTACACGGTGTTTGGTGACTTCGGGTGGTCGCCACATGGCTAACGAGATTCGTCTAGAATACGCTCGAGGAGGGCATTTGTCGCCTCGTCGACCAGCTCCCAGACGTGCCTAAAACCATCAGAGCCCCCATAGTACGGGTCCGGGACATCTTGTCCCTTCCTCTCCAATTCATCGAGCATGAGACTGATTCTTGAGTTCGAATGAGCGGATTGTCGTGCCTTGATGTCTCTTAGATTGCTCCGATCCATCGCAATGATGTAGTCAAACTCGTCAAAATCGGTTCGCTTAAGTTTTCTTGAACTTTGGCGGCTGATATCGATTCCCATTGTCTCCGCGATTTTGATACTTCGAGGATCCGGTGCTTCGCCTGCGTGATAGCCCCCGGTCCCGGCCGAGTCGATGACAAAATGACTGTGTAAACGCCGACTGTTTACGTGTTCCCTGAATGCGCCCTCTGCCAGAGGTGAGCGACAGATGTTGCCGAGACAGACGAACAGAACATGGATAGGCTTCTTCATTTTCTTTATCCGATCTTTCCGATGACGGAGTGATATTCTGGATCTTTCGAGAGCCGTGGATACCGGGCGACCGCATCATTAAGGAGTGCCCTTGCTGTTTCAGGGCCTTGCGCAGAAGCAACTTGAAGAACGTGAAAGAAAAACATTCCCAGTGGTGCATCGTCGCTTTTGAATAAACGCTCGAAGAAAATGGGCAGATTATTGTGGTCCTTAAATTCGATTGCGAGGGCGCAGAGGTTGTTGAGCATTGCCGGCCAACCGTTTGATCGTTCAGGCTTACCAGAGAATGCTTTTTTGTACGCCGCATAGGCAGCCTGATACTGCGCCAATTCCCAATTTAAAGCGCCCAAGAGTTCATAAGCCTCCCAGACCCTGTGTCGCAGCCATACTTGCTCATTCGCACCCGGCAATGCCAACGATTGCAAGGCACGTTCAACTGCTTGAACGGCTTGTTGATTTGCATTTGCTTTCGCAAGCCCCTTACCCAATTGGTACCAGATGTCTGGATGGTTTGGATGCACTGCCAGTGTTTCCTGGGCGATGTCAATGATCTGATGTGGCGACGCATCCGTCGCAAACAGCACCCTGATGAGATGATCAGCCGCGTCGACCATCGGCCCATGACCCGTTTTTTTAATCCCCGCATAAGCCAGACGAAGGGCTGCTTCGGCCGCGTCGGTACGGCCAAGCAACAGGTATTCGCGACCTAGATAAAACCGTTGCTGATGATTGTCTGGTTCATCTTTTAGGGTGGCCTCGATCAAGGGTAAGGACCGCGCAGCCTTTTGCCGAGCTTTATACAACTCAGGATCATAACCAAGATGAACGATGCTCAGACCCGTAAACCGAGTGGCCTCTATTTTTGGTGCGTTTGGGTCGAGGGCTCCGAAGCGATTATGCACCCTGCCAGAGTATCCGAGTCGGGCATCCCGTGGGAATATCCGTACGCTGAAAAACGAAGAGATTGGGCTGCCATCTAAACGAGTATTGGTCACATCCAGCATGAAGGCTTGAAATGGAAAACTCGGACCGGGTTTCAAGTACCGCCTGATAGACTCAGGCTTGGGGCCGACAAATCGTTCATCGGCGTCCAAAATCGCCACCCATTGCCCATTCGCTCGTTTAAGCGTCTCATTGCGCGCCGCTGAAAAATCGTTGATCCACGGAAAGTGGCTTACCGTTGCACCCAAGTCCTGTGCGATTTCAACGGTTCTGTCTGTCGAACCAGTATCGACAACGATGAGTTCATCGCAGAAAGACTTTGCACTCTTCAGCGCGTCTTCTAGGAAGTCTTCTTCGTTTTTTACCATCATGGCTAACGAGAGTAACGGACCGGCCGCGGTCGTCGGCCGTTTGGACTTCGGTCGCTGTTTTTTTTTCTTTTTATTCCGTTTACTCACTCGGTGTCGAAAGCCTCGCGTAGTCGGCGGGAAATCGATCCTTTTAGGCGGTCTCCGTCGACACCAGCAGCTCGAGCCATCATGCCCAGCTTGATTTCAACAGTCACATCGTTGTCAGTGACCGACATTGAGCCCGATACACCAATGCCCTTGAAAGTCGCTTTGTGCCCAGACCAGCTTAGTTTAACGCCAAATTTACCGAGCATTTCTTCAAAGACCGACACGCGACTTTTCGCCGTTTCGGTTCCGAGGGTGTGTGATTCTGTTATGCGTATCGTAGCCATGAAAGGATCTCCCCATTATGCGTTGATTCATCTCGTGAACTGGCCGGTTCATGTCTGCTGTTATATTTGGACTCGTCCATTTCGTCCATAGATCCGTCGACGGTGTGGTCGAATGCTGATTTTTCCAAGGGCATAAATGCCGCGCTCATGACTCCCAAAAATTTCACCATGAGCACTTAAGGTCACGGGTAAAACCAGTTTCGTCAATCACCGATTGGTGTCACAGATTCGCGTCCATCGACGGCAATCTAGAGGGCTCTCCAGCGGCGGCCCGGACTCTCAAAACCAGATGGTTGCGTATTGGTTAAGATGTATATTGCTCTTCGGTTTTTTTCCTCATCCACGTTGTCTGCGGTCGATACGGCTTGCATTTTCTCACCATATCCCTCGTAAAAGATCGGTGAATCAATGCCTTGTGAACGAAAATATCCAGCGATTGCTTTGGCACGTTTTCGACTCAGCATCAGGTTGTCTTGCTCGGACCCCACCGTATCCGTACAACCCGCGACGAAGAGTTTTAAATCAAAGTTGACGTCTGAGCGGCCCAACGTTGTCCGAAAAGCTTTAATTTCCTTTTGAATTAAATTCACGACCGCCGCTAGCTTTTTGGCCTCTTGAGGTTCGATGTTTGCCTGTCCAGACCCAAAAATGACATCATCGTGAGGGATTTCCACGTACCAAGCCACCAAGCGAAATGCTCGCCATCGGCCCACATGGTCGTGCACTTTGAGTTCGATGCGGCGGACAGTCTTGGGGTCTAAGGCGTCAAATCGGATGTCGACTGAGCCCGTTGCTTCATTTAGGGAGACTGAATCATCCACAATTTGATCGCCCTGAATGTTAAAGCCAACGAGCTCGGCTTTCTCAAGTGGGGTGTTCGAACTGACCGTAATGATTCCTTTGTCGAGTTTGACGCCTTGCTTGCTTAATTGAATTTGAAGTGGACCCACGGACACGATTTCGAATTTGAAAGTCGATGTGACCGTCTCGGAACCAATTTTTGCTTTGATATCGGCGACCCAATTGGTTCGTCCCATGGGAACCTTGAACGATATGGTTCGTTTTGAGCCTGGTTTCATTGACGCAAACGACGCCGTTGATTCGCTTTTTGGACCTTTCAGGCTTACGCTTACTTTCTGAAGAGCCTGGTTTGCGCCTAACGTGAGTTTTGCTTTCTGTCCTGGCTTGACTTGATAGGTGGCAGAAATCGACCATGGAGAGCCGTCAGCATGGGCTGAGATGGACAAGGCGCACAGGATGGCCAAGGTCATGCCGGCCGAAGCCAATGCGTTTCTGAGACTGTTCATAAGTGACTCCATCCAAAACTCGCTGTTATCCGCAGTGACGTCGTTTCTGCCATTGTTATTCGTCTTCTTCAAAGCTTCACAGGACTTTCATTCATTTTTTTCACGTGAATATGTTAATCTGTGGCCCTCATTCGCAAATGGAGCAGGTCATGAAACCCAGTCATATCGCCATCATCATGGATGGCAATGGTCGTTGGGCTGAGCAGCGAGAGAAACCCCGTGGCAGCGGTCACAAGGAAGGCGCGGAAGCAGTCCGGCGGATCGTGCGGCATGCTCGTCGTCTCGAAACCGATTGTTTGACGCTGTTCGCTTTCAGTAGTTTGAATTGGGGACGCCCGTCCACCGAGATCAACGATCTGATGGATTTACTGCTTGAATTTCTTTACTCCGAACGGCAGGAACTCCTCGAGAATGGCATTCGCTTGAGGGCCATTGGTGAGCGCGACTTCTTGCCATCATCCGTGCGGGCAGCCTTGTCGCAGTTGGAATCTGATACAGCCGGCTGCACGGAGATGGAGCTGGTCTTAGCTGTTTCATACGACGGTCGCCGAGACATGGTCCGCGCTGCCCGACGATTAGCTCTCATGGCTCAGAAGGGTGACCTTTTGCCGGCTGATTTGAGCGAGACTCAGCTTATGAATGCTCTGTCTACGCGTACGTTGCCAGACGTCGACTTGTTGATCAGAACATCAGGGGAGTTCCGGACATCAGGATTTCTCCCCCTTGAAGCGTGTTATGCCGAGCTCTATTTCACTGAAACTTTGTGGCCTGACTTTACAGAGGCGGATCTAGACGCAGCGTGTGTTGAATACAGCCGTCGACAGCGTCGTTTCGGCCTAACAAGTGACCAGTTGGCCGTAAACGGGTAACCGTGGTTAATCGCCTGCAAGGTTATCATCCGTCTGCTCTCGTAAAGATTTTTGGAATCCTCATAGGCCTTGTGGTCGGTTCTGGATGCGGGGGCTTGGCCCCGCGCACAAAAGCCAAGAAGCCGACACCCGTTGCGGTGCCTTTACAGCCCCCCATCGCATTAGAGCCTGATGCATTTGATAAACCAAGAAGACAAGCCGGCTCGATTCTCATCTTCAATGCGACGATTTTAACGGCGGACGATGACAGGCCTCGGATTGAACGTGGCTGGATCAGACTCAAGAATGGTGTAATCGAGTCACTCGGTCCAAGTCCTGCACCAGCCCAAGCGGATGGCGAACAGCGATTTGATGCAAAACACGGGTTTTTGACGCCAGGCCTCGTGGATACACACAGTCACCTGGGTGTTTATCCATCACCCCATGTATGGGCACATTCGGACGGCAACGAAATGACCAATCCGATCACATCAGGAATTCGAGCCGAAGAAGCGTTTTGGCCCCAGGACCCTGGCATTGAACGCGCCGTTGCCGGTGGTGTAACAACCATTCAAATTCTACCTGGTTCAGGGAACTTGATGGGCGGGCGGGGCGCTGTCCTGAAGCTCCATCCCAGCAGGGAATCCCGTGCAATGAAGTTTCCGGATGCTGCTGACGCTCTTAAAATGGCGTGCGGCGAAAATCCAAAACGAGTGTATGGAAAAGGTCGGCGCGCCATGCCCATGAGTCGTATGGGCAGCCTCTTTCTAATGCGTAAAACGTGGATTGCTGCCCGGCGATATAAGCTCGCTTGGGACAATTGGCGTGAGAATCGTGAAAAAATGGTCTCGGGAATTTTGATGCCTGTCACGCCGCCTAAGCGCGATTTAAATCTCGAAACCTTAGCTCTGGTACTCGATGGCAAAATTAACGTGCATGTTCATTGTTATCGAGCTGACGAAATGTTGCTACAGCTGAAGTTAGCCAAGGAGTTTGGTTATAAGATTAAGTCTTTTCATCATGCCGTCGAGGCCTACAAGATTCGAGATGTTCTTGCGAAAGAAGGCGTGTCCGTTAGCACGTGGGCAGATTGGTGGGGTTTTAAAATTGAAGCCTATGATGCCATCGAGCAAAACCTCGCACTTTTAACCGAGAGTGGTGTCATTGCCATCCTACACACCGATAGCGAAGAAGGCATTCAACGAATGAATCAAGAAGCGGCCAAGGCGTACTGGGCCGGAGTTCATTCGGGGGTCAAGCTCTCCAAACATGATGCGCTGAAATGGATCACCTATAATCCAGCAATCGCTCTCGGTATCGCTGATAAAGTCGGCAGTTTAAGCGTTGGAAAACACGGTGATGTTGTCCTATGGGACCGCCACCCTTTTAGCGTATATTCAAAGCCCCAATTAGTTTTAATCGATGGACAAATTCGATTCAGTTCGATGCAGAAAACGCCCCCATGGAGTGATTTCGAGGTGGGTCAATGACTTTATTGATGGCTCTGACAGTTGCTCTCGTCGGTGGAGAGATTCATACAATGACTGGGTCGCCGATTGCCCGAGGCACAATCTTAATCGACAACGGCAAAGTGTCCGCTGTTGGCACCGATATTGACATTCCAGAAAACGCACATGTGATTCAGTTGGCTGGCTCAATTGTCACACCAGGTCTCATCGATGCCTGGACCCAGCTTGGCTTGGTGGAAATTTCAGGTGTCGATGCGAGTAATGATACTCGTTCGGGTCTCGGAGACGTGACTGCATTTCACCGTGTCATCGATAGCTACAATGCCGACAGTTCTCTTATACCGATTCAGAGGATACACGGAGTGACAACTGTCTTAGTCGTTCCTTCGGGTGGCCTCGTGTCTGGTGCCGCGGCCGTTTTCGACTTAAGTGGCCCTGCACCGGTTGTCCCGAATGCAGGATTGGTTGCTCGACTCGGCGGGCAAAGTAACGGGTCACGCGGCAGCCGATTCTGGCGTTTGCGAGCCCTGTTTGATGAGGCCATTGTCTATGGAAAAAACAAGAAGTCGTTTGAGCGGAATCAATATCGAGATTTGTTCGCGAGTCGGTTGAACCTTGAGGCTGTTCTTCCTGTTGCGAATGGCAGACAACGGTTGTTTGTTCGCGTCGATCGAAGGGCAGACATCAGAGCCTTGTTGGATTGGGCGGTGCAGCACAAGATCAAGCTGGTGTTGGTCGGGGCGCGTGAAGCCTGGTTAGAGGCGAAGCGCATTGCGAAAGCTGGTGCGAGTGTGATTCTCGACCCAACGGCAAACGCGCCTTCTAATTTCGACAGTATTCGGTCTCGAGCCGATGCTGCGACGATTTTATTGGATGCGGGCGTTCCGGTCGCGATCAGTACATTTTCGACCCACAATGTGCGCAAGCTCAGACAGTGGGCTGGCAACGCCGTCCGGACAGGTTTGAGTCGTCGACAAGCTCTTGAAGCCATTACGCGCCGTCCTGGAGAAATCCTTGGGCTTGACGGTCATGGTTTGATCCGTGAGGGCTCTGTGGCGAATCTTGTCATCTGGTCGGGCGATCCCCTGGAATTCGCGTCTGCCGTGAAAGAAGTTTACATTCGGGGCGAGCGACAAACGAAATCTCATCGCCAGCGAGTCCTATTCGACCGATACCGCAAGCTCCACAGGTCATCTCCGACGAAAGGCTCCGGAGACGTCCAGCCTTGATGCACCGCGTTTCAGCCTAAAATCGTCGCTTTTAGCCATTTTTTCTGTTATAAGACCAGCAACCTAAGGACCGCCTTGGACGCGACTGAGGCGGTGGTTCTGATTTCGAATGAAGGAGGCGGCAAAGATGAGCGGAGATTTTGTGCCAGGACTCGCTGGAGTCGTAGCAGCTAAATCGGCGATCGGTTGGATCAACGGACTAGAAGGAATTCTGCGATATCGTGGAATCAGAATCGAAGAGCTGGCGCAACACAGCAGCTTCGAAGAGGTCAGTTACCTCCTTCTGATGGGCCGTTTACCCACAAAAGACGACCTGTCCGCTTTTGATGCCCAACTCAAAGAATACCGAGCGGTTCCGGACGGCGTTTTGGCTATCCTCGGAAACTTGCCGAAAGACGGTCATCCGATGGTCGCGCTCCAGACTGCGGTTGCGGCCCTCGGTACATTTCACCAGCAGATGGATGTCACTGACCGAGACGGTAATCAGGCAGCTGCATTGAGATTGATTGCGTCGATGCCCACGATCGTGGCTGCGTTTGACCGCATTCGAAAGGGCCAGGCGGTTATTGCGCCTGATTCAGAGCTCAATCATGCAGCGAACTTTCTGTATATGCTGACGGGTGAGCGCCCAGATCAGAAAGTCACGCGACTGATCGATGTATGTCTTGTTCTACATGCTGAGCACGGCTTTAACGCAAGCACATTCACTGGTCGTGTTGTCGGGTCGACGATGGCGAATCCATACTCGACAATCGCCGGTGCCATCGGGTCATTGTCTGGTCCCCTTCACGGTGGTGCCAACGAACGTGTCCTGCACATGCTGCGTGAGGTTGGTAGTGCGGATGCTGTTGCATCATTTCTCGAGACCATGATCAGCACAAAGCAAAAGATCATGGGGCTTGGGCATCGCGTTTACCGGGTTAAAGATCCGCGCGCGAACGTCTTACAAACGATGGCTGCGGACCTGTTTAGTAGCCATGGCTCGACCCCATTGTACGACATCGCCCATACCTTAGAGACCGAAGCTGCCAAGCGTCTGGGTGCCAAAGGCATTTATCCGAATGTCGATTTCTACAGCGGTCTCGTCTACGAGAAACTCGGAATCGAAGTTGACTTGTACACCCCCTTATTTGCGATATCACGTGTCGCGGGTTGGTCAGCCCATTGGCTCGAACAACTCGAAGACAATCGAATATATCGGCCGACGCAACACTATGTTGGGTCTACAGATTCGTCATACGTTGATATTGCGCAACGTTAGAAACGAGAGCTGCGGTGGACCGCTACGAATTCTTCTCGGGATTACCTCGGACTGAACCAGGTGGAACCATCTTCACGTCGGCTTATTTGAGCTTTGTTCAATTACAGCGCTCGGACCGGATACTCGACCTCCGAACAGGGACAGGCGAACGGGCTGTTTGGATTTGTCGGTCCAGAGTCGGAGAAGTGGTCGCTGTAGACCAAGACCCCCGCTTTTGCCGGCTTGCTCAATCCCGTGCCATGGATGGTGGAACAGGGGGTCGGATGCAAGCAGTCTGCGCCCGTTATAACGCTTTGCCATTTGTCGATGAGAGCTTCGCGTTGGTGATCGCTGAATGGGCACCCATCACGATGGGCTTGAAAGCCTCATTACAGCTGTGGAGGCGCTTGATTCCTATCGGTGGTTTACTCGCTATTTCGTACCCAGGCGTTGTCAACCGCGACGCGCCTACAGAAGTTCGAGGTCCGATTGAATTGCGCATGGCGGAGCCGATGGCGACATTGAATGATTACCAGTCAACGGCGCGTTCCCTCGGTTATGAAATGGTGCATCAAGCGACTTTGGCCCATCACCTCTGGCAAAACTTCTACGCGGATACGACCCGTCGCGCTTGGGCTCTCGCTGGTCGAGATGAGGCCAACGTGACCGGTGCGATTCGCTCAATTCTCGATGAGGCGAATTGGTACCGTAATATTGGACGTGGCCGAGTGTTCTTACAGAGTATGTTACTCCGCAGAACGCGTTAGGCAACGAACGAACAAGGAATAGACACTATGCGGAAGATTGACCTTGGACTAAGCATTTTATTACTGGTGTTCTGTGCAGCGACCGGCTGCGATGATGGCTCAAATAATGAGAGCACGAATATCGTTACAGCGGATGGCGGTCGACAGATTGCTGATGCCTCGCTCGACCAATCGATGACGCCCACCGATGCAGCAGTGCTGAGGGATGCTGGTCCGATAGCTGATGGCTCGAATCCAGCTGATAGCAGTCTATTGCCGCTCAGGGACTGCGAAGAAATCTGTGATTTCTATGTTGAGTGTGACCGTCTGGACCTGTGGATGGGTCGACAGCGAAGTGCCTGCGTTTCTGCCTGCGAACAGGTCGACGATTTGCCGGCCTTTTCGGGCTATCGAGCGTGTCTTCAGACAACATCATGTGAAGGATTACAAGATTGTCGATTGCCTGTAAGGCCTCGACCCACCTGTAACCAGGTTTGTGAAACTCTAGATTCATGTGGTGCCACGACTCGTTTACCGGCTGCGATACCGGGTGTTGAAGATTGTTCGTCCGGTTGTGGAACGCCATCAATATCTGCTGACATCCGCCGTTGTGGAGAGGCGGTTGTTGCTGACCCTGAGACCTGTGATGAGCAAGAGTTCGCTTTGTGCATGCTGCGTGAGCAAGCTGCAACCTGTGTGCAGGTTTGCGAACGAAAAGAAGACTGTGGTTTGGTCGATGAGGTCATAGACTGTGCAATTTCCTGCTTGAATCGTGATGTGCCAATGGATCCCTTGGCTCTTAGACGGATTCGTATCGAAGAGAACTGTGCTGAACAGTCTAATACTTGCGACGATTTTCTCAGTTGCCAGCGAATTGAAATTGATGGCGTAAATCCAGACGATGTTGCTCGAATTTGCGCTGCGGATGAAGCCTGTGCATTTTTTGGAGACCAGTGTGTTGAATCCGCAACAGATTTACTCACGTTGACCGACAACAACACCCTCGATTGCGCCGTCGACCGTCTTGAAAATCAGTGCGATGTCGGATTGTTATCATGTCTGAGGCCGGCCTTTCCGCCCGTTGGCATGTGCGATGAATTCTGCGCTGTATCCGCAATTTGTGGAACGCTTCCTCAGGGCCAGCTTGAACTGGAATGTGTGGCGGATTGCCGTGGGATAATTGAGTCAGAGGATCGCATTCGGTTGGCTGAGATTTGGCGCGGACTGGGCTGTGCCTATGCAAACAGTTGTGCTGAGTTTGTTGACTGTACAGAGCAGGACTTAGGCGTTCTCGATTGCGAAGGTCTCTGCCAGCGGCGAGCCGAATGTACCCCAGAACAAGACGATGGATGTGTGGATGCGTGCCAAGCACGTCAGTCGACCCTCAGAAATTGGGCAGAGCGGCTCTGTACACAGGCCGCTGCGACGTGTGACGGTGTCGGGCTTTGTGTGGCCGATAACCCGCCTCCATGTGACCGGCTGTGTACGCTCTACGAGGCGTGTGGCCAGGATGCGAGCGACTGCCAAACAGCATGTGATGATAGGGATTATCTCGGCGAAGACACATTCGTCGAGGAATATGCTTGCGCCGCAGCAGGGCAGGGCTGCGATAGCCGATTGCAATGTCGCGGTGGAGACAGGCAGGCTGGGCTCCCATGCCTTAACTGGTGCCAGTTTCAAACACAGTGCAGTCAGGGCGACGTGGATATCCTAGATTGTCTAGACTCCTGTTCAGCTGGCCTTCCGGGTGAGCAAGGCCTCATTTTTGAGGCGGCAAACCAATGCCTTGTCGACCTGGGACCAGGACCCGCTTGTGACGATTTGAATGACTGCTTCGATGCCGTATCGGCAGATGAGTTGTGCGTTCAGTCGTGTAGCGAACAAGCCCGCTGTGGTCTCATCGATGACCCAGCCCAATGCGTCCAGCCATGCATAGATCGGTTCGATGCCAACGATGTCGATGAACTCAGCTGCATTTTGCGAACCCAACGGTTGAACGTTGGCTGCGGTGCTGTCGCCGAATGCACGGGCATTGAGGTAGACCCTGCCAGTGCAGATTGTTCAGCACTATGCCAGGCACAATCGACATGTGTTGCCGACTTTGACGTCTTTTTATGTGAACGAGGCTGTACGCCAGCCGGTGATGACTTGGTCATCCGACGCAGGTGCGCCGAGCTGGCAGATTGTGAGACGTTGAATCTCTGCTTGCCCGATGAGATCCCAATCCCCGACGTGTGCAGTGATGCATGCGCGTCCGCTGATACATGCGACGGTTTAATTGGAGAGGCAGCGGATGCACTGTATACAACGCGCGCTGAGTGCGAGGTTGATTGCACGGCCCGAGGGCTTCTCTCTGCTGGAGAATCGGTCATGAATCTGCCTGACTGTGTCGCAGAAGCCATGTGTGACCCTGACGCTTTCTCTGGATGTATTGCTGGTCGACAACCCATTGATTGTGGAGCGGGATGGGATGCAGTCGTTGCGTGTAATAACCAGCTCTTTCTGCAACTTTTCGGTATGATTAACGGCCGGGCCGATTATATCACTGTGTGTGAAGAGCAGTATGGTTTGAACCCCGCGCAGGTCGAAGCGGACCTGGCCTGCTTAACGGAGATCGCCATGAGGGCCAATGGTGATCCAAATATTTGTCTTGAACAGGTCCAATGCCTTCTGGGTGGTTTGGGACCGTGAATCTTGCCTGGCTCCTTCTCGCCATACCTGTTTGGGGTTTAGAGCCGGCCATAACTCTAACGGAGCTACCCCAGCGGTTATCGGTTTTTGGTCGGCTTGATGGTGAGAAATGGACGCGGCAGGTCACTGACGCGACGGAAATTTTAGCCTTCGAATGTGCACCCGACGCAGGCTGTAACAGCCATCCCTCGTCCGCAGTCTTTTACTTTCATCGGAGCAAGTTCGTCTCAGGGACGATGCAGTTTTCTCGGGAGAAGGGTCCTCAAGGCAAACACCTGACCCACTACGTCAACAGGCACGTCTCGCGTTTTGGTAAGCCTATCGCCGTGGGTCAAACCGTTGGGCGCTACACGCGTTACTATGCTCACTCCGGCATGACGATTGCCTGGGTTCAGGATGGTGATGAAGCGCAGGTTAAGATTTACGTCGACCGGCTCAATCCGGTAGGCCGCGCAGAAGCTGTAGCCCTCGGGGCGCAGCTCAATTTGGAAGACTATCCGGGGGCCGGTGCTTACCGAATGGGCTATCAGGCTTTATTAAAGGAGGACTGGTCGTCTGCCGTTCCGTCTTTTAAGGCGGCGAGCGAAAACCAGAAGGCCCATCCTATTTTTAGAGAACAGGTTCAATTTATACTTGCAATGTCCATTGCAACCTCGCTCAAAGCCGAGTTTAGGCAACAGTCGAAAAAGACACCCGCTTGGCTTAGAGCAGCTGCGAAAAAAATTGATTATGCAAAGACCCTGGCACCAGAACTCACGTCTCAGTTAAACCAATTACTTGAAACATTTAGAGTGGAAACGACTAAGTGATGAGCAATTCCAGAAGAAGGTTGGCCCCAAAGCCAGTGCCTCGTTCGCCGTCCATAGCCGGTCCTGCTAAGTCAACATGCATCCAGGGGCCGACGTAATCAACCATGTGATTTGCGACGAATTGAGCCGCGCAAGATGATTGCGCATTGCTGCGATCTTTGACGGAATTTTTCATGTCAGCAACTTGGCTTTTGAACTCTTTCCGATAAAACTCAGGACAATAGGGGAGCGGATGTACCAGGTCTCCGGTCAAGATCCCGGCTGCGACGGCCCTGGTTTCTAGCTCGGTATCATTGCATACGATCGCTGCGTGCCGTTGGCCTGTTGCAACCATCTGGGCGCCGGTTAATGTAGCCAGATCGATGATGACATCTGGCGAATAATGTCGAGTCAGATAGGCGATGCCATCAGCCAGTACCAATCGGCCTTCTGCATCCGTATTGTTGACCTCGACAGTCAGGCCTGAATACATGCTGAGGATGTCGTCTGGGCGAGTTGCATCCGGGCCAACGGAATTTTCCGCTAGGCAGAGGATCGCAATAATTCGCTGCTTGGAGCCGAGCTTTACAGCTGCTCTAAAGGCTGCCAAAACGGTCGCCGCTCCTCCCATGTCCATTTTCATCCCAGGCATGCCTGTCTTCGACTTGATGCTCAGGCCTCCGGTGTCATAGACAATCCCCTTACCGATCCAGCCCACCGTTTCCTCGAAACCGTCCGGTGCATAGTCCAAAACCACCAAAGCGGGTGGATGGGTCGCTGCTTTACCAACGCCCCACAAGCCCCCTAAGCCTGCATGGGCCAGAGAGTCACCTTCCAGGACTGAGATTTCAGTGCTCAAGGTTGCAGCAGTTTCTCGAGCCAGTTCTACAAAAGCCATAGTATGGAGTTCCGATGCTGGTGTATCAACCAGCCGAGCCCCGAATCGAGTGGCCTCTAAGTGCACTTGGATTCTGTCGAGGTCGAGGGGCTTTTCATCATCGGCGATCAGCGCAACATTGATCCGCCTTTGTTTACTCGGCACCGAGGTCTTTCGACTATAGGCCGGTAATGCTTTAGCAACCGCAGACGCGGCGGCAACCCCATGATTCGCTTCTTCGATAACGAGAAAAACGGTCGTCGAGCCTTCGCCTGGAATTAAGCCTCGAAGGAGCTGCGTAATACTGTGTGGTCGAGCCGGTGAGTTGTGTCTTGAACAGGCGTCGGGAAGGACACCAACCGACACTTTTTTCGGGCTATCAGATGTCCGCCAGGTCTCCGTTGACTTACCCGCATCACCGGGTGAACAGGCATCCACCATGGTCTCCCATATCTCCCGGACGTCCTTTGGAAGGACTTGAAAGACCGAATCGGAAAGCAAGTGATCGCGCCGACCGACGAAAACATAAGTATCAGAGCCCTTGACGGCGGCTGATAATTCTAGGATTTGAATATCTGTCTGCATTAAACGACCCTAACTAGCTCGGAGAGAGTCTGCAAGAAGTCGATGATTAAAGGAACGGCAATGCGTACGATTTTTTATTTTTTGGTTCTTGTTTGTGCAAACGCGGCCAATGCTAAGCGCAATACGCCTTGGGCCAAGATAACCAAGCCATCGTCTGGCCCGAGTGAATCCATTGGGGGGTATTCCAACGGGTGTATAAAGGGGGCCGTCGCCTTGCCGGAGACCGGACCCGGTTACACGTCAATCAGGCGTTTTCGAAATCGATATTACGGGCACACACGATTGGTGACGTACTTAAAGAATTTGGGAGCTAACCTTCACAAACAGGGAATAGGCGAAATTTTGATTGGTGATCTGTCTCAGCCTCAGGGTGGATTGATGGATTATGGTCATAGAAGTCATCAGCTTGGTCTTGATGCCGACATATGGTTCAGTCGACCAAAGAAGGATAAGCGTTCTAAAGACAGCAACTTCTATACCTTAGTTGACCGAAAGAAAGAGCGGATCGTGAGCAAGCGGTGGACAAATCAGGTCATCGGTTTGTTGCGCACGGCAGCATCGGACGAGAATGTGAGTCGGATCTTCGTTCATTGGGTTATCAAGAATCAGCTCTGTCGTGACGTTAAGGGCGACCGTGCTTGGCTGAGGAAAATTCGCGCATGGTGGGGACATGATCGCCATTTCCATGTCCGGCTTACTTGCCCGAAAGCGTCCAAAGATTGCAAAAATCAAGGTGTGATCAAAGCGGGAGATGGGTGCGGCGCAGAAAAGTGGTTTTCGGCTGCGCGGGTTAAAGCGAGAAAGAAACTTGCTGCCGAGCGGAGACAAAAACGTCGCGAGAGAATGGCCCAACTAAAGAAAACCAAGAAAAAGACAAAACGGACGAAAGCAGCTAAGAAAAAAAAGCGGAAGAAAACCTATCATCCCAGGTGCCAAGAATTACTCGATGAATCTACGCCTAAAAAATCAGTAAATTGAGTGTCTTAACTGTCTGAAGCCCCTATGGCATTCTCAATCAAATTGATGATCTGACTAATCTCATGTTCCGTCACACTCACAACCAGGTCCATGGCATCACCGAAAATGGTTCCGAGCCACCCTGCTTCATTGAAGCCAATCGCGAAGGCATCTGAATCAGCGACTTGCGGTAACTCATTCAATGCCTCAGCCAACGCTTTGGTGAATTCGAGATTAGCCCAGTGGCCAATTCGCAGATATAATTTGGTCGTCTCAGCCTCTATAGCCGTTCTCAATAGGTAGTCGAGACGCTCGACCTCAGCGGCAGCGTCACCCAATCCAGTGAGGGGGCCGGTCAGCTCCTCCCGCAGATCCCTGAGTGCGAATCGAGCCCGTTTGAGCCGGGTTTCGATGAATTCACTAAAAGGCGCCCAAATTAAGCGTGCCGCCGACCTGAGTGCAGCCTTACGATCAACCTGGGAACCCCGCTTGTATGATTCCAATACGTGAGTCCGCTTGAGGATGGCCCATGCGCGCGCCGCCGTCGGTAAGCGGTATCGCGGGCGATACGCATTTTCGATTGAAAAAGCGAGGCTTTCTCGAACGTCCTCGAATACGCTGGCAGCCATGGCTCTTACAGCTGCAGGATGAGAGGGCTGTGCGTCCGGTGGCACACCAGGTTCACTCAAAAAATCTGATATCGCTACGCTGCCCCTCAAGTCCATCAGCTGAGCCATGAGATCATGGGGCCTCAACACAGTGCTATCAATGTCCAATTCAAGCCTATTGACAGCTCGCGCAATTACGCCTTTCTCTTTAGTCGACTCGTTGGACATTGATTCCCTTGATCAATTTCATGATTGTCACCATTGTTCCCCATTTGCCTTCTGACTTGCAAAGGATTAGCGTGGAAATCCGAGAGTAGTCTATCTGTCTATACGACCAGGCAAAGGAGAGCCGCGCTTGCAGTCTCGCTGGCCATCACTGAGTTGTGATCACCTTACGCTTAGTTTATCGCGGTATTATAGAACATTAGCGTGCGCAAGTGTCATGCTCTTATACTTCGGCTGTAGCGAGCAAAGTCTTCAAAGCTCACCGTCCTTGTTACAGACAACAAAGTCGACCCCGTCGATTTTAGACCATTCCGTTTCGTCGGACCAAACTGTCTCAAAGAGATCAAATGACCTGGAGAGGTTCCAAGTTAAAGATATTGAGATTGGTCGCTACGGGGGTCGGCTAACCCTGGCCGCATTTGGTAATCCAAAAACCTTCAATCCCCTGTTTGGCAATGAATCATCGAGTAGCATTTATCTGTCACCGATGTTCGCTGATTGCTGGTCTTTTCATAATGGGCGCCAGGAAGAAGAACCCGGTTTATGCAAATCTTACGAGCGGTCTGAAGACGGCCTCACGTACATATTTACACTCAGGAAAGGCCTTCGATGGTCGGATGGCCATCCGATCACGTCCGATGATTTTGTTTTTTCATACCGGGTTATTCTAGATCCTGGGATTCCAAATTCAGATCGTGATTTGTTTCGCCAAGGGACTGATAAGCAGGGGCGTCCCCGTTATCCTGAATTAACAAAACTGGACGCCTTACGGTTTCAGTTTAAGCTCCATGAGCCAGATGTCTTATTTCAGAACACGGGTGGCAGTTTCGCTGTTATACCCAAACATGTTTGGCAAGCCTCGTACGCACGAGGTCAGCTTCTCAAAACGATGTCTACGAGTATGGACTTGTCAAAGTTGGTCGGCTCGGGTCCGTTCATCGTTCGCGAGTTCGAACGGGACAAGCGAGTCGTCATGGTGCGGAACGCGCATTATTGGAAATTCGACTCAAGGGGAAACCAGCTTCCATATCTCGATTCGGTCGCATTTCGGATTTGCAATGACCTGAGTTCAGCTTTAGCGCGTTTCGAATCCAACGAAATCCATGTTCATGATATCAGAGCTGTCGATTATGAGCGGCTTAAACGTGCTGAGAAAACGACAAACTCAACTGTCATTGACCTTGGTCCTTCTTTCAACACGCATTACCTCATGTTTAACTTGGGCCCATACCATGATGCTCAAAAAAAACCTTACATCGACCCCGTAAAGCAGGCCTGGTTTAATAGTAAGCGTTTTCGTGCCGCTATCAGCCACGCGATTGACCGTAATGGAATCGTCCGAAATGTCTTGAGTGGGCGAGGTCAGCCCCTCTGGTCTTATATTAGTCCAGCCAATCGACGGTGGTATCCAACAAAGGTCAAGACGTATGAATTTGATCTTGAGAAGGCGGCTGAAATTTTGGCTAAAGATGGATTCAAAAAAGTCGATGGGCACTTGTTGGACAAAGGTGGAAATAAGGTCGTTTTCAGCATTGCAACGCCCGCCGAGAACGACATGCGTGTCGCTATGATGAATGTCATCAAGCGGGATTTGTCTCGACTGGGCATTACAGCCAATATCAAACCCACGCCATTCAACGATATCGTACATGCTCTTCGTCAAACCCGCCATTTCGAAGCGGTCGTTCTCGGATGGGGGACATCATCGCCACCCGACCCATCGTTTTCGAGAAACGTGCTCTTGAGCAGCGGTCAAGACCACTACTGGCATCCTGAACAGATAAGTCCTCGGACCAAATGGGAAGCGAGGATGGATGAGTTAATCCGGTTATCTACGTCGACGCATGATTACGGTAAGCGAAAGGCCTACAGCGATGAGGTCTTTCAAATTTTCAGCGAGTTTCAGCCTCAGATTCAATTGGTCGTAACGAATGATGCAGCTGCGGCCAGAAACAGCGTGGGAAATTTTCGACCATCAACCTTGAGACCGAAGACTCATTGGAACATTGAGACCTTGTTCCTGCGGAAGTAAGCTGGCGCAAGCGGCGTGCTTACAATGATATGGCCCGAGGCCCGTCTAGTCGACGGGTGCCATTAATCGTCTGATTCGTCTGTACCAGAACTGTTGTCGTCGTCTCCACCGCCTACGAAGCTGACATCTTCGAGATCGCTGACCTCCATGTCTTCCTCGTCGTCGATGCCCTCAGCGCCGAGGCCGAGTGAGTCGTCGTCGTCTGACCCGCTCATTTCCATGAGCCTGGATTCGGCTGAGGCATCATCCATATCGATCTCTTCTACTTCAAGGTCGTCCTCGTCCTCGTCCTCGTCTGCCTCTTTTACCGTTTCGGCGTCCTCGATGGGCTCCTCACTGTTCATTCCGAAAAGTTCTTCGTCCTGCGTCTCCTCTTCGATTGCGTCAGCCTCATCGGCGCGAGGATCATAATCACAGTTGGGGCACGTGAATTTATCTCTGTGCAAATCATAGAACTTAGTTGGGCATTTTGGACACGTATACTTATTTCCAAGTTCTGGTCTAGCCATTTGTCTTCTCCCTCAAGGCGCTTACAAATAGGGTCCGTGATTCAACATCACCCCCGAATCCGCCTTATTGACCGAAGTGATATCTATCGTCAACATTCTTTTTTGGTGTTAGGGGTCGGGCTTCGTCTTGTTAAGCGGAAACAGCTTATTTTTGTTGGATTTCAGCTTTATGTTTAGATCTTGCATTGGTTTAATATTATTGAGGTTTTTTATCACAAACGGGTCGTCCGGATGACGAGAGTAAGCTTTCAAAATAATATCTTTAGCCAGCTCTAAATGTCCCGCTGACATGGCCGAAACTGCCGCATTATTGAGATATTGTGGGTCGTCTGGCCGGTTGGAAGCAGCTTTCAGCCAAGCCCCTGTGGCGGCTTTCATATCACCATTGCGGTAGAGTGCATGCCCAAGCTTGTTTAGACCCCACGCACTTTGAGGGTAGACGTCGGCCATTCGACTCCACAGCGAGATCGAGTTAGAAAATGCAGCGTGTGGTTGAATACACAATACGCAACTCAGGCCGATTAACGTCCAGGGCAGCATCCGAGCGATCGATCTTGGGAGGCGTCGAATCAATCCCATTTTTGAAATCTGGTGAGTGAGACAAAGAAATAAGAATGGAAGGGCACTGAACAAATACCGGTCGGCCATGTAAACAACCCCTGGCTTTAAATGCATATACGGGAGCATTAAAGTGACGAAACAGAGGAGTAGCGGTCCGGGAAGAGAGTTGGGATTCCAAGATCTGACAATCACGTATCCGACGGCAACGACCAATACAATGGATGCGCCCGCGAGTCCGTATTGTAGCGTAGACTCAATTCGGGTTAGGTAGACGTGGTTGAGGTCTACAGGCCAGACAATGTTGCCGAGATATCGAATTGGCAATTGGACTTTGTCCAACGTTGTCATGCCGTAGCGATCACTATTGATGAGCTCATTGGTCAAGCTGATCCCACCACCTGAGATCCGATTTGCGAGTAGGACACTGATAGATGTTGTAATCAGGATGATGATCAGTGGCATCCAAGAGAGTCTCGTCAAATCTTTGATGCGCCCACGTGTCTTGATTTTCCAGAGACAGAAATAGAGGATCGGAATAACGACCATATGACCTTTAGACAGAACGCTCAGAAGGAAGCAACTCAGTGTCATAAAGGTGCTTAGCCATCGACGGCGTGATTCAAGCACTTGCTCAAAAGAGATGAGACTCAGCATCATAAAGAGGGTTGCGAGTAAGTCCTTTCGACCGCTTATCCATGCGACAGTTTCCACTTGCACTGGATGTACGAACGCCAAAGTAATCGCCAGGTATGACCATTTTCGAGGGAATTCAAGTCGGTCGGTTAGATGGCAGAAAGCCAAAACGATGAAAGCAAGGACAATGAGGTTGTGGACATGGGATAGGAGTGGGTCGTGACCATGGAGTATGAAATCTACCCAGTGACTGAGGTCGCGAACTGGACGCCAAGTATCTGGACGTGCAAAGTCGAAAGCCCTTTGAATAAACTCTAAGAAGGGAACTTGAAGGTCGCTTCGTTGCAGAAAGATCTGTGGGTCGTCGAAGTCAACGAATTGACTCGACAACGACCAAAGATGGGCTGTGACAACAAGCGACAGACAGACCCATTTCTGTTCGAGTAACCTGCGCGCAGATCCATGTCCTGAATCAAAAGGTTTTTTTGAGGTTGGGGTCAACGGATGCCTTCTTTGCCGCTCAGACGTTACGGATTATATTTGTCTGTGCGTCAATTAACCCAGACTGATGTCGACCGACAAGTGTCCTTATCTACAGCTTGCGTTTGAACTGGGTAAGGCATGCGTCTCGTTGATGATACGACTCTGACGAGTGAACTGCTTTGTCCCGGTATTCAGTCTGTTTTCGGATAAAAAAAGGCCCGTTTGGACCGGCCGCGGAACGTCCATTGGGAGCAGCTTCGTCGAGCGGTGTATTCGGCTCGGTCAGAGGGATGTGCCCAAGACGCCCAGCATGTCCTCTTTTGGCAGAGTCGATGTGACCGCATAGGTGAGATCGCCGCGTCTGATCAGAACGACGCGATGTCCGTTGGAGTCCACCATTCTTAGCCGATTTCCTCCAACGATATGTTCCGACAAGGTCGAATCGTCAATGGTTTCTCCGTCTCGAAAAACCAGAACTGACATCTTATGGCCGCCCACCTGATAAACGATTTGCGCCGCAGGTGAACTGACCTGCTTCCCCTGCGGACGAATTCGGCTAATTCGCCCACCCAACAGCATCACGCGCTGGTCCTTGAACTTCGGAGTCGCTACACGAAATGGCAGTTTATCGGCAAACCAGTCGTCTACTTCGTTCGTTTTCGGAGACGGCAGCTCCACAGCGACAGGCTGGCAATGTTGGTCTACTACCTCTTCTACAACACTTGTTTTGAAACCGGTGAGTGGCATGAAGAATAGGGCGACCGCTCCCACAACAACAATGGCAGGGACTGGTTTTGCTATGGATTTCGCGGCACTCCTAAGTCGCTTTGGGCGTTGTGCCGTCTGCAGTCCACGTTCCAGCCGAGCTCGTGCTTGTGTCGGCAACCGGCAGGTCTTTTTTAAGCATGGTTTGACGGCATTCTGTACCCACTTTCTCTGTTCAAAGAATTGTCGGCAATCCTGGCAGGATGCCAAATGGGCATCGAACATAGCTTGTTCGCGGGCATCGAATTCACCGTCAAGATACGGATCGACAAACGCCCTAAAATTCTCGCATGATTGGGGGGTGGTCATCCGTTATTCCCCTGTTTCTGCCTTCGATAGTCGTTTATGCTCGATACATTTGTCGTGTCGTCTTGGGCCGTCTTGATGATGCCTCGCTCTCCCGCATACTCGAACAGGCGCGCTTGCAGGAGTTTACGGGCCCGATGTAATCGAGACATCACTGTCCCAACAGGACATTCTAGCACCTCAGCGATCTCCTTATACGAAAGGTCATGCATATCGGCCAAGAGAATTGTCATTCTAAATTCGAAGGGAAGCTCGTCGAGTGCCCGCAGAACCTCATCGCCAATAATTTGTTTTAGAAATTCATCTCGAGTCTCTGGTGGAAGATAGGTTTGTTCTTCCACGGCCAAACGAGGCAGCAAATCGTCCACCTGGCGCGAATCGAACACCGCTCGCTCTTTCTGTCTCTTGCGGTATTTATTAATGAAAATATTAGTCTGTATTCGGAGCAGCCAGGCTTTGATGTTGGTTCCTTGCTGAAACCTATGCCAAAACCGAAAAGCTCGCATGAGTGTTTCTTGCACCAGATCTTCCGCGAGAGTCGCATCACGTGTCATCCGCAGCGCAGCACCGTAGAGAGCATCGGCCTGAGGCATCGCGATGGATTCGAAAGAGTCTGGATTCGATCGGGTCTGTCCGAAGAGTCGCCTAAACATTTAAATCCCCTGAAGAGCGAAATTGGTATTCATTCAGTGAGACACGTCCCGCCGCTGATATTATTCCAATTTTTTTTGACCTCATCGAATAATTTCCACAAGTCTACTGTTGGGAGGCCAACTTTACAAACCGTGAGCTTGCCCTTTTGGTCGCTTGTCGGTTAGCGTCCAGCTTGAAGGACTCGCCTTTAAAGACCCAGGTTTTTGGTCTTTTTCACCGTTAGAGAGGGCTTCTAAAAGCCATGCTTAAGCTCATACTTGCGAGCTGGCTGATGCTAAATGCATCGCCAAATTTGGACCTCGAGAGCAGCCTTTTGAATCATGGTTGGGGTCGAATTACTTACGATCTTCGCTTAGAGAATGCGGCCCAAGAGCTTGGCCAATTGATTGCTAATTCCAAGTCAGGGTTGGAGCCAGACGCGCTGGGACAACGCCTTGCATTCACACTCGCCCGGCATAAAATCGTGGATGCGCAGGTCATTCCTTTCACGATTGGGCCGTCTTCAACGCCTAATTTATCACCTCATATTCCGAGTCTCATCAGCCGATTAAATCGTCGTGAACGGCCAACTCACTATGGCCACTACGTGCATTTTGATGGACATCACTACGTGATGACTGTCTTGCTGCTTCATCGTGGTGCGGAGTTGACAGTGGAGCTCCCCAGAAAAGCGCGTCTGAACGAAACGATTGAGTTCACAGGACGGCTTGAGCGAGGGTACTATCAGCCGCGGCTCATCGTTCACAGCCCGCTCGACGGCTTTGTTGAGCAGCCAGATGATCGCCATGGTCGAAACTTCGGTTTTGCATTCGGCTTCGGACACGGACCCGGGGCATACCGCCTTGAACTCGTTGCTGGAAGCCAATATGGACCAGTTGTTCTGGTCCAACATACGATCCATGTAGAAGAGCCCGTGCCTCCACTACCCGTAATCAAATTACATCCAAAGCCCATTCTGGACACCGATGAAGATTATGCGGACCGACTCTTTTTTCTCATCAATAAGCACCGAACTAAAAATGGCTTTAAGCCACTGAAGCACAACATCGAGTTGACTCAAATTGCTCTTAGTCATGCCCGTGAGTTAGCCAAGAGCAAAAGTTTGAGTCACGCGTCACCCGATACGGGCACTTTGACCACTCGGGTTCGTCGCCGAGGACTCAACCCCTTATTTGTTGCTGAAAATCTCGCTGATGCGTCCACAGCAGAGACCGCACTCCAAGCGTTTTTGGATAGCCCCGGGCACGCTCGTAATCTGGTTATCGAGAGCCTTACTGACGTTGGTGTCGCCTATGTTGGACGCTACTTTGTTGTGACATTGGCTTCGCTACTACCAAAAAACTAGAGTTTGAGATAAAGCATAGCCAATGTTCAAAGAAATTCGTGAGTTCATTTTGCGGGTGCGTTTGCGCCGGCGAAAAGATGACATCTATTGAGGAGACGCGACATGGCAATTGATTTCTTCGCTGTGCTTACTGAGGACTTAGCGAGTCCCATTCGACACCGTTTAAATCAGCTTGAAATTGATGCAGCGGTGTCGCTTGCACCGCCTACCCGTGCGGGCAGTGGAGATCTGTCTTTTGCTTGTCATTCGCTCGCGCGTTTCTTCAAGAAAGCACCACAGGTGATCGCTGAGGAGCTGGCCGCCTGTTTTGATGGTGAGCCGCGAATTGAAAAAGTAGAGGCTGTCAGTGGCTTCTTGAATCTTTACCTGGACTGGGCCCACGTTGCACCAGAGATCCTGAAATGGGGCTGGTCGGATGATGGTGCCTTGGGTTTATCGGATACCCTTGCGGGCCGTCGTATTTTGGTTGAATACAGCTCCCCCAATACGAATAAACCGCTCCATTTGGGTCACTGCCGCAACATTATACTTGGTTCAACTGTTGCTCGGCTTTTAAAGGCTGCTGGCGGTGATGTGATTCGAGTTAATCTGGTCAATGACCGTGGCATCCATATTTGTAAATCAATGGTTGCCTACCAGAATTTCGGCCAAGGGGCGACCCCAGAGAGTGCGGGTCTGAAGAGCGACCATTTCATCGGTCATTACTACGTACTTTTCGATAAAGCGATGAATGAAGAATACGTGGCTTATGCGCAGTCTATGAATGAGCCTATGGCCAAGGATGACTATTTTAACAGTGCTCTGAGTACCCTTGGGAGTCAGACTCGCCAGATGTTGTTGGATTGGGAAGCGGGCACGCCAGACGTGCGAGAGCTTTGGGCGAAAATGAATGCCTGGTGTGAAGCTGGCTTCGAGGAGACATACCAACGTATGGGCGTTGGTTTCGAGCGCGTCTATCACGAGAGCAAAACCTATCTCTTGGGAAAAGATCTCGTGGCAGAGGGTTTAGCTGACGGCACCTTTAAATATGCAGAAAACGGTGCTGTTGTCTTCGACCTGGAAACCATCGGTCTGAGTGGGGAAAAGGCTGTTTTGCGGGCCGATGGTACGAGTGTTTACGTCACCCAGGATATCGGCACTGCGGTTAAGCGATTCGAAGAGTATGAATTTGATCAGATGGTCTATGTCACGGGGAATGAACAAGATCATCACTTTCGAGTCCTGTTTGGAATTCTAGAAACCCTCAAACCAAATTATCAGGGAAAACTGAAGCACCTGAGCTATGGCATGGTAGAGTTGCCAGATGGCAAAATGAAATCTCGCGAGGGCACTGTAGTTGACGCAGATGATCTCATGGATGAACTCCAAGAGGCCGCTGCGAATGCGGGCCGGTCTCGTTGGCCGCATCTCACCGAAGAGCAACTGTTTACGCGGGCGGAAGCGATTGCTCAGGGTGGCCTAAAATACTTTTTACTCAAGTACGCTCCCGTGACAACCTTTGTATTCGACCGTGATCGTAGCATCAGTCTCGAGGGAGAGACTGGAGCCTACTGTCAGTATGCCTATGCGCGAGCGACGAGTATGCTCCGCAAGCTAGACGAAGCTGACGCGGGTATTACCCCTGACTACCGAGTGCTGTCCCACGAACAGGCCCAAGCCGTTCTTAAAGCAATGCTGGCTTTTCCGACGGATGTTCGGACCGCGGCCCTCGAACTCAAGCCAAGCGTTTTGACGAAATCGACGTTCGAATTGGCCAAGTCGTTCGCCGCCTTCTACAATCACAAGGAATGTCGCGTCATAGGTGCTGAGCCTGCTGCGATGGCGGCCAGGGCGCAGCTTGTTCGCTGCGCGCGTCGAATGCTAGGAGCGGGACTCAACTTACTCGGCATGGCTGCCCTTGAGGAAATGTAAATACGCTCATGAGTCAAACGACCATTACGACGAAATCAGAAACCATTATTGGTCGGTCTCTCGGTGGCTTCTACACCAGCCTCTTCATTCCGGAATACAAATCTCTTTTTGATGTAGGCACCGCTTTTCGAGCCGGGGCCTCCGCCAGAAATTTGTTTTTGAGCCATGCCCACGCTGATCACCTCGGTGCTTTACCGAGTCTGCTCGGTATGAGGGGCTTAATGGGCGTGAAAACCCCCTTGAGAATCTTTTTACCGGAAGAATTGGCTGATGATCTCCCTGCACTTCTCGACATATTTTCGAAAATGCATCGTTGGACGTTTGACGTAGAGCTGGTACCCCTCGGCCCGGGTGATATCAGCCACGTACATGGCGACCTATGGGTTAGAGCAATCAGAACATTGCATCCCGTCCCGTCCCTTGGGTATGTCCTCTTTCGTCGGGTCAAAAAACTTAAAGTTGAGTATATGGAATTACCAGGAGCTGAGATTGGACGCCTCCGTCGCAGTGGCAATGAAGAGATATTCAACGTCGTTGAACGTAAAGAATTTGCCTACTTTACCGATACTCTCCCCGATGTATTGAGCAGGAATCCCGACCTTTTTGATGTACGCACATTGGTGTTAGAGTGCACGTTTCTGAATCAAAAGAAATCCATTCAGGCTGCGAGGGCGGGATGTCACATTCACCTCGATGAATTACTCGGATTTTTTAGTGAATTTCGAAATGAAGCAGTTGTATTGATGCACTTCAGCCAGTTATATAGTCCCGGTGATGTGAGAGAAATTTTTGATGCTCGATGTCCGCCGGACCAACGGTCCCGTTTCCATCTTTTACTTCCCGATTCGAATCAATGGTGGGACTGACAGATACGCTCAGCCCCGGCTTCGTTCTCTCATGAGCCCCAACGCCATCAAAAGCCAGAGCCAGGACGATTTCGATTCAATTTGCCGGCAACCGTCTGCCGCAGCCTGTCGCGGAATGTCACCACTCATACACCAATTACATTGATCGAATGATTTGTCGGGGTCCGTCGTACATTGATCTTGTGCTTGGCATACACCGTCGGTTCCATCTTGTTGAATACAGAACGAGTCCGGCTCTAAGCCCCAACAACCATCCACACAGAGCAGACATTCGTTGACCAACGTGTTCTCAGGGTCATTGCACAGGGTATCGAGGACGCAATTCCCGTAAACAGGCCCTGGTAATTGACATGAATCTCCGTTTTCGGCGCCTTCGCAGGCAAAATAGGCGGCCGGCACGTTCGCCAGTGCCGGTAGCGGTAGACCAAGGATACAAATGAGCACCAAACGTTTTTTCATCACGTCAATTCGCTCGAGTCAGACTTTGGTTTAAGGTTTTTAGCGGAAGAAGAGGAGACGGCTCCTCTGAACACAACAACCAAAGTTGATGCGCGGCTCGTGTCAGAACAACGTGCAGCAAATGTCGACTTTCGACTGTTTCCGGGTAATAGCGGGCCGTCGGTTCAAGGACAACGATGTAATCGTACTCAAGCCCCTTTATTTGATACACATCGGTCACATCGACACCGGGTGTGAAGTCAAAATCCTGCTTCTGCACGAGCCGAAGGTCTGGGACTTCAGCTCGACGGAGCGCATCGTAGTATAAGCGTGCGACGGACATGTTTCTCGCAACAAGCGCAACGCTTGAACGCCGCTCTCGCGTGCGTAGGCTTTTGAGAGCGTCTGCTAGAAAAGCCACTGTCTCACCCTGCTCATCAAATCGAATCAGTTCAACCGGCGCACCGTCTCTCGCGTCGCGCACAGCCATATCATCGGCTAAGTCTCCAAGGACTAGACGCGCTAATTCCATAACCTGACGTGTTGACCGATAACTTACGGCCAGCGGTGGTAGAATCGAGGCTCTCACTCCGATCTGTTCGATGAGGGTCTCCCAATGTCCAAAGCCCGCATCAAGATACAAGCGTTGTGCCGTGTCTCCAGCCAGTGTGACGGGCGCACCTGGTTTGGCCGTCTGACAAAGAACCTTAATTGCTAATGGAGAGAGATCTTGTGCTTCATCGACGATGACATGTTCCATTGAAACAAATCGACCATTGGCACCTTCGAGTCGACCATGCTTAAGTTGGCAAATGTGAAGGATTATCGCCCAATCATCCGTATCCAGGCGACCCTGGATTTCGCCGGCAAAGATGGATTGGCCATCAATTCCTCGACCATGGTCTCCCAGACCTCTTGTATCGTTTGGATCATCAGATTGCTGTGATACTGAGCTGACAAGTTGATCGACTTCCCATTTGTAATAGTCCACCCCCAGCGAGTCGAGGCTCTAAATAATGTTATTTCGGTCCGTGAGTGTCTGAGCCGAGGTTTCAAAGGGGTCGCCAAGATCTTTGGATGCTTCCTCAAAAAGTCTCTTAAAGTCGTACGATCTTGAGTCGACCACGTTGCGGCCTGGTCCGGTGGCCCACTTCTTGACGGCATGAAGACGCTGCATCGGGGGCAGTGTACGACGCTTAACCCAAGCATCCAGGAGAGCAGCCCCTCCGACTCGCCTGAATTCGGAGTCAAACTCTCGCGCCTGTTCAGATACCGCTGTTTTGAGCAGTTTCAGAAGTGCCGGATGCCGTTTAAGTCGTCGTGCACCCAGCGGAGTATCGTCCGTCGTTTTACGTTTTCTGAGTTGCGGCACGAGCCATTTGGCGGTTGAACTTGCCCATTCAGCGAATGTTCGAATGCGCACACCCTTGATATCGAGGGCCGGAAGGACCTTCGAAACATATTTTCGTAGGCCTTCGCCAGGGGTGATAACCAAGATCCGTTGAGGTTGAAACCGCTTGCGGTTCTGGAAACATAAATATGCAATTCGATGCAATGCAATGGTGGTTTTTCCGGTGCCTGCCCCACCACGGATAACGATAATTCCGCTGTCGCTTTGGGTGATCAATCTGAACTGTGCAGGGTCAATGAGTGCGGTGATCTCGGGGAGGCGTTGGTCTGCACCAGTCCGTCCAAGGCGACGATCAGGTGCTCTGATGGCGGTTTGCGCACCGCCCGCCAGCCGGCTTCGTTCATCACTTTGTCTGAGCCAATGGCCATTGGCGTCTCTCAAAAGGACCCGGTCTCCAGACCGGATGCGGGAAATCTGCCCCTCATTCACGGTGAGTGTCCGTCGCAAGTCCACATGTCCGCGCTGCAATTGCTTTGCGAATGTTTCCTCGTAGTCATCGCCTTCGTCGTAGCAGTAGTAGATTCGACTGATGGGCGAATTTCGCCAGTCGACGATTTGGACATTTCGCTGAGTGTCAATAAAGGAGCGACGACCGATGACAACCTCTCTGATTCGCTCTTGACCTTGGTGTTTGTCGGTCAGACGAATATGGGCAAAATAGGGACTTTTCGGGTCTACGGGCGCCTCATACTCACGATTTTGAGCGGCTCGCAATGCAGATAGGCGCGTCATATGTTCGACAAGCATGGCTTGGTCTTCCAAGCGAGCTTCGCTCAATTGGTCTCTCAATTCGAGAAGTTCGTGGTCATAGTCCGTCGATGAGTTTGGCTGGGAAATGACGTCGGCTAGCTGTTCTTGAATATGTTTGAGCAGACGTTCTTCGTCCTCGATTATGTCTAATTCAGGCTTGTCTAGACTTACCTCAGTCATCTGTTCTCCCCAGCAATACATGCATCAGCAGAAACGCTTTGATGCTGCCCGGCCCCTCATCCAATCCGCCGTCGTCTTCTGAGTGTAGCAGGAACCGACGAATTCAAAACCCCCCCAAAGAACCATTTCCCGACTAATTGTCTAATTCGACGCGGTTTTAGCTGGATGTGCTTGCGACTCGCGATCACACGACTTAACGTGCGCTTGTAAATTTCGGCCTCTATTCTCAGTAATTGGCAAAAGGTGGGCAAAATGGGCGAACAAAACGTGCATGAGCTTGATGATAAAAAGCGAAAAGCTTTTACCAAGGCTTTACTGAACGATGTTCGGGCACTCGAAATGATGCTCGAACAAGGTCTCTTTGAAACGGGGATCCGCCGAATTGGTGCTGAGCAAGAAATGTTTCTTATCGATGAGAATCTAGCCGCGGCCCCCATTGTGATGCAGCTCTTAGAGCGATTGGATGACCCTCGGCTGACGACTGAGCTGGCCCAATACAACCTTGAAGCGAATCTAGACCCTCAAGTCTTTGGGCAAGGGTGCCTTCGCCAGATGGAAAGTGAGTTGAAAGACGTCCTCGAGACAGTTCGAGACGGCGCGGCTGCCTTTAATTCGGACATCCTCTTGGTAGGGATTTTACCGACCCTCAGGCGGTCAGATCTAGACCTGGACAGCATGACGCCGAAACAGCGGTACTTCGAGCTCAACCGTGTCATGAGGCGCTTGCGCGGCGATGAGTTTAAGGTGCAAATCAAGGGTATTGATGAATTTCACCTGAGTCTCGGCTCAGTTATGCTTGAGGCTGCGAATACAAGTTTTCAAATTCACTTTCAGGTCTCGCCTGATGAATTCGCGCCGTTCTACAATGTCGCGCAGGCAATCAGTGCCCCAGTCCTTGCAACGGCTGTTAATTCTCCATTGTTAATGGGTCGCCGCTTGTGGAGTGAGACGCGGATTGCGCTCTTTGAGCGGTCCGTTGACACTCGTTCGGAGTTGCAGTCTGGTCGCGGACTTCAGCCAAGAGTTCACTTTGGAGATCGATGGCTAAAGGACTCTATCCTTGAAATTTTTCAGGAAGATATTACCCAACATCGCTCCGTGCTCGCGGGCGACCTAACCGAAAATGCATGTGAGTTGCTGAGGGCCGGACAGATACCTCAACTCAACGCACTTCGGCTTCATAACGGAACTATCTATCGCTGGAATCGACCCTGCTACGGTGTCAAAGACGGGGTGGCGCACCTTCGAATTGAGCATCGCGTACTCCCCGCGGGTCCGACCGTCGTTGATGAAGTCGCCAATGCAGCATTTTTCTTTGGATTGATGGCATCACTGACACATGATTCGAAGCCAATCGCTGAGGTGATGGAATTTGAGCATGCAAAGAGAAACTTTTTCTCGGCCGCGCAAACTGGACTTGATGCTCAATTTACGTGGATTGGCGGTAAGACCTTTACGGCAGGACATTTGATCACCGAGGAACTCCTCCCGAGTGCGAGAGAAGGTTTGCTCCAAACCGGAATTGATTCCGCAGATGTGACTCGCTATCTCGATGTGATCGAGGAACGGGTAGCAAGCCAGCAAACGGGTGCTCAATGGGCGTTGGGATCTGTGATTGGTATGGGTCAACGGGGAACATCAGACCTGCGGTCAAGGCAGGTGACCGCCGCGATGTTGCAGCATCAGCGGTCCGGTAAGCCAGTTCACACATGGCCACTCGCCACTCTCGCCGACGATAAGCGCGACAAGAACTGGCGCTCAAGCTATCAAACTGTTGGTCAAATTATGACCACAGACCTGTTCACGGTTCAGCCGGGTGACATTGTCGATTTGGCTGCGAGCGTGATGGAATGGTCGCATGTCCGTCATGTTCCCGTCGAAGATGAGTCCGGTCAGTTGGTTGGACTCTTGTCGCATTGGGATCTACTTAGACTGATCGCGAGGGGCTCATCTGGAGATATGATTGAGGTTGGCACTGTCATGCGACAGGATCCGGTCACGGTTGAACCTCAATTTAGAACCATTGATGCCATCCACCTCATGCGATCCAGGCAAGTTGCTTGCCTACCCGTGGTGCAAGACGGCAAGCTCGTCGGGATGATCACCGAGCGAGATTTGATCATCGTATCTTCAAAACTACTCGAAGATTTCTTGCAGAAAACCGATAGCAACTAAGCACACAGGTCGCCAAACCATACTGGGTTTGTGCTAGCTAAAGATCGGTCGTCTCGTCTTTCCTGTGCTCGACTCAGACCCTTGGACAGGCATATGGTTTTGGTTGGACAAGCGATTTCTTAGTCCGTTTTTTTGCGTGAATCTCGATTCGAAAAACTCATTCATTTGAGTGCGGCTAATCGATTCAATTCACCCGCTCTTGGTGTTGCTGATGGTTTGATGAGGGGGGATAATCGAGTGATGACCATGCCTTGACTGACACCGCTGGTCGGTCATACCATAACCCACATAAGTCCGGGGGGGACCCGCTAATTTGCGATTTGATATAGCCGTTTTTTCTCTGTTTGTTGTCTGTGGAGCCCCGCTCGCGCAGACCTCTACACAGAGCATCATAAAGGACCGAGTGCAGGCACTGGCTAAGGAGGCTTTCGAGACTCGTCAAACTGGTGATTTCAAGCGCGCGATTCTGCTTTACCGTCGTGCTTTCGAAATTAGCCCAATCCCTGAATTGCTCTACAACATGGCCTTTATCTTCGAAACCAATTTGAGGGATTTATCGAGTGCGCGTGACCTGTACGGCCAATGCATAAAGCTACCTGATATCGAGGAGTCTCTGAAAGATAAGGCGCGTCAGCGTCTCGATGTCATTCGAGCCAAAATCATTGCCGAGGCACAGTTTAGATCAGAGCCTTCGAGCCTTGGTTATGACGAAGATGTTCATCGGGTCAAGGCATCCATCAAGCACCCGGCACCCGTTTGGATTATGACGACCGGGGCCGTGGGCTTTGCAGCTGGACTGACCGTTGGTGCTGTCGCCCTATACAACGCAAATCGGGTTGGCAACATCACTCAGTTGGACGACAAAAAGAAAACCCAGTCACTTGCGGAATCACAAGCACTTGCAGCTGACATTGTCCTATCAGCCAGTGCGGCCGTCGCTCTCACTGGTCTGATTTGGTTTTTTGTGAGTGACGAAGAGTCAAAGGCGACTGTGTCACCGACAATGGGTGTCGGCCGTATGGGACTCAATTGGAGAACGCGGTTTTGAAATACGCAGTTTTCATTTTGCTCGTCGCTGGATGTTCGAAAATTGTCGAATTTGAAAAAGAGTGCGACGCTGATTTTGACTGTCCAAGTTTCTTGATTTGCCAAGATGGTGCATGTGTTGAACCGGCCCCACCCCCGGCCGCTTGTCGCATTCTTTACGGCTTGTCCGATGATGCTCAATTTCATAATAAGTCGGCCCTGAGGATCGGGTTGATGATGCCTCGAAGCGGCGAATTCAAGTCGGACGGGGAAATCATGGAAAAGGTGATTGGTACCGCCATTTTCGAAATCAACCAGACCATGGACGCGGGTGGTCAAAATTTCGTTGTGGTTGGGTGTGACTCGTCGGGGACATCAGATGAAGTCGTGACGCGTGCGACGTGGCTCATTGAGCAGGCCAGGGTGCCAATCCTGATAGGACCTATAGACGGAGATAAGGCTAGAGCTGTTTTCCGAAGGGTGGCGCAACAGAGTCGAGTGTTGCAAATCTTCCCACAGCTGCGTCCGGGTTCGGCTCACTTGCAGTCCGATGATGGCCTCTTGTTAAAACTGGTCGCTCCCGAGACGTCCCAATTCGAGGCAATGGTCAAAGTTTTAAATGCCAAGGGATATGAGAAAGTTGCAAGTTTGCGCCCTGACACTCATCAAGGAACGCACTCCTTTCAAAGTTTTGAAAGCGTTTATTGCGGACAAGTAGATTGTGAGAACAAACCGGTTCTCGACATAGTCTACGGAGCTTCGAGAGAAATTGGACGTGGATATTTTGATGTATCCTCAATCGATTCGGCATTGCGTGCTTTTGGCCCTGAAGTGCTGCTCTTCTTAGGGACAGCCGACGAATTCATTACATTAGCCGAGCACGAAGAGACCCTCGAAAGCCTCAATGGCCGGCCTCTTTTCGGAACGCACTACCTCCATGATGCCATGTCCTTGCAGTCGTTGGGTAGTCAAGGGCAATCTCTTGTCAATCAGCTCATTGGATTTCTGCCGTCTTCACTTGACGGCGATGCATATGGCGACTTTTCCGACTGGTTTTCAGCACGTTTCCCGGACATTCCTGCTCACTTAGGTTCAACCGCGGCATTCGATTCGATTTTCCTAGCCGCCTACCTCTATGCGTCGCAGGGTTCGTCAGGTGCCGTCGAGGGACCGGCCTTAGCACGACAATTGTCCCGCATCACCCAGGGCGAGGAACCAATGCTGGTCGGATTGGAGTCTTTCGCTTCAACTCGGGAGGTTCTGCAATCGAATGGTGCCAGCACCATCGATTTATTTGGGACAAGTGGCGCATTGGATTTCGAAGGTGATTACACCACTCGATCAGCAGTTGATGCATGGTATTACGATACAGCAGCGGGTCAGATTCGAATTCTAGGCGAAATCTTCTCAAGTAAATCTGAATATCAAGAGGGCGTAATTCCGGAGATTGGCACCAGGTAGGTTATACTATGCAAATGAAGATTTGTGTCCGGTGTCATCGGCTTTACACTGCCGACCGAACTCATTGCGATGAAGATGGTGCCAAACTTGTTCTAGACAGGACAAAGGACATCGTTCAGGACCGCTATGTACTGGACGAACTGATCGGCACAGGCGGCGGAGGCAGTGCAGTCTGGGCATCGACAGACCTGTTGAACAACACGCGGGTTGCACTGAAAGTGCTGCCCGGGCGGCGTTTGAACGACTCCAATAGGTTCAGACGCGGTGCGTCTATCGCAGTCGAACTCAATCATCCCAACATTGCCAAGGTGATCGATTTCGGAACAATGCCTAACGAGGACCAATTTCTCGTAATGGAGCTTTTATACGGTTACGATCTCTATCAGTTGTCACTGGTTCAGCCAATTTCAATTGAGCGATTGTTCAATATTCTCGATCAGAGTCTCGCTGGCCTCGAATATGCCCATGAACGCGGGGTCGTTCATCGCGATATCAAGATGAGTAATGTATTTGTCGAATCCTCCATTGACGGTGCCGACGTCGTTAAGCTTCTTGATTTTGGGATTGCCAGATACGTGCCTGGCACATCCAATGAAGGCATTGGTCCTATTACGGGAATTAATCAGCTTGTTGGAACGCCCCAATACATGGCCCCAGAACAAGCTAAGTTTTTGTCCTTAGACCACCGAGTTGACCTCTATTCATTGGGCATAATGACTTATCGCTTGTTGACCGGACGCTTTCCCTATAACGGAACGGCAAAAGAAATCTTTGAGCAGCATTTAAATTCGCTCTTGCCCACGGTAGCAACTCTCCGCCCCGAACTTGCCCCTGAGCTTTCTCCTGAAATTGAGAATTGGCTGTCTCTTGCACTGGAGAAAGACCGTGACAGACGTTTTCAAACAGCTGACCAAATGCGCGACGCACTCAGGTCTCTTAAGCCCACGGTCATATCTCGGGCAGAGATTACAGCATTGATTGAACAACCGCCGATAACCACGGTATCCCTCGAGATGAACCCGGATGAAAATCGAAGTTCGATGCCGGTTGGCCGTTGGGCGTCATGGATAGCACTGTGTTTCGTTTTCGCCTGCCTTGTCTTTTCGGCCCACGAGTTGATTCGTCCCGAAACGAAGTCACCTGGCGTTTCTAGACTGACAGCCGACACGTCATCGAGCGTGGACCTTGATGCGGCTGCTGATGACCTTAAAGGCCAACGTTTCGTTGAATTATATTCGACACCCGGGGGGGCCGAGGTCCTACAGGGGACGATGTCGCTTGGCAAGACACCTCTCGTTGTCGCTTTAGAACCCGGTCGGCATGATTTCATATTCCGCTTGGCAGACTACAAACCGGTCCACGAGACCATCATCATGGGAGCCCGAGACGATAATCTAACTCGGACGATCATCTTCAGGAAGCGGGTCACCGTCAGGAAAATACCGATTCTCACCCGCTCAAAAAAGGGGACTTCGTCACCAGAAACCTCGCGACGAGCGCAAAACCCAAAGTCGATTGTCACCAAAGAAAATCAATCGGGTCGGCTTATTCCCGCTGGTCGGGTAAGACCCGCAGCGGGTTCTCTTCAGCCTGATAAAATCAAAATTCAAATCTTGGATGAAGTCAGTGAAAGAGAGGTCAAATTGCCTCACCGTCCAATCAATAAAGAACAGCCGGTCATTCAATTACTCGACTGATCCTGTTGCTCCAGAACGCACGGCCCAGAAAATAAAGTAACTTAGTATGGATCTTTTACTCATACTTGGTATCACTTCAGAGTGCTTAGCCTCATCCACTAGACAAAGGAAACACCCGATGACCATCAAGCCACTCACGATCCTCACTGAAGACGAGCAGATGTTTCAGGATGCTGTATACCAGTACGCGAAAGACCAGATTGGTCCCAAAGTATCGAAGATGGATGAGGTGGGGAAAATTGATCCAGACATCATACCAGGTCTATTTGAAATGGGTCTGATGGGAGTCGAAGTACCCGAGGCACTCGGCGGAGCCGGTGGTACCTTTTTCACGGCCATTCTTGCGGTTGAAGCTCTAGCGAGGATCGACCCGAGTGTGTCGGTGTTCGTCGATGTGCAAAACACATTGGTCAATAACGCTCTGCTCAATTTTGCGAGTCCGGCTCTGCAAGAACGCTACCTGCCTAAAATGTGCGCCGAATGGGTTGGAAGTTATGCATTGTCTGAGAGCAGTTCGGGGTCTGACGCTTTCGCCTTGAAGACGCGGGCGACTTTGGATGGCGACACCTATACTTTGAATGGCAGTAAACTTTGGATCACGAACGGTGCTGAGGCGTCGATGTTTATCGTAATGGCCAACGTTGATCCCACTCAAGGATACCGCGGAATCACCTCGTTTATCGTTGAACGCGATACCCCAGGCTTCAAAATTGGAAAGAAAGAGGACAAACTGGGTATCCGAGCGTCAAGCACAGTCGAACTCATTTTTGAAGATTGCAAAGTCCCAGCGGCAAACGTCATAGGTGACGTGGGCAAAGGGTACAAAATTGCTATCGAAACGCTTAATGAGGGACGAATCGGGATTGGCGCGCAAATGATTGGACTCGCCCAGGGTGCTCTTGATCACGCGATGGCCTATATGCTCGAAAGGCAGCAATTTGGTCGTCCAATCGCCGAGTTTCAAGGATTGGAATTTCAGTATGCGCAAGTCGCTACAGAAATCGAAGCCGCGAGGCTCATGGTCTACAACGCCGCCCGGCTCAAGGACGCAAAGCAGCCCTTTGTCAAAGAAGCCGCGATGGCAAAATTATTCTCATCTCAAGTTGCTGAGAGGGCGGCGTCCATGTGCTTGGAATTCATGGGAGGAGTGGGTTTTACCAAGGAATATCCTGCTGAAAAATTTTATCGAGATGCCAAAATCGGGAAAATATACGAGGGAACATCGAACATGCAGCTCGCAACGATCGGTAAGCTGATGAGACAATTCTATTCGAGTCGGACAGGTGGCTAAGTCGGGTCGTGCAGGATGGCGATGCATCATCGCCGCTTATCTGGTCACCTCATGGGGCCTGACCGCGGCTGCGATGGGGGCCGAGGTCAGCTCAGGTCCGTTGGTCGGCTACAGCACGCATTTTGAAGTCGGTATTTGGCTTCAAACGACCAAATCAACCTCGGTTCGGATCAAATATTGGTCCGAGTCAAATCCAACTTCAGTCGCCGTATCTCCTTTCCAAGAAACCGGTAAAAACCATATCGTCAAGATTCGAATTGCGGACTTAGAACCAGGTCAGAAATATCGGTTCACGGTTGAACTCGGGCGAGACGAAAATAGGGTGTTTAACCCGCGGTGGCCACTCCGTTTTCAAACTCAGGCATTGTGGCGTCGCTTCAAAAATAGGGCGCCACCAAATTTTGTGGTTGCGCTGGGGTCATGCGCCCACACAACCGACACTGAATATGACCCAAAGCCCTATTATAGTGGCGGTTATGAAATCTATGAAGCAATCAGGAAACAGGCACCTGACATGATGCTTTGGTTAGGTGATAACGTCTATTTTCGTGCGTCCGATTGGTCATCTCCTGGGGGGATGGCTCGCCGCTATCGACGCTCGCGGAAGCTCCCTCAATTACAGGCCTTACTCGGGTCGACTCACCATTACGCAATTTGGGACGACCATGATTATGGTCCAAATGACTCTAATCGTTCATTCGTACATAAACAGGCCAGCTTGGATGCATTTAAACGGCACTGGTTCAATCCGAGCTATGGGTTGCCAAACGTACCAGGGGTATTCACACAGTTCACCTGGCATGATGTCGACTTTTTTCTACTCGATAATCGATACCATCGCAGTGCCTCTAATGCACCTCGAGAGCCTGAAAAAACACAGTTTGGGAAAGACCAATTTCACTGGCTTGCCGATGCTTTAGCTGCCAGCAAAGCACCGTTTAAGGTCGTGGCGGCTGGAGGGCAGTTCTTAAGCCCGTTCGACCGCTACGAGGGATCTGCTCAATTCCCTCACGAACAAAAGCAACTCATCGACATGTTAATTCGCCGAAACGTGAACGGGGTCGTTTTCATTAGCGGCGATCGGCATCACACGGAGCTGGTTAAGATCCATCCACAAGGATTTTACCCGCTTTATGACTTCACGGCGTCCCCGTTGACCAGTCGGGGGGCAGCGGCCGACGGTGAATGGGACAGTCCGGTCCGGGTGCCTGGAACGCTGGTCACAAAGAAAAGAAACTTTGGCATGCTTCGGGTCTCCGGAGCTGCCGAGAGTCGGAGTCTGACATTTGAATCTCGCGATTCGAAAGGCCAACTGCTTTGGACTCACAGCATTAACGCATCTTCTTTGCGCATCGCGAAATCGAACTCTGGCCGACGCCATTGAGAACTTTTCGGACGATAATCTATACTGGCATTTGTATCGGTGTCTTTTACGCCTGTGGAGCAAACCCAGCGTCATCAAACCGATATGATGACGACTTCAATGAAGCCGTTTTTCAGTCTTTACCAGCACTCCAAATGTATCTTGTTTTAACGGCGAACTCGGCTGCTATGCAAAATAAGGCCGATGTCACTGATATGTGGACTGCGGTTCACGCTGAACGTGATGAGTTTTCATTCGTAGCAGACCATCTCAGAAAGACGACTGTGCCATCCGACTATCGGATTGATATTGAATTAGATTTTGCGGAAATGCCACATCGTCTACTGCCTTGGAGTCGGCTCGACCCCATGCTCACGAAGTTGGGGTCTGAAGTGATGTCGCAAGCTCACCAGGCAAAGCTCGCTGTTTCCTTTAGAAGCCGAAGCCAGACCTTGCCATCAAACAATCACCTTCGAATCGTGGGTGCGGCCGTGCTCAGGACTGCCGAACGGTACAACGGAGTTGTTCTGGACCTGTTGACGAGGCGTGCATATACGCCAGCTTCATTTCGTAGAGCCCTCAACCAAGATTCGGACACGCTTGGTGAAAGCATAGTCACGAAGCGTCGGGTCTCTGATCAGCACTTCGTTCTATTATCCCGAGGGCAGATTAAATTAGGCCTTCCAGATTTTGTTATCGGGCCTTTCGCAACCCATCGAGCCAGGACCTCTCAAGACCTCATTGCGCAAGTGCGCTCAGACTTAAGAGCAGATCGCGCCGATTACGGCAGGGTGATCATATATAAGGGCGAAAAGTGGACCTATTCGCGCTGTCCAAATTGGAATTACGACGGTGAGTGTCGATACTTGATGGGCAGTGTTAAGCCAGAATAGGGCGTGAGATGGGTTTAGTCCTCATCGAAAACTGATTCTGTTGCATCCTCGAACTCGGCGAAGTCACCCTCTACAGTCACCGTATCATCCTCGTTATCGTCGAATGAAGCCTCTTCGAAGGCCGCTTGCAACTCATCATCGGCAGACTCAGTCAGGGTTCGTGAGTCGTCATCTTTCGTTGGTTTTGCCAGGCGGTCAACGAAGAAGGGAATGGCCTTCATTTCAAGTGCTGTATCACCAATTTCTTTTGGCGGACGGCCGATAGGTTGCTTCGATTTATCTTTCTTGCTCACATCCTGATGATACCGAGCCTGCTCGCATTAGCAAGTTAGTGGGATTTCGAACGCAATTGGTGGATTTCTTTCTCCCAATTACGGCCATCAAATTTGATGGTGTCGAGTTGGTCAAGTCCGCCGTCAGCGACGCATCTGAGATTTATGCTGACAGAGTCGGGATGGGAGCGAGGATAGTAGTACGACTTAACGCCGCATATTTCACAGAACAGGTGGTTCGCTGTCTCTGTATTGAAGCGATAGCTTCTCAGGACATTTGAGCCCTTGAGAAGCACGAAGTCAGACTGAGGCACGATGCAGTGGACAAATCCACTCATGGTGCAGATGGAACAATTGCATTCAATTACATGTTTCGATGGTACAAATTCGAACTGAACAGCACCACAATGACAGCCACCTTTTAAGAATGTCTTCTGCATAACTTTTCCGAAAACGAACAAAAATTAGACCGAAACTTACTTGGGATACGTAGGAGGTTCTACATCATAACTACGGAGCATTAGAATCATGTTGTTTTTTCGTTTTTTATGTCTTTCAGCGTTGCTGTCATTAGGTTGTCAAGTCAGTAGCTCTCGCGCTGATAGTCGTATCCAAAAGCCAGCCAACATGGCCATTGCCGCTGGACAAACCGTCAGTCAGGGCGCGGTTAAAGCAACCGTCTTGCCCCAGTTTAGTTCGCGGCACCCATCGCAAACGAACGATGTCAATATTCTCGTACAATTGGCTGCTGCTCCGTCAATCACTCGTGAACGGCCTCCACTCGATTTAGCCATTGTATTAGATCGCAGTGGCAGTATGCGAGGACAGAAACTCACTGATTCCAAATTGGCCGCCATTAAGCTGATCGATGGCCTCAGAGCAAGTGACCGGGTTACGCTCATCTCCTACTCGTCTAGCGTGTCTCGAAGCGAGGCATTTGTGATGAATAAAGTGGGTAAAGAGCAGGTGAAAAGACTGGTGAATGCCATTTCCGCTGGTGGATCTACCGCTCTCGGGCCAGCACTTTTTTCGGCCTTTGACACGCTGGGTGAGGCCGGCAACGAGTCGCGCGTTCGACATGTCATCTTGATGTCTGACGGAATTGCTAATGTGGGTGAAATGAATCCGAGTGTGATCGGCCAACGGGCCGCAGATGCGTTTCGGCGTGGCATCAGTGTGAGTACGATGGGTGTGGGCCTCGATTACAATGAAGATCTCATGACCCAAGTGGCTGACCAAGGAGGTGGGCGCTACCACTTCATTGAGAACAGTCAAAATATTGCATCGATTCTGGCAGATGAACTCAATGGCGTTGCCGGCACTGTTGCACGCAATGTGAGACTGGTTTTTGCTGGTCAGACAGGGGTTCAGTTAATCAAAGCATTCGGCTATCCCATGGTCGACCGTGGACGAGAGAGTTCCATTCGGATTGGATTTATGACAGGTCGTCAGAACCGAGAAGTTATGCTGAGATTGAAACTGCCAAAAGGGTTGGTTGGCGATGCCAAACCGGGCCACTTTTTGCTTGGTGGACTCAGACTTGAATACGATGATCTGAATGCAGACGGGCTCCATGTACAATTAAAAGAGACCATCACAGTCGGTCACGCCAGCAGTAGAGACGCTGCGCTCAAGACGGAAAACCCGCTGGTTTCAATTCGTCTGAGTGAACTTGAGGCAGCGAAGAAACTGAAGATTGCCGCCGCGATGACCGAGGCCGGTAATTTTGAGGGTGCTCAGAAGACAATAACCCAGGCCCTTCGTTCTGTGTCCCACCAGAAGAGCCTTAGCCCGAGCCCGCGTTTGAATAACCAGATGGAAGAGCTGGAAAACGCGATGCTCGACCTGGGCCAGGCTCGAAAAAGCCGGTCTGCACAGAAACGGTATTCTAAAAAATACAAGTCACGCGCTTACAAGTCGTCCAAGCGTTAATTTGTATTTAAGCCGCCGAGTTTACTCTGATAACTCGGCGGCTTTGTCGAGCCATAGCTCGCTTTGCTTGACGCTCAACTCCGTGCTCTGGCCCCTAAGAATGAGGTAACCCAGTTTGAGGTTATGAACATTCGAACCGAGTAATTGTCCTTCGGATGACCAATTGAGAGCCTGGCGGGTCGCTCTGAGTTCGTCTGGAATGGGTAATGTCTGCCCCGCTTGCATCTTTGCTCCAACCGATAGTGCCTGGAGTGATGCGTTTACGTGTCCGAGCGCGTAGTACGCACGAGCACGCTCATTACTTAAAAAAGCAAGAACCTTTGCAGAGATTGGATCGTTGGCTGCTTCCGAACTCCACCAGCCTCTCATCGTCTCCTGAAACAGTGGGAGCCGGTCATCGACGAATTTGCAATCCTGCCCCATCGCAATCCCAAATTGAGCAACACATGGTCTCATACCCACCAAAGGGGCCGCATTAATTGACTCAGCAAAGAAAGGACGTGTTTGGTTTGCCAAAAGAAAACGTCGCAGTCGAATGCCTGGACCGGGGGCCGCAAGCGGTACAGGCTTCAGGTCTGGATGTTGCTCGAAAAGCTGATTCCAGTACCATCGGCTCGACGCGAAACCAATATTTACAACGACAACATCCGGTCGAATCTGGTCGACCTGCTGACGATACATGATGGGAAAGACAAGATGGTCGGTCTCCGCGAGCAATATGGCGTTTTCCGGCAATGACTGGAGCCAGCGCGTTGCCAAATCGACTGCGAGATCATTATCAGATCGATCGGGTAAGACCCGCCCGTTCATTAGTGGAGGTACGGCGAGTAGTATCAAGCACATAGGCAGCACGAAGTCTCGCTGAACGCGATTAAAGAGACAAACGGCGCCAAAGCCCATGACCCAAAGTGACGGGACGAGATAGGCACTGAAGTCTGGGACGTCCGGGTAATATTGGCCGTAGCTGAAGGAAAATACGGATCCAGCGAGGAGAATCGGTCCCCATAGAAACGTGGTTCTACGCAATTGCTGTGTTGCTCCCAATCCGATCATACCGACCACGATGAAAGCCAAGAACCCATGGGTGTGAGACCAAATTAACCAGTCTCCTGCATGTTCGGGAATTGACGCCCAGGAGGTATGGTCAGTATGCGCGTAATCTTGCCCAGTAAGGTAGTGCCATAGACCCTCAGTGCTCTTCAGATCACCCCAGACAAATCGACTGGATGTATTACGAACCCAAAACAGATAGGTATAGGGCAGTAGACCTGTCATGGAGCCAGCGACCGCTGCAGCGATGGTCCAAATCACTTTTCGGATGCCTGTCTTTAAAAGTGCACCTAACGACAAGAGCCCGGCACCGGCAGCCGTAGCCAGCCCGTGAATGGGATTAATGGTCACGATGAGACCAGCGAGGAGCCCAAGTTTAAACCATTCACCGAACTCATGCTTGCTTCGCTGCTTAACCGATAGAGCTGTGTTGAGCGTAAACAACATCAGCAAGGTCATCAGGGAATAGAGTTCGATGCGCGTTGCTTGATCCCAAACAGGATAAAGTAGACCGATGGTCAGAATTGACACAAGCCTGGTCATGGAAACCGCAATTCCAAATTTTCTTAGAATTCCGTCAGCGGGAAAAGCACATAGTGCAGCACACAATGCCGAAAACAGTGTCATGCTCGTCAATGGTTCGAACGGCATTAAACTCGTCCAAGCTGCTAACAAGACGGTATACCCGGGTTGTCCTGGAGGATGGCCGAGGCCATATTGAGCCGCAACAAGTGCCAATTCGCCCGCATCGAAAAACATCAGTCCGCGGCACATGGTGAGACAATAGGCGAACAGCAGTATCAGGAAGGCAGTCAAGCCACTTTGGTTCCACTCGCGCTTGGCACTATTCATCGAACTGTTTAATCGCGCTTCCGGAGTACGCGGCCTGGGTTGCCTGCAACGATTGTGAAATCGGGGACCGACTTTGTGACCACAGTGCCCGCACCAATTTGCACACCTTGCCCGATCGATACGCCAGGAAGGACAATGCTTCCCACCCCGATATCACTCCCAGCCCCGATATGAATGGGCGCAAATTCGAGCGATGCATCGAGAATTAATTGAGGCTTTGGCGGGATGCTATGGCTAGAGGTCAGCATCTGGACGCCCGGTCCAATGCCCACATCTGATTCGATCGTAATCCCCCCAGCCCCATGCATGAAAACGTTTTGTCCAATCCAAACATTGTCGCCTATTTCTATGTGTCCCGAAGGGTAGCCTTTGATCATCGACCGATGGCCTACGTAGACATTTTGACCTAATGAAATGGTCTCGGGGTGCCAGATAAGGACATCGCGTTCGAAGATGACGCTGTCTCCAATCGACTTAAAATCATCGAGTGCGAAACGACCATCGCCATGGGTTCTAAACTGCCTCATGCCAGTATGGTGTCACGGTGCAGGTTCAGGAGCAAACTCATCTTTTGAGTCGAAGGGTCTTTGTGCTATCAACTGCCCCTCAAACCGGATACTGTCTGCGCCGATGTTCGATTCGCTTACCATTGTTATGGCCGCGTTTAACGAAGAAGAGGCGCTCCCGCCATGTGTTGAGCGAACCCTCGCGTTTCTCGACGAGCATGTTCGTGATGGCGAACTTGTCATCGTCAACGATGGGTCATCTGATGGTACGGCAGATATCATCGATGCACTCGCAGAGACGCATCAGAACCTGGTGGCATGTCATCTTGCCGAAAATTCGGGTATGGGTGCCGCATTGCTTGAAGGATATCGAGTGGCCAGCAAGTCTTGGTTTGCAATGATGCCAGCCGATGGCCAAATCGATGCCTATGAATTTCTGGGTTTTTTTCCCAGCGCGGTGAATGCGGATGTCGTGACGTCGTTGTATCGAAATCGAAGTTATACATTCACTCGAAAGTGTCTGTCCTATGGGCTAAGAATGCTGACAGCAAGTGTCGTTGGCACGCGCGCGCGCACCGAGGGGTCATACATGGTTCGGCGCGATGTGTACTCGGAGCTTGGTGCCTCGTCCCACAGTTTTCTGTTGAATCTAGAGATTCCCATACGAGCAAAGAAAAAGGGCTTTAGGGTGGCAACGGTCTACATGAATGTCCACGAGCGCATTGCCGGCGAGTCGAAGGCCGTCAACCTGAATCGGATCACTCAGACATTCAACGAACTTTTCAAGCTGAGGGTCCGTATGGAAAAAGAACGTTGGCGCGGAAGAACGGGTCGATAGGCTCCTATTCCTTGAGATGACCCGAGTCTTGAACCTCATGGCTCAGCGTGATAAGTGGGCCCGTGGGTAAAAACGTACCATCCGAACAAACCAAGAAGACTTAGATAAAGGATAGAGTCATGTTTCAGCGGATCCTGATTTCGATGTGTTTAGCACTCATGACATTTGCATGCGGAGGCCGTCAAAATGTGATGGTTAGTGCTAAGAAGGCTGTGGCCGATGCAGACGTTCAAACCGCAAAAGAGTTGGCGAGCAAAGCCCGTGAGTTGTGGAAAGAAAGAGAAGATGAGTCCAAGGCTAAAGCGGCCATCGATGCTTGGAACCAGGCGATTATCGCCGATCCCAACCGACACGATGTCTATCGAGACTTGGCTTATGCGTACTACTACATGAATAATGTCTTTGTGCGTTGGCAAGATGATAACTCGGATGCCGAACGCAAGAACTACTTGAAGGGTGTGGAAGCGGCAGAAAAAGCCCTGAGCATTGCAAACCCAGCATTTGCTGAAACGATTTTAGCGGGTGGCGATAAGGATGATGCATGGACTAGAGCTCTCGAAGCGGCCACGAAAGAGGATGTAAAGGCTCTTTACTGGTATGCAACCAATCTCGCAAAATGGGCACTGAAAGATGGGATTGGCTCACTCCTGAAGTACAAGGATCGAGCCTACGCAATCATGCAACGTTGCAAGGCACTCGACAACAGCTTCTGGTATGGCGGCCCATCTCGATATTTGGGGGCATATTGGCTTAAGATCCCGTTCGGAAAGAGCCCTGAAAAATCAAAGGCGAATTTCGAAGCGTCCGTCAATGCAGCACCACAGTATCTCGACACCAAACTTCTGATGGCTGAAATCTATGCTGTCCGCACCGATAACGAAGCCTTATTCAAAAGGCTTCTGAACGACGTCTTGGAGACCGCCGATGATGTCGATCAGGCACTGATTCCTGAGAATAAGAACGCGAAGCGGATCGCCAAGAAAATGCTAGAAAATATGGATGACTATTTCTAGGAAGAGAATAAATCCCATCCCGAACGTCTAACGCGATTAGCGTTAACTGTAATTGGAGAATTAATTCATGCGAAGCCTGCTAATTATCCTGAGTTGCTTGAGTGTCACCTTGTCGACAGCTCAGGCTCAGAAGAATGAGTTCACGATGAAAGGTGCAACCGTAGCACCTCCAAATACACCGTGGTCCGAGTTGCTGAAAAGCTATAAAAAGCTGGTGAGAAAAGGCAGTGATAAGCGGATTAAGGTTAAAGTTTACTTGGGTGGAACAAAGGGTGATGAGCAAAGCATCGTCCGACAGGTGCGGAAAGGCACCCTACAGGCAGCAGGCGTATCGACGGGTGCAATGTCAGTGGTCGTACCCGAGATCGACATCTTTGAACTTCCATATCTCTTCGATTCAGTCGAGCAAGCTGACCGAGTCCTTGATGCCGTAAGGCCGCTGGTATCACAAATTCTGGAAGCAAAAGGGTTTAAGCTGATTATGTACTCCGAGAACGGGTATCGTTGTTTCGGTTCAAAGAAACCGATTCGGACACCAGCTGATCTTAAAGCCTACAAGATGCGCTCACAAGAAAGCCCGTCCCACCTCGCTATGTATGGCGCCCTTGGAGCAAGTGCTCGGCCGATTTCGGTCAGCGAAGTTTTGCCTGCGTTGCAAACGGGCAATGTCGATGGTTTTGATAACACCGCCCTTTTTACCCAAGCAGCAAGTTGGCATCAGGGAATTCAACACTTCACTGTGAGTAATCACATTTACCAACCTGCACTTTTGATCCTCAACAAGGCTTGGTTTGATTCTTTGCCTCCTGAATTGCAGTCGATTGTGATTCCCAAGGACCGAAAGTTGGAGACTAAAGGTCGGAAGGGGATTCGTGCGCTGACTCCACTACTTTTGAAAAATTTTGAACAGCAAAATGTCACTGTTTATTCGTTAACTGATGCGGAGCGAAACGCGTTTAAGAAAGTAACCCATCCAGCCTGGGCCGAACGGATGAAGACTGCGACACCCATGGGCAAAAAACTCTTCGACGCGATCCAGGAAGCTAAGAAAGCTCAGTGAACTCGTCAGAGAACACACTCAGAACATCAGATGGGCCCGACGAGACGCCGATTCGGCGTCTCGCACATTTGGTCGATCATTGCATCTACCGCATCGAGACAGCCTTGGTCACCATCGCGGCACTGGTCATGACAGCTACGGTGACGCTAGCCATCGTCCACCGTTCGTTTGCAAATTCAGATAGTTTGTTGGCCAAGAAGATCCTCGCCGTCTTCGGTTGGTTTGGACTTGAAACAACACCAGCCCGACTCGAGTTTGTCTCACGCTGGATCACGCCGATGATACTGGCGGCGCTTGTTTTCTTTATTGGTCGGTCTATTTACGGTGCGACGACTCGCCTCAGGGGTGATGAGCCGAGCAAACGAAGTCTAACTGTATCTGGCTTTGTCTCTATTGCACTGATGTACGGTCTCTTACAGCTGATTATGGCACTCTCCAGCCGATGGATATGTACTGGGCTTGTGGTTTTGGGGTGTGCGCTTTGGTTCAAATCAAGCCTTCGTACTCGCCGAGTGTTTGACAGTATTTTGTCTCTTGTTCTCATGGGATTGGGCTGTTGGGCGTGTACGACACTTCGCCCGGGTTATAATTGGGCGCAGGAGTTATCCCTCATTTTGCTGGCCTGGATGGCCTTCCTTGGTGGTTCGATGGCGACTCGTGCGGGTCGTCACATTCAGGTTGATGCCTTATCCAAAGTCGTGCCAACGCGATTTAGACCATGGACACGAGCGATCGGTCTGTCCCTCGCGACAGCGTTTTGCGCATACCTTACCTACCTGGCGTATATCCACGTCTTCGGCTCAACTGGAGACTTTTACGGCGGTGAAATTAGGCCTGCAACTCGACTCCCAGCATGGGTCATCATTCTATCTGCTGTTGTCAGTTTCGGGCTGATGACACTTCGGTTCGGCGCGATGACTGTTGACGCATTTGTCAATCGCCGGCTCCCCTCAGAGGAGCTTGTACATTGACTCCTACCCTGCTGGTCGTCTGCGTTGGTTTCGCACTCTTACTGTTCTCGGTTCCCTTATTCGTGATCATCGGTGCTTTAACGTCGCTCTCCTATGTTGTCTTCAGCGACTTGGCGACAAAATATAAGCTCGTTGTCGACAATACTGTTGTCTTCTCTAATCTTGATAATGCGCTCTTTGGCATTCCCATTGCTGATACGCTCGGTGGACTGGCTGCCGTGCCACCCTTGATGGAAAGCGCTCGCGAGCTGACTGACAAGCCCCCATTGTTGGCGATTCCATTTTTCGTTCTTTCCGGTGCCATCATGAGCCACGGTGCGATTGCAACCCGTCTTGTAAACGTAGCGCGAGCTGCATTCGCATCAGTTCCAGGTGGCCTTGGCGTTGCGACGGTGGCTGCTTGCATGTTTTTTGCTGCCATCAGTGGCTCGAGTCCAGTGACGGTGATTACTATTGGTGGGGTGATGTACCCCGCACTCGTAGCAGCGGGCTATAAAGATCGCTTTTCAACAGGGCTGGTGACCAGTGCCGGCACCCTCGGCATCTTGATCCCTCCGAGTATACCGATGATCGTGTATGCAATTTTTGCGAGCAGTACCCAAGTCATCAAAGTCGAGGATTTTTTTCTAGCTGGTTTGGGTCCGGGTCTACTCATCGGTGCCCTGCTCAGTGGCTATTGTATTTTTACCGGTCTCCAAAAAGGCGAACAGTTCGGGAGGCCTGACTATTCAGCAATTAAGGCCGCTATCGGGGATGGCTTTTGGTCGCTCATGCTGCCAGTCGTTATTTTGGGCGGGATTTATTCGGGCCTATTTACAGCGACGGAAGCCGCAGCGGTAAGCGTCATTTATAGTTTGGTGGTCGAACTTTTCATCCACAGAGAGTTAACCATCGATCGTTTGCCTGCGGTCATTAGCGAAGCCGCCCTACTCATGGGTAGTCTCCTGGTGATTTTTGCGATGGCCATCGGACTCAACCATTTGCTCAGTGATCTCGAGATCCCCAATCGGGCGGCGGCTTGGATCATGAGTTTTGAACTCACGCCAATCACCTTCATGCTCGTTCTGAACATATTCCTGCTAATCGTTGGCTGTCTAATGGATATTATGAGTGCCATCATGATCCTAGTGCCGCTCTTGGCACCGATGGCAGCACTCTGTGGGATCGATCCGATTCATTTGGGTATTGTGTTCATTGTCAATCTGGAGCTCGGCTATTTGACTCCCCCGATGGGTTTGAACCTGTTTGTGAGCTCGTCAATCTTTAACAAATCACTTGGCGAGGTCATTAAATCAGTCATCCCGTTCACAGGGATTATGCTCTTTTCTGTTCTGATCGTGACCTATGTTCCTACCATTTCTCTCGGTCCTGTGAATGCATTGAATGGAAAGGATTTTTACACACCATTCCCGAGTGAAGCTGCGTGCAGTGCGCCATTAGACGACTCAGATGATGATGATTTTGACGACGAAGACACCAAACCCGCTGGCAAATCGAAGACAGGTGCAGGACAGAAGGCTGGCAGTGGAGCAAAGTCCATCAGTGAGTTAATGAAGTCTGATGCCTTTAAGAATGCTTTGGATGACGACGACGATGACGATGACGACGATGACGACGATGACGACGATGACGGCGATGAGACGCAGGGCGCATCTAATACGGGTCCAAAATCCATAAGCGAGTTGATGAAGTCGGAGGCTTTCAAAAAGGCTATGGACGACAAGTCTAACGAACCAACTAAGGTTCCGAAATAACTGTAAGTACCCGTCCTGAACCACCCAAAATTAGCATCTTTTTACGGCTCGTTACTTCAGCCAATAGTCGACGGCCTCGAGGGTCTTGTTTGCGCGTGAAGACAAGTCTTCGTACTTCCCATGGCCTGAGAATGGAGACAGTGGTCGCAAATTAGACCCGCGGCCTTATTTGTATCTGCACCAAGCTAGACTTAATCTACGATCTGTCAGACTGTAGCTAAGACCATTAAGACCACGTTTGAATTGATTTGAGCCAGTAACAGGAGGGACGTTTTATGAGTGAATCGCTGCCCATCAGCATCCAATTTCCAATTCACTGGGGTGAACTAGATGTACTCGGACATGTCAACCATGCACGTTTTGCCGTTTGGCTCGAGAGTGCTCGTATGCGGCTCTTTGAAACTGTTGGCTTAGTTTGGGATGGCAAACCAACTCATGGTCCAATTCTGGCGCGATTAGAGGTCGATTATGTCGCACCGGTGCATTTTCCGGCCATCATCGATGTTCGAGTTGGGGTGAGTAAAATTGGGAGAACCAGTTTTGTTTTAGAGTATGAGCTGTATTCAACAGAAGGCGGATCAAGTTTTCTTGCTGCAAAAAGTAAAAGTGTAATCGTGATTTACAATTACCAAGACGCGTGTTCTGAACCGATTCCAGACGACATCCGCCAGGCTTTAGAGAACTTGAGTTAAACCTTAACTATGACCCATCCGAATTGGCGGCACAGAACTCGTCCTTAAGATCCGACTCGTTATGTTGATGAGTGATCGGCGAGAGACGTCTGGCTGAACCAGTCGATGCCAGACGTACATTCATCTACCCCTATTGGCAGATGATGATCCTTGAGCTGAGGGGTAGGGTGGGTTGGTGAGATAGCTCTGGCTCAGCTATCACTGTCTCCAGCATCGCCAGCGTTTCCAGGCTCATTTGCGCCATCACCGGCACCGTCACCGTTACCTGGCTCGCCTTCGCCATTTGCGCCATCACCGGCACCTTCGCCGTTTCCAGGCTCATTTGCGCCGTCACCGGCACCGTCGCCGTTTCCAGGTTCATTTGCGCCATCACCGGCACCGTCACCGTTGCCCGGCTCGCCCTCGCCATTTGCGCCATCACCGGCACCGTCGCCGTTGCCCGGCTCGCCCTCGCCATTTGCGCCATCACCGGCACCGTCACCGTTGCCTGGCTCGCCCTCGCCATTTGCGCCATCACCGGCACCGTCGCCGTTGCCTGGCTCGCCCTCGCCATTTGCGCCATCTCCGCCAGCACCACCGGCTCCGCCAGCACCACCGGCTCCGCCAGCACCGCCTTCAGCTCCAGCACCACCGGCGC
>JAYZEG010000042.1:0-3202 GCA_036337435.1 Myxococcota bacterium
AATGATGTTCGTCTAACTTTGAGTCGATACGCAGAACTCGCCAATCTTTTGGCGCCACCAACGGGAAAGGAGGACGGTGCTCTGGCCAGTCTTATCGGTCAAAAGAGCAGTGTCGCGCAACGACGCGCACAGGGCATTATCCAGCGTAAGCGGGTTGATGGCTTCATTGGTTTTTTCGAAGCTCCTAAGTTCGGAACGCGCGATTTGAAGTGTAAAATCGAACTGAAGAACGGTCGAGTGTTTCGCCTGCAATTCAAGCTGGATACATTGGGTTGGTCTAAGCGAAAAAAGGCTTTAAACACTCTTTTGACTTTAGGGTGGGGTTCACCCCGGTCGTCCAGCACCGGGACCTTGTTTTGGCGTAAACGCGGTGTTGAACTCACAATGGAGACCCTTCGTCCCGGACCTGAGCGGCCGGCGGAGCCTGTTTTGATGCTTACTTTGACCCAGTCTTCCCATCCGGCGACACCTGAATCGGCAACCCAAGCGCCTTGAGCACGTGCTCATCGCCCAAGCGAGCCTGGTTCCAGTACGGCATGCGTAAACTGCCGGTCAGGCGGGCCTCTTCGCCATCACTGCACGTCCAACCGATGATTCGATGGGGCGGTGGCACTTCGATATGGAGGTCACATTTGATGCGAGGTGTTCGCTGCCAGGAAAGGGTGCGGACGGTCACGGTGCCTACCGCGACCTGGTATGCCCTCGGATCACTCCAGCGCGCTGTCATCGTTCGGGGCACGGCAACCTGATGATTGAGACGCCGGTGGGCTGCGCTGGAAATGCGGCGCGTCGGGGGCAAGGTGTGCCCCGGTCCACCTGATGTGAGTCCGCGCGCCTGAATCCACAGGGCATCCTCCGGCTCCACCATTACATCAAACGTCTGTTGACCAGATTCACCTTCGAAGTAGCTATCGATGCGCAAGCGCGTTTGGGTCTTGTCAGTCATCAGATTTTCAAAGACTTGACCACACCATTCCTGACTTGAAAAGGTTGCCTTGAGAGTCTTGAATCCCTGTCCGGGTATCGTAAACACGCTGGTCATGAGCGCGTAATCGTATACGCCGGTTCGGAATCGTTTGAGATAATTCATCTTGAGCGCAATCGTGTGGTCAGGGTTTTCTGCGTCATATCGATCAACTTTAACCCGCCGACTCATGGAAAAGGGCTCGGTTACAAAGATGAGGATAGCCTGACCCTGTCGCGTCTGGCCGTATCGATTGACCGAAAGGGTATACCCACTGACTTCTGCCCGTCCATCAGACCAGCTTTGCCAGAACCTCTTAGGGGTGGCGAAGGCGCTGGTCGCACACGCAATGCCGAGGGTCAGAATCAGACTTTTCATGCCTTAAAGACTCGTTCAAGTGGCTGAGGTTTCGCGACAGAATCGCATCCATGGCTCAGCGAGCATTCGACGCCAACCCACAAACTCTTGACTCAGTTTTTCAAGGGGTGTCCCATTTTTAAGCTGGGCTCGTATGCGTTTCATCATCCACGAGGGGAAAGCCACCTCCGGGGCCATCGACAGCTCCGCACTCACATGGACACGCGCGCATCCCAACCACGCCTCTCGATACATGTCTTCGTAGCGGCTATACGGTGTCGGTACTTTGGTCCGTTGATCGGATGAGGGCACCGCCTCCATTGTGTCCGTGATCAGTTGAATGACGACATCACCATCTCGTTTCGCCCATCCCATGTTGACACCCTTAATGGTACCCAATTCTACGATGTTCAGCGGGCAACGGGCAGCGATTGAAAAAAGAGTTTTGTGATGTGGCGTGCCTCGGGGAGGGGCTGCGTCAAAAGCGAGGTACCATTTGATCAACGCTGACAGCACAGCACGCTGTTGGTCACTTAGCTGCCATGCATTTCGATAGCTTGCGAGATTCAGTTGCTTGGGTTCAGCCGGCGCAGGTTCGAAGATCTCGCGACTCACTACACTGACTAATTCAGACCGGTTCAGTGCCCGCAATCGGTTGATTAAGACGTCGTATAGAGCGTGGAGGTGAATCACATCATCGATGGCATAGGCAAGCTGCGTGTCCGGGAGCGGTCGCCGTCGCCAATTGTCGGTTTGGTGACCTTTTTCGACGCGTAATCCGAGGAGTAGGGCCTCTAAGTAGGCCAGAGAGACCTGATACTCTGGGCCCAACAGACTCCAGGCAACCTGAGTGTCGAAAATGACAGGTCGTGTTTTGATGTCCAAAGCGTCCATGAGAAGAGCGACATCTTGCTTGCCTGCGTGAACAACCCATTGAGTGCCGGGTCGGGCAAAGACCGACGCGAGAGGTGTCAAATCATCGATCGCGATGGCATCGATCACAAACACATGTTTGCCATCGCTAACCTGAATCAGACATAGGTCTGTCCCGCCGCGGTATGATTCGAATTCGGTGTCGATGAAAAATAGATCTGCCCCTGCATATTGCCCTGTGACCAGTTCAAGTTGTTCTGGAGCCTGTATAAATTCCGTCTTCATCCTTTTTTCAGCCAACGGGCGGCCTGCCGAGCAAAATAGGTCAGGATGACATCAGCACCGGCACGACGGATCCCCATTAGACTTTCAAGCACGCATGCTCGCTCGTCTAACCAACCGTTGCCCGATGCTGCTTTCAGCATGGCGTATTCACCAGAGACCTGATAGGCGGCGACGGGGAGTGCTGTATTTTCGGAAACCGCTCTAATGACGTCTAAAAATGGGCCCGCTGGCTTCACCATGAGCATATCCGCGCCTTCCGATTCGTCCAGAGCGACTTCGCGGAGCGCTTCACGAACATTGGCCGGGTCCATTTGATAGGTTTTCTTATCTCCGAAACGCGGAGCAGAATCGAGTGCGTCTCGGAACGGACCGTAAAAAGCGGATGCATATTTTGCAGTGTAGGACAACAGAGAGACCGAGTCGAAGCCCGCCTCGTCCAAGCAATCACGAATCGCTCCAATTCGGCCATCCATCATGTCGCTTGGCGCAATAATGTCGGCACCGGCCCGTGCCTGCGTCAGAGCCTGTTGGCAAAGCACATGTACGGTTTCATCGTTCAAGATGATGCCTTCGGGACTGACGAGTCCATCATGGCCATCGCAGGAGTAGGGATCGAGTGCGACATCGGTGACAATGGAGACAGTCGGGTATTGTGCTTTGATTGCACGGATTGCCCGGGGTACGAGGCCGTCAGGATTGTATGATTCTTCCGCACCAGATGTC
>JAYZEG010000043.1:0-16244 GCA_036337435.1 Myxococcota bacterium
CAATTGGGCAACAATGGTCGTGAAATGCTCAATACCATTTCAATAAATGTCGACCGAATCACCCAACTCACCGACGACTTGGTCGGCCTGGTGAACGCCGAACGGGAGAAGTCAGAAAATGAAGAGTTTGAGCTCGGAGACATCCTCAGCGAGGTTCGACAGCGTGCCTTGGAACGTTATCAAGGCGAGGTTCTAATCTGTGGCGACCTCCCCCTACTTCTCGGCGACAAAGCTCGATTGACCCTCGTATTCGACCATTTGGTCGAAAATGGGCTAAAATTTAACCAGCATAGCGTACCTTGCGTCGAATTCTCCGTCCTCGACATGGGCATAGAATACCGCATTGATGTCACCGACAACGGCATCGGAATCCCACCCAATCAGTATGAGAACATCTTTGCTCTATTTGCCAAATTGCATCCCGATGAAATGTATTCTGGCAGTGGCACAGGTCTCAATATTGCGCGGCGCATCGTAGCCGACCATAGAGGGCGAATCGATGTATCCGCCGTTGAGGGTGGTGGCAGCCGGTTTTCCATCTTTCTACCAAAAGACGGGTCTCGCCTGACATCGCCAGGATTTCGAATAACTGGAGATGGAAAGATCGAACCAGTTCGTTAAATGCCTAAGGTCTGATATGGTGCCGCCCAATAAACCTGATTGGAGTGTCTCATGGGGCTTTTCGACATTTTTTCAAGCAAACCTACACCGACCAAAATTGAGAAACTGGCTAAGAAGATGCTCAATGAGCATCAGCAGATCCAGATCCGACAAGAGGCCATTGATGAACTGGTCAATTTCGGTACGCCAGAATCGATTGGAGCTTTGGTGCGTCGACTGGGCGTCAACTTCAAAGACACCATCAAGAACGAGCAGGAAAAGAAATATATTACCAACGTGCTTGTTGAGCACTTCGGGCCCTCGTCGATTGAGCCGATGATGAACCACATTCGAACGGCCCAGAATATATCGTCGGTGATCATGACGCTGGCAAAGATTATGCCGGAGGATAAGTTGGTGCTGTTTCTGCTGGAAAGCCTCTCGCAGTATCAACCCGACGACCATCGTTCCATCGAACCCCGCTCACAACTCATCGACGCGTTGGGCGATCACAACCACGATGAAGTAATTCCAGCCATGCTGCCTTACTTAATGGACCATGACGATAACATCAGAATTAAAGTAATGGATGTAATCGACGACCGAGTTGACAAGAGTCATCCGGCATTCCAAGACGTCGTCGAGGGGCTCTGCAATGTCTTGAAAGACACCTACGCCAGCGGGCGAATCACACGCCGAGCAGCGGCGATCCTGAGTGACCGAGATACCAACCTGAGCAAGCAAAGTGCGAGTCTTCAAGACTTCGTGCCCGATGGCTATACCCTCGGTACAAATGGCAGGCTCAGTAAATCCTAACTTGTTTAGCGATGCTCAAGGAGCTTCTGGATCGTCTGCGCATCAGCAGGTGGAAACTCGTAGTTCTCCATTTCCTGAGGGGTGACCCACCGCCAATCATGAACGCGCTTCGATTCGATTTCGTCGCTCAACAAGGCACATCTGTACACGCAAAAATCAAGGGCATAGTCCTCGTACTCATGTTTGATGAACATGGACAGCTGCTGAACCGATATTTGCACATTTAACCGTTCGGCCAATTCCCTAATCAGGGCTGTTTCGTCGGTTTCGCCCTCTTCGACGCGACCACTCGGAAATTCCCACAGGAGTGGTAGAATAGCGGATGGACGCCGCTGGGTAATCAGAAAACGGCCGTCTCGTTCAATCTCTGCGGCTACAACGCGTATGGTTTTGCGCTCAGACAAGGCGCCCCCTCCAGCATTTCGTTGTGCGAACCTTAACTAACTCATCGGCTATCTGCCAGCCAAAGTGTCTTCGCCGCTCAAATAAACGAGATGAACTGTTTCGCCGTGACACGCCTCGCCTTAAAGTTTTCGGATCCGATCGGCTACGCTCTCGACTTCAAGGACTCGCATCCCGAAGTTCTCATTGACAACGACCGCTTCCCCGTGGGCTACAACACGGTCGTTTACAGTTAAATCAAGCAGGTCCGTCGCCAGGTGATCCAGTTCGACAACGCTTCCCTGACACCAGTTCAAAATTTCGCCCACTGGCATGCGTGCGCGCCCAATTTCAACCTGCACTTTTACGGGTATGTTCAGAATCATCGAAAGGTTGGCCTTACGTTCTTCATCGGAGTTGGACGTCGTCCCAGGTGACAGGTCCAGGCCGACAGGTCCATTTGAATCAATCTCAGCGTCGACGCGACCGTCCTGCTTCTGTGTCTCGTCAGCACCGTCTTCGGCTTGTATCTCGCCGAGCAATGCGTTGAGTTCATCTGGTGATAATAAGTCCGCCATGGACGCAGTGTAGCAGAGTCTAAAGGTTTCAGATACTTTTGGAACGTTGCCCAGCACATTTCTGCATCGCGTCAAAGGCTCATCTGTGCGAGACTCCCCCCCGTCGGGGCCCTCCCCCTTCACAACATGCTCTCATCGGACTGATTTTCATGTACGTGACAAGCACCCTTAGAAAGCCGATCGATCCAGTCGAACTGAAGACCTATGCGCAATGGTTCGGACTCAAGATCCGTATGGACCGACCATTGCCGCAAGACGAAGTGGGTTTTGTCATCGAGGGCACTGGAATTCGATTGGAAAGTCCCGGACAAAAAGGCCAAGTGTGGCATCCCGGGCTTGCATATCGCCGGATCAAGCATAGCGTCGATGCGCTTCGAAAAGTATTGGCGTTAAAAACTGGAGACCAGCTACTGGACTGCACCCTCGGCATGGGACACGATGCTCTGGCGGCCCTCGACGCCGGCGCGGTGGTTACGGCATTGGAGGTCCAGGCACCGATGATTCTCTACACCATGACCGGGCTTAGCCGTTTTGCACCCACCCTTACAAAGCGTCTACACGTCCGCTGTTGTGACTATCGGTCCTTTCTTGAGTCAGCAAAAGCCGATAGTTTCGATCACGTCTACCTGGATCCCATGTTCCCTAGGGCCAAGACAGAGAAAGCCAATGTGACCTGGGCTCTTCTCCGGACATTTACCCAACCCGAGAAGCGGCTTGATAAAGACACCATTCGAAATGCTGTACGTGTCGCCAGGCGTAGCGTGGTATTCAAGCTAGCACCACTTGAAGTTGTTCCGACTTTTGAAGGCCTTCCGAAGCCCGAAATCGTTGGTTCCAAACGCCAGAAATATGCCCGTTGGACAATTTAGGGGGATTGCAGATGCAATGTTCGCACAGCCGAGTGTCATTCCTTTTAAAATGCTTTGTAATCACCTTTCTGTTACCTGCATGCACGACCATTGGTCAACGGCGAGTCGACGGCCCTCAGTCAAACGGGGACAAAAAAGAAACGAAAAACTCGGTGGTAATTCTCGTCGTTGAAGGTCTCAACCCATCAACGTTGGACGCTTATCTGAGTGCGCTTGAGCGAGACGCATCCAACCCATCATGGCCATCTGGCCTTGCTAAATTAAGCCGCGATAGTTTTCGTTTCGGTATCGCGAGCCGTGCAGAAACAACTGCACCAGCGACGAGTCTGAGTGCCATGGCAACAATCGCTACGGGCACGTATCCCGATAAACACGGCATTGTAGGCAACCAATTTATTGACCGGACACAAACCAACCTCTGGCGCAGGCTTAGTTTAGCGACAGCCAATCACGGGATTGGGTATTGGACCGACGAGCATGGTAATCCAGCAAGTCAGTCTGAGGGGACTCTGGTTCACTCATTACTCCAAGCCCCAACCTGGTTATCGGCCCTGGCAAAAGAATATCGCGTGAGCAGCCACTATTTCCCCTTTGGCCATGGGGCTGCTTGGACGGTACCAAAAGCGATTCGAGGAGGCGTTCTAGCGATCCTGAATCATCCGACAGCGACCTTGGCCGTCCCTTTGCTCGACAAAGCAAATGCCAATGCGCTGACACAAGCACTGACATCGGGTCATTCGGTGATCTTGAGCCACTTTCGGAGCGTTAAGGCTATCAGCTGCTTCCGCGAGAATGTCAGCTGTGAAGGCAAGGCCACCAATCTGAGTCACCAACAACTTTTGGCTCTAAAAACCGTAGACGGGCTTCTCTACGCCGCGCTGCGACGCTACCAGAGGTCTCATCCGACCCGCTACGCCAACACAACTTTTATGCTGATCGGCACCCATAGCCTAATCGACCGAACGCAAGGCGTCGATCCTGATACAGTCCACATCATCGATAGGCAGCGACTGCTGGACCATCTGGGTACACAGTTGCCATCTCGTTGTTTCGACTGGTTTATCGATGCAACCGAGGACCGAATTTATTCAACGGTACTGGACTCAGGCACGGCTAGAATTTACCTACCCGAGTGTCGTGCTGGTGCTTGTGAGGCGCGCCGAAAAGCCATGAGCTGCCTGAGTGCTGCAGCAGAGAAAATGGCGAACAATACCCAATGGCTCTCCGGTGTTGCATGGGACCCAGCCCTCGGACTCGATGAGCAGCCGTTGTCGAAGCGATTACAAATCCGATATCGGCCAAAGTTTCTTACAAACCAACCCGCGCATCGGCGGCTCCGACTGGACAATAAGATCAGAAAAAGTTTCACCGTAACCCCTCAAAACCGTTCCGGGGATGTGGTGTTTTTCGCAGCGGAGCGTTGGCTCTTCGTGGACAAGGAACGAAATGGGCGTATCGGATATGTGCACAGTGGTGGAATCAATGCGAAGTCTTTGAATATCCCATTTTTAATCGCAGACCGCCGTCTCTCGGGTGCGACGATAAATGCATTGAGGATCGCGCCCATTGAGCTCGCAGATGTGGCACCAACCACGCTTTCCTTGCTCGGATTAAACACATCCAACTACGTACGCCCCCCGATCCTGAGGTGGCGTAATGACCAAATGGATACACTTGAATTCGTTCAGTCAGACCGAACCATCTCTCTCGATCCAACAAACCCCAAAACCGATTTTTTTTGGACCGAGGGAAAGGCATTTGTCGAGTTGGGTGTCCAAGAATCAGGTCGTCATTGGCCACCGGACCAACTCAACATCACCTTCGGCAACGTCACCCATAAATGGGATCCAGATGCAGCAAAATTCCCTGACGGGCTGCCCTGTAGTTACACATCCACAAAGGCGAGACGAGTCTGGAAATGTCGTTTTCCTAAATTCGCTAAGCCAGGCGATTCCACATGGGCCAAAGTGCGTCGCACACCGAGCACGGAGTCCGATAAACCATTTGTGCGTCACCACGAATTCGTCTTCAAACCATCCGTACCGGCCGTCGCCGATCTTGAATTGGTCTGTGCTGATGAACAGCAGATTCATGTTCGTATCAATGCTCGGGACTCTCTGGGGTTGGCATCCTTGGGCGCTAACTTTCAGACCCATGCATCGGAAACTCTCACGGAAGCGATTTCATTGCCCGTCAAAGTGTCCATTCCATCCGTTGCCGGTAGACAAAACAGCTGCCAGGCGGCGGCAGAGAACACGTGCCTCGACACGAAGACTCCGACGTCCATCTCTGGCCTGTACTCCATTCCCATCAAACGCGCCCATCTGGCGACGATAGAAACCGCTGCATCATTACTGGAAACCACAGCGATGGATTCGGAGCGTGCGAAGGACCGGTACCAAGGTCTTGCACGCCCCGCCGTTTCATCCGACGAGCCCAACTTGGCCTGGCTCACACTTCATGTGTGTAACCGCTTGGGACAGTGTGCGTCCCAAATACTCGCAACCGATAAAGCATATCTCAATGGAATGAAAAACCGATGTGGTACACCGTGACATGTCGCTCGAAAAGCAGACATGAATGGGCATCAGCGAATGCGCCCCACACAAAAAAGCGACCGGGCATTGCCAGGTCGCTTTGTCCAACTCACAGACCGAGATTCAGGATTTCTTGTATTTCTCACGAAGCTCTTCGGCCACTTCGTTCGGCACTCGAGAGTACTTATTGAACTCCATGGTGAACTCCGCCTTCCCTTGTGTCGCAGAACGGATGACATTCGAATAAGCAAACATCTCAGCCAACGGGACATCCGCTTCTACTCGGGTAAAGCCGTCTTCCTCGGTGGTCCCTGTGACAATGCCCCGACGTTGCATCAGGGTTCGTACAATACCGCCTTGGAATTCGCTCGGGCCCTCTACGGAAACCGACATGACCGGCTCTAAAATGACCGGCTTAGCCCGGTCATACGCATCGCGGAACGCACCACGAGCCGCCTCCTGGAAAGCGACGTCCGACGAGTCAACCGCATGCATGTTGCCGTCTGCAAGAACGAACTTAATGTTGACAACAGGAAAGCCAATGAGACGGCCCTTTTCCATCTGAGACTTAAAGCCCTTCTCAACGGACGGGATAAATTCCTTGGCGATAACACCGCCGACGATCTTCGATTCGAACTCAAAATCCGCGTCTTCGTTGGGCTCAATGTGGCCGAGTACTCGCCCGTACTGACCAGACCCACCCGTTTGCTTTTTATGGGTATAGTCGTATTCAGCCAGTCGGCTGATGGTCTCCCGATAGGCAACTTGTGGCGCGCCGGTTTCGACCTCCGCGCCATATTCGCGTTTCATCCGCTCAATGTAGACTTCTAGGTGAAGCTCACCCATTCCACAGACGATGGTCTCACCACTTTCCTGGTCGACGTAGGTGCGGAATGTAGGATCTTCACGCGTGAAGCGAGAAAGTGCCTTCGACATGTTGATTTGCGCCTTATTGTCCACAGGCTTAATCATCAAGTTAATCACGGGTTCAGGAACATGCATGGAGCTCATGGTCCAGCGCACTGTGCCGTCGGTAAAGGTGTCACCCGATGAGCAATCTACGCCGAAGAGAGCGACCAAATCACCACCACAAGCCTCAGTGATGTCTTCCATTTCATTGGAGTGCATTCTGACCAAACGGCCCACTTTGACCTTTTTGTTCGTCCGCACATTCCAAATGAACTCACCTTTTTTGAGTGTTCCTTGGTAAATCCGAACGTAAGTCAACTGACCATATCGACCGTCTTCCAGTTTAAAAGCCAGCGCGACGAGCTGCTTCTCAGGCTCGTAGCCCAAAACAAGTTCTTGCTCATCGTTGTCCTGGTCCAGTGCCTTATTCTCAACTTCTCGAGGCTCAGGCAAGTAGGCCAAAACGCAATTGAGCAGAGATTGAACACCGACGTTCTTATAGGCTGAACCGCACAAAACAGGCGTTATTTCGCGCGCCACTGTCGCCTTCCGGATGGCGTTCGTCAAAACCGACTCGGTGACGTCCTCCATCAACATGGCTTCCATGAGGTCGTCGTCATGCATACTGACGATGTCGAGCATGATCTCACGGTATTCTTCGGCCTGAGCGAGCATATCAGCCGGGATGTCGGTCTCAGTGATGGTCTCACCATTGTCACCGCTGAATGTACGCGCCTTCATTGTGACGAGATCGATGTGACCCTCGTGTTGGTCTTCGAGCCCGATGGGCAGTTGCAGCATCACCGAGTTGTGGCTCAGTTTATCGCGCAGCTGCTGGCAGACCTTAAGCGGATCGGCACCGCTACGGTCGCATTTATTCACAAAGGCGATCCGTGGTACGTTGTAGCGCTTCATCTGGCGGTCAACAGTGATCGACTGACTCTGAACACCCGCCACGCCACAGAGAACCAGAATGGCTCCGTCGAGAACACGCAGCGCACGTTCAACCTCTACGGTAAAGTCAACGTGTCCGGGTGTATCGATGATATTGATGTGGTGGTCAGCCCATTCGCAATGGGTCGCCGCAGATTGAATCGTGATGCCACGTTCTTTCTCCAACTCCATTGAGTCCATCTTCGCACCGACGCCATCTTTGCCTCTTACCTCATGGATCGCATGGATACGATCAGTGTAGAACAAGATGCGCTCAGTCAAAGTGGTTTTGCCCGAATCGATATGGGCACTGATACCAATATTTCTGACCTTCTCTAAATCCGTAATCATCGGGACCTCTCTGTCGTCGACGAGTGTATTTTGGCGAGTCTGTGTGGCAACGCAGAAGCACGTTGCCAAGACCACGCCACTCTCAATAAAAAATACCCTTCGCGGCGCGCAGTGTACGTATGACAAATTATTTTTCAAGTCCTCAGGCGCATTTTTCCACAAACTAATGAATATTTCGTTCCTCGGCCCTTGACGTGCCCCCCCGTGTTACCGAGAGTGCTGTCATGACAAGACGACGAAAATCCAGCAAGCGCAGGGGGCCCAAACAGTATGCCGGCGAACGGATGGACGGCCGTGTGATCGGTCGAGTGGGGCCCGTTTTCCTCGTCGAAACAGCGTTGGCTCAAACCACCTGCATTGCGCGTGGAGCTGGCAAGACCGCCGTTGTCGGAGACCGAGTTGAATACATCGCCGACGTGGACGCCGAACTGGCCAACGGTTTAATCGTCGGCATACACGATCGAAAAAGCACTTTGGCGAGGCGAGATGCCCTTGGTCGAAGAAAACAAGTGCTGGCAGCCAATTTGGACCGCATATTCATCGTGAGTGCCATTGAGCCAGAGCTCCGAGAAGGCCTCATTGACCGGTATCTGGTCGCGGCAGCCACTCAAGACATAGACGCCCACATTGTTGTGAACAAAACCGACCTCCTGGACGCCGCCCAGATGGATATCGTGACCGATCGCTTAACGCACTATGAAACACTCGGATACTCCGTCCACTATGTGTCAGCCAAGTCCAATTCTGGTTTGGCAGCACTGGAGGCCGCCCTAGCCGACCGAGTCAGTATCCTTGTTGGCCATTCGGGAGTTGGCAAAACAAGCTTGATCAACTCCATTTGTCCAGGGGTGAGCGAGCGAGTTCAAGCGATTAGTGACGCAACGGGCCGTGGCCAACACACCACCACAACCTCGGCACTGTACAAGTTACCAAAGGGAGGCGAGGTCGTGGATAGCCCTGGAGTTCGAAGCTTTGGATTGTGGGGCATCAAAGCAGACGAAGTGAAGAATTACTTCCCCGAATTTGTCCTTAAAAGCGATGAATGCAAATTTTCTGACTGTCAACACGTCCACGAACCCAAATGCGCCATCAGAGATGCACTGGAAAACCAGAGCATCGATGCTCGGCGCTACCAGTCCTACTTGAACATCAGACAATCCTTGCTCGACGAAGGTCTCTAGACGCCAATCATGCAAACACCGAGTGACGATGAATCCCTAGACATCCTGAGCAATCGCCTGAAGATTCTGCAGCGGAAAAAAGGCCACCGTGCCACTTCGGACGACGTGCTTTTGGCTTGGGCTGCACTGGAGTTCGGTGGGTCATCCAAGCGCATGCTGGATCTTGGAACCGGAAAAGCAACAGTCGCCATGTTAACGCTGAGTTGTCGGTCCCAACTCAGTGCTGTTGGTGTCGAAGTCTTCCCGCAGAGTGTCGACCTGGCACGGCGAAATACACGCTTGAATGGACTCGATGCCCGTCTATCTATTATCGAAGCGGATTTACGTCATCACCATCGATTTGCAAAGCTCGGCCCGTTCGACCTGGTCACTGGAGCACCTCCGTTTATGCCCATTGGGACGGGCCTGCTGCCCCATGATGAACAACGGGCATCAGGTCGATTCGAACTGAAGGGTGGTGTCGAAGATTATTATATTGCCGCTGCAAAAAACATCACACCACGCGGGTCAATTATCGTCCTCATGGATGGAGCGGGAGGGGCACGTAATGAGGCGGCGGCAGAAGCAAGCGGCTTGTGGGTGCACAATCGGCTTGACGTGGCACCACGGCCGACACGACCGGCGACCTATTCGATCACGGTGGCACGCGCCTACCCAGGCGTTCGCAACCACACGCAACATACCATGCGGGACAACTCCGGTTCAGCATGGTCGACCTGGTACCAGACGGTCAGGCGGGACTTGGATTTACCGATATGAGATTGACACATTTTGGCGCGATGCTTTTGAAAATCACTCTCTGGGCCGTCATCGCACTGACCGTGCCCTGCCACGCCCAAAGTCAACAACCGCATTATTTTGTCGGCCAAACGCTTGTCGAGATGTCTATCTCACCTCAATGGTGGCTCGTTGAAGCGGATTCACTCGACCCAGAACAACTTCGAAAGAATATACGATGGGGTGCGCTGGAACAAACCGAACCACTCATCCCACTTCGCTACGCTGTTAAATTTGCCAGTACCATGAACCGCAGCGACCAAATTGAAACGCTGAGCAGCCTTAAGAAGAGGGGGTTGATTCGCCGGAGTTGGCCCGCATTCGAACGGTTTGGTGGTGTTGGATTTTTCGATGACCAGTTTGTTTTCCGAGTTTCTGGCAAGCCCGACTGGGCACTCCTAAAGAATCTTGGCTTAACGGACCCGCGCCCAACGCCTATATCGGGAATCTGGACAGGTAAAAGTGCCGCTGGTGACGCCGTTTCTACGGCCAACCGCATCAGAAACAGGGGTGGTCTCGGCTGGGCTGAACCAGACCTGATCCGCCACGTCGGATTCAACATGACACCCAATGACCGAAATTTCGGAGACCAATGGCATCTGGAGGCGGATGATGACATCGGCGATATTGACGTCACCGCTGCATGGGATGTGACCTTCGGGCATCCCGACATCGTAATCGCTGTTTTCGACAACGGGTTTGACCTCGAACATCCGGATCTCGAGCCGAACATCATCGGCGGCTTCGATGCAGTCGATGGGGGCGATAATCCCAGTGCGCCGTGCATCGAAACCCCAGATGGTGCTGGCCCGTCAGGCTCCTGTCCTCGCAACCGACCCTACCGCGCAAGCCATGGCACTGCAGTAGCGGGCGTTGCAGCGGCCCGCGGTAACAACCGGACGCTTGGTGCCGGGGTCTGCCCTATGTGCGGTTTGTATCCCGTGCGGCTGCTGTCAGGCGGCGCGGTCAGGGCAGTCACCACAGCGACCGCCTTAAACCAAGCAGAGCGAGCAGGGGCAGCAGTCATAAACAACAGTTGGGGTCCCTCACTCACCCGTTTTTTTCCACTCGCCCAAGCGGAAAAGGAGGTGCTGAATCGAATCACGAAGGAGGGGCGCGACGGGAAAGGTGTCGTGGTGATTTTTGCAGCCGGTAATGATTATTTTACACCCGCCACAGTGAATCCCTACGCCTCACACCCGGACGTCATCGCAGTCGCTGCGAGTACCCGAATCGATGATTTTGCCTGTTATAGCAATTATGGACCTGTGATCAGCGTTGCCGCACCAAGCAAGGGGTGCAACCGGCGAGAACCCGGATTGCAGACAACTGATGTCCGCGGTTTCGAAGGCTATAATTCGACGGATTTCACGACGGATTTCGGCGGAACCAGTGCCGCCGCACCCGTTGTCGCAGGCCTGGCTGGTCTCATTCTCTCGGCCAACCCCGACCTCACCGCCCAACAAGTCCGGATCGTTCTGGAGCAAACGGCAGCGAAAATCAACGCCGATAAGAACGATTGGCAAGAGGTCATCGGTGCCGACCTTGCCGAATTATTTGCCTACGACAAGTACGGCTTCAGCCGCGGGTTCGGGTATGGTCGCGTCAATGCCGACAGCGCCGTCAACGCGGCTGTCAATGACCCACCAGACATCGGTGCCAGCTGCTCCAAAGGGTGTGGAGCCTGCATAGACGACCGATGCGCTCCAGCCTGCTCAACGGATCGTGACTGTCCCACTTCGAGCCAATGTCAGCCGACGGAAAGTGGTGGCAGGGCTTGCATCCTCACACGTCCCAGTCAACGCCGGCCAGGCCAGCGATGCAATGATGACTGTGAAATCTGTGTAGAGGCCCCGGATTCGGATCTTCGGCTGGTGTCTATCTGCACGGAAGCCTGTACTTCTGACAACGATTGCGAGTTCGGTTTCGATTGCAGACCGCTCGGACCCGATCAGCCAAAAGTCTGCGTCCCAGGAAACCAGGAATGCGGGAGCCCATGGGGCAGTACTCGCTGCCAATCCAGCGTCATTGTCGAAGGAAACGGAGAGTTATTTTGTTCATGTGAGTGCATTCCCAATCAACCTGGTGCATGTCCAGACGGCTTTAAGTGCTCAAATGTGTTGTGCCAACGCCAGCGAGGCGTGCTCAGTTGTGTTGCCGTTGAACAAGTGCTCGAGGCAAACTATCCGCCTCAATGTGTTCCAGACCCGGACGTCAAGCGACCATGCCAGGACCATCAAGATTGTTCTTCAGGCCTGTTTTGCATCGACAACGTCTGCAGCCCTGATCGGGAAGACGGTGGCTGTGACACCTGCACGATGTGCCAGACCGACGCTGATTGCGCCGCCGGTTCAAACTGTATCGATACACCGAGAGGGCTCCGCTGCATGCAACCGTGTTCATCGAGAGATGAGGTGCCATGCCGAGGAACAATGGCCTGCACGAACATCCCCGGGCCACCTGGATTTCATTGTGTGAATCCTGATTTTGACAGAAAGGGCATCTGCCCAAGAGCCTGGCGGTGCGAGCTTGAGGGTCGATGCTTCAGCGACAACGATTGCAGCGATGAAACACCTTGCGTAGACCGACAATGCCTCAACGACGCTGTCGATTCCGAGATTCTGTCAGACCAAGGCAGCTTCGACGGAGATGCAGGGGCCGACGCACATGCAGGACAGGAGACAAGCGTCGTCATCATCGAAAGCACGGAGAGACGCGCCGGCGGACGCGGATGTGCCCTGTCCTCGGACGGCGGTTCGTCCTCGCTGTGGTTCCTGCTGCTCCCCGTCGGCGTTCTCACCGCCCGGCGCAGCAGGCTCAACGTCTAGTGCTGGGCGATGACGCGCGCCGGAGCTTTGATTAGAATGGCATCCGCAACAGCCTTGGTCAGGGTACTGGCCAGATGTCGATTTTCTTCGTACTCGGACGGTGGGATGCGTTCGCAGCGATAGCGGACGGTCTGAGAGATCAAAATACGGTCCTTCTTGTCAGTCACCGTACGCTCAAAGGCCAAGCATCTCGTTTCGAGTTTGAGGCTGGCTGGCAACCGTTCGACTTGGGCGCCAGATGGGAGCTTCAGCTCAACAGAGTGCTTCAACGTTCGCGGAATTCCGAGCACCACTGGATACTGTCTATCCTGAAGCACAAAGCCGTTGGATGGTTTCCAACTGATGGGCACCCGCCAACGAAGATGGAGTCCATCGCGCGTAGCCGCTTTCTCTCCGGTAAAGCCCCACTCGAGAACCGCTGGCTTGAACACGTCGACAACGTCCTTCAGGTCATGTTTTCCAATTCGCGCACTCGGCAGCGCATCCTGCACCGTCAATCGAGTCAACAGACGTTTGAGAACGTCCGGATTCCGGGCCGCCTTGCGAAGGTATTCTGCACCCCGTCCATGGGCTGTTAAATTGATACGGCCTTCCACATCACCACTCGGTGACAATTTGGCCGTCATGGTCGTATGCTCGACATCGACATTAGGATCCTGAAATGGGATTTGCCGCCACGTGTGCTCTTTGGTGACTGGATTGTAGACAACTGACCACGTTCCCTGGTCGTCATGCCGTAAGGAGTTCACGTCCAGGGCGTCAACAGTCGGATCATAGAATCGTGCGGTCTCGAGACCTTTTTGCTTCGGCACGTAGACGATGGCGTGGTTGAATTGCTGCATAGGCACACTCTTGACAACCGCACCGGCATCACGGGTTCTGACCAATGCAAAATGGACTTCAATTCCAAGTAAACGTGCCAAAGTAATGAACAAAACGGCTTTGTCTTTGCAATCACCATATTGTCGGGCGATCACCATTGGAGCCGGATGTGGTTTTACGCCTGCTATAAAACCCTCGTAGTCCTGCTGGTAGCGGATTTTGCCCATCACATAAGCGTGTATGCGCTTGACCAATTCGTCCTTACTTGCGTCATCATCTCGAAGCGAATTCGCAACGGCCTGAACCTCGGGACTGTCGCGAAATGCGTCGACTAAAAGGGCCTCCTCCCATTTGAAAAACATATCCCATGACGGCACCGTGCTGACTGTCAAGTGAAGGCCTACATCTCTCAGTGGAGGCATCCTAGGCTCCCGTAGAACAGGCGGCTGATCGATCGACACCCATTGGTGTCGCCGATAATCACCCACCAAATTGACGGTGTGCGACACGCCCTCACCCGAGACACGTTGGTTTAACTTTGATTCAGGCGGCATCCACAAGACCCAGCGGCTACGAGCGACTTGGGCACCTGGTGACTGAAACCACCATGCTTTTCCCATGTAGCCGGCCAAATATCCATCGGCCCTTTCGTCCACGCGATACTGCAACACCACGACCGAGCCAATGCTCAACTGCCGAAACCGAACTGTATTGCGACGAATCGAGGAAGCTTCCTGTCGCTTGCCGGTTGGATCAAGCGCGAAGGCCATAAAGATTTTATGCCGCCCACTTCTCAAGCGCAGCTTCGTCAGCCGGTCTCGACCGGACTGATTAAGCCCAATTGCGACTGTTGTCACAACATTCGAGCTGCTGCCATCGGCATTGAGAAGACTGACCTCATCATCCATCAAATACAGGACATCAGCACCAGGTTGAAGCGCCTGATCTTTCGCCGTGGCAACCGCTTTGCGAATTGCGTCAAGACTGGGTACATCATCCATCCAGGGTCCAACGGTTTCGGGAGATAACCAATCGACTCGACTCATCAAAGTTTGGTCGTCCGGATTCCTGGCCAATGCTTCCTTCCAGGCACCCACGGCGGTGTCTGTCTCATTGGATTGCAATGCGACGCTTCCCAGCTTGACGTAGGGGTCAGGATGCCTCGGTGTAATTTGAGCCGCTTGTACTAAAGCCGCCCTCGCTTCACTGGTGTCTCTTGTCCGCCTGTGAGCCTCAGCGAGCCGCATCCAGCCTGCGCGTTCATTGGGGAATGCCTCGATAAAGCGCTCCGCATAGGCAATGGCTGTTGCGTGTTTTTCATTACCGAGCGCATGCCAGTAGAGCGACGCTAATGTGGACGGTGAATTTGGAATCAGTTTCAGAACACGCTCGTAAATCGCTTGCGCTTCCGAGTAGAAGCGTTGGTCTTCCAAGCAATCTGCCACTTTCTGCATAACCGACGGCCAATCAGCAATGTCACTCATGATGGTCTTTAAGATCGAGCAACGTTCAGCATGCCAGCGTTCGCGCTTGTATGCGTCGGCTAAGGTCAATCGCGCTTTGACGACTGTTGGGTGCGCTTTCACCATGGTTCTGAGTAGTTTGCGTGCTTTGTCGTGCATCTTTTGCTGCTGCCAAAAACGAGCTTGCCAGAGTCCAAGTTGAAGCCATTTGTCACCGACAGCTGAATTGAGAGAGTCGAGCATGTCAGCTGTGCGACCCCGCTCAGAATTACCCCACAGGGCGACCGCCAACTCAGTTCGCCCGATGAGACTCTTGGGGTTACTCGTCATCAATTGCTCCGCTGATTCAACGGCAGCTGCATTCATTTTTAGCCGGCGAAGTGCCATGATTTTGTGCACTCGGCGCCGGATCGGCGGCTCGATATTGGCCAGCTGCTTGTCGAGCAACTCATCTATCGTCGCGAGTCGATTCGTTGCCTTGACCGCCCTCTGGATGGGTGTGTCATTTGCCAGCTGGGACAGCTGTCCAGGCTCGGGGAGCAAGCCTCCCGGTTTGGTTATCCTGGCAACCAACTGCCACTGACCCGTCCCTTGCACAGACTTGATTAGGATTCGATTTGCCCCTTTCCGCAGCGTTACGGGGATCACCAAACCGTCGAACTCAAAACCCGCGATTTTCCGGTTGTTAAAAACGAGTTCATCATTCAGCCAAACCTTGATGCCATCAGCCGTGCCGATGCGCAATTCATAGGCACCTCCCACCGACGACTCAACTGCGGTCACCCCGTAAGCGACACGCCACTTGCTCGGATAGTAGAGTTCCGCGAGGTCCACTTTTCCGGACGGCTGGATTGGAATTTCGGTCCGCCACCCGATGGGTCCACGCCTGTCCTTGTACACACGTTTAAAGTCGATTTCTCGCTCAGGACCGTAGACCGCATCAGCCCCTTTACCTTGGTCATTTTCGAAAGGGCCGATAAACGAGAATTTTGGCATGAACCGGACGTATTTTTGACCCACAGCAAACAGGTCGGGCCGGCCCATCAGCCGAGCGTGGTACATCAATAGCCATGCCGCGGTTGTGCGCACTCCGGCATCGGGGTGCTCGCTCATCAGCCCTCGCCACACCATCACTACCCGTCGACGATCGTCAATGGTCCAAGAAAAGCTCAACGACCGCATCAAAAGGTATTTTGTTA
>JAYZEG010000044.1:0-3658 GCA_036337435.1 Myxococcota bacterium
CCTACCGACGTGGGACCCAGCCATCGCGAAGGAAATTTCAGATGCCATTCGAGCTGCATGTCCAGGTGTGTTGCTTAATTTTTCGACTGGAGTTTTTGGCAGTGATATCTCCGGACCTGAGGCGTGCTTGCGAACCTGCCAGCCCGAAGTCGCCGCGATGAATTCGGGCTCGTTAAATTACCTTAAGGTCCGACGAAACGGTGATTGGGCCTGGCCTCCGCTCATGTTTGACAACTCCGTCGAAAAGATTAGCCAGTTCCTCAATGTCATGTATGAGGAGGGCATCTCGCCGGAGTGCGAATGCTTTGATACCGGCATTTTACGAAGCATTAAAATGTTCAAGGCAAACGGTCTCCTCAAAGATCCGGTCCATGTTTCGCTCGTTATGGGGGTGGCCTCTGGCATGCCAGCCAAAGCATCTTGGTTACCGCTCCTACTCGAAGAGCTGCCTGAGGGCGCACACTGGCAAGCCATCGCGATCGGTCGCAGTGAAGTGTGGGATGTCCATCGCAAAACAGCTGAGCTCGGCGGCCATTTACGAACCGGCGTCGAAGACACATTCTATTTGCCCAATGGAGAAAAAACATCGGGCAATGGCCATTTAATTGAGGCACTTGTCAAGATTGCCCGCGAATGTGGACGTGAAATCGCAACGCCAGAAGAGGCGCGAGCCGCATTCGCACTTTCACCATCAAACTAGGATGATTTTACAGCGCTGTGAACCATACTCGGCGCTCGCCACGCTGGTCATTGGGTGTCGACCGAAGTGCATCGGCGCTACACCCGATTTCTCATGAATTCAAAAGGGGCACCATGGTCCAATACAGTAGCTTGATATACGAGGTGAATGACTTCGTTTGCACGGTGACGCTTAACCGACCAGACAAGCGAAATGCACTGTCGGCACAGTTGGTCAATGAACTCATCTACGCACTGGAATGTGCTGAAGCCGATGATGGCGTGCGAGTGATTATCCTGACCGGGCAAGGCCAAGCTTTCTGTGCCGGTGGTGATTTGAGCCAATTGTCCGGTGCATCATCAGACTCAGACACAGGTGTGCCCTATCGTGGGGGCTTCGTCGAGCTCAATTTAACCCTGGGTCGACTCACAAAGCCCGTCATTGCCAAAATACGGAAGTATGCATTAGCCGGCGGTCTAGGCCTCGTGTGTGCATGTCATTTTGCGTTCGCCGAGGACACTGCAACGTTTGGAACACCAGAGATTCGTCGTGGTCTCTTCCCAATGATGATTATGGCCAATATTTTTCGAGCCGTTCCAAAGAGAAAGGGCCTGGAACTGATACTGACGGGCGAACGCATCCCAGCGTCTGAAGCCCTTTCAATGGGTTTGATTAGCCATATATCTCAGTCGGCTAACCTGGACACCGACGTTTGGACCTTCGCGCAAACCCTGGTGGACCGACCGCCCTCAGTTATGAAATTGGGTTTAGAGGCCTTCCACACCCAATCGGATATGGACTACGCCGAGGCTTTGCCCTACCTCAACACAATGCTCATGAAATGCCTCGAGACACCGGATGCCCAACGTGGGCTGATGGCATTTATGATGAAGCAAACCCCAGATTGGCGCTCCGAGAATTAACCACGGTTCCTTTGCCTGATATTGCCATTGAAGCCAAGCGCACAACGCGTTAGGTGTGGTTTGCCTACGCCCTGAGAAGAGGTCAATCATGAGCGATTCATCGAAACCAGCCAATCAAGTCGATATCTCCGATGAGGACATTCAGTGGGATTTTAAGAAGGAAATGAATTACGGAGACTATCTGAGTCTCCCAGATATTCTCACTGCGCAGCGACTTCGCTCAGGTCATCATGATGAGATGCTTTTCATCGTCATCCATCAAATCTCCGAATTGTGGATGAAGCTCGTCCTCCATGAGCTGCAGGCCGCTGTTCGACAAATCCAACAGGATGAGCTTGAGCCAGGCTTCAAGATGCTCGCTCGCATGTCCCGAGTTCAGACTCAATTGAAGCAAAGTTGGGATGTACTCTCAACAATGACACCGGCCGATTATGTTGCCTTTCGCGATACCCTCGGGCACTCCTCTGGTTTTCAATCCCATCAATATCGAATGATCGAATTCATTTTAGGTAATAAAAACGCCAAGATGATCGAGGTTCATCGACACAACCCCAACATATACCAACAGGTAAAACACAGCCTAGATGCGCCAAGCATCTATGACGAGTGCCTGCGATTACTGAGTCGTCGTGGCTTCGACATCCCCGACGAAGTGACCGAGCGAGATTGGTCTCAACCCTATGAAGCACACCCCGCTGTCGAGTCAGCATGGCTAGAGATTTATCGGGATACCAATCGGTACTGGGACCTCTACGCCCTGGCCGAAAAGCTGGTGGATGTTGAGGACAACTTTCAGCAATGGCGGTTTAGACATATGACGACAGTGAAGCGAATCATTGGCTTCAAGCGAGGCACGGGCGGAACAGCGGGTGTCGGCTACCTCGCCAAAGCCTTAAACCTTCGATTTTTCCCCGAGTTATGGTCGGTGCGAACAGCCATCTAACCCGACATTCTAATTGTTTAATCTTAGTTCTGGCCGGGAAACTAAGCCTCCCCGAGTACCAATCCAGACTCGTCCATGGGCGTGTACAACCGCCGTCACATCATCACTTGGTAAACCCCGTACTGGCTCAACCCTTCGATGATGGCCCACGCGAAGCAGGCCATCGCCCAAAGTCGCAACCAAGACTTCCTGATCCCAGGGAATTAAACCGTGGGGATTCACCCAGACTCGTCGACCACCCAGTAGTGCCTGACTGGGCCCCACCGCGCAGAGCCGAACAATCCCAGCGTCATAGGTACCAACCCAAACACAATCGCCGTCCGCTCGGAGCGCCGTGACCCAATCGTGCGGTAAGCTTCCCTGGAGTTGCGTAAACGTCTTGGTACCTGAAGGCTCAAATAGTGAGACTCCGCGGTCTGTCCCCGCCCACAGCCGGCCTCGCTGGTCAACGGCAACCGCATACACAATTGTGCTGGGTAAACCCTGCTGAAGGCCAATTAGACGAATGCCCCTCCCATGGATACCCACGATGCCCCGACTTGTGGCGACCCAAATCGTACCGTCAGGTGCACGTGCGAGGCCATTGATATGGTCGCTCGGAAGTCTCAAGCGAGCCCGCGTAATTTGCTGACCATCCCGGGTCTTAAATAGGCCTCGGGCCGTGCCGATCCACAGGGTATGACCATCAGACACCAGCGCGTTAATAAATCGCGGGCTGTCATCCAAGAGACGAAATTGATGCTTCGTCTGATATCGAGCGAGTCCTTTGTCAAAATGGCCAACGAAGAGCACACCTCTATGGACGGCGAGCATTGACACGTGGGCAGAGGGCAATCCGCTTGCCGGAGGAGCAGTAGGCTGTCCGCAGTCGCCACCCGGGATGACGCCTCGAAGACGGTCGCCGCTCTGTCGAAAACAGCCAATGAACTGTCGATTCAATCGCTTCGCCTGACGGGCGCTGTCTTTACGCCACCATCCATACGGTCCCGCTGCGATATTGAGTCGGTCCTCCCGATCGACGAACAGTGCATAGATGGCTCGTAGACCTAAGACCCAGTGCCGACTTCGCTTCAATTTTCCTTGCCGGCGAATAAACAGACCGACGGACGTTCC
>JAYZEG010000045.1:0-20790 GCA_036337435.1 Myxococcota bacterium
ATCGACAACAAGATTGCTGATTTTGTGACCAATCCCATCCTAGAGCCAATTGCAGCAAAGGCCCTCCCGAGCGACCAAACCATCGACACCTTCCTGTCTCGAGATCTTCAACGGCCCCTGGTCCAAGAGCGGATGACCCAAAAAGAACGACCGCTATGGAAACTCACCAATCGGAGCAAGAGGGCCATGGCAATGAGACTTTTCCATCAAGTCTATCCGAATTCCAAGCATGCAGCGCGGGCAAGGAAACTCGAACCCGTCTTGGCTTGGGATGCTGCTGACCGAAACAATTCGTGGCAATCGTACGAAGGCTTCATGACAGACTACCCCTATCATCCCAAAGCTCTCACGGCAGAGACCCGATACGTCAATTTGAAGCGCGTTATCGATTCAGCAGGACAATGGCCCCGGGTTAAAGTGACCTATTCGTATCGGTTGCCTGGTGGAGATTACATGCTCTATGTCGATGTTCGCGACTGCGAAGGGCAATTGGTAAGCGGACTCAGAAGGCAAGTATTCGAGACGTACTTCGGCCACCATTCTGGACAGATCGTCGACTTCTATGGACTCGAAGAGGACAGACCACTCGATGTGGTGTTCGGCATTGACTTATCTGGTTCAATGGCAACAGAGCGTGAGGCTGTTCATCAAGCCGTGTCCGAATTCGCCGAGACGCTCCGCTTTCGTGGCCGAAACGCTCGTTTCGGGCTGGTTGCGTTTAGCGATAACATCGCGGCCACCCACCAACCGACGGGAAGTCCGAAGCGTTTTCGAAAATGGATACGAGGTCTACCAAAGAGTGCCGGCGGTGCCCATGAAGACAGCATCCACGCGATGTTCAAAGGCTCGACCATGAATCTACGGTCGAACGCTGAACGCGTTTTCATTTTGATTACAGACGAACCTTTGCAAGTCAACACGGAGGGAACGCGCGCCCTTAAATTCCCCAATTGCGGTAAAGCCAGGCGCATAAAACCCCCGCGTCTGTCTCGAAACTGCAGGCGGAACAGAGCGTGTATTCGTCGAGTTAATGCCCAGCAACGTCGTAAACACGCAGCAAATGCGCGCCGAATCCGCGGCTGCAGAGCTGGTTACGTAGATGAGGGTTCTAAGGTTATGAATCGGATCACCAAGAAGCTGACGACGAAAAGGATGCGTCTCTTCATGCTGGTTTCAGATCTGAGCCACCACGGGTTTCATTCCTTGGAAAATAATGTGGGCGGCGAAATCGTTCCAGTCCCTCAGGATGAGCGTGATCCCGGTCCATATAGGGACGCATTGCTGCACGTGAGTAACAAATTATCTAAGCAATATCTGATTCGGGTACGCGCGCCGAACTCGGCGATAGCGGGCGCGTTTAAACCGACTGTCATCGCACGGCATATGCACTTGTGGCGAAACATTGCAGATTTACCAGCCAAGCATGTTTTGGAGCTTTTATCCACCGGTGGCACACCCGCCTGTCCTCATTTAACGCTGGTCTCGAAAGACCGCGGTATCGATGTAACCAATGATTGCAGCGGCCGATGGACTCGCGTGCCAGTGCCAAAGAATGTCGGGACTCTGGAAATTGCCGCATCACACAAGAGACAGTTGGCCATAATTACTCACAAAGGACTCCTGCTCTACTCGAAAGATCGTGGAAAAAACGCGCAGGCACTCGCACTCAAAGACCAGTTTGTAGTTCAAACCGGTTTTGATTCTCAAGGTATGCTTTGGGCCATTGGTCAGAGCCAAGATGGCAACTATCACCTATGGAACCGCAGGGAAAAATTGGAGCTGGTGCGACAGATGATCCCCGTGAAGCCTGGGCTGTTTCCCGTGCTACTGCCAAACCTTCTCCCAAATAACGAATCCGTCTGCGTTTTGACATCCGCGAATCAGATGGATTGCCAACAGAAGGATGGCGCGTGGCGGAATCGAAAGGTCAAAGGAATTCGACCTGATGTCCTCCGTGAGCGAGCGGACTTTAGGCCCCTCGCCGGGCGCACTGGAGGCGGCCTGCTTTCAACCTCTCGAGGGGCCGTTTTTAGAACCATCGATGGGGGCCGAAAATGGAACCGTGTGCTCAATGCCGATGGCCGTCGGCGCTCGATTGTATTTGCGCCGGGTAAACGATCTCTTTTGTGCATGTCGGGAACGAAGAGCATTCACTGTTCGGAGGATACTGGACGCACATTTTTTCAGGTGGGCCGTGAATTCTCACAGGGTGCGGTCAACGGCATTACAGCCGTGAACCAACAGCTCTTTGTCGCTCAAAACGGAGGGTTACAGTCTCTATCGCGGATCGTGAGCCGAGACATCCCAGCGAGCAAGGTCTATTTTGAGACGGGCAAGAGCGAACCATCCGCCCGCTTACGACCGTTCTTAGACAAACTGGCCCAGTCCTTGGCAGACGATGAAGATCTCCGACTCAGAATCGAAGGCCATGCCGATATGCGCGGGAGCACAAGTATGAATGAGAGACTCGCTGCCGAGCGCGCTGAAGCCGTAGCAACCTATCTAACAGACAGGGATGTTGCGCGCGACCGATTAGAGGTTCTGTCCTTCGGAGAGCGAATGCCGGTACGCCGTGGCAGTGGTGCTGCCAGTCTGGCGAGAAACCGCCGCGTTGAACTGACAGTTTTCCGGCCTGCGCCCGATGTCGGTTGGGGAGCAGACCACTGCGCTGATGCACGATAATTTCGGTGTCGAAAGAAATAGTGCCATGAGGCTGGTTTTCTTCTATCTCGTCGTCCCTACCGTCTAAAAACTATAGAGGGGACTGTTGCGTGGCAGCAGCGTACGAAAGACGGACAGGGCAAAGGCGGTGAACTAAACATTGTTTTTGGCTGTGTAGAGAAGAAAAAACGAAGAACGACGGCTGCCAAAAAGATAAACACTGCGGCAAAGGTAAATGGTGTGACGGCCGAATTGGAAAAAAGAACCTCTGTAAAAAGAAAAAGAAATTGGGCAAGGGCTGCGTACGTGACGGACAGTGCAAGAGCGGTCAATGCAACTGGAAATTCAAGTGCGCTAAGAAATAGCAGCTCTCGACTGCCCGCCTACAGCCGAGCTTTGGTGCTGTGGGCGGGTCAAAGCCTCCCCACCCCTGGCACCGCCATGGCTCGCCACTCATCTCGACGTCACCCGACAGGGTGACCAACGAGCGTGTAGTCACCATGAGGGGTGAATCTTCTCGGCTCTGAAATCCCTCCTTAGTCACACACATCAAAGACAGGAGGAACAACATGCGACAAACTATTTACGCTGTGATGACACTTTGCCTCATCGTGGGCTGCGCCAAAGACCCCAGCAAAGACGTGGTTGCAGCGAAGGTCACGACGCCAAGCAGTCCGGCGAAAGCAGCACCGGCGCCAACACCCAAGGCAGCAGAAAAACCAAAACCCGCACCGGCAGCAAGTACATCTGCAAAGAGTGGGACTCTGTCGGGTTCAATTGTGTTCATTGGCAGTAAAGTCACAGGCAGCCATACCAACCGATTCAACGAGTGGTCAGGCACCATTTCCAACACCACACCCAGCGTCGATGCCGCACAATTAAGCGTCACTGTAAAAACGGCGTCCGCCGAGGCGGACTACCTAGACCCAAAGCCCTGGTCCGGTAAATTGCAAAAGCATCTTCTCAGCGAGGACTTTTTTTATTCGGAAAAGTATCCCACTGCCACGTTCGTCAGCAAATCCATGAAGCAAGCCGACGGCGGTCTTCATGAAGTGACCGGTGACCTGACGATTCGGGGGAAGACACACGAAATCAAATTCCCTGCGACCATTAAAACGTCACCCGTGTTCTCCCTCACTGCCGAATTCAGCATCAACCGAAAGCTTTTCGACATGGTCTACAATGGAAAGGCGGATAATCTCATCCGTGATGGCGTTGTCCTCAAGCTCGATCTAAAGGGAAGCTGACACCCACCCGATGGGCGAGCATCGAAGCGTTTTAATCCACTATCCGTGGGTGTCCCCGTGCCATTCCCACAGACTTTGGCCCGCGAAAAACTGCCAACCGCAGGCCATCCAAACCTTGAAATCTCGTCAAAAAACAGGTCAATTTCTTGTATGCATGTGGCTCGCGGCTCTGTTTGTCGTGCGCACAACGTCTCCTCAAGACCCCAAAAATCGGCTCGGAGGACGGAACTTGACCAGACGAACAGCGCATTTCTCTTGCGCTTCACACTGTCAACTCTTGATGGTTCGGCGTTTGGTCCTGACCATGGTCTTCTTGTTTTCGTTCACCATCGGCGCGGCTCTTTCCAAGGGGAGTTCGACTGAGAAGACTGGTGAAACTCAGCCGATCCCCCCCACCGATGTCCTGGTTTATTCATTCACAGGCGACATTATGCATGGCCGCTATTTTGGACCGCGCATCCAGCGGCACTTCGATGCCGCGAAGTACACACCGGAGAACTCGGAGCCATTCGTGCACATCAATCCCCTTTTGAAAGACGTGGACTGCACCTTTGTGAATTTAGAAAACCCGATTCTCGATGAGACTCCGAAAGACCTGCTTGGCATGAAAGAGCAGTTTACAACACGGCTGGTCGGAGCACCTCAGGATTTAATGCACCTGGTTAAGCATGGTGTTGACTTTGTGAGCCTGGCCAACAATCACATAAACGATGCCTACTTACCGGGATTGCAGCAGACCATCAAACACGTTGAACAGGCGGGTCTGGCCCATGCGGGTGCCTCGGTGTCTGGCGACCCGTACCAGCCTGCGCGCATCGATCATGCGCCCGTCGAGACCTATGTTTACTCTGGGACGACATTTATTAACCGGAAGGCGGTCCCCGTTGACTTCAATGTAGCTGTCGCGCCGACGCGGCGCTTGGTCAGCCAGCTGCAGCCGAAGATAAAAGCACTCAGAGAAAAACGGCCACGCGCTCTGATCATCGTATCGATACACTGGGGTCCGGAAAACCAATTTAAATTGATGCCCCACCAAGCCCCCAATGTACGTCGGCTCATCGATGCGGGTGCAGACGTCGTATTCGGTCATCATCCGCATGTGCTCCATCCAGTCGAGGTCTATAAAAATGGGGTCATCTTCTACTCCCTCGGCAATCTGTTTTTTGACCAAACCAGCACTGTTCACCGGCACGGCATGATCGCCCATGTCGAGTGGAGTCGGACTCTTGAAACTAAGCGACCCAGGCTTGAAAAGGTGATTCTGCACGGCATTGTCCGACCAGTGGATCAAGGTCCAGTTCGACTGGCAGATTTCAGTAATCGGGCGTCTATACTGGGGCGTGTGAAGAGTATGTCGTCACAAGACCATCGGACGCGACTTACATGGCAACAAAAGCACGGTCGGCTTGTTTGGCAACGAAACTTGGACGGGCCCTGACCTCAATTTGACCAATACGCTCTAACGGATCTTGGTGCAGAACGAGCCGAACAGACCCAAACCAAAAAATCCGACGATTAAAACCAGGGCTCTTCGGCAGGCGTGACGCGTCATCCAGGCCCCTTGAAACATTTTAAATAAGACGGTTTCCTTGCACCCATTGGCCATGATTTGGTTTAACTTATCTTCAAGGGAAAAGTCGCGCACTTGCTCCCGATTTGGTTTACCATGACCAAACCCTGTCTAGTTTTCGGGTCGATTTAATGATTTTGGTGGCGTATGCGGATACCTTACCTTGCTCTCTTTGTTCTTGTTACAGTCGGCTGCACCGACAATAATCCCTCCAACCGTGCCGATATCGGTCGCGAGGTGGACGGGGCATCAGCATCAGACTCTCGAGTCGGGGCGTTTGATGCAGGTGCCGATGGCGAAGTCCCTGTCCTGGCTGACGCCATTCTTGACCCCGACCTAGGCGAACCAGACCTTGGCATTGAACCAGACCTTGGCATTGAACCAGACCAAGGCGTTGAGCCTGTTACGATTTTCAGTGGAGACATTGGTGCAGACGAGCTTGACCAAGCCGATGGCTACCGCTCGGCCGCCTATCTCGGTCGCCTTGCCGCTAACTGGCAGCGTTTTTACGTCAACGCCGACGCTGAGGACGGTGGCGATGGCAGCAGGCGGCAGCCGTTTAACGCCGTACAGACTGCAATCGATGCGGCTCAGGGCCAACCGACGGTCTTGATTCTAGCCGCCGGTGAATACGAAGGCGCACTTGATGTACCCGGTTCAATTGCGATACTGGGCACCGGCGTCGGACAAACGCGCCTTACGTCTCCCATGGACTTTACAATCAGGGCAAGTGGCGGAGCCATGCAGCGTTTGATTCTCGGTTGGTTAACCATTGAGGGTCAATACGGCATTTCCCTTTCAAACTGGGGGGAATTTCATTCTTTTCACACTGAAATCAACGTGAGCGATGGCAATGCCGTTGCCTTAAGCGGGGTCAATACAGCCGTACTCATGAACAACTCCATCACTGGATCCGACGCTGCCCCTGCCGACCGTCCGCTGATAAGCGTCAAAGGAAGCGGTGTTGCTTTCCTAAAAACCCGCCTCGAAGCCCATGGAGGGCCAGGCATGGTTGCACAGTTCCAAAATCAAGATGATGCCCATTGCGGTTCAAGTCCCGTCTGTCCCTTCTCTAATTTTGTCTTTTTAGAAGATGTACGTGTCCAGAATGTCGTGGGTCACGGTATTCAGCTCAAACACGCGGCCATGGGCATCCACAGGCTCAGTATTGACCAAATTAGACGGTCTGAAACGACGGCAGCTCGTGGCCTTGAGCTGACACAGACCTTCGGACGGACTTGGGACACCATCGACATCCGCAACGTCGATGGAACATGCATGCAGACCTACAGTGCCCGCGGTCGAAACCTCGATTTAACTGTTGAGAATTGTACTCAAGGTGGTCTCGCAGTCGATCGGCTGCCAGCAACACACCCCGAACTCGTATTCCCATCCAATGATTGGGAGGAAAACGATTTGGGATGGGACTGGCCAATCCCGACAAATTGGTCACTTCGGCCGACCGTTTTTTCAACACGCCCACGTCCCGGTGCCAACGTAGAATACCCCATGGGCGAATGGTATCCCATGGGCGAGTGGTACCCCATGGGTGAATGGTACCCCATGGGTGAATGGTACCCCATGGGTGAGTGGTATCCCATGGGTGAATGGTTTCCGGCGACCGATTGGCTCCCCGAAATCGAGTACGTTGACCAGGATGTTGGCTTGCCCATCCCACTGTCAATCAACGGCGAAGGCTCTGCACCCGACCTAGAGCTTCACCTCTGGGCTCGTCAGATGTTCACGGGGACTGATGCACTCAATAATGGTGCCTTTGGTATTAAGCTTTCTGGCCATGCCACGGACCTCATGGATACCGAAATTCGCAATACGCTGCCAGCCGGTGGTAATGAGCCAGCTGTGCCCGATGGTAATGATGAGCCGGGGGTTGATGATAACGCACAGCCCCAAGGCTCAGACGGGCGCAATCGTGGACGTGCTGTCAGCGCGGCTGATGGCCCCTTTGTTCCACCAATACCTGACCAACGGTCGGCTCATGGCCAACTTGGCCTGGGCGATGATGGGGCAATTGGCCTGTTGATACAGCAAAACAGCCTCGTACCCCTGACACAGCGCGGCAGCAGCGCGCTGGCCCTATCTCGCGTGGACACCGTGCGAATCCAAGACACAGCCGGTCCTGGACTGGTGATGCAACGCGTGGCCCTTGTCGGGATCGGTGGCCGACCGTTTTTAGAACGAGGACTCCCCATCATCGACGGCACCTTGATTGCAAACCAAGGCCCCGGTGCCATCATCGTGGATACGGCCATGGATTTAATCAGTAGCGAAGTCTTGGATTCAAATGGTATCGGCCTATGGTGTGCGGGCTATTCGGGCGTCATGTACGATAACACGATTCAAAACACCGCCAGCAGCCCAGTGAATGGGATCGACGCGGGCTTCGGATTGTTGGTGGCGCCCTCAACAGCCCGGACCAAGCTATTCAGCCGTCTTGGCCGCGCAACATTGCTTGAAAACAGCATCTCCGGAAGTGCCAGCTATGCCGCGGTTATCGAGGGCGAATGCGGGGTACGCGCCACGATGCTTTTTGATAGCGACCAGGTTGTAGATAATGGGCAAGACGGTACACTGCGCGTGACTGTGCCCGGCTACAACCCCGACCTCACTTGTATTGAAATGCTTGAAGACACCCTTGATGTCTACACGGCGCAGTACCCAGACGAAGAGATGGGTGCGTGCGTACCAGACGAACCCTGTCCAGAACCGGACCCTCAAGAGCTGGTGCCATCATTGAGCAGTCGAGACATCAGTGCAGATGTCTGTCCACCGGGTAGGCAACGTCAGGAAGAGGTTTGCAATGGACTAGACGATGATTGCGATGGCGAATTCGATGAAGGGCAGCCCTCAGATAATGCCTGTGGAGGATGTGGTGACGAACCCGACGAGGTCTGTGACGGCAGAGATAATGATTGCGATGGATTCAAAGATGAAATCAAGCTCCGGACAGACGCAAATGAGTCGTATGACCTCGACAACACACCCGATGGCACCACCGGAATGGGCGGAATCATTACCTCGTCTAGCACCACAGGTGAGTCACTTGTCCTGATGGACATCGGACGGGACAATGATGCAGACGGCAACACAGTTAGGCGTTTTAGAATTTTCTCCGAGACCAACAGCGGACTTTCAAATGAACTCGTGATTCAGCAAACGAGTAATAACCGGATCCTCAAGCCTGTTCTCTTATATCACGAAGCAGGCGACGTGTATGTCCTGGTCACAACCGCCGTCAATACCAATAACACTGAGGATTTAACCTCATCAAAAATTCACCGCTTCACTTGGAATCCCGTCCCTGGAAATGATCTACGGATTGAGTCGACCATCACCTGGGGCGAGGAAGACCCAGCAGAGACGCACGCCAGTCAATTCATTCACGGTGTTGATACCGGCGATAGTGTGCTCTTGCTTGCCAATCGGCGGGACGGAAACAGTGCTCGGCTGCCCTTGGCGCTGGTCAAAATCGCGAAAGCTGAGATTGCTGATTTCCCACGGGTTGGAGCCCTCCGTTATAATGAGGACTTCAGCGGCTTAATCAAAGTAACAGGGGTTGCCGTGAACCCAAATATTGCACCCAACATTGAAGCTGTAGCAAATGCAAATGTGATGTCTTTACGTATCGACCAAATCGAAGATGAAGAAGGCAGCCTTAACGACCCTTGGACCACAGCAGAAGTGACCGTCGGCAGCGCCAAGATCTCAGAGCCGCTCTCCTTTGTGGACGGCAACGATACGCGCATGGTGTTCGTGACGCTGGGACGTCGTGGTATCTCCATGACACCAGATGAAAACTACCGTCGCGTCTGGGTTTACCGCGTATCGAATCTCGGTCAGGGTGAGATCAGACCAACGCAAAACGAAGGCTATGAGCTTATCTCTGAAATAGACGCAGTCTTGGCCCAACAAATTGTCAGTTATGAACTGGCCTTATCCGAATGGCGAAATGGAAATCACAACTCGATGGCTTTGGTGATGACTGCCGGCAGCAAACCCGGTGCGGGATGTGACCCTGCTGTGTGTGCAAGAGGCTTGCAGTGCCGCGCGCTAGAAGGTGGCAATGGACGATCGAAATGCCAGAAACACCAAGGCATCTTAGTGGTCCGCGCCGCTTTCCAGTTCGACGACGCTGGCCGCTTAATTGAAGAGCCTTTAAGTAAAAGTGTTATGCCTTTGGCAACGCGTGATTGGCAGCTCCGTCGCTACGGAGCGGCGACCCTCGCAACTTGGGTCGAAGAAGAGGAGGATTTGCGGATTGCGAGAGCCAATGTCACCCCATTTAGGCTCAATACGATGTTCTGTGACGATGAACCAGGCCAGTGCCAACTTCCCTCCACGGAGCTCGGTAGCGATGACCTGGATGGAGACGGGGTCGCTGCAGAACGTGATTGTGATGACCAAGACCCAGATCTCGGCCTGTGGGATCAGGGGGGAGACCTCTGTGCCAGTTATGAATCACTCCTTGGACCCCAGAGACGAGGCCTATTTGAGGCAGAGTGGATGGGGCGAGCTCAATTGCTGGGCGAAGATGCTCCGCTGCTGCTGACTCAGGACGGGACACCGGGGCGATTCTTTTATCGTCTGACACCAATAGCCGCCTGTGGCCTAGAATAATCGAGATGACATGTTGCATCGAAGCACGACGCCATGGTCACAGGTCAGGGCCTGTCGTCAGTCCGCTGGCGAATCCCATCACAGCGATTAGGCTAATCTCATGGACGCTTATCCGGCCCTGATGACCATCAGATTTTGCCAAATTAAGCCATTTCTAACGTCAAAGTAATTGGGGACGAGCGAACACAACTCCACTGAGGAAAATCAATGATAATCAATTCGATGTTGCTCCAGCGATGGCTGGCCGCTTTGTTGACTCTCTCGCTGTGTGCCTGCGCTGCGGACGAGACTGCGAGCAGGCATTCGATGGGTACAGATGTACACCCGGAGAGGGACACCGATGCGGGCCCGTTCTTGGATGGAGCCAGCCCTACTGTAGATGCTGACTTGCCACCCGTCTACACTCACAAAATGCTCAAGGCAACAGGTGAAAATCGCTTTTCGCAGCTGTCTTATGAATGCAACATTTGCACCTTTGAGCAGGTCTCGAAGATTGAGGCCCCTGAAGGATGGACGTTCGGGCCGACACAGATTTTGATTCCCCTGGGTGAGATGCGTTCCAGGCCGTCCTTTGATGGCGTACCCGACGCCATGGATTTCATTGATGAGGTCCCTGGTGCTGAATACAAGCTCATCGCGAAAACTCTAACGGCTCAGATCGTCGAGCTCGGGCAGAACGGCATTATGGTCGAAGCACAAGTCATGCGGGATACCCGGCTGTGGTTTCCTGCAGGTCGCCGCGTCCATGAACTGACCGATCCAAGAGGACGGACTTTTGTTCTCTTTGCATATGATATCGACCCCATGACCCTTGACGTTCCTGATTTCGAGGACCCCACAGCCCTCGGTGACTTTCGCGGTCCAGAAGGATGGACATACGCGACACGGGTTGTCAGTGAAGAACTCGCCTTAGACTCCAGTGGTACCGTGAGCGTCCTGGCCATCCGAGGTGAGGTCACATCAACTTGGGAACTGCGCCAATAAGCCAAGCTCTCAGTCCAATCGCTCATACACCAATGGCTCATGGGTCCTGCCAAATGACTTCAATATGGGGTCTTAAACGCAGTGCGAGGCGTCTCGAGTGCCGTGTCGCCCAAAGCAGCTCGTTCATGGTGGCGAGTGTATTGGTGGGTCAGCAGACGGAAGATGTCATTGAGATGATGTATCCGTTTTGTCGCTGTCTGAGACTGCATTCTCTGCAGACGCTGTATCTGTGGCGTCGTCTTTTTCTTTGGGCGGGTCGACTGGTTCGACATATCGACCGCCGACCCATTTTATCGCCAGTGGCCTGTCTCTCTCGGCCATTTCAGGCGTAACCATGCCACGACGAAGCATACGCTGAAGTACGATCTCCGATTTCTCTTCCCAGTATGGTCCCCTCGGGGTACTGCCTCGATATTTTATGCTCGTAAAGGCTCTCGGAGATGGTTTGATGAGCGCTAAAAAAATTGATTCTCTGGGGCGCAATCGCCAGGCCGATTTCTGGAAGTAGTGGCGCGCAGCTTTCCCAATTCCATAGAGATTATGGCCGAATTCAATGCAATTAAGATAAAGCTCCAGAACCCGGTTTCGCGACAACTCCTGTGTAATCCGCTTCGCAATTAAGACCTCTTGGACTTTACGTGCAATGGATTTGTCTCGCGTCAGAAATAGATTCTTGACCAGCTGTTGGGTGACGGTTGACCCGCCGTAAACAAATCGACCATTGATTAAATTAAGACGGATAGCGCGCGAAATCAGGCCTCGATCGATCGCTTGATTTCTAGGGAAGAGAACCTCTTCGCTTAGGTAGGCTGCACCACCAACGTGAGAGGGAAGCCCCCCGATCTTTATGTAGCTCCGTGTGCCGGGGCCAACCACCAGCTCTCGACCCCCATAAACGCCTTCATTGAGTTTAAGGATAAATTTCTTCTTGAGCCAATCAACATCATCGAGAGGGGCCGAATCACCGCGAGCAAATGTCACGTTGGGCCAAGCATCCTTACGCGCGTTCAGAGCGTCAACCGAACAATGTTGAATAATACCGCCAAAATAAGTCCGCATTTGTGAAGGAAAATGAAGGGGCCATTTAAACTTAAGCCATGGCTTCATTTGCCCGGATAATTTGACATTCTTATACGCACCCAGAACGCCGTTGGGCAACGAATCGATAGCGGCTTGGCAATCCATCGGCTCAGCACCGCCTTTGATATTGAAATAGCGTTTGCGGCCGTACCCGATGTACGTGATGTCGAGGGTCAGGTCGACAACCCCCATCTTAAACTTAAAGGTCGGGTTACTTCGCTTCAGGAGGCGGTCGTAGGAACCGGTGATGGTGATTTCGCCCTGCGCATCCGTGATCGGTTGTGGCGATAATGGAGCGAGTTCGATGCGCCCATCGGAGACACCTACGGTGGTTTGTGTCACCACTTGCCGCAGGTCATCAAGCCCATCTCCGAGAATGGTCGCAACCCCCGTTGAGGATAAACGACCATCCAACCCCATTCGGGTTTGCGAGTATTCAGGTTTCCAACGTGCGACCGCATCGAGCAATTGCTTTAAATTAATGTTCTTTGCCTCCCAGAACAGGGTCTGAGGGATGCCCGTGTATCCTTCCCAATCGAGTTCAATGGCGGCTGTACCACCGGCTATCGCGATATCTGTTTTTACCCAATCAATGCCCAGCCGGCCTTTGGCTAACACCACTTTGGGCAGACCATCTTTCTCCACTGTGAGATGCTGCCATGACAACAGCCCCCCCTTTTCAATGAACGAAAGTAGCTTGCCCGGCAATCGGACTCGAGGCAGCTTTTCAGTCGCCCCTTTGCCATGCGCACGTTCGGTCTTGGCCTGCCGTTTTTTTCTGGGCGTCTTCAAACGGACGCGACCGTTTGCAAGCATAATCGCAGGTGCCGCGAGCGACCCAGAAATTGTGGTTTCTGTGAGGTCCACATCCAGCTGATTTGTTGAAATGCCCGTTTCGTATAGTGAGAGTTTACTCCGCGATAAATCTAAAGAATTTATCGCAAGACGAAGACGCCCGAGGCGCATAAAGTGACCACCCAGGTTTAATTGTAGAAGTGGCTCTGTCTCCACGAGCGGTTCGACATAAACTGTCTGATGTGTTTCTTCGGGACGGTAGTTTATGCTTGCTCTGAGGGTGCCAGCCCCTGTGTATAAGCTCTTATGCTTGGCTGACACCATCAACCGTGGCAATCCGTCAGCCCAATCAAAAACCCCGTCCAAAATTTCAATGTCAACAACTGTCGTCCCCCGGTTGATTAATTTGAATCCACCACCGGTGACCTGAACCCCATCGATTCCGAGGTCATACAGCCGCTTTAACCGATAGCCACTTGGAGACTCGGCAGCACTCATGGCCCCCTTTTCCTTCGTCTTTCCATTACGGCGAAGCGTCAAGTGGGGTTCCAACATGTGGACTGACCGAATTCGGGGTCGCTTACCAATCCAGTTAAAATGGTCGAGTTTAACCTCGACCTGCTCGATGACAAATTCGCCGCGGGCGTGCTTGCCCCGGACTTGGTCTAAAGAGACACCGCTCCAATGCCAATTGAGCGACTCCCAACCCAATTGGACTCCTTTTTCCGCACTTTTCTCGATGATCTGCTTTTCAATGAAATCCATCCCTTGCCGAACAGCAAAAAAGCCGGAGACAAACAATAGGCCAATGACAAGCAGTATGAGGCGGCTTTTAGACATTTTTCCAAAAGAATCGGTTCATTACAAAAAGACGATATACCGACTGACACACTTTCGGAAATAACTTCGGCCAGTTTGCTGAACCCATAAGCATGCCATCAGGACAACGATACACATTAAGCGCGTCTTAGAGCATCTCTAAACTAAAACCTGAATTGGCACACAATAACCACGTACACCGGTCTTGCCTTGGTGCTGCCATAGTCTCTACCGTACGCTGTTTTGAAGGGACTCGATCAAAGGATCGTGTCATCAAACTGAGTCGGTTCGTGCCGTACGCCTGTGAATCCACCACAACAAAGCGCAAGGTCGTGAAACATTTAAAATGACCACCATCAACTTAATGCAGGTCTGCTTCACTGGTCCCTGGATAACGAACCAACACCCCTCGATCGCGGACTCTCAAGTATTTGATTTTTGAAATGCCCCAACAAAAGATTCTTATGAATAGTTGCTTTTACCTAATTTTTAATGCTTGATCCCATCGACCCTTTTTTTAAAGGGCTCTAATGATTAGCTAAAAGATAGTTATGACAAAAAGGGAGAATAATAAATGCTTCGATTCTTAAATGCTGCTTTAGGTTGGATTCCAGTAATTGGCCTCATTTTTAAGGGGCTCTACATCGGGAGTCTCGTAGGAAAGATTGTGGCCGTTGCAAAAGGGTGGACACCGGGCGAATCTGTCCAAGGGAAGACAGGTGAAGAGCTCGACGAAGCACTTGGTCACGAAGCAAATGTGCTTGTGGGCGAAGCGATGGAGCCATTGGAACTCGGCTCAATTGGCAGCATCGTGCAGAAACGAGCCGTGGTCAAAGTCGTCTCGGTCATGCGAGAAAAGGCCACCGCTGCCGCTTGAGTGGTCAAAAGTCGTTATCACGCTGACCACCTTTTCGTGTCTACACACCTCCCGACAACACGCCCGCTTCTTTTTGACAGGTTGGAAAGACCGGTTTGTCATCTCTCGCCAATAACGGCGGTCCGATTGACAGCCTTACAGGTCTAACACCCCCTCGACAACGGCCGTCCAGCCACGGGCTAGATTATCCAAATTATAGCCACCCCCACCCAATATGAGTAGCCGACCATCGACAAATTCATCAGCGAGTCTCGCGACTCGCCAGGCAATCTCTTTAATGGCTTTTGATGTCACTTTCTGATTTGACAGTGGGTCACCATCAAGACAGTCAACCCCGCTTTCGAAGATAATGAATTGCGGCTCTGCCTCGCGGATAAAACGCTCAGCCAATTCCCAATGCTCGAGCATTCTTAGTTCATCTGTATAGGGTGCTAAGGGGATATTGAGGTTGGTTCCTGTGGCGTGACCAAGGCCTGTCTCAAGCGCGCGGTATCCACAATCAACAAGGCCCGGTTTATCGGGACTGTTTGGAAAAAGTGTGCTGGGGTCCTCGTGTAAATCCACAATGCCGACCCGCGGTTCAGACTCAAAAGCTTGGTAGACACCATCACCCTGATGGACATCAATATCGATGTACATGATCTGCCCGTCTAATTGCTTGAGCAACAAAGTCACCGCGATGGCGGGGTCATTGTACAAGCAATACAATCTCGCAGCCTTTGGGAAGGCGTGATGGAAGCCCGCAATGGGAATGAAGGCCTTCGAGAATTCGTCGGTCATGATCCGTCGAAGGGCATCCATAACAGCACCAACCACGTAGGTCGCAGCTGTCTCGATTTGCTGTCTCGCTAATGTCGGTCCCTCGTCTAACACACCGCTACCAATGGCACACTTTCGCCGAACTTCAGCCAGATAAAGCGGGTCATGAAATAGGCAAATTTCGGCGTCACTTGCCGGTCCGGCGGAGCGAAAGTCAAGTCGTTCCAAGCAGTTCATCTGGCTCAAAGCGTCGAGGAATGCATTGAGCCGCACAGTGGGTTTAAACCAAGGTTTTTCCTAGTAACCATACCGGCCAAGGGTCTCATCGGCGTAGAGTGCCAAGGGGGCTTTCGATGACGTCACTGTTATCAACCTCACAAAACTAGGGGCCAGGAGACACACCGGTTTCAGAGTACCTCATAACCCTTTATGCAGCCGACCAGACACCCCAATTAGCCGATTTTTAGGTGCCAGTAGTCATCCAAGCCTGTCCGCGTTCAAAGTCGATTACGGGCGGAGGCCATTGATATCGTGTTGGGCTAGAAAATCCCAGATTAGCTGGTCTAGAGACTGCCCAGCAACGTCGATATCGAACCAATCGTGGCCACCGCCGATCACTTTGTATAGATCGACGCCAGCGCCTCCACGTCCGCCGGTGTAGCGCTTGCGCTCAATGGTCAAGCCATTACTCATGAAGGTTTCGATGGCGGGCGCGTCTGCTATGCCATTGTGTTGGACCCAAAACCCGGCGGCGGCATCGGCCGACATGAGAAAACCGTCATACCCGTTGAAGGGGCGTTCGAAATCCTGAGTGCCGTTAAAAATCGCAATCGCTGTCGGATGGACAGGATCACAGTTACCAGGCATTTCCGTCCACATTGAACCGGAAACGGGAGCAAATGCCGCCACCCGATCGCTCAAATAGCATGCCAGGCCGTAGACCATCCCGGCCCCGTTGGAATAGCCCGTGGCATAGACACGGCTAGCGTCAACATTGAATTCTGTTGAGAGACGATCGAGCATGGCAGCGACGAATCCAAAGTCATCGGCGTCGCTCTTATTGTTGGGGGAGTCAAGCAACGGGTTCCAATGAGTGCCTTCTCCGTCAAGCACACTGCCCGTCGGGTAGACCAAAATCGTCCCGGATTCATCGGCAAAAGGACGCATATCTGAGGTGGCGAGTTGGCTATCGGCATTGAGGCCATTGCCATGAAAGTTCAGTAAAAGGGCGGACGGCTCAGTCGGCGTGTAGGATTCCGGTACATAAAGCAAGTATTCCCGGACCAATCCATCGTGCTGAAGCATATGCCGCGAGAGACCCGTGCTATGGGGCGGAAAAGTGACGGCCGCGTCACTCTCGTTGACCAAACCGTTATCCAGCTCGGTGCCCATGTCTGCAATCTCACCCTGGCCTGTCATGTCTTGGGATATGGACACGTCGATGGCCGCATCAAACAAAATCTGGTTTGCCTGAGGGTCAGTGTCACTCGAACAGGCAATGAAGCCTGCGCTCAGCGACAGCATTAATGCTAACGTCAAAAGTTGGTTCACCGTTTACTCCTTGTTGACTGAATCTAAGAAGGCTCGTCTTTTGATATTGGCTCGACCATGCTTGATTAGTCCTCAGCTTGCGTCTGGCGACCAATCATTCACTCCATTGCTCATGAGCATGGCAAAACAGGAACCCGTTTACTACGATCTTTTTGGCAACGGAGGCTATCTCATACGACACCCCGTATTGCATGAGTCCTGTGTGCCCCTGAATTTACGGTCCGAATTGCAGAAAGGGTGTTGGGGAGACACACACCCCGAGCAGACGACACGTTGCGTTTGAGGGGAGGACGCCACGAAAGGCGCGACGATGCCCCATCGAAGACTCCCTGTGCCGTCAGGCAATAATGGCAATACACTGCTGAGCACTCGCCAGTAGTTGACCATCCGTTGACCAAATTTGATTGGTCTCGCTACCAAACCCGCCCCCGCTAAAATGCCCTTTGATGTCCAGCAGCAGGGGTTTGTTCTTAATGGGCAGCGCATCACTGTTGAAATTAACCTGAATCGAGGTTGTCCCCATGGGTCTCATGCGCTCGGTTGTCACGAAAAAAGATGGCCACCATGCATCGATTAGAGCGGCGACGTGCGCCACTCCTAACTCAGTCACCTCTGGATCGCGACATTGGATATAGCCTCCAGTCATGGGGGCACCACCCGACAAGATCATCTGTCCGATGCAAGGCTGTAGCACGAAATGCTTCGTATAAGGCGGCAGGGGCATCGACGGCCCAATGGCCGTCACATTGTCTGGGGATTTGGCGTTCGGTGGGTCCAAAAACAGCCGGTCAGGAAATGTATTGCGGCTACGGCCTGTAAAAACGGAGCCATGGGCCACGCAGGTCTCGCCTTGCATAAAGGCCACATCGAAAGTCTGCGTGTTGGAGCCGCTACGCCGACAAAGAGCGATACATTCGGTTTCCACGTTTGGCCGCGCCAGAGCACTAAAATTGAGCTGCAGAGTTCTCACGGGATGCTCTGCCTGACTTTCCACCTTTGCGATGGCTGCGGCCATCACCAGCCCGCCATAGACACCGTCTTGTAAGCAAAAGTCACTGTGAAACTCGAATCTGGGCTTGAGACAGTCGCTCAGCACCCCATTAAGATTTGCCATTTGTCTCCCTTATTAATGAGTGCACGAACCAGAAATGACGTCCTTAGTGCGTCCTCGGGGACGCCGCGTGTAACCAATGCGTGGTGCAACCGGACGGCCTAGGGCGAGTATCACAGTGGCATCGCTTATGGCTCTTCATTCGTATACTTCCCTCATTTAAGTCACCTATCGGACTTCCAGGCTGTATAAAAGGGAGTCCAATGCTCTCCGCAACGTCCATGCCGCCGCCTCGGGTGGCTCAGCGAGGGATTGCGCTAACGCCGCCTCTGCCAATTGCTCAGCCCATGTGCCTCGGCCAAGTTTCAATGCGCTGACCAACCTCTTCAGGGTTTTTCGGTAAATCTCAGCACAGCCTTTGGCATCACCGCCATTGAACACGGGCACGCCCCGCTCGATGGCCGAAACCAAAAGAGGACCAACATCCACAGCAACCTCAGTGCGTTGTGTACGACGCACTGGTTTCATCTGCTTCAAGGTCACACTGAATGAGCCCGGACGTTTATCGGCGATGAGAAGACCTAGTTCGCCGACTCGCTTGAGCCCTGTGTTTAGATGCGGTCCGTCAATTTGACGCCCGAACCGTTTCAGGACAAAGGCCGAAAACGGAATGAAAACTCGGGTATCGCCTGCCGATTTGGTGTGAACCAACGCCCGGTAGCCCCCGGCACGAATGATTCGGTCAGCACGTTGAAGCGTCACTTGAATCGCCCGGCCTTGACCTGCAATGACCACCTCCACGCCATCGTAGGCCGACCAGTCGTGCCAGTTATCCGAGTTTCGTATAGAAACAAAACCACCGTTATTCTCGAGACTTAAACTGCCAGACCAAATAAGTTCACCAAGCTCATTGGTCGTCACTGTCGCGGACGAGCGTCCACCCATAACTGTGTCATTGACGGTGTTCCAGTTCAGCTGACCAATGGTCATGAGTCCCTCTGAGCGTCGAGCGTGGAGTGGGTCTGATGCGAGACCCAGCAGAACAAAGCAGTGAACCGATAGATAAAGCGACCTAAGAGCGCGGTGCCCGACGCCGGCTAACGGTCGCCCAAAAACAAGCGTCGACCACTTTTGGCTATTGTGTGGGTCCATCAGTTCACCCGTTCAGGGCCGTGATTCGGCAGCCCCCGTAGCTGACGAACATGACCACCCAGAGATGCCATAGCGCGCGGTTCGGTGGCAGCTCAACTGTTTTTCACTGCCATGACTGCTGGGGGATGATGAACAAGCCCCTTTGTAATTTGGGTTTTCGGAGCCTATTCTTGCTAGGCTGGACGAGGCAGAGGGTGTCGAAGGGAGCAAGAATGATGGTCAAGCGAGTGTTTTGTATCTGTTTACTGAGCTTTGGGTGTTCAGAAGATTTAAGTGTATCTGAACTCTCTGATGACGCCGATGCAATCGTCGACTTAGACCATAGTAGTACGTCAACCGGCGACATGGCGACGCTAAAAATGGATAGCGGCGGAACTGGCGGCGAAGCTGGTACAGGTGGCACCGCTGGCGCAGGCGGCGAAGCTGGCACGGGCGGCGAAGACCCACCTGCCCCCACCTGCGACGATCTCATTGTTAACGGCCTAGAGAGCGACGTGGATTGCGGCGGCAATGACTGCCAGCCCTGTGTCGCTGGATTCAATTGCCGTGTCGATGAAGACTGCCAAAGTGGTGTTTGCGGCGGAGGCCTTTGTGCTGAGCCAGCTTGTGGCGACCGAGTCCTTAATGGCGGCGAGCAATGTGACGATGGCAACCTGATCGACGGCGATGGATGCCAGGCTGACTGCACGCTGCCTACCTGTGGAAACAACATGATCGATCCAGGTGAAGGCAGTTGTGACTGCCCGGACAATAGAGCAAATATTGATGAGGATCCGGCCAACGGATGCGAGTGTGAAATCTTATCCGCGACCGATGAGTCTTGCGATGGCATTGATGACGACTGCAGCGGTGATGCCGATGAAGACTATATTCCCGAAGAATCCAGTTGCGGCGTGGGTGCCTGTAGGGCCACTGGAATGACGTCGTGTAACGACGGAAATGTCGTTGACGATTGCACCCCAGGTGAGCCAGCAAATGACGATGAAAGTTGTGACGGTGCCGACAATGATTGTGATGGCATGCTTGATGAGGACCATCTTGCCGCTGAAAGTCAATGCGGCGCAGGGGCATGTTCAGCGCGAGGCTTGATTGAATGCAACAATGGTGCACTCATCGATACATGTGAACCAAGTAATCCATCTATTGATGATTCGACCTGCGACGGGGTTGATGACGATTGCGACGGATCAGTCGACGAAGACTTTGTGAGTCCACCCGATGAAGAAACAGACTGTGGGGGTTTCGACAATGCTTGCTCCGAGGTCGGCACGTTAACCGTGCGACGAACCATTTGCCTCAACGGCGAGCTCCGCGTCAATGAAGCAGCAATGGCCTGTAATCGCGACACCGATGGCACCGTGACAAACCAACCGGAATTCGGCCAATGTGTCTTTGCTGACGCGTGCGCCGAGGCAGGGCAACAGACCAGGACCAATACCGTCTGTCGAAATGGCGTGGCCGTCGATGAAGACGAAGCACAAGACTGCGGCCGCGACACCGATGGCACCGTGACAAACCAACCGGAATTCGGCCAATGTGTCTTTGCCGACGCATGCGCCGAGGCAGGCCAGCAGACCAGGACCAATACCGTCTGTCGAAATGGCGTGGC
>JAYZEG010000046.1:0-2124 GCA_036337435.1 Myxococcota bacterium
GGCCAGACTCGCCCGACAACTCGGGGGCAGTCCTGAGGAGGTCATTTTCACTGGCGGTGGCACTGAAGCCAATGGACTGGCCTGCCTCGGTCTCGCCGGCGATCGGCCTGCCCGCATCGCGATTTCAGCCGTGGAACATGCATCGATCGCACACGCTGCTGCCTGGCTGGCTGAGCATAAGGGCTGGCAAGTGGACCTGATACCGACCGACGGCGAGGGTCGAATTCAACCCGAATCGGTGGCGAATGTCGTGGGTCCAGAGACGCGAATCGTTGCGATTATGCTCGCGAACAATGAATTGGGCACGGTGAACGATATACGATCCATCGTCCAAAGGGTCGGGCTCCATGCTCCTCGAGCACGGGTCGTCGTCGATGCAATTCAGGCATTCGCTAAAATGCCTTTTTCGGTCCGTCGGCTCGGAGCCGACTGTGTGAGCATAGCGGCCCACAAACTTCACGGGCCGAACGGCATTGGTGCACTTTGGACCCGCAAAGCTCTACGCCCTGTCTTTCGAGGCGGCGGACAAGAGATGGGTATTAGAGGCGGTACACTGTCGGCCCCTCTTGCCTGGGCTTTTGCGGAAGCAGCAGAAAGGCAGGCGGTCGCCATGCCGTCGATCGAGGAAATGCGCAACCGGCTGTGGACCTTGATTCAGAATCGAATTGAAGGCGTCTCACTCAATGGCCCAACTCCAGGGCCAACCCGGTTAAAAAACAACCTCAACATCTGTATTGCAGGTCTGCCCAGCGAACCATTAGTCAACGCTCTGTCCAGTACAGATGTTTGCGTTTCCAGCGGAAGTGCATGCGGTAAAGGAAAGTTCAGCAAAACCCTCGCCGCAATCGGACGCAAAGATAGGGACGGGGCATTTCTGCGTCTCTCCCCTGGACGGTTTAATTCAAATGCCCAGATGGATGTGGTGGTCGAACGTCTGACAAAGGCAGTCCAAGAACTCAGAGCCGTGTATTGATGTTCAATTCTAATCTAGACCCTCAACCCGAAGACAGCACGCTCATCATTGCCAGGCTCGGTGAACTCTTCCTCAAAGGACGCAACCAAAAGAACTTTAGAGAACGTCTGGTAAAGAATCTTCGGGGATCGCTCCGAGCTGAATTCGACAGTTTAGAAGTCATTCCCACCCGAGGTCGAATCTTCGTGCGCTTAACGGATCCCGACCACATGTCCCGGGCCTTAGAAATATGTACCAGTACGCCGGGACTAACCAGTGCGAGCCCCTGCCTGAAGGTCGTCCCCGACCTTGAGGAGTTGACAACCAAAGCGGTCGAAGTGGCAACAACCGCCTGGGGTGGTTCCCAGAGCACTTTCATGGTTCGCGCCAAACGACTGGATAAACAATTCCATCTCAACTCAACGCAGTTGGGCGCCCATGTGGGTGGGGCAATCAATGATGCCCTTGGTCTCCCTGTCGATTTGAAGAATGCAGACCACGTCATGCATGTAGAGCTCGGAGAGCGTGCGGCGTATATCTGGATCGAAGTATACCCAGGTCTTGGTGGTTTACCCATCGGATCGGCCGGTAAAGTTCTTTTGATGCTCAGCGGTGGTATCGACTCCCCCGTCGCTGGACACCTCGCTCAGAAGCGTGGTTGTGAAGTTGACGCGATCTACTTTCATTCACCACCGTTCATCAGTGAAGCCAGTCGAGAGAAAGTTGAATCACTGGCAAAGATTCTCGGGGCCCGCCAGGGAAGCATTCGCCTTCATGTCGTCCCATTTACGGAGATTCAGAAACAAATCCATAGCCAATGTGACCGCAAGCTGACCGTGCTGCTCTACCGACGATTCATGTACCGAATCGCCTCTAAGCTTGCATCCATCATCAGGGCCAAGGCGCTGTGTACGGGCGAGAACCTTGCACAGGTCGCCAGCCAGACCCTTGAAAATTTGAACCTCGTGCACGATGTCAGCACCCTGCTCACCATGCGCCCGCTCTTGACTTATGACAAGACCGAGACCGTACACCTGGCAAAACGGATTGGCACCTACGACATTTCGATTCAGCCCTATGACGATTGTTGTTCTTTGTTTTTGCCCAGGAACCCTGCGACTCGGGGGCGGATCAGCGTCGTTCGCAACGCGGAATCATTACTGGATGTTGAC
>JAYZEG010000047.1:0-37605 GCA_036337435.1 Myxococcota bacterium
TCGGCAATCGGGATTGGGTACGCGAATTCAATACCTATTATCTACGGGCCCAAGACCGGCACGCAGATAACAATAACCCAATGAGCAATTACGACGTCCATGGGAGAATTTACGATACATACTGCCGTGACCATTCGGTGACGTGCAGCCGTGCAGGTGGCCGCCTGGCCCAGCCCATGGGGAACTTGGTGATGACGCCTTCGATCTTCAACCCGAAGCCTGTTGCCATCGGCGAGGTGGCACCGGCTGAAGTGTCCGAAGGGTGCGCCGGTGGTAATGCCGGTGTTGTGACATTTGACCACACGGGGTCATTTCATCCGAATCCGGAAAGTCGCATTGTCGCCTATCGGTGGGACGTAAACGCCAACGATGGGCTGTGGTGGGAAGGCGATGGTGATCCTGATTTCGAAACGCCTGACGAAAATGACAACTTTTCGGAAACCTTCGAATTCACATATCCGACTCGAGGGAACTACACGGCGACCCTGCAGGTGGTCGACAGCATTGGACAAACCAAAACGACAACCGTCTCCATTCGAGTCAACCCAGCACAAAACGTGGCTCCAGCTGCCGCTCACGGTGGTCCATACGTTTTAGAACAAGGGTCCAACCTGGAGCTCAATGGCTCGGGTAATGACCAGAATATCGGCTGTGGAGACAATATCAGTATTGCGTGGGACCTCGACAATGATGGCAATTACGACGATGCACAGGGGGCGACACCTACGATCGCATGGAATTTCTTTCAGAACTTTCCGGTCGAACAACCACGAGTTGTTCGGATTCGTGTCACCGATGATGCAGGTGCCAGTGCCACCGCCGAGACCACATTGACCATCTACCCCAGAGATCCGGTTGCTGTCGCGACAGCTCAGCCAAACCCAGCCGCTTGCCAGCAGGACATTACCTTCGTCGGCACGGCGAGCTACCATCCAAACCCTCAACGCTCCATTTCAAACTACGATTGGGATGTCGATGGTCAAGCCGGTTTTGAGGGGGCCAGTGAGCGGTTCACCTACGCCTACGACCGATTCGGGGATTATCAAGTTACGCTGCGCGTCACAGACGACTTGGGTCGGACTCATAGTACGCAAATCGACGTGGCCGTGAATCAAGGGAATCGTGCGCCTGTCGCGCGGATTGCCGACGCCAACTACGTGGTCCTAGAAGGCGACGACTTGGTGCTCGATGGGCGCGGCTCGTCAGACGATGATGGACCCTGCGGGGATTCGATCGTCGAATACGCCTGGGACATTAACGGAGACGGAGACTTCGACGACGCTGGAATCGATGTCACGGGTGCCAATCCAACAGTGCCTTGGGCTGTGGTCGAGGCCAACATGGATGGCCCAGCCAACCGGGATACGGGTCTTCCCAACAATACGGTCACGCTTCGAGTGCGGGACAGCTTTGGAGCGACCCACACAGCGACGACCACTGTTGCCCGCTACACAGCCAGGCCAACAGCGATTGTGGTCCAGACACCTAATCCAGCGGCCATCGGCCAACGCACAGGCGTTGCCAACGTGACCCTGGATGGCCGCGAGAGTTTCAGCCCTGTACCGGGCAACACCATCGCCAGTTACGAATGGCTTTTCGATCCCGACAATCCACCCGTTGACGGAGCAGCCGTAAACGCAGATTCGACGGATGCAGTCGATAATTTCCAACGAGTTTTTGACCTGCCGTTGCAAGATGGTCAAATTCCGCCGGTTCAAGCTTATCTGCGGGTGACCGACAACACGGGCCGCCAGAGTTTGTGGGTCCGTTATGATATCAGCTACGATATCCCACCAACACCGCCGACAGCTGATGCTGACCCAACGGACCCACCGGAAGGCCAGTACCACATTCTTATCGGTGAAAGCGTCATCTTAGATGGCTCCCAATCCTCTGACCCAGATCCTGAGGATTTTGTCAGTGCCTATCGCTGGGACATCGACGCGAATGACAATTTTACTGCTGACGTGACTCAGCTAGACGAAAACGGCGACGGTGCGGAGGCCCGAGTTGAAATTTCAGCTGCTGATTTGAGTGGCTTTGGTGTCGATGCCGCTGGCAACTACCCCATTACCCTTGAAGTGACGGATGGCTTCGGTCAAACGGGCACCGACACGAGTGTCTTGCACGTTTATGAAGTTGAACCCGTCGCTGCATTTACCATCAACCCGAACCCCGTTGCCTGTAATGCGCAGATTAACCTGGATGCCAGTGCTTGTTTCCACCCTCACCCAGACATTGAGATCACGTCTTGGGAATGGGATATGAATGGCAATGGCCGTTATGACGATGCAATGGACACGGTTGGTCGGCAAACCACCATGCGCTTTACGCAATTCACATTTGGCAATGACAATGTGATCGGCCTCAGGGTGACGGACAGTCGAAATAATACCAACGAAATGACAGCGACTGTGGCCGTAACGGAAGGCAACCGCGCCCCGGCGGCGAACGCAGGCGGTTTCCGCGATGCTGATGGTGCTGTGGTTGGGCCCTACGCCATTGCTGTCGGCGAGTCTTTAACACTGAATAGCGATGGGACGAGCGATCCAGACTCGGCGTGCGGCGACGCCGTTGTGGCACTGAGCTGGGACCTCGACCGAAATGGGGTTGAGGACGCCAACGAAGCGGCTCCCCAGTTCACTTGGGCGCAACTCAACGACCTCGGAATCAACGGGGCTGGTGAGTACGAAATTCAGCTCACCGCGACGGACCGCTTTGGAGCAACAGGCACGGCGACAGCGCGACTTTTGGTCGTCGATGGGCCCAATGCTGTGGCGACGGCAACACCGAATCGGACGGGTTGCTCAAATAACGTGACCTTCTCCGGTAGCAACAGCACAGTAAATGGTCCGGGCGGCCAGGGCTTCGCTATTGAACGGTACGAATGGGATTTCGACGGGGATGGCGTCTATGACGACGCAACCGGTGAGAACGTCACGCGAGCCGCGGTGGCTCTACCAGACAATAACAACCAGATCGTCATGTCGGCGTCATTGCGCGTTGTTGACGAGGCGGGGCGAACCGGAACGACGACCGTTGAGGTCGCCATCGACTCACAGAATGTACCACCCATCTCGGACGCAGGCGGCCCATACACCACCGGCCCGACCAACAACGGCTTTTTGGCCGTCCGACTGGACGGACGTGGATCGAGAGATCCAAACGCACCCTGCGATGAAATCGTGACCTACAAATGGGATACAGATGGCGATGGACTCTACGGCAGCGACGACAATCCGCCAGACCGCGAAGGGGCGATCGTCGACAACTACACAAGCGGTGAGTGGCAAATCAACACCGTTCAAACAATTCGATTGATCGTCTGTGACAGGCAGGGCTCTTGCTCGCCTGCAAGCGAGGCTGAGATCGCTGTTCTTGACGAAGCACCGCCACAAGGTGAAGTGATCTCACCTCGGGCCACAGATAACCCATGTTTTGGGAATGCACCGTTCACTGTGAGCGTGTCGGTGAGTGACCCGGCTGGAGACCGAGTCACGGTTTCAATTTTTATCGCGGGTGAGGAAGTCGCGAGCCGGGCGGTGGATACCCCCGACAACGGAGCACCTGTGCAAGTTGATCTCGAAGTCGACCCACGCAACGTGGTGCCTGAGGGTCGTCAGACCATCGACGTCCTTCTAGAAGATGACAATGGCGCGTCTGCGGAACTCACCGCAGGCGGCCGGATCTTGTTTGACAGAACAGCGCCTGAGGTGACCATCGGAAACGAACTGCGCGACGGGGTCTGCTATAACCCCAATCAGATTCCAGAGCCGTCCATCGACATTGTGGATGCCGATCCAAACCCATCTATCACCCGTGCTGTTGAAGACGATGGGTGTGGTCGAACACTCCGCGTGACCGCGACGGATAGCTGCGGCAACGAAGGTGTCGGTACTCGTGATTACCTGATTGCTGAGCCGGTTAGTGTCGATATCGATGGGCCTGCGGACAATAGCTTAGTGCGTGCCGCTCAGGTCAGCTGGGATGTGGTGGGGCCCGATACCTGTGCATCCCGAATTGAAGCCACTCTCAACCGCGCGGGTGCAGCGTCGCAACCCTATAACGAAGGGGCTGAAATCAATGCTCCAGGCGAGTACTCAGTGGCGCTCCAAATTGCAAACTGTAATGGGGCGACCCGAGGGCAGACCCGTTCATTTATCGTAAACGGTCCACCTGTCGCCGTAGCCATTACCAATGGGCATCCGAATGCTGTGCCAGGCGAAATCGCCTACGCAGCCACCGAAGGCGATGGACTTCAAGTCGATGGCTCGGAGTCCCGACCACCGGAGGCGGCTGACAGCATTGTGGCCTATCGGTGGGATTGGGATGGTGACGGTGAGTTTGACGCAGAAGGCGTGAGGCCGAACTTCCCAACGGAAAACGACGGGATTTTTAACGGTCGACTTACTGTCGAAGACAGTCTGGGGCTGACGGGAACACAAGCCTTTAGAGTCACCATAGCTGATGTAGACCCGGTCGCCGATGCGGGCGGCCCATATGTTGTGCCACAGGGTACGCCCATCGAGTTTGACGGTCGTGGCAGTCGGGCCGGCAGCGGTTCGGACCCCATTACGCGATACGAATGGGACTTCGATGATGGCAGCGACCCGGGTGACGGCGTTCAACCGGTCCATACCTTTGTTGAAAATGGAACGTACAGCGTCAGGCTCACTGTCCACGATGAAGACAGCAGCAGCAGCGTCGTCGTACGGGTTGAAGTGCGCGATGTTGACCCGATTGTCGAAGGCATCGATGTACCGGAGCAGACCTACGAGATTGCGCGTATGCGATTCCAGGTCAATGCACAACCGGGTGCGCCGGGGGACCCAATTACACGGTATGAATGGGACTTTGACGGTGATGGTGATGCGGAGGTTGCAGGGCCAAATGAATCGACCATCGATCACCAGTTTCACGATGCGGGTACATACAACGGCATCGTGACGGTTCGAGATGGCGACTCCCTCTTTGACCAGCCGTTGACGACCGAAGTCCGTGAGATCACGATGCTTGAATTAATTCAATTTATCCGAGTCCGCGTCACCGAGGAAATGCAAGCTGCAGTCGCCGACGGCAACGTGGCTGACGTCATTCCGTTAGCAGGCACCGATGAGTATTTTGATAAGGCTGAATGGGGTGAAGAGAACGGATATACCGGTAATACTCTCTTGGCACTCAAGCCCATTGTGCAAGCACTCTCTTCGACTCATCGGAATGGCGTGAATTTTGGACTCGAACTCTGGGCAATGTCACGGCAGTTGCAACGTTTAATTCGTGATGAACGCGCGGTCTTAGAGGAACAAGGCCTTGGTGCGGATGACCCAAGCATGGCACGGGCTAACACGCAAATAGATGACTTCAATGCAATCTACTTGGAGCCCAATTTCAAGTCAGACTCGTTCGAAGCCAATGGTGGCCAGTTGACCAGCAATCTCCTGACATTGGCGACCGAAGCCTTCTACTGGCTCAAGGATGTTAGCGATCCATGCTACACCAATGGCCGATTCCCAATTCCACAAGGGTTTGGGGACCCCGCAACCATTTCTGAAGCCGCCCAACCGGTTAATGTCCACGTGACCAATGCCATCGGCGGTCTTAGAGACGAAATGGTGAACTATCGAAATGCAGCAGGTGCGGCAGGTAACCCCGGACCAGGCGTTGAGCAAATGAGCTCAGCGGTCGATACGGTGGGGCCTATTCTGACCGATGTTGCGAAATCGATTACATTCCCGTGTCCTGAGGGCACAACCTGTGTGACCGACCGGGAAGCCCTCGATATGGAGCTTGAAACGATGGCGTTGGTCAAGAACTTGACCGCAGCCGAGGTTCAAGGTGTTTGGGTTCGAAATTGGCAAGCGTGCCTGACCCATGCGCTTAAATTCCGTATCGAAATCTCGCTTCTCCGTGTCGAGTTCTTGTGCGGCGCGAACATTCCGTATGTACGCGAGGCAAGGGATGTTCAACGCATTGGCCTGGATATCTTTGACGAGGGTAACTACCCCTTGGCACTGGAGTACTATGCTGATGACGAACGCCGATGCATGATGATCGACATTTACAATCGCTGCATCGTTCCGGAACCCGCAGCCTGGGTCGAGGACGGAGATGGAAACCGAGTCCCACCGGCTGTCTACGACCTTCCTGAGGTTTGTGAGGAGGAGGATGACGCTGCTGACGATGCCGCAAACGATGCTCCAGATGGAGCTCAGTAGAGAACAAGTCAGGTAGTTTTGCCACGCACGGCTGTCAACTCAGCCGTGCGTCAGCTAACCCCATTCTACGCGCTCGCAGTCAGTCAAATCTTGGCTAAGCCTTTATCTCGACGACCCTGGCGACGCGTAAATCGTCTCAACTCCTATGGACGTAGCCCTCTGAGATGTGTAGTGTGCCTCCGCTATGGAACTTGGTCCAAATGTAACCGTCCTGAAGGACGATGACTGCACAACCTACCTGGTTGGGACGGCCCATATCTCTGAGAAGAGTGTGAGGGAAGTCCGAGACACCATCGAAGCGGTGCGCCCGGATTCGGTTTGTGTCGAGCTTTGCAAAACGCGCTACGATGCTATCCTCGATGAGAATCGATGGAAAAAACTCGATATCTTTCAAATTCTCAAACAGAAAAAAGTGCTATTTGTGCTCGCCAATCTGGCCCTCGCAGCCTATCAACGACGATTGGGCGAAAAACTCGGTGTTAAGCCCGGCGCTGAGCTGAAAGAAGCCATCGAGGCTGCCAATGATGTGGGTTCGGAAATTGTCCTTGTGGACCGTGATATACAGGCGACTCTTAAGAGAACATGGGCAAACCTGTCTCTTTGGAATCGGCTCAAATTAATGTCCGGCCTTTTCGGAGGCACGGCCGAAGAAGAAGAAATCACAGAGGAAGAACTCGAAAAATTAAAAGATCGAGACAATATTTCCGAGATGATGAAGGAATTCGCAGCCGAGCTTCCACAAATAAAGGAACCGTTGATCGATGAACGGGACCAATTTTTGATTTCGGCGATCGAGGATGCACCCGGTTCTGTGAAAGTGGCTGTTGTTGGGGCTGGACACGTGGAAGGCATGCTCGCTAACCGCGGGATTGGAGCTGACCGGGACGCTCTCAGTGTGATTCCGCCCCGCTCTGTTTGGGTACCCCTGTTGAAGTGGTTGATTCCAAGTTTGATTCTGATCGCATTTTATTGGGGTTATCAAAATAAGCCCGAAGGGACGCTCGAGCAGTTGATTCAAGCCTGGGTGGTTCCAAACGCCATCGGCGCAGCACTTTTGACAGCGATTGCTGGGGCCAAGCCTTTGTCTGTCATCGTCGCGACCATCGCCTCTCCCATTACATCTCTCAATCCGACCATTGGTGCTGGGATGGTCGTTGGGTTGGTTGAAGCTTGGCTGAGAAAACCGACCGTCGAGGATGCAGAAAAACTCGGTTCAGATGTGACCACGCTACGTGGGATGTACCGCAATCCATTTAGTCGAGTCTTGATCGTAGCGACCCTAGCAACCCTGGGGAGTGCTTTGGGAGCCTGGATCGGAATGAGTCTCGTCTGGACTCATTTGTGAGAGACTCAGACGGAACTTTATGACTCGTCAGGAGAGATCATTTGAGTGGGCTGTCGTCGGTATGGGCCGAGCGGGCCGCATTCGGATGCGATGCTTGAATGAAGCCGTCACCCGAGGCCATATTCATGCCTCGAGTCGGCGTGACCACACACATCACACTTTCGCCGATATACTGACCAACGATGCCATCAGAGGCGTTTTTATTTGTCGCGAGTCAGGGACACATCCCGATGATGTACGACGCGCGCTCCATGCGGGCAAGCATGTTCTGGTGGAATACCCATTGGCATTCAGTCGAGAGGACGGTGAGTGTTTGTTCGACCTTGCTCGTAAAAACCAGTGTGTACTTCACGTTGGTTTTCTCGGTTTGTTGGATGGCTGGGCTGGAACAGTCAATGACATCATAAGGCAACACAAGCCGAGTTCGGCTGTTTATCGCTTCCAAGCTGGTTTTGGAGGCGTCCCCCAAGCAGATGTGGCAAACGGGCGTCTAGGGACGATGGTGCTGGCCAGAATTCAGCAATTGATCGCCTGGTTTGGTCAACTTCAGCTCGAAACGTACACGGCCGCTTATCTGGACCGCGGCGTTGTTGTTGAGGCTACTTTTCGGTCATTGACAGGCCAGTTAATCCGGTTCTCAGAATCGCGCCTGGCAGACCAGAAGCGAATTCGTTTTCTCACGTTGAAAACCCAATCTGGAGTGCTACTTGATGTACCTGCCTGGTACGGAGACCCACAGGTGTTCGCGACGGATACACGCTGCTTTATGGATCGGTGTTTTGGGAAAGCTCGAAATGGCAGCTGGATCGACGAGGAGGCTGTCTTGCACGGTTTATCTCTTGCGGAAGCCATTTCTAAGGGGCTAAATTCCAAGGATGAGCGGGTAGGTGCCCGTGATGTTTGATTCCAGCGATGGATAGAATGCGGAGTGAATGACTCATGGGCAAGATTGGCCGGAACGATCCATGTTGGTGCGGCAGCGGCAAGAAGTACAAGAAGTGTTGCTACGGTAAATTACCCATAGGGGGCGTCCAGACCATGTCTAAATTACTGCCCGTCAAAAAAGGGAATTTAAGCCCGACTCGTTTGGTGCCTGCTCATATCGTTCGCCCGTCCTATGCGGAGACTGGCCGTCCGGCCAACGCCCGCTCTAGGAATGCGGTTCGAACGCAGGACGAGATAGAGAGAATGCGCGTGGCTGGCAAGGTTGCCAGAACTGTTCTCGATACCGTGCTGTTATCCGTTCGAGTGGGAATTACAACCGACGAACTTGACCGGATTGCCCACGAAAAATGCATCGAACTGGGCGCGTATCCGAGTCCCCTCAACTACCATCATTTTCCGAAATCCATTTGCACCTCCGTCAACGAGGTCATTTGTCATGGAATTCCTGATGACCGTCCGCTCATGGATGGTGACATTGTCAACTGCGATGTGACCGTGTTTATCGAAGGCGTGCATGGCGACTGCAGCGAGACGGTCTTTGTTGGCAAGCCTGATCCACTGAGTATTCGATTGGTCAAGACAACCTATGAGTGCATGATGAAGGCCATCGAGGCCGCCAAGGTTGGTGCCACGGTCAATGCTGTTGGCAAGACCATAGCACCCATTGCAAAGCGTGAGGGCTTTAGCATCGTTCGAGATTTTGCAGGTCATGGGATTGGAACTCAGTTCCACCAAGACCCACAAATCGTTCATTACCCCGACATTCGGCAAACACAGAAAATCGTACCCGGAATGACCTTCACAGTCGAACCGATGATCAACGTGGGGACCCATCGATGCATCGTGTGGTCTGACGACTGGACGGCTGTCACCGCAGACGGCAAACGCAGTGCACAGTTTGAACATACCGTCTTGATTACGAAAGATGGATTTGAGTTGTTGACGGCTGGCACAGGTCAACCGCACTTCATGCGCCAATTAGAGACGGGCTGGCCTTAGATCGTTATTTGTCCCGTTTCTCCCGCATTCGCTGATCGAGGGACGGAATGCAGACTTCAATATCTTCGATACTGAGCTCGTCATAGGTCTTATCCGGATTCCGGTCCCCTTTCTGGGAGCCAATCTTTTGGTTTAACTTGGCTTCATTCCGTTCTCGTTTCGCAATGATGATCTTATCTTTATTTTCGCGTATGTGACCTACGAGATCCATAACGAGATTATCCATAATCTTGAAGGCGAGCGGTGATTCGGAGCTAAACAACTGGTCGAAGGTCTCGTGGGTCAATTCGAGAATCGTGGCTTGTGGCGATATGACACGGCACGTTGCGCTGCGACGCTTTCTGTCGATCAGGGCCAAGTGCCCAACTGAACCACCCGGCTTAATGGTCGCCACCTTCTCTTCCGTCGTCTCTGTCGGCAGATAGACCCCGACCAACCCATCGACCAGACACAGGCAGCTTCGCGCACGTTCATCGACAGCAAAAAGTTGGTCGCCCAGAGTCCGCTGATGAATGACGACATGGTGGCGGAGCATCTCCAACTCAGTGTTCGATAAGTTCGCGAACAGGTCGAGAGACTGGAGGAGAGGAATCGCGATGCTCATTTGTTTCTCCAGAAAGCGAGTCGGCTCAACACGCTCTTCTCTGCGTCATCCACGAGAGTGTCCCCATCGTCGATCTCATCGCTCTCGATCATGTCTTCAATGGGCTGACCACTCTCGATTTGATCTCGCTCGGTCACAGTTTCGCGAATAATTGAATTACTCTGTCGAACGCGGTCGCAAAGCGTGATGGCGATCTCGCGAATCACTTTATAAGCGGCCGGGTGCAAATTTCGCCTCAGGAAGTCAAATTCAGCCCGGTCGATTTCAAACAGAGTCACATCACTCATCGCTCTCACGTGGGCTGTCCGGGGTTGGCCGTCCAAGAGCGCGATTTCACCAAGAACATCGTTCGCGCCCAGTTGTGCGAGGGGAACGCTGACATCCTTACGTTCCAAGAAAACGTCGAGGGTTCCACTTTGAATCACATAGGCCGCATTGGAGGGGTCACCCTCTTTACACAGAAATTCACCTTCTTTGAGTTGAGACGGTTTGATGGCGCGTAACAGCTCATTGAGTTCGTCACCGCTCAATTTCGAAAAGAGCGGCACCTGTGCAAAAAATTGCTGCAATGGATGTGACATAGATTCTCGGTCCCATAGGCCCTTAACTTCGGGCACCAATATAACAAATCATGCTTGACGTTGTCTGTTCAAATCAGTCATTCGAGCTATAATTTATGCGTCTCTGACCCATAACTCGAGCGGATGGCGCATGGTTGGTTACTTTCGACTTAAACGATCGATCATTTCAACGTCAGAGCGTGGGCCGATTGCCAATCCCACTCGCTGGTGTAGAGAAGTGGGTTGGAGGTCGAGGATTCGTTGGCCATCGACCATGGCAGCACCGCCCGCGATTTCAGCAAGATAAGCCAGTGGATTGCATTCGTAGATCAAACGGAGCTTGCCCCGTCCCGTGCGACTGTCAACAGGATAGAGATACAAACCGCCCTTGACCAAGTTTCGATGGAAATCCACGACGAGAGAGCCGATATGCCGACTGGACATGATGCGGGCGTCTTGAGTGTTTCGGGCTTTCAGTGTGTCGAGGGTTGGCCTGACCCAACTCGGCCAATAAGGGGCATTGCATTCGTTAATAGAGAGCATCGTCGTTTCGTCTGGCATGCGCACATTTGCCCTCGTCTGAAAAAATTCTCCTGACGAGGGATCCAATGTAAAGCAGTCAACGCTCTCACCAGCACTGTATACGAGCACCGTCGATGAGCCATAAACGATATACCCTGCGGCCACGAGTTTTCGGCCCGGTTGAAGAATACAGGTCAGGGAAATCTCTTCATCTGCTCGTCGTCGATAAATTCCAAAAATAGTCCCTATGGAGACGCTTACATCACTGTTACTCGACCCATCTAACGGATCAAAAACCACGATGTAGTCGCCCGCTTGTTCGGATGGCACTTCGATAAATGAGTCTTCTTCTTCTGACGCCATCGCGGCAACACACCCAGACCGTGTCAAGACTTCTACGAGTGTGTCGTTGGCAATTTGATCCAGTTTTTGGACGCGTTCTCCTTGGACGTTCGTATCTCCGGTAGCGCCCCATAATTCGATGAGGCCAGCGCGTCGAACTTGGGCACTGATCAGCTTTCCCGCAACCCCGATTTGGGTCAGCAAAGCAGACAGTTGTCCGCGTGCATCGGGGTGAGAGCCCTGATTGGCCATGACGTGTTGTGTCAGAGTCAGCCCAAAATCCGCTGCTTGAGACATGTCAATATCGTCCTTTCCCCAGGGTTGGAACATAACGAATATCCATCAGACACCAGGGATTTACCTCATTTTAATGACTTACTTCAACGACATGATTGATCATTGGTCACGGAATCGAGCACAATGAGGAAATCTGAGACGTGCGGAGAGAGTGAATGCGCCTAGCTATAATCGTGCTGACTTTTTTCATTTTGAGCGGGTGTGATGATGGCAGCCCCGCTTCGTCTGGCACCGATGCTGGGACGATCCAGCCTGATGCGGTTTTGACCGTGGATGGCATGACGATTCAAAGATTCGATAGCGCACCAGTGCCCCGTGACGCGCGTGTCGAATTGGATGTGGCCCAAATACCAGTCGATATGTTTGTGCCGCCTCCGGACACTGGTCCTGCACCCGATGTCGGACCACTTGGCGGTGACCCTTGTGATCCGCGTCTCAACGCCAGGGCGTGTGAACCCGGATTTTTCTGCGTGCATGTGCCTCAACAGCGGCCCAATGTGGGCCGATGCCAAGCTGGTGATGGATGTCGACCTGGTGTTGAGGGCGACTGTCCAGCGGACAGGCCATATTGCCACCTGAAGGGCGGTTCGACAGTATGCACCGAAGCCGGGGTGCTCATGGAAGGCGACGATTGTGTCAATGCTCTCGATATTCCAGAACCGTGCGCGGAGGGGTTGGTTTGTAACAACAGTGTGTGTCAGGTTCCATGTGTTCCTGGTGCTGAAAATGACTGTCCGAATGGAGGCCGCTGCGCCGATATTTCCGAACGGGTGGGCGTCGAAGCAGGTCTTTGTGGCCCCAGAAATTGCGACTGGTTTACGGGCGACGGTTGTGAGGACGATGAGAAATGCAGTTATGCCATTCGCTCAGACGGTGTTCTCGTTGGTTCATGCACCGCTTTGAACGGACCTGGCAATCCTGATGGGTCAATGTGTTCTAACTTGCCAATGGGCGGCGACAAGTGTGCACCAGGTCTTGTCTGCATTGGGGCGGCAGGACGCGAACGGATTTGTCGAACTCTATGTGACACGGGTCAGTATGAAGCACCTTGTCCTGGCACTCGAGCGTGCGAAGAACGGCTTCAGACCACGTCGGGTGTTGTTCGAGGGTATGGCCTTTGTGTGACCAATCAGTGAGCCTAGAAAGCCGTATGTAACCCACACTCGGTTTTGTCATGGCCCGCCCAGCGACCGGATCTCTCATCATTGGGATCCGATGATGCTTGAGTGCATGGCTGGCAGCCAACGGATAAATAGCCCTCATCATGGAGTGGATTATAGGGCAGTTTGTGCTCAGAAATATGCTGCCACACGTCCTTTCGAGTCCAGCCAACCAACGGATTCACCTTTACGATATCGCGCCCGTTGACGCGCTTGTTCTCGATGGCATCAGTCTCTGCTCTCTGTGAACTTTGGTCCCTCCGAAGTGCCGTGACCCACGCATCTAGTCCACTCAGCATGTCACTTGTCGGCTCTACCTTTCGCATTTGACAACATCGCGAAGGATTCAAGACCGGTAACTCATCTCCGAACCGTATGTTTTGTTCACGGACGCTCAGTTGGGGCTTGATGATTTGAATGTCTACATCCAATTGCGCTTCCACGCGACCGATCATGGCCATGGTCTCATCAAAGTGAAAACCGGTATCGATAAAGAACACCTTTACGCCAGGTTTTAAGCGTCCTGCGAGGTGCATCAAGACGACTCCGCCTGGTCCAAACGCCGTTGAAAGTGCGATCCGATCCTTGAATGTACTCAAGGCCCACGCCAACGTGCCCACCGCCGATGAATGTTCAGGAATATGAAACATAGGTCACCTGGTCAAAAGCTTTCGAGGACTTAATTTGACCGAATTGGTGTATTATATACAAATGTTTATTATTTTTTTTGAAAATATTAGTATTATTAATATTTTATAAGTTTATCTTTTTGATAGGTTTATTGATCTTTATTGATGGATTCGCCCAGTTTGGGCGTGTACAGCGCATCGAGTCTCAATTGGACTCTTTCCAACTGGAGTGGACTAAGTTTGTTCCTAATTCGACTCAAAAAATCTCTGGCCGCCGGTGGATCATACTGAAAGACAAGGTCGAGAACCGTCGACAAAACGCGTGGGTCTGATGAGTTTGCGAGAGAGTCGTGGGCCTTGCTTTTAATCACCTCTTTACCCAGCGCGTGTAATGCGGAGACAGTCAGTTCAATGATGCCACCATGCTTGAGATGATTATCGATGATCGCTTTTGAGATATCGTGCATGCCCATTCTGCTCAGGGCAATCAAAGCCTCACCCCTGAGTTTTCTCGATTTCTTCGGGGATAAAGCAATTTTTTTGAGAATATGCTTGGCCGGGGCGTAGGCTAATTTGCCAATGCTGTCTATCGCTGCTGCTTGGACACGGTCCGAGGCGTCTTGTGTGCCCCCGAGTAGACATGGCGCGAGGTCAGGATGTACGGCGATGCCTTCAGCAGCGGCAGCTCGGACAGCCGGCCAAGGGTCTTCATTTAGATGTCGACAGAGCGCATCACGGGCTGAGCCCGACCGAGCCGCCCATATTCTGACTTCGGGGTCCGGATGGTCAATGACCTGAGAAAGCAGTGGGACCGCGCCGAACGAATAAAGGAGTGCGGCAATTTCCCGACTGACGGCAATATCAACCGGGGTCTCGACCCGTTGCATGAGCTCAAATAAGGCGACCGCATGTTGATTGGTGCCTAAATGTTCGGTGGCTCGAATTGCCAAGATTCGCTCCGCCGTGGGCAGTGTTCGATCCGCGGCGATCGTCACAAGTTGTGTGGGTATCGCCGATGCTTTCGCAGCGATCAGCTCCGCCTGGTTGAGTGAAAATAGCTGTACGATAGCACCTTGGCGGGCCTCGTCGTACTTGAGAGCCCGCAATGTTGTCGCTGGCTCAAACGCCGTCAATATTAAAATCAGCATTTGCAGGAGCATAATTCACTCTCATCGTCTGGGACCGAAGCATCAAACAATCGTTTTTTTTCCACAATTACAATGCTGAAAAGGATAGTCTGATATCCCACTGTGACCATTGTTTCGGGGCTCATGTTCATCTCATGGCTCGGCGCTTTTGCCGTGACACAACTTATTGAATGTCCCATTTACTGGACTGCTCTACGGCATCTCCATGGGCAGTCTACCTGGCTCATGGCATTCGGTATCAGCTCGCTCACGCATCCCATTGTTTTCTTTGCTTTTCCACAGCTCAATTTCTCGTCTTATTGGGATATGGTGATGAGCGCTGAAGCATTTGCGATTATCGCGGAAGCATTGATCTTGCGCCGAATGGGCCACCAGCGTCCAATCACAATCAGTGTCATTGCGAACCTCAGTAGTGCGGGCGTTGGGCTGACGCTGCGCGCGCTGACCGGCTTTCCCTAGACTCAGGTCGTCGCACCACCACATGAACTGCCGGACCCCGCTGTACAGCCAAAGCAATGCCGGTCGACCTGAATGGTCCTCTGGGCGAAAAGCTGAGGCTCAAAGTCGTGAATGGTCATGGTCTCGCCTGTGTTCAAACGGCTGTCCATCTCGAGCATTTGGTTAAAGTCGCAATCAAAGAGCTTACCGTCCCAAGACACCGACATCGTGTTTCGACACATCAGTCCGTTGGCGGTCGCCGGATTATAAGCATTGGACAGTCGTTGCATGTACCCTGCAAGATTGCCCGACTCCAGGAGCCATTCAAGGAAACGCGAAATGGGCATATTGTTTAAACAGAAAAGCCTATCGAAGGTGACACCGTGGTTCTTGAACAGTGCTTTCTTCCATTCCGACTCAAGCTGAGTTTGATCCCCTGCCAAAAAGCAACCAGCTGGATTCGACATGAGGGTCAGGATTCGGTCGGGGTGCCCTTGCCCATACCCTGCTTCATTGAGGCGCGCCAAGGCCGCAATCGATTTTTCATAGGTTCCGTCCCCCCGCTGAGCATCCGTATTCCTCGCTCGATAATGAGGCAACGAACAGACGACCTCGACCCCGCGCTCTGCGAACCACTCGGGTAAATGCTGATACTTTGGGAGCATCAACACGGTGAGATTACAACGGTCGATCACATGTTTACCACGGCGAACGCATTCATCGACGAGATACTCGAAGTGGGGGTTTAACTCCGGCGCACCGCCTGTGAGGTCGACGGTGTGCGCACTGGTTTTGTCCAGTGCTTTCAAGCACGCATCAATGGTGTTTCGATCCATATTTTCGGCGGTGCGGTCAGGCCCTGCGTCCACATGGCAATGGCGGCATGTCATGTTGCAGAGTTTGCCTAAATTGATTTGAAAAATCTCCAGCTTGGCCGGTGTTATACCACCCGAGAATTCCGTATCCCGTAGACGATCGATGAAATTAAGGTCTCCTGCATTTTTCGCTAACTCAGCCAGCTGTTGGTCTGGGCTTGCCAAGGGAACGCGGCGTGCGGCCAGTGATGTGACACGCAGCCTTTTCGGCCGCTGGACCGGCACGGGTCTCGGTTCTGCGATTTTGGTGAGTTCACGTCTCATACGAGCCTACATCGACACTTTTTTTACGTGGTCAAGCATTTGCATCCCATGGACCAGGGCTGCACCACCACGAATGGCCGATGCAACATGGATTGCCTCGGTCATTTCTTCTAAGTCCGAGCCTTTCTCGAGGCATTCCTTGCTGTAGGCATCGATACAATATGCGCATTGGACCGTGTGTGACACGGCGAGAGCAATCAGTGCTTTTTCGCGGGTGGTGAGTGCGCCGTCCTGAAAACAGGCGGCATACCAGCTGAAAAACTTCTCGCCGAGTTCTGGGTTGCCCTCGGCAATTGAGCCGAAGTGTGCAAGATGCTCAGCTTTATAATACTCGCTCATGTGTACTCTCCCGGTTGCAAACCGATGTGAAACGTCAGCGTCACCGACCGACCCAGACACTGATTCGGTCCCCAGTCGTATCGTTGTCTTCGCGGTCCCCCTTAAAGGTCCAACTTCAGAAAGACGCCGACTTGGTAATTGGTTCCGTTCATATCATCCGGATCAATGTCCTCAGCACCAACGGCCTCCCGCAATTGCGTTTCGAACTGAGCTGCTTGAGGATTCTCTTCGATGAAGGCTTTGATGGCCTCTGATTTGGCGGTTCCGTTTACATCATCGCCGCTCAACATCCAGTGATACCCGTAAGACGCTTCTAAGCCGATGTAGAAAACAGGCAAAATTGGATAGTCCAGCTGCACTCGAACTCGGGGTCCGACGCCGACGGCCCACTCACTCAGCTCTCCGGCTGTCTCAGCAAAGTTGTCGTCGTAGGCGGTGACCAATTGGTCTGTGAGATCGTCGCCCAATAGACCCCGTAGCTCCGTGCTGATGTTCAAGCTCTCAGCCTCGGCGTCAGGGAATTTAAAGATCATCGCGCTCAGGTAGCCGCCGATGCTCAACCTCGCTCCGAGGTCAAAGTCAAAACTTGTCCCTAGATTGGCTGTCAGCATAAATTCATCGCCGCCCATAATGAAGCCCTCGCCGAACGCTTCGATGCCAAGCAATTCGACACCCACTTCACCTCCGAAAGCGAAGTCCTTATTGAGATTGCTAAATACATCTCCTGTGCCCTGAATGTAATTTCCTTTGCCGGCGATCCAGGCTGAGAGTAGGTCCGCCGACGCGACGCTCGGCACAAGGCAGCAAAGCCACAAGAGGACGATGTTAAATGGGCGCGTATACATGGTGAGGCCTTCCGTGATCCGTTGATGACTTAACCATGGCACTCTGTATCAACTGGACTGGCCTGTTCAAGTCTAAATGTGACCAGGTTGCTCTAAAATCGAGAGACCGCGGTCAGCGTTCGTTTCAACGAGAGCTGATATCCAACCCTAGGAGTATAAGATTTCGGGGTTGGTCGCCGAGAAACTGGTAATTGTTTACTCTGTTCATCGACAGAAATAAGCGACTCGCTGCGCGAATGCCTGAAAATCGCCAACCCAGATCGAGAGCGTGTCCAAAATCCAGATACGGGATGACTGTGCTTTCATTTCGATGCATATTTAATCGCAATCGCATCTGACTGGAGATGGTTCTACTCCATGGCCATTCCACAGATAGATTGGCCCCGGCCAAGAGGTAATCGAAGGGCCAGACTTGTTGTCGTCCGCTCAGACGAGTCCCGCGGTCATAATAGACACCAACATCAAAGTCCGTGCGCTTGAGCCTTAAGAAGACCGCGTAATATTCATAGGCCAGTGTTTCCCGGGCCAGACTCTGATCTGTCGTGTCGATATCGTGGTTTGATTGGTGTTTGACCAACAAACCCCAAGTGCGACTGCCTTTGTCCAATGGAAACGAGAGTCTAGCCCCTACGGGGAAATGAATTTGCTCTGGCGAAATTCGGAAAGGAGTTTCATCGCGTCGGTTTGAACGGACGTAGGTCAAATGGTCGATGAATACGCCCAGATGCCAATTCGACCCTTCGACAAGGCCGAGCTCAGTCGATAGGGAAAATTGCCCCCTGAGTTGTTTATCCCCACCTAAGTCATGGGCAACGGACGCTGCACCAGAAAAGTCTGGAAACCAAATCAGTGCTGCTAAAATTATATTCATGACGTCGTTTTTCACACCACACGTATCTGGTGCCAACTATACCCGATTTGTATCAGATCAAATACGTACGGTGATACAGACCCTGGATTCTTGCCCTCAGCAGCACCTTGTGGCACCAATGATGGGTGGCAGTGAAGTGTGGAGTATCAGCGTCGATGGATCGACCAGCCAATCTTGATCTAGAATTGGTCGCTCACGTTGTCGAGCACGGGATCGGTCAGGCCGACGCCCCATCTCAGTGGCTCAAGGGACTCTGTGACGATCTTGTCGAATGGGACCTCCCCTTGGCAAAAGTCCACGTCACTTTTGTGCCAAGACACCCTCAGTTAAGGGTTGGTGTGCTAAAATGGTTGCCTCACCAACCGATCAGTTGGGGCCATATCAGTTGGCCAGATGGCAACGTCCGGTCGCCTGTTTTTAGGCGAAACCCGATTTATCTACTCCGCGAACGTCGTGCCAAAGAAGTCCGGACAAGGCTCACGGATGAATCGAGAAGTAGACGGTATCGATTGACTGAAGAATTGGCCAAAGAAGGGATGAGTGACTATCTCGCCATCGCTGTCGATAGCGGAATGAACTATCCGAATACCATTTCCTTTGTGACCGACAAGAAAGGCGGTTTCACCGATCACCAATTAGACAGGCTTCGGTCCGTGGCTTGGGCGACACAGCTCGTGATGCAGCGGGATACATGGCGTACGCTCAGTGAGACAATCTGCCAGACTTACATCGGTCTGCGCGCTGGGCAACGCGTACTCGACGGAGATATGAAGCGTGGTCAACATACCCGCATGTCAGCCGTTGTCTGGTTTTGTGATATGCGTTCATTCTCTGCCCTCCTGGAACGTCGAGAGGACATTTATGTTTTCGATACTCTCAACGTCTTCTTTGACGCTGTGGGTACAGCCATTCAAAGTCGTGGCGGTGAAATCCTCAAGTTCATTGGTGATTCAGTTCTCGGAATTTTCCCTTACTCGGTCGACGCGGATGCAGCTCACGCATGTCGTGCAGCCTACGAGGCAGCGACGACCTGTCTCTCGTCTTTAGACGAGATCAATCGTGACCGACTCGCCCGTGGTTTAGAGAACTTACGCTGTGGTGTCGCACTGAATCGGGGTGAGGTCTTGTACGGCAACATCGGGACTCAAACGAGATTAGATTTCACGGTCATGGGTCAAACGGTCAACATTGCAAGCCGGCTCGAAGCCCTATGTGGTCAGCTTGGCGAACACTTACTCATGACGGATTCGGTCGCTGACTTATTGGACGAGGATTTGATGTCGCTCGGCAGCCATAAACTCAAGGGAGTCCAGTTGCCGCAACGAGTTTTTGGTCTGCCAGCAGAGCGTGTCTATGAGTCGTCTCAAGCCCCACAAGTCATTCCGTACCCCCAACATGAGTCGGACGATGGCCATTGAGAGCGCGCTAAATCGAACTGAAGTCGGGTTCCAAAAGCACAATAAATGATTCTTGGGCGGCTCGACGATACGACACTGTTGGCTTCAGCAGCGTGGGTTAGCTCGCGGCCGCGAGGCCGACGAGAAAAACCCCGAGCGCACCTAAAAACCAATTCCCATTTTTGATTTCGAAACCGGTCCAAACAACCCCGAGCAGGAGAGCGACCCATTTAAACCAACTGGGCACGTTTGACGACGAGTTATGTTTAGGGGCGTTGAACATCAGTTGCCGGCAGGACCGGCGAAGGTGGCCATATCCGCCTCTAGTGTCGCGAGAATATGAGAGATGGTCGCGCCCCTGAGTCGCCGCTTCGTTTCTTTGAATGCACTCCGATCTAATTGCCCAAGCTCCCTGCCAACGCTCAGTGCATGGGTGATCAGACTGTCCGGAGCCACCGTTGAGTCCAAATAGCCCGCAGTGACCGCCTCGTCCGGTGAGTAGAGTTTCGCAGCCAATGTGGCTGTCGACAGTGCAGCGGTTGACAACCGTTCCCGTGCCAGTTCCATTGCGAGGACAGGCAACGGCATTTTTATGGCCACTTCGTTCAAACCGATTTTGAAATCGCCGTCGATTCCAATTCTTTGGTCACCACACAGTGTCAGCAAGGCTCCACCAGCAACTGCGTGACCCGAACAGGCGATCACAACAGGTAGGCTGAAGCCGTAAAGTCGCATGTACAGATCACAGCCGCGGGTCAGTAGATCGACCGCGGATTGCGGGCTGGCCATCATGGTTTTCAAGTCAAAACCGGCACAAAACCGCCCGGGTTGGCCAGTCAGAACGATGGCATTCGCGCTTTCTTCAGCTCGATCCAGCGCACCCATCAATTGGTCCAGCATCTGGTAACTAATGGCATTGACTTTGCCATCGTTCATTTGAATCAGTGCGACACCGTCGTGGTCCGTATAGTTGATCAGTGCATCAGCCATCTTTATACCCCTAATTTTATAGCCTCCACTTTATACCAATAATGTTCGCCGGCTGCATGTCCGAAAGCGTTAAAAGATGGACTGGCAACTTGCTCTGTTGCTCATGGTGTTGAACAATTAACGTATGGACAGTGATTTAGATGCATTGCGGTCCCTCCTCGCTCGTCTGAAGGGGTTGGACGATGTTGCTGTGGCCCGTGTACTCAGCCAAACAGAGGACGCTGACCCAGAGTTGTATGCGCTCTTCCGCGCTTTGGCAGATGGTGCGCAACAAAAAGAAGCTCGCGATGGGGGCTCTGCGACAGGCATCGGCCTTCATAACGCGATCAGCCAAGCCTCTCAAACACCACGCGTGCAGCATTTAGCGACCACCTTCGAGCAAATGGGGACATCGGGTCGTTCGTTACTCCATAGGCTGACCCAGGTTGCACCTGGCTTGGCCGAAGCCCTAAAACAGGCGATGTTTCGCTACGAAGACCTCGTTTACGGCGATTCAAAAGGCCTTCAATTATTGGTCGGAAAGGTGAATCGAAAAACGCTCTTGTACGCACTCCGTGCAACATCTGACGACCTAAAGACGGCACTCTTTGACAGTATGTCTACTCGTGCAGCGAACGATATCAAAGAAGAGTTGGGGTACATGGACCGGGTGAGGCGCTCTGACGTGGTCGCTGCACAGTCGCGTATGACCGACTTGGCCCGTAAAATGATTCAGGATGGGCATTTAATCGTCATCAAGCCCGAAGAACGCGATGACTGGGTGGACTGAGGATCTCAGCTTTTAGTTTGCCGGACCAAGCTGACGGTCAGAGCCATCGACACAACAAAAGCCAACGCACCTATCGGTGCCAGAACGATCCCAAGGCCCGGATCACCATCGTAGATGTGAAGGCCGCCTAGGAGGAAACCACCCGGTAAAAGGATCGCACCCACACGCAACATCTTGGATGCCCGAGTGAGCGTGCCGTCTGTTTTTGCAGCAAGCGACCCCACCGTGACAGCGAACAGGATATTGACTGCACCGAGTAGTGTTCCATGGACATGGGCTAACCGAAGCATCATTCGCCGGGTTTCGTTTCCAACATCTAGGTACCAGCCAATTTTGAAGCCGTGTAATGCTTCCAGTAACAGACCCAGAATCGCAAACACGAGGAACATGCTCCAGCCGAACACCAGGTGGTCTCTCTTCATGGTTGATGCGACGGAGTCAGTTGACGGCTGTTCACTCAAATTAAGGTCTCCCCGATGTCTCATCTAACCTTCTACCAAAATCAGCTTGCCTCGGCGAGGCTGAAAGACTCAATGTGCCGATTCGACTTACAAAATCTCGCCCGATCCATTATGGTGCGCCTCCGCTGACCACCAGATCCAGCGCGGACGTTCAAAAAGTCGTGTCACATAAATCTAATCTCACCTGTGTCGCGGTCGTACTGAACGGGTAATTTTTGGAGTTCGTCGATGAAGCCATGTGCTCGTCATCTACAATTTGCCTTGCTGTTTTGGCTTCTCCATCCCAGGCCTGGGTATGCGGAAGAAATGGGCGCAGAGATCCACCGTTGGCGAACCGCAAATGCCCTCAGTGAAACCTCACCGGAGGCAGAGGACCCGAAGACTGAGACAGCTCTGGGTAAGGCCAAAAAAACAGACTTTGGCACGGGTTCGCAAAAGAGCGTGGCGTCAAGTCCAAGCACTGCATTGCCAACAGTCGAAAACAAAGTGGCCAAAAGGACGGGCGACGCACCTGCTTGGGCCGCATCGAGCATCAGTATCGGCCAGTCTGTTAGCACGCTGACTTTCGACCCCGCGGCTGAACTGGATTACAATCCTTACTATGCAGTCACCCTGGGGCTCGCACCCAGTTGGGCCTGGAATCAACACTTTTACACGTCTGCGCGACTGTCGTTTTCACGAGAGATAACCCAGGCTAATGCCCGCAATCGACCTGATGAAATTTGGTTGAGTGACACCAGTCTAAGCGTCGGATACACCGGATATACCATCCCGATGGTTGGCATTCGACTCGCGGGTGATGTGACAGCCACGGCACCCACAAGTCCGCCGTCTCAGGCACAGACTTTACGGGTTGGCGTTCAACCAGCCATCGCTGTGAGTAAACGGGTGGCCGTACTCCATGGCTTGACGCTGGGATATCGCGGGAGCGTACGTATCAATTTTCATCGATACACCACCGCCGAATTATCGAGTCCAAGGATCGGCGATTGTCGCGGGGAGGCATGCGCACAATTTATCAACACGGGCGTTCGAAATACCCAATACCAGCAGGGCCATAGTTTTAGTTTGGGCTTGGGCCTCCTAGACTGGTTGCGGGTGAGCACCAATGTGGGAGTCTACCTCAGTCATCTCTACGCTGCTGCTGAAACAGAACAAGAGGAGTTCGTTGCCCTTGAGCCCATGGACACCCGATACGCCATCAGCTATGGCCTCGGTACCAGCGTCTCTCTACCGCACGGCATGACAATGGCGTTGGGCATGTCTACCTTCAATCCTCAACGGGCACCGAATAACACCTATTACAGACCATTTTTTAACCGATTCTCACAAGTTTATCTGGACCTCAGTGTCAGGCCCAGTATGTGGTTCCAAAATTAGATGGAAAGGCTCAATCCGACCATGAGAACCAACTCAATGAAGCTCACATTTTCGACCCTTTTTCTGGTCTTTATCGGCGCGTTCGGATGCGCCGAGGAACGGCCACCCCTCGACCGGGTGCAGCCATTTGCTTTAAAGAAAGCCTATTTTATTGGTGAGGATTTCATCAGCACCAGTGATGATCCAGAGTTTTGGAGCCAAGCGACCCTCATCGATGTCGGCTACGGCGCGTCTCAGCAAGGTCTATTCACGTCGACTTATGCTCAGCCTGTCAGTCGTATCAAGTGGGAAATTAATGAAGATTTACTCATCGGTCGGATCGCCTACGAACGCATCGAAGACAGCGACGGTAAAGGCGTGGGTGGCGCTGCACAAGATGGTGTCATCGCTGCCGCCTTTCGAATTATTAAGCACTTTGATGTTGAGCGAGCGTATAACCCGACCACCGGTGAAAAACTGAACATTGTCCAGGAAAACGCCATCGACCGACCTTGGTTCGAACGCCAGTATTTCCGCGTTGACTTCTCCAAAAATCTCAACACCGATAGCTACGACTTCGACACGTTATCTATGGTCGGTGTCTACGGCGGAATCAGATACGAGCCGATGGCCTATGACGTCACCGACCCACGTCATCCTGATGCGCCTGTTTTCGAGCTGGAAGATGGCTATTTTGACGTCACCACCAAAGCATTTGCCAAGCCTGGTATTGTTGATTTGAGCAGCTTAGGCTGGGGGATTTCGTCCTTCCCGGCATGTTTTCTGCCGGCAGACTTTGCGGGCGGAACGGCACCTGTAGGGAACTGCAATCCCATCGAATTGACCCTGCGCCATTCCTTCCGAAAGGTTGAAGATTATGATTATGAGCCACGCCACTGGGACGGCGTTAAATTCCGTGCGTATGGTGCCTTTGACGTTGAACGGAGGGGATACACACGAAATTACGGCATGACCGATGACAAATGGCGAAGGTTCATTTCCAGATACAATATTTGGCAGCGGAGCCACTTTTACCAAGAGCCGGACCCCATGCTTGGTGCGGTGGAATGTTTCACGCCAGAAACGACCCCCTTCGGGGCGGACCCACATCGGGATGAAAATGGCGACGGCACCGAGGATGAATGTGCTCAAGTTGGTGAGGGTTCGCGATGCGATACCTTCAGCCAGAAATGTACCCTGCCTTATCGCCAGCGAGACGTGCGTCCCATCGTTTGGTACTACACGAAGTTGAGCGACATGCGCTACTACGATGGGACACGTCTGGCCGCTCATGAGTGGGACGTTGCCTTACGAACCGCCGTCCGTTCGGCGCGCTATGCAGAATGCCAAAAGACCAATGGGGAGAACTGCGCTGCTCAATATCCCATGTACCCTGGGCAGCAGGATATGAATGAAGATTTGGTTGCTCTGGCCCTTGAAGTAAATAATTGTCGGCACGGTTATGCCTATTCGGAGCGCAATCGAGACTTTTCGGCATGCAATCAGCTCGCGGACCAGATCGGGCAGGAACGAGGCTATCACCCAGCCGTCATCGATCTCGCCAAAGAGCCGGAGATGGTGATCTTATGCCACAGTCCAGTTCAGGCAGATGATCATGCTCTCTGTGGTCTTCCACGCCTACCCGTCGGTGTGACGGCGTCAGACTGTAACGAGGTTTACGCCGACCCATGGAGCTTTCCAAAACTGGCCGACCAAGACTATCCAGACCTCTACACGGTTTGCACCGAGGCTCTCAATGTACGAATCGGCGACTTACGATACCACCAGGTCAACGTCATCGAAGCACCGCAAACGCCCTCGCCTTGGGGCATTTATACCGACTCCGAAGATCCGCTCACGGGTGAGACCATCTCGGCGAGCATCAATGTTTGGTCTTGGGTCAATGATTTTTGGTCTCAACGTGTTGTCGATAAGATGCGATTCATCAAGCAAGAGTTGGAGACCGAAGAAATCACCGAAGGTGAATATGTTCGCCGATGGTCTGAGGCGTCGACAGCGGCGTCGGGCGGCCGATTCTCTCCCGGGATTGACAAGGACGCTTTACTCGAACGGATCGCTGATTTCTCCGGCGGCCATGCCCATGATATGAAATCGGCCCACATGTCGCCCGAATTGCGCGCGGCGTCCCACGAATTACTCCACCAGATGCAAGATGTTCGAATGAGTATGGATGCGCCGAGTCAAGTCGAAGCGGTAACAGCTGCACGAGCAGCTGCTCTCAAAGGCTCGGAAGTTGAAGCTCAACTCATGACCCCGATGATTCAGCAGATGACGGGTGTCGATGGCTTGCCCATGACCGACGCAATCCTTGATATGTCGAGTCCATTGCGCGGTGCCAACCCGACCTTCGCTCGTCGGCTCAATCATCTCAAAGAGATGGCACTTGGTGAACGAGGAGCCTGCATCCGTCATGAAGCACCCGCACCTCTGGCAATGGCGGGTCTCGCCGATGTACTCGAGGCAAAGTTCGGTCGTTTTGACCCATCTCAATCCGAAGCCGAACAGCAAGAAAGAGCGGAGAAGATGCGGAGCTACATCGCTCAGCGAGCACATACGGCCGTGATCATGCATGAGATGGGTCACAGCGTTGGCCTGAGGCATAATTTCGTCAGTTCGTCGGATTCGTTTAATTATCGCCCACAATACTGGCAGCTGAGGACTCGAAATGGTCGGGTCACAGAGGAATGCGATTCTTTCGTTAGCGATGGCAGCGATTGTGTTGGACCACGCTATTTTGACCCGGTGACTGAAGGCGAGCGGAACAATTTGCAATCGATGTTCATGCACAGTTCTGTCATGGACTATGCGGGTGAGATCACCCAGGATTTTATGGGTCTTGGTGCCTATGACTTTGCTGCAGCGCGTATGTTCTACGGGGAGACGGTCGCGGTTTTCGCCGATGACGATTTGAGTGCCAATTCGAATAAAGCCTTCGGGTTGTTCAATAAAATGGACAATTTCGGTGGGATTTTGGGCTTTACTTGGTTTGAGAACTCCAACAGCACCGTTCATTACTCCAAGCTCAATGACACCTATGGACTGATCAATAATTGTCGGGCCGTCGATCCAGCTCAGTATATTCCTGCCGGTTGGGACGAGGCCGTTGATGGACGTTGGCATCCCGTCCTCGATGGTCGCTTGGTCGCCGTCGATGGCGAGTACACACGCTGCGGAACTCGAGCGGTTGATTATGTGGCTTGGGACCGTTTGAGGTCTGACGATGCTGCATCGCGTGCGGGTCCGGCCGTTGACCCCTCATCTCGAATCCGGGTGCCCTACGGTTTCGGAACGGATTCGTGGGCAGATACCGGTAATTTGAGCGTTTATCGCCACGACAACGGGGCCGATGCATATGAGCTATTCGATTTTCTTATCGCGAAACAAGAGGTCGATCACATCTTCACAAATTATCGCCGAGGTCGGTCCACGTTTAGCGTTCGCAGCGCAGCGAATTCCGCGTTGGGTCGCTTCAACGGCAAAATGAGAGATGCGGCCAAGGGGCTTGGCTTATATCGAAACATCTTTTCGACGTCGTTGGCTCGGCAAGGATTCAATATGGATGAATCATGGCCCTTAGTTGCCCAAGCAAATTTCTCAAACAATATTCTTGCAGCGAGTATGGCCTTCGACCATTTCAGCCGAATGCTGGCCCGCCCCGAGTTTGGTCCCCATTATAAGGTCGCGGTCGACGAAGTTGCACGAAGTAAGCGGGACGCATTTTTCTTCAGCGGTGAGCCCCGAACCGTGATTAACGTCCCCAATGGCCCGACAGGCTTCTACGATGCCGTGGGCATAGGTGGGCGGCCGGTTGAGAATCAGCTGGCTGAAGATGAGGGCGAATACAACAACCAATACACAGTGAATGCTGGTTCCTATTACGAAAAGATCTGGAGTCCTTTCTTATTCACGGAGTCGGCTGATAATTTTATCAGTGCGAGCAGAACCGATTTTGTTGACCCGAGATATCGCGCCGTGAGTCTAGCTGACCTTTTTCCGGAAGGGTTTCGACGCCTATTGGCGAATAATCTGACCGGTGATGATTTCATTAAGGGGCCACGGGTGATTGCTAACGACCGTGGAATACCCTTGGTCGATGACGAAGGCTATCCGAGTCAACCCATCGGTTGGGTCAGCTGGTGGGGTGCCGAACCCCGAGTTTGCTTTCCAAATTCCGGAACCACTGTGTGTGACACAGTCGGGAGTGAAAACGGTGATGAGTTTGCCGCCCTAAACTTCGATTCAACCGTCCCCTTGGATCCACAAGTGGGCTTTGAACAACAGAAGTTTTTGATCGCCTGGACCCTACTGTATCTACCATCCAATCAGAAACAGAAGTGGTTGGACATGATGGCCATCTGGGAAATTGGCCAACACGCCGACCCAGATTTTGAAAATCGAATTGAGTTTCATAATCCCAGCGGACGAAAATACGTTGCAAAGACCTATGGATCCGAAGAAATCTTCGGGCGGCGAGTGCAAAAAGGCATCGCCGCTCGGATGCTAGAATATGCCAACCAAGTGCTCGCCAGAGCCTATGAGGTGGAAGACGGCCCTGACCTGGACAATGACGGTACGCCCGATTGGTTTGTTCCCCTCATGGGTAATGATGGGCAACCGATCGTCAAGTATGATCGCCGGATCCAGCCTACGGAGACGTGCAGCCCAGACACCAACATCGGGTGTACATGTGCAGCCAACCTAAGCTGTGTTGAACTGGCAGACTTTGTATCGCTGCCAGCATTTCTAAACGACATCTATCATCGTTTGGGATACGGGATTCCCAATCAACGCGGCATCTATTAGCCGCGTTTACGAGTCGGATTCTGTGATCTAATGGTGATTCGTCTTACTCACATCGCCATCCAGGTGCGAGACCTGGATGCCTCTATCTCGTTTTATCGTGACTTCTGCAAAATGAGGGTGATTCATGACCGAGGCCAGGCGCCTCGTCGAGTTGTCTGGATGGCTGAACCGGGACGGGAAGACGAGTTTATCTTTGTGTTCATGAGTGGTGATGCGCGCCCTCCACAGGCCGAGAGAGATTATAGTCACCTTGGTTTTGCCCTCGACTCAAAGGCTGCTGTTGATGAGATTGCGGAGCGTGCGAACCAGGCCAATTGTTTGGTTTGGGCACCACGCCAAGAGCCTTATCCCGTCGGTTACTATTGCGGGATCAGGGACCCTGATGGCTACTTTGTTGAATTCAGTTATGGTCAACCTATCGGGCCAGGCGCGGATGAAGACCAAGAGAATGTCTAGAGTTAGCGATCTTGATTATGGCGCTAGTTTCGACTCTTTACGGGTCTGCTGGATACGCCTTGCTGGCTTAATCGGGGATGGGGATTAAACCATGGATCCATTGTCTGCAATCGTTCTTGGATTGGTCCAAGCGTTGACGGAGTTTTTACCCGTGTCATCGAGTGGACACCTGGTTTTAGCGCATGAAATCTTAGACGTCTCCCAGAAAGAGGGCCTTGCCGCCGACGCGTTTGCAGTGGCCGTTCATTTCGGTACGTTGCTGAGCGTGATTGTCGTGTTTTGGAGCGATATAAAGAACTTGGTCATCGCGTTCCTAAGCTCGCTGAAAGCGCCACGGTCGATCCCTGCGGGCCTTCGCCAAGACCCGCAACTGCAATTGGTTGCAGCCATTGTCATCGGATGTATTCCAGCCGGTCTCGTTGGTTTACTTTTTAAAGATGAACTGGAAAGCGCATTCAGTTCGACGAGACTCGTGTGTACAGCCCTGATCGCGACGGGTTGCATTCTCCTTCTGACGCGCATTTTTTCAGGCGGCGTGAAAACAGTGTCTCTGGGGACAGGGCTTGTGATTGGACTCGCTCAAGCAGTCGCCATTATCCCTGGTGTATCCCGGTCTGGAAGCACCATTGCAGTCGCACTCTTTTTGGGTTTGGAACGAGAACATGCCGCTCGCTACAGCTTCTTGTTATCTCTGCCTGTCATTGCCGGTGCATCTCTCTTGAAGTCCCTCGAATTAATGGGGCAAGCACTTCCCACGTCGGCATGGACATCTCTGGGACTGGGTGCAGGGGTTGCTTTCTTCGTTGGTATTCTGGCTCTTCGAATGCTTATGCTCGTGGTTCGGAGAGGGGCGTTTGCGCACTTTGGCTGGTATTGTTTGGCCCTCGGTTCTACAGGCTTGTTTTTACTTAAATAGCCCGAGTCGACGGTATGAACCGATGACCCATTTTCGGCTGCAGATTTTGATTAGAATGTTAAATGATACCACTGGCCGCGGTCCGCTGGTCCTCGGCATGCGTAGGCTTCGCGTTGTGCAGGCCGCGCGATGAAAACCGAATTGGTCGCAGTGCCTTGATCATCTTCTGGGTAGCGGTTGATGCTATCGAAGCCCTTACTTCTATCAGCAAAGACGTTTTTCACGGATTCAATGTCATGGTCGCCCGCAGCGAGAAGCTGATTGATGGTATTGAGCCGACTGTCGCTGCTGCTCGAACATGCTTCAGCTTGTTTCGCGATGTGGGTTTCATGGAGGCAATGATTGGTGTGACAGACCGCTGCATCGATGGGCTCTCTGAGGATCGCACTGTCGGGGGTTGTCTCGTACTCTCTCAAGTCGGTTGGGTCCGCAACCCAGAACACGTGGGCACCCGATCGTGGTGCTGACAGCAATCGGTGACTGGCCTGCTTGGTTGTGTGAGACCGAAGCATCCTGTGGAGGACGGAGAGGTAGCCAACACCAGGCTTCGACCCGTAGGTCTTAATGTTAGTCGTTCCGACCGCGACACCGCTGCTATTTAATCCCATGAGTGTCAAGCATCCCGCACAGGTCACAGACCAGGTCTCCAGACCAGAGTCGGGCCGCCTGCGAATGGCGACAACGTACTCGATATCCGGTGGATTGAGATCCCACGTTTGGCCAACGATAGCCAATCCATCCTTCGTCATATGGCTCGGAATCAAAAGTGAACTGCAGCCTTCGTCATCAACGGGTGGGCGTACGCCGTCTTTGAGTAACAAGGCGTCGCGCATATCGGTCATGTTTGTGCTGGTGTAGAGCAAAACGGGATCGACGTTTGCCCCTGTCGCAATGCCCACATGCTCGGTGTATCCGTCGGGATCCCACTGTGCATAAATCTCTAGACTCTGTCTGCCAACATCTAAGATGCCATCGGCGGATCGTCGACCCCGATCTTTCGCATATTGATGAACTGCGGCCATGCGAACCTCGATAAATTCATGGATACGGGTTCGCAAGGCTTCGCCCTGCTTTTGTCCCATGATTGAGGCTGTTCCCGCCACGTCGATGATGTCTAATTTAATCTCTTCTGCCATGCTTCACATGCCCCTGAGAAGGAATCAATCTGGGTTCTCGCTCGCTGAGATGACACTAACAAATGTTCAAGCATTTAGGAAACTGGACGGAACTGCTGTTAGACTGGCTATGGGTAGCGGCCAACATGGAGGCTCGATGACCAAGCCGGTCAAGACAGGAATCGTATTATCGGGCGGGGGTGCCCGTGGGGCTTATGAGGTTGGGGTCATCGCTGGTTTGGTCGATGTGTTGGGCTTAGGGCCCGAAGATGAGGCACCGTTTCAAGTATACACTGGCACATCGGTGGGGGCCATTAACGTGAGTTTTCTCGCAGCCCATGCACAGCGGGGGGACATGGGAACCCGTCAGTTGATCGAAGTTTGGAGTCAATTGAACCTCGCGGCGCATTTCAGGGTCGATCTCTTTGGTCTCTCGGACTTAAAACAGCGGATGCTTGGTCGTCAGCGTCGTGTGGGCGGTCGCGCACTCCTGGACGCCGATGCGCTCGAGGACATGGTTGCATCGGCTATACCCTGGGATGATTTGCACTCAAACATTGGTGCTGGCATTGTGGACTCTTTGGTTGTCACGGCACTCCGCGTCTACGATGGTCAGACAACACTCTTCGTCGAGTCAGCACCGGACTGTCGATTCAAGCCCTCGCGTGATCCGAGACGGACTGCCACGGAAACAAAAATCACCTCCGATACTGTTCTGGCGTCCGCCGCCATTCCATTTGTCTTCCCAATTCGAAGTCTTTCGGGTCAGTGGTATTGTGATGGCAGTTTAAGATTCAATACGCCGATCGCTCCGGCCATCCGCGGTGGTGCCGAAAAACTGGTTGTAATTTCATTACTTCATCGAACGTCTAGGGGCCCCGATCCCTCTTTAAACGCACCGTATCCAAGTCCCGTTACATTGCTCGGCAAGGTCCTAAACGCGCTTTTACTCGACCCAGTCAACTATGACCTTCAGGTCTTGCGGCGTTTGAACAGAATTCTAGATGTCCTTGATGAGGCCATTGACGAGGACGCGAGGGGCGAAGTTGATCGGGTCACTGTCGACACGCGTGGCATGCCTTATCAACAGTTGGATACGCTGGTTTTTAGTCCATCCCAAGATTTGGGCGAGGTTGCGGGACAGCACCTGCGACAAATGGGTCCGAGACGCGGACTAGGCCGAGTCGGTGATTGGTTTCTCCGGCGAGCCGCTCGAGAGAGTGCAACTTGGGAGTTAGACCTCGCATCGTATGTCCTTTTCGATGGTGACTATGCGGCAAGACTCATCGAAATTGGTCGAGCTGACGCTCATCGAAGAGCGGATGAAATCCGTTCTTTTTTCACGTCTTGATGATGACCTGGTGAACCATCTTTGATATCGAGCCACCGCCCTCTAAAAAGGCACCAGGAGGGCGTGAGTCAACGGACGGTCTCAGGTCGTTGGTTAGCGACTCTCTCGGTCTAGTATTGTTGGTTTCTGGTGGAGCCTGTATTCTCAGGCCTCATCTTTAAGAAGGACCGGATTTGACTGAGCTTAGACCAGCAGACCCCTTTGGGATCAACGTCGAGAATGTGTCAAAAAGTTTTGACACAGGTCTCGTACTCGATGGGATTGACTTGACGATTCAACCGGGTTCATTCGCGATTCTGGTGGGTCCATCAGGGTGTGGAAAAACGACCTTACTGAGGTTGATGGGTGGTCTGGATGCACCGAGTGATGGGCGTCTCGAACTTCAAGGAGAAAACCGTCATTTCCCATCGCAGATGTCTGAGGGCATCGGGTATTGTTTTCAAGAGCCGAGGCTCTTGCCATGGCGGACCGTCATCGACAATGTGGTCCTCCCCCTCGAGCTCCAAGGTGTCTCATCTGACGAACGCGTCTCCCTTGCACGAGAGACACTTCATCTGGTTGGACTGGAGAATGATGCAGCTAAGTTACCCCATCAGTTGTCCGGCGGCATGCAAATGCGTGTCTCGATCGCTCGGGCGATGGTGACTCGGCCTCGATTATTGCTCCTCGACGAACCCTTTGCTGCGCTGGATGAGATCAGCCGCGTACGGATGGATGATGAGCTTCTTAAGTTGTGGCATGAAACCGGTGTCACCGTCGTTATGGTGACCCATTCACTCACAGAAGCGATTTACTTAGGTCAAGAGGTCCATTTTATGGCGGCCAGTCCCGGTCGAATCACGGAGAGTCTCAAGGTTGAACTGGACCCAAGAAGCCCGGCCATAAGATCGACTCCGGCATTTGCCGAATGGGTCGCACTGGCCCATGGCATGCTGGCCGTTTGCGAGGGGAGTCAGCTGTGAAGGACAGCCTCAAACGCGCCAGTTCACCTATACTCGCAGCGATGATGTGCGCCATTCTTTGGGAAGACTGTGTTCGGTTGTTTCAGATCCCCCGTTACGTACTCCCGGCACCCAGCGATATTGCGCTGATTTTGTTCGCAGATCCATCTGAGTCCGCGGCTCTCTTCCTCGGGGCACAGCAAACCGCTTATGCAGCTATATTAGGATTTTTGATTGCGACGATATTGGGGGTCGCCTCAGGGACTGTTCTCGCGTCTGTTGGGGTCTTGAAGCGGGGTTTGTACCCCCTGGCCAACCTCTTACAGATGGTTCCGATCATTGCGTTGGCTCCTCTGCTCAATATCTGGTTTGGTTACGGTATTTCGGGTGTCGCAGCATCGGCCTGTATCGTTGCGATTTTTCCAATTATTGCGTGTACCGTCGACGGCCTGGGGGGGGTTAATCCACACCACCGAGATGTCTTTGACTTGTACGGTGCCACGCCGCTCCAGCGATGGAGGCTGCTTGGAATCCAGAGTGCGCTTCCACAGATCTGTACGGGCCTCAGAGTCGCAGCTGGCCTCGCCGTGATCGGTGCAGTTGTTGGTGAATTGGTCAGTGGCGTTCTAGATTCTCCACCCTTAGGCGCCATCATTGCGGCGGCCCTTCGGAATAGCGCATTAGATTTGGTCTTTGCAGCGGTTTTTCTCTCAGCGGCCGTTGGCTTTAGCCTATTTGCACTGGTGTCTTTGTTTGCCCATATGCTCTTGTCGCCCTGGCATCCATCGACTCGACCGGTCACCAATCAACATAGAACGCATCAGAAAACAGCTGTCGAACAGAGAGCTGTTCTCGTTTTTTGTGTCGTGGTGCTTGGCCTGACACTCTATGCTTTCTCAGGGCCGGATTTACGCTCAAATGCCATAGTCAATACCTCAGGCAGTAAAGGCGTTAAGGCCATTGAGGTATCCCAGCAAAGGCAGGTGAAAATCCAGCTGAACTGGGTGCCGGAACCTGAGTTTGGCGGCTTGTATGAGGCCCATCTCAAGGGCTATTTCAAGGACGAAAATTTGGATGTGACCTTGATTAAAGGTGGTCCAGGCATTGCGACGCCACAACTGGTCGCAACGGGTCAAGTAGACTTTGCTATCGTGAGCGGTTCGCAGGTTGTCACCATGCGTGCTCAAGGCGCGCCTCTGGTTGCAGTTTATGCTAATTTTGATCGCTTCGTTCGCGGTATTGTGACTCGAACCCAGAATGCGCCAGATTCTCTAGAGAGCCTCTGGACGACGTCCGGACCACTCGCTGTAGAAGCCGGCCTGCCTTTCGTTCGCTGGCTAAACCACCGTTTCGGACAGACTCAGCGAAGCCTCGTTCAAAGCGGTGGAAGCCTGACGGAATTTAAGCGACGACCAGAGATGGCGCAGGCTGTCTTTGTTTTTGCCGAACCGATTACCCTTGAATTGGATGGGATACCGACTCGGGTTTTCCCCGTATCTGACAGCGGATTTAATCCCTATTCGGTTGTCTTGGCGACCAATGAACGTTTCTTGAAGGAAAATCCGCAGACGGTCGCCGCCGTCCAACGTGCTTTGGCCCGTGGCTGGGACAGTTATTTGGCCGATCCAAAGGCGACCAATGCCGAATTGACAAAGATGAATCCCGCGATGAGTCTTCGAGCGATGAATCTCGCGGCAGAAAAAATTACTCCCTATGTCAGGGGCGATTCAAAGCGTCTCGGCGAAATGAAACTTGAACGCTGGATGCAACTCATCGAGCAGCTGAAGACGATTGGTGTGGTGGAGAATTCGCCTGACCCCTCCCGTTGCTTCATCGGCTTCGAACTCAAATAGGAGCGTAAATTGACGAACATGACCATCAATGTCGATAACTTGGAAGTCGATTGCCTGATTGGCGTTTGGTCCCATGAACGAAATATCGCCCAGCGTATTCGCGTCGATATCGCCGTCGAGTGCGATGTTGAAACGGCAGCGCGAGAAGATGACTTACCCCTGACGCTGAATTATGCCGATATCGCACGAGACGTCACGTTCATCCTCGAGAAATGCCAGTTTCATTTGTTGGAGTCCGCCGTATGCGCCATCCAGCACTGGCTATTGCTCCCCGCTTTGAGTCCGACAAAACCAAAGATTACCGCCGTTGATGTCAAGTTGACGAAATTTAGTGCATTGCCTGGCTCCACGTTGGCCTCGGTGCAGGGTCGACGCAGTTCAGAACAGGTTGACTACGTACGGGAAGACAAGGAATGGGGTCATGTTGACGTGGTCTATGAGACAAAACGGGTGGGGATATACCGACTCAACATTGCTGCTGGAAAGTCACTGCCCGCTCATCACCATGAAGTGATGAGAGAAGTGGAGCTGGTGCTCAATCATGGCTTGGAAGTCTTTGGACCAGAGCAAGTGCGGACGGTGCTTGAAACTGGGCAATCGTTATCGTGGCCGATGGGTCACGTTCATGGCTATGAGAACCATTCGACGACCGTGGCGAGCTTACTCTGCATCGATGACCCACCGTTTATTCCTGAGGATGAGCGTGTATGGGGGTCAGTATGACCACATCTTTGCCGAAGCGCGTCTTGGTCACAGGCGGTGGGACGGGCATTGGTCTCGGCATCGTCGAGCATCTTCTCGAGTTGGACTGCGATGTCATCACAGTCGGTCGACGACCCGGGCCACTAGAGGCTGCGGCTGCTCTCGGGGCGATCGTTCACGTTTGGGACATTACAGACAATGTGCCTGGTTTGTTTGACTTGATTGGTTCAGTTGATGGACTTGTCCTCAACGCAGGTCAATATCGCCACGAGGAATGTACCCAATGGTCCGCTGACACATGGACAGAGCTCTGGCGGGTAAACACATTAGCAGCTGTGCTCTTGTCGAATGAATTTGCCAAGAGGCTGTCGGGCCCAGGAGCGATTGTTGCCGTCGCATCGACGCTCGCAAAACGTCCTGCGCCTGGTGCCGCAGCCTATGCGGCCTCCAAGGCGGCTCTCTTATCGGTCATCCAGCATCTGGCGTTAGAGTTAGCACCTCGGGGGATCCGAGCAAACGCGGTGCTGCCCGGTATTGTGCCGACGGCGATGACGACATCTGACCGAACCGCAGAACAAGCAGCCGAGCATCACCAACACGCGATGGCACTGCATCCCATAGGACGACTGGGCGTGCCATCCGATGTGGCGTCGACCGTCGTTCATGCCTTGGCGAATCCATGGATGACAGGTGCGCATCTCTCGATCGACGGTGGGCTGCTGGTCCGCGAATAACTTAGGTCGATTGTGACGGCCATTTTCTCTTCGGCTTGGCCGATAACGCCACCTCAAGTTCCGACAAAAAGGTGTCACGTTCAATTTCAAGCCCCCCAAAACGGGCCAAATGGTCCGTGTAGATTTGGCAATCAATCAATTGGTAACCTGCATCCCAAAGCTGCGGTACCAATTGAGCAAATAAAGCTTTCGATGCCGAGGGCTCAAGGGAAAACATCGACTCCCCGAAGAAAACCGCGCCCAAGGTCACACCGTAAAGGCCTCCGATGAGCCGGCCATCTCTCCAAACTTCCGCTGATTGGGCATACCCCAGCTTATGCAGCTCCAAGTACGCTGTTTTCATATCTTCATTGAGCCAGGTTCCTAATTGGTCGTGGCGTGGAACCGAAGCACACAGATCTAGAACCTCAGAAAATGATCGATTGTATGTGTAATGCCCCTCAAAATTTTTGACTGATTTTCTGAGCGTTCGGCCAAGTCGATAATGCTCTGGTCGAATGACAAACCGGTCGTCCGGGCAATGCCATAGAATCGGTGAGTACGCGTCATCATACCAGGGGAAAATCCCGAGGGAGTAGGCCAGCAAGAGGCGAGACGGGGACAGGTCTCCTCCCACGGCTAAAATACCCGATGGATCCTCGGTCCTGCGTGGATCAGGAAAAGCGATGGAGTCATTGAGGAGGTAAATGGTCAATCAATATGCCCGTCGCGACTGACGATGACTGAGCTAGGCACTGGCAAGACTCAACTCCTTTATTTATTTCTTTCTCGCGGCCTTTAGTGCCTGTTTCGCCAAGTCAAACAGCTTCTCTTGAGCCTTTTCTTTGGCTTTTTTTCCAACCTTCTTCGCCACAGCTTTAAGGGCTTGCCTGGCCAGTTGCTCAATTTGTTCTTTAAGAATGTCAGACGCCTTCTTCGCTCGCTTTTCAGCTTTCGCTGCATCTCGAGCTTTTTGTCTAGCGGCTTCAGCACGTCGCTGAGCTTCGGCTGCTTTCTGTTTTGCCTCGCGTTCAGCCCGCTCTATGTCTAATTGGGCCTGTCGCTTAGCAGCCGCAATTCGGGCCTGCTCTGCTTTGGTGGGCGATTTGGAACTGCGTGTAGCACTGGTGGTCGTTTTCTTCGTTGTGGCCTTTGCAGCGGCTTTCTTCGGAGCGGCTTTCTTCGGAGCGGCTTTCTTCGGAGCGGCTTTCTTTGGAGCGGCTTTTTTTGGAGCGGCCTTTGCAGCGGCTTTCTTCGGGGCTGCTTTCTTTGGAGCGGCCTTTGCAGCCGCTTTCTTTGGAGCGGCTTTCTTCGGGGCAGCCTTTGCAGCCGCTTTCTTTGGAGCGGCTTTCTTTGGAGC
>JAYZEG010000048.1:0-36716 GCA_036337435.1 Myxococcota bacterium
GGCGTTCTCACCCGTGAATTCACACGCCGGCTGAATGACACCAACGACTTTTGGGAAGTTGCTGGAATCATCTGGGCGAACGGGGACCGCCGCGTCGTCGAGATAGACCAGGTTTCTGAGAGACTACCCTGATCGAGCAAGCCACACAGGCCTGCGTAAAAATCGAAGGCCTCGACCGTTACGGTCGGGGCTTTTCTGCGTTTGAGGGCCAACGTCTTGTCATTCCCGGAACACTCCCCGGCGAAGTTGTAGATGTCACATTATACCCCCGAAACGGGCGGGTGTGGGGTCGCGTTGTCAACCTGTACACGTACTCATCAGAACGCGTTTCTCCGGACTGTGAATTCGATAATATCTGCCCAGGCTGCACCATGAGGCACGTGCATGCCCATCGGCAAAAATCAATGTATAAAGAGACTGTTCGCGCAGCCCTGCGGCGGACACTCGACGCAGATTCATTTCCAATTGAATTTCTCGGTCATGCGCGCCGTGATCATTATCGTACCCGCGCCATCGCACGGGCATTGATCACAAACACGGGAGACCTCCGACTCGGTATTGTTGGGTATCAGGACACAGTTCCACTCAGCAAATGTGCTGTGCAAACGCGTCGGGTGAAGGCATTGCTCTGTCAGCTGGAGTTAGAATTAGCCGGTCTCGGACTTCGCCATTACGACTCGGCAACACGAACGGGCGAAATCAGACATGTCGTTGTTGATGCCCATCAAAACCCCAATGGGTCTGGATTGGTCAGCGAACGGGTTGTCATTTGTTTGGGTAGGCCTCTTGAACACGGATGGAACGAGACAACATTCCTGGCTGATCATCGGGGAACGGCGGTCGCGTATGATGTCTTGCCCTTCAGAAGTCCTGGAACCTTCAAAAAACCGATTCCCCTACGCCATGACTTAAGCATACACTTTCCCGTTGGTCCCGATATCATTAAGTCGACTCTGCCTGCGTGGTGTCCACAAGCACCAAGCACAATCCAGATTGTCCAAAATACACTCCTAGATTGGCTGTCCCCAACATCCAAGGATGTGATCATAGAGGTCGGGTGTGGAAGCGGCACGAATACCCTTGCCCTGGCCCGCCGTTCAAAACTGGTGATTGGATTAGACAACTGCCGCGCTGCAGTCAGCGATGCCCGCCACAATTTGGATCGAGCCGAGCTCAGAAATGCATTTATACGGCTCGGAAGTGCAGACCGAGGGATTGGACGGATCCGTCGAGATTGGCCCCATGTAGATAAGGCCGTTTGTCACGGCATGCGGGTGCCATTCGGACCTCGAGCTATGGCGCAACTTTCAGCTCTCACCCCCGAAAAAATTGTGATGATCGGACCCAGTCCTAACAGTTTGGTTGCCGACATAAGTGAACTGAAAAAATATCGAATCCAACGATTCGGGATTGTGGATCAAACACCGGGAACACCGCTTGTCTTATCCATGGTACTATTACAGCGAATGGCTAATTAAGTTCATGGAGCGTCAGCGAAAAAAACCGCCGCACGGTCACTGAAATTGATTTCGCAACATGAGTAGAAACGTGAGGAACCAGATGCATCTGTTAGACAATATACTCAGCACATTGCTGACCCTGTCTGCTGACTCAGTGCAGCTCAGACCAAGTTATCCGCCTCATTTCCTCGCGAATGGAGAGCCACTTCAAGCTCATCAAGAGCCCGTGACCAACACGCAGCTGATGCAAATTCGAGATCGCATTCTTGATCACAATGATCTCAAAGTGCTGGCCAGCACAGGTCGAATAACGGGTGAATACACCTCAAATCAGAACGAACCTTTCGCTTTTGTTTTAAAGACGATTGAGAGCGGGCTTGCCATCGCTTTTCGAAGTCTTGGAGACACCATATCCGCCGAAGAAACACCCAGTGATGCTGCCCAAGATCCAGGTGTAGAGAGCCAATTTAATGATTTGAGTCTGACAGGCATCTTGATGACCGTCGTCGAACGTCAGATATCCGATTTGGTGATTAGCGCAGGTCGGCCTGCTCGAGTTCGTATCGGTGGTCAATATCATCAACTGCCCAATGCCGTTTTCAGTCAGGACGATATCTTCGACGTACTGGGTGATGTCCTCACACCAGAGCGGAAACAGCATTTCGAGTCGACCGGTAGTATTGATTTAGCCTATGAAATTCAGACACCGGGTCAGTCAACAAGGCGCTTCCGGGTCAATCTGTTTCAACATTCAGATGGTATGGCAAGTGCCTGGCGTCCAATATGGGACGTCATACCGAGCCTGACGCAACTACGCCTGCCGTCTCAAGTTCTTGAACTGGCTGATATTCCGTACGGACTGGTCTTGATTACTGGGCCGACCGGTTCGGGAAAATCGACAACCCTATCGGCTCTGGTCGAATACATTAACCGAACTTACAAGCGACACATTATTACTTTAGAAGACCCGATCGAATATCGATTTCGGGACCAAGCATCGGTGATCCATCAACGGGAAATTGGCATCCATGTGGATTCTTTTAGTAATGGTCTTCGCAGTGCCTTAAGAGAGGCTCCAGATGTCATTCTCGTTGGAGAAATGCGAGACCAGGACACCATCGCTGCGGCACTTACGGCGGCTGAAACGGGCCATTTGGTTCTTTCAACATTACACAGTGGACACAGCGCACAAGCAATCGACCGAGTCATCGATGTTTTTCCCGAACATCAGCAACAACAGGTTCGAGTTCAGCTTTCGGATGTACTGCGCGCCGTCGTCACGCAACGTCTTCTACCCACTCCGGATAAGCAATCTCGCGTGCCCGCCGTCGAGCTCGTCCGTGTCAATTATGCCGTGTCCAATACAATTCGCGAAGGTCGAATGCATCAATTGACCAGTTTGATTCAATCGGGGTCGAAAAATGGGATGATGCCCTTCGATTCAAGCCTAGCGCGACTCGTGAGGGAGGGACTCATCGACATGTCGGTCGCGCTGGGCTGCGCCCGTGACCGTTCATTTTTTGAAAGTTTGGTCCGGAGAGGTACTTAGGGTTGTCAGACCACTATTGACGGGTTTCCTGACCCTGAATTTTAGTAGACGGGGTCTGGTCAGCCGGCGTCTTACTTGAGTCGCCACTCTTCAAAACACGTGCTGTATCGAGGTCAAACCCACGTTGGTGCGTCCGCTCATATGGTGGCGTCTGCGCCAGATAGAGATAAAATGCGAGCATTCCCAAGATGGCAGCAGCACCAATACTGATAACAACCTGACTCATTTTCATCTTCGATTCCCTCAAACCATTCAACCTAGTGTAGCGCGGTCTTATAAAACGCCAAGTTTTACCTATTTCCCCTGTGTTGAATCAGACCGTAGCTGCATCATTCGTCGGATCACCAGCGGATGGTTCGGAATGGCATTTTGGGCAGTCAACAAAACCCGCATGGCTTCACTAATCTGGCCCTGGCGCTGAGCCAATTCACTGAGATCCAGATATCCTCGCACATCTTGCGGAGCCACCTTGATCATTTTTTCAAGATGAGTACGAGCAGCCGACCAATTTTTGGCGTCCATTTCGATGCGGCCAAGCATCCAATAGGCAATGGAAAAACCAGAGTCTCGCTCCAGTGCCTTCTGATAGTGAGGCCTTGCTTCATTGACCTTACCCTTCGCTAAAGCGATCGTCCCCAAATTGGCATACATAGCTGGGAGCGTCCCATCGCGTCTCAAGGCCTCATTGAAAAAACGCTCCGCTTTGTCCATCTCGCCGGCCTGCAACTCCAAATAGCCGCGATTACTGGCCGTGAGAGCTTGACTCGGACCAAATTTGTCCGATTTCTCATAGGCGCGCCGAGCCTCATCGAGGCGGCGCATTTTGAAGAGAATATTACCCAAATTGCCCCAACCGACACGGTCGTCTGGCTGTTCCTTGACCAAGAGCTCTAGTACTTTCTTAGCCCCGTTCAAGTCACCCATCAGTTCAAGAGTCTCGGCATGTTCAACTCGAAAACGGCGGCCACCGCCTATTTGATCTGCGGCCTTGAATGACTGAGCAGCATCGGCAAGTCGACCGAGAGACTTTTGAATCATCGCTAATTCTTCCCAAGCCTCTGGATGATTTGGCTCATTCTTCAATGCAGCCAAAAGATGTCTAAGGGCTTCTTCCCGATGTTGCTCTTTACCATCCAATCGCCATATTCGTGCATGAGCGATCCCTAACCGAATCTGAGCGTCACCCGCGGCTTCAGCAGACCGATAGGGTGCTAAAATATCGATCAATTCGACAGTTTGAGGCCGCGCTGTACCCTGGTCAGCGGCGGGTTTTTTCCGGATGAAATGGTCTGTAAAGGTCACGTGGGGAATATCGCTGGTCCCACCACGGTGCATATGACAGCTAGAGCAAGATGCGTCTCCAATCGTGTGACTTTCATCACAATCGTCTTGCGTATGGCAGCTGACACAGCCTCCACTTGTCTCTCTGGCCTTATCTCGACGATGGGGGTTGTGGCACGTGGTGCAAGTGAGCTGATCACCCGATGCTTTCGCACATGCGCTCAGCGATAATCTATGGCCGTGACTGGCAATCCCAAAGTCCGCGCCCCCGTCGTTTGCGTAGACGTAGAGGGACATAAAATCCGCCAGCGGCTGCCTGGGATCATAATCACTCCACACGCGGCCGGGCATTAGGACACGTGCTTCGCCCGCGAGATGACATTGCTGACAAATCTGTAATTGGGCTCGCTGAGACAATTTCTTTGGATTTAGAATGGTGGGTTGGGATGCCTCTTGCGGCTCAACGTCACCCATCTGTACGGCAACATGTGCACTGCCTTCTCCGTGGCAACGGGCACAGCTAATGCCCTCTGCGAGAGGCCGCTGATAGCTGGCTAATTTGTTCTCACGCAGAGGTGTCGGGTCGTTATGACAAAATAGACAGATGGGTTTGACAGGCCTGCTGAATCGGCGATGATTTTTTCGTTCGTATCCCGGACTCATGTCCCACATTTTCCTCTCGGTATACCATGTGAGTGGCAACTCGATGAGTTCCCCGTCAACAGTGCCCAGGTAGGAGCGCGTGTGATTTCCTGAACCGATGACGTGGGACGCTTCCACGACTCGTCGATATTCGGTCCCTGGGAGACTTTCCTCCTGAAAATAAGCCCCGTCTTTATCCCTGAAAGCACGATAGACAACACCAGTTTCTGGATGGGTAACGACCGCTTTCGAAGGGCTAAAGTCTTCTATGATCTCCGCCTGCTTGACGGTATAAAGCGAATGCCCCATGCCTGTTTCGAGAAAACCGGACACAATATCCGGATGGCAATCCGCACAGACCTCCGGCCCAGGACTTTTGTCGTCAATAGACCGGTAGTGAGGTGACACTTTTGAATCGGTAGCAATTGATTTTGCGGGGCGAGTTGGCGCGGATTGGTCCAATACGGGCGTCACAGCTTTCGTCGATGAACTTGCAATTGTTCCCGTTTGCTTGCGTGTGCAGCTCGACATGGAAAACAGAAGGAAGATGACTGCGTATTGAAGGCAAGGTTGCCGCACAATTGCTCCTAGAAAACCCGGATCGTTCCGTATAAGCGATCGGCCATGAACTGTTTTGCCACAAAGCGATCAGAAAGTCGTGTAAACACTGACTGTGAATCAAGGATCCTGATGCTTAAATGGGTCACCGTAAAAACCGTGTTTCTAGACGTCCAAGCCAGTCCACTTTGGGCGATTTACAACTCTACAAACACTCTTAGGGAGTTTTCTCAATGAAGACAAATACGAACAATGAATTTGACACCCTGAATCAAAAGCTTGCCGAGTTTGTGAAGCAACGGGAATGGGAGCAATTTCATACGGCGAAAAATATGGCCATCTGCATCAGTGTGGAAGCCAACGAACTATTGGCTCACTATACCTGGACGTCACCAACAGGACAGAAGGCCCTCGGCAACGGTGAGCCCGAACGCCAGCTGGTCATCGATGAAGCGGCGGACGTGCTTCTCAGTTTGTTGAGTTATGCAAGGGTCTGTGAATTTGATCTCATTGGCGCGGCACGTTCAAAACTAAAGCGCCTCGAAGAAAAATATCCAGTTGAAGAGGCACGCGGTAAGGCCATTAAAGGTCAAGAACGTCCGATGGGTTAATGGACCATGCTATTGGCTTCTCTTGACGACGACGCTGGCGGCAACAGCCGCTGAGACAGCGCCACCGAAGATGCTGGCCCATCGCGGAGTCGCTCCGAAATGCATCGCTATGAAGGCGAGGAACAAGCCGCCCGAGATGCCCATTGCAATAGGAAGTGCGAGTTTTTGCTTTGCCATCGGAAGACCTCTGATTATGTGTTGTCCTCTTTCCACTCCGAATACCAAGCCATTTGAATGGCTTCGAGGACACGTTCACCGCACCGCTCTGGCGCGTCATCGAAATCGTCAATATCCATGACCCATTGCATGAGGTCTGTGAAGCGAACACTTAGGGGATCTATGTCCGTGTGGGTATCATAAAGAATTTCCCCTATGGCATGAATATCAGTCCATCTGAGTGCCATATTTAGTCCTCTCCCTGCTCATCGTTCTCAAGTTCTTGCTCCAGATTATCAATGCTTACATCTTTGAGGCCGACTTGTAGTGCGCGCTCCATTCGTCGGTGAGCAAAACCAGCACTCACCTTATCAAGCATTTCTGTCAAGTCTTGTACAAGTCGGTGGTCAGTGCCCTTCGTCGACTCTTCCAAATCGCGGATGACCTGGGAGATAATCTCACTCTCATCCTCCGTCAGTAAGTCCTTGTCGGCGCGAATCGCACCCTTCATTGCCAAAAGGACCCGTTCGGCTTCCACAACAGCCGTCCGGAGAAATCGAGCTGTCACATCAGCCTCAGCATGGTCAAGGGACGCTTGCAGCATGTCTTCAATTTGAGCATCTGTCAGACCATGGCTTGGTTGGACGATCACTTGCTGCTGAATACCTGTGCTAAGTTCCTCCGCGGATACAGTCAAAATGCCATCGGCATCGATTTGAAAGTTGACCCGTACGCGCGCGATTCCGGCTGGCTTCGGGGGAATCCCACGAAGCTGGAAACGAGCAAGACTCCGGCAGTCACCGACAAGCTCCCTTTCCCCCTGAAGAACATGAATATCCATCGCCGTTTGCCCATCCTGGTACGTCGTGAATTCCTGGCTACGACTGGCCGGAATTTGGCTACAGCGGGGAATGACTTTTTCAACCAGGCCCCCCATCATTTCGAGACCCACCGAAAGCGGGGTGACATCCAAGAGGAGTACATCACCGCCATCGATCAATCTAAGTTCCGACTCTGCTGATAATAAATCAGCCTGGCTTGCCGCCCCTAAAGCAACGACTTGGTCTGGATCGATATCAGAGAGCGGCTGCCGCTCGAATAAGTCAGCGACAAATCGATGAACGAACGGCGACCGCGTACTGCCACCGACCAGAACGACACCATCGAGTTGTTCTGGTCGAATACCCGCATCACGGAAGGCGCGCTGACATGGCGCGACAACGCGCCGTAAAGTTGGTTCGACAATCGCCTCATATTGGTCACGACTGACGGTGAGACGATGGTCGTTGCCGAGGTCATCTGCAATCTCGACCTGCGCTTCAAAATGATTCGTCAACTCAATTTTGGCGGCCTCGGCAACCATCAATAAACGCTGTTTGAAGCCCTGAGATAGGCCCGATTCAGTCAGCGAAAACTGCTCGAGTAGTGCTTTGGCAAAAGCTGCATCGAAGTCATCACCGCCCAGCTGACTATCACCACCGGTCGACATGACCTCAAAGACACCATCGACCAGGTGCAAAATACTGATATCGAAAGTCCCTCCACCCAGGTCAAAAATCGCAAACCGACCCTCTGCTCGCTTATCAAGTCCGTAGGCTAAAGCAGCCGCTGTCGGTTCATTAACCAGCCGAAGTACATCGAGGCCAGCCAAACGCCCAGCTTGCCGGGTCGCTTGCCGTTGCGTATCATCGAAGTAAGCAGGCACTGTGATAACAGCTTGACTGACCTCTCCGCCCAGGGCCTCGGCGGCATATCTCTTGAGTTCTCTAAGGATTTCCGCAGACACTTCGACGGGCGTCGGCTGTTGGTGGCCCAGGTCGAGTCTCAACAGGGAGCCGTCTTGCTTGATGCGAGAATCCCCGAATCCCAATTTTTGAGCTTCTTCTGCTGTTCGACCGAGTAACCGTTTTACAGACAAAATCGTCTGGTGGCTTGCATCTGCCGCCGAATCCCGAGCAGCTCGCCCGACTAATGTTTCGCTTTCGCCACGGTACTGAACCGCCGAAGGCAGCGTGGCTTTACCACCGTCTACATCGATGATCTGAGCCTGACCACCATGTACAAAGGCGACCAGGCTATTCGTGGTCCCAAGGTCGATACCAACGGCTTTCATATTCAGCCCAATCCTTCATTCTCAAATTAATCGGCAAGCGCGTGCAGGTCGTCCAAAATCTTTTTTAAGTACTTGAGCTGAGCTGCATACTGGGCCAGTACCACAATTGAGGCGTCGGTGCCATCCAGACCCGCACCAAGCGCATCGAGGGTGCCCTCGTAGCGACTGGCTACATCGTGTTCGATACGGCCCCGCTCAACATGAGTGTCCGACCCATTCAGCTCATCGATGGCCTCGCGTAATTCAAGCATCTCCATGAGAAACATTGGAGGCAGCTTGACCTGGTTGCGCTCATCAGTCATATCGAGCCCGCGAAGGCCAATCATGTACTCTGCACGCTTGACCGGGTCTTTGAGAACCCTGAATGCGTCATTTAGAGCCGTTGCATGCTCAAGAGAGAACCGGCGTTCCATATCGCTCCGACTCGCATGGCGGTCTGGGTGAAACTGTCTTTGTAATCGACGGTGGCGTTCTGCCAACTCCCCGACGTCAACGTGGTAGGATTGACCGATATCTAGGCGTTCAAAATGTGACAGGTTGGGTCTCGGAGCCTGGAGTGCGCCGCACTCCGGACAGATAAAATCCGTGTCACCGTATTCCCATTGGCAACGCCAACACTTCATCGCTATATCCTAGATTTCTGGTGGAATCGACGTACGAAAAGGTCCGTTCATTAATGAACGGCCTATGATCAGACGCTAAAGCTCTCGCCGCAGCCGCATGTCCTGCGCGCATTGGGGTTTGTAAACTTGAAACCAGACTGTCCTAGATTGTCGACGTAATCAACTTCGGTCCCCATCAAGTATAAATAGCTCTTTGGGTCAACAAACAGTTGAACGCCGTGGGACTCAAGCTCACGGTCCCCTTTATTGGGAGCCTCCGCAAACTCAAGGAAGTAGGTAAATCCAGAACACCCGCCGCCGCGCACACCAACCCGCAAACCTTTTGTCGGATTAGGTCTTTTGTCGATTAACTCGAGTACTTTCTCTGCCGCATTTTCGCTCAAACCAATCATGTGTTGGTGCCTCCCGTTGACTCGCCTTAGTCAAGTCCCTTTTTCGTCTTGTAATCGCTGATCGCAGCCCGGATTGCGTCTTCGGCCAAGACAGAACAGTGGATCTTGACGGGCGGAAGAGCCAAATGATCCGCAATATCCCGATTTTTGATCGCAAGGGCTTCGTCGATCGTGCGGCCTTTGACCCATTCCGTGACCAGACTAGAACTTGCGATAGCCGAGCCGCAGCCGTAGGTTTTAAAGCGAGCGTCCTCGATGCGCCCATCGTCGGTGACCTTGATTTGCAGACGCATGACGTCGCCACAAGCAGGTGCGCCAACGAGACCGGTTCCAACAGCCGTGTCGTTCTTGTCTAGGGTCCCAACATTTCTTGGGTTTTCGTAGTGATCAACGACTTCATCGCTATATGCCATCGTTTGTCTCCAGTGAGCTCAGTGTCCAGCCCATTCAATACTTTTTAAGTCTATACCATCTTGATGCATTTCCCATAAGGGAGACATCGCTCTTAACTTTGCAACGGAACGAATCACAAGGTCAGCGACATAGTCGACCTCAGCTTCCGTGTTAAACCGACCGACACCGAACCGAATGCTCGAGTGTGCATTCTCGTCGTCTAGGCCAATTGACCGTAATACGTAACTTGGCTCCAGGCTTGCGGATGTACACGCCGACCCGCTAGAAACGGCGACATCGCGGAGTGCCATCAGGAGCGACTCCCCTTCCACAAACGTGAAACTGATATTCACGTTTCCAGGCAGATGATGCTGCTCGTGGCCATTGATGAGAATCTCGGGCACACCAGCGGCCACCTTTTCAAGGAGTCGATCACGAAGTGCCTTCGTACGTTTCATTTCTTCCGGTAATTCCAGCCGACAAAGTTCAGCCGCTTTACCCAGCCCGACGATCTGATGAACAGGGAGTGTGCCTGACCGCATACCACGTTCATGCCCTCCGCCATGCAGCTGCGGTGAAATTCGTACGCGCGGATTTTTCCGTCTCACGTACAATGCCCCGATGCCCTTTGGTCCGTACATTTTGTGACCGGACATGGAAAGCAAGTCGATCTTCATTTCGTTGACGTCGATGGGCACTTTGCCCACTGTTTGAGCTGCGTCGGTATGGAATAGAACACCGGCTTCTCGACAAATGGCACCAAACTCCCCAATGGGATTAATGGTTCCTATTTCGTTGTTCCCGTGCATGAGAGAAACCACCACCGTGTCCGGTCGGATGGCTTTCCTCAATTCGTCTGGCGAAATCGTTCCATCTTCATTGACGGGAAGCCAGGTTACCTCGGCCCCCTGCCGCTCCAAATATCGAGCGGTATCGATAATGGCTTTGTGCTCTGTTGGTGCCGTAATAATGTGATTGCCTTTTTTTGCGTAGAATTCGAAGGCACCCTTGAGCGCCATGTTGTCGCTCTCCGTTGCACCGCTGGTGAAAACGATTTCCTTAGCTGACGCTCCGATCAGTTCGGCAATCTGCTCACGCGCCGATTCAACAGCTTCCTCTGCGGTCCAGCCAAAGGCGTGATTCCGGCTAGACGCATTTCCAAAATGGTCCGCCAAATAGGGCACCATTGCGTCCACAACACGGGGATCACATGGTGTCGTCGCTTGGTTATCCATATAGATGGGTAACTTCATAAGAGTCTTTACTCCGTTAATCTCAAACAAGTGCGGGCGGCTAATGCGCCAGCAATCCAGTAATCAATGTTGGCTTCGTTTCGTGAGCGCGTTGTGCCCCGACGCATGTGGAACATGCATCGACCGCCGCAACCTGCTGTCCGCATCCTGTGCATCCGTCCAAAAACGAGACACTCTCGACCAACTCTCTCTCCAATGCCTCTAATGCCAGCCGCTTTTGCTTCACGGCTTTCAAACGTGTCGCATACACGTCTCGCAACCGAGCCATGGCACTCTCGGGTTGGCCCTCAGACCGCCAATCGGCCAGCAACTCAGCGATATCACCTAGGGTTAAATCCAGGTGTTGCAATCGGGAGATGTATTGGATGCGCTCTACGTTGCCGTTATCGTACATTCGATAACCGCTTTTAGTTCGTTCAGCCGGTGTCAAAAGGCCGAGTTCTTCGTACAAATGAAGTGCCCGAACCGTTTTGTCCGTACGAGCAGCAAGCTCGCCGATTCGATATAATGTCCGCTTACTCTCAGCCACAAATCGCTCCTGATATGGGCGCAACCTAGTGATTTAGTTCCGTGTTGTCAACAAGCCTAACTCTAACGTATGCGTAAGGGTTTTTCAAACCGAGACGGAGAGACGTTGGCCTCACGGTACAGTTACAGAACCATGGCCGAATCAACCATCTAGAATGATTCAACTTTTTTGGAAATGAGGCAGACCGATAGAGCGGGATGCTAATCGGGGTTAGCCGCTTTGAACTTCACATATTGACGCATCGAACGCCCGTCAGGGGTGACGTAGCTGAGGCCAAACACCGTATTAATTTCATCTGAAAGCCCCAGTGCGATACGCCATGAACGAACGTCATTGGTATAATGAGGACCGAGCATTGTCAGCTTCGTTTTTGCGGGCATTTGCAATAATGAGATGAGTCCCGACGGCAATGCATCTTCGACATAAACAGTCTCTGGCATCGTGCCCTCTTCAATTCCGTCGAAGTATGTCTGCAGTTTCTCCTTAAACTCCTGTTTGGCGAAGTGCGGGTGCGGATCGTCTTCGGGTGGAACCTCGTACGGTGTCTGATTCGCCAATATGGTTTTGACGTCGACGTAATCCTTTACTGCAAATTCGCCGGTCGTGACCACCGGCCAGGCGCGAATGTCATGCTCATTGTCGGGAATGTTTTTGCGGGGGTCTTCGTCGTAGTCCGATGACGGCGGCATGATGTCCCGTGGTTGGCCTGTGTTCGCCTCACAATCGGCCTGTTTCGCCAGTTGCACGGGCTTTGCATCCTCCGCTTTAAGGCCTTTTGAGGGCCGCGCCGTCCGATTCGCATTCGTGACCCGATATTCGGCATGGCGTCGTTCGATCAACTCGGTTGCTTCAGCACCGATGGGCTGACCTATTCCTTTGTTGATTGCATTCGCCTGTGCGATCACCGATGCCTTTACGGATTCATTTTTAGGTGCTGGGCTAATGACCCAAACCACAAGTGCAATCAGCAATGCAAACGCACTCATTATGACCTTGTCCATCCAATACCCCTTTCAGACGAAACGTGCCGTGCCAACACACAGATTCGGAGCCCATCACACGAACCACTCGATATTAGCGTTTAATTCCGTTTATGTCGCCATTTCTGTGCGACTATTAGACGCACAATGATGGAACCAAGATTCTTCTGAGCACAAAACGGCGAATTAAATGTGAGCCACTCCGGTGTGCAATTGATTCCGAACCGGCCAGGAGTGGAATAAAATACCACTCCTATCCTCCACACCCCTTGCGGTATATTCACTAATTGGGGTAGCACAAAGCTCTAAATTCTCGAGGTGGTTATGCAGAGTAAAGAGAGCGCATTTCGTCCCATAGATACTCAGGTGGGCTTCCCAACCGAGGAACGCAAGGTCAAAACACTTTGGGATGACAAAGAGATCTTCAAAAGGTCCATCGACGAAAAACCCGACGAGAAACGCTACGTCTTCTACGATGGGCCTCCTTTTGCAACGGGCTTACCCCATTACGGGCACTTGGTTGCCAATACCATCAAGGACATCGTCCCACGATATTGGGCGATGCGCGGATTCAAAATAGAACGACGCTTTGGATGGGATACGCACGGGCTGCCCATCGAAATGCTGATGGAAAAGGAATTAGAGCTGTCTGGCCCGACGAGTATTCGCGCATTCGGCGTCGACCGGTTTAATGAAGCGTGTCGGGCCAATGTCCTCAAATATACAGAAGAGTGGCGAAGAGTCGTGGGTCGACTTGGGCGGTGGGTTGACTTCGACAACGATTACAAGACCATGGACGCAACATTTATGGAAAGCGTTTGGTGGGTCTTCAAGAGTCTTTGGGATAAAGGACTGGTCTACGAGGATTTTAGGGTCATGCCCTTCAGTTGGCGTCTATCAACGGCACTGTCAAACTTTGAAGCGAATCTCGACTACCGCGATGTGCAAGACCCAGCCATTACGGTTTCGATGCCAATTTCTAATCAACCCGGCGTCTCCCTGTTAATCTGGACGACCACACCGTGGACGCTGCCTTCTAATTTGGCGATCGCAGTCGGCTCAGATATCGATTATGTGAAAGCAAAAACACCCGACGATGATGAGGTTTACATCGTTGCAAAGGAACGCTTCAAGAGTGTGTTAGGAGAGGACGCGACGGTAATTGAAGTCGTTAAGGGATCCGAGTTGGTCGGAATTCGCTACGAGCCAATATTCGACTTTTTTGCCGACCATGCCAATTCATTTCAAGTCATTGCCTCCGGTCACGTCACGACGGATAACGGCACGGGTCTGGTTCATATGGCACCCGATTTTGGCGAAGATGACTTTGCCGCATGCAAGGCTGCTGGAATCCATGTGATTCAGAGCGTCGACAACGAAGGCTGCTTTGCTGAGAATGTTCCACCCTATGCCGGCCAAAATGTAAAAGCGGCTGATCCGACGATCATCAAGGATATCAAGCACAGCGGCCGTCTTTTCAAACAGGCCACGATCCAACATAGCTACCCCTACTGCTGGAGGAGCGGCACACCCCTCATCTACAAGGCTGTCCCTGCTCGTTTTGTGCGCGTGCAAGCACTTCGTGAACGAATGGTAAAACACAATCAAGACATTCACTGGGTGCCTGGAGCCGTCGGCAGTAAGAGATTCGGAAATTGGTTAGCCGACGCACGAGATTGGAACGTCTCGAGGAATCGCTTCTGGGGTACGCCGATACCGGTATGGCGCTGTACGAATTGTGACCAGGAGGATTGCCTGGGCAGCATCGAGGAACTCGAAGCTGCCACCGGTGCCAAAATAGACGATATTCACCCCCACAAAATAGACGGACTCACCTACAAATGCAGTCAATGCGAAGGTGAGATGGTCCGCATCAACGATGTATTCGATTGTTGGTTTGAGTCGGGCTCTATGCCCTACGCCCAGGACCACTATCCATTTGAAAACACGGCGCGGTTCGAAGCCAATTTTCCGGCCGAGTTTATCGCGGAAGGTCTAGACCAGACTCGTGGTTGGTTCTACACCTTGCTGGTTTTAAGTACGGCTCTGTTTGACCGACCACCATTTACCAACTGTATCGTGAACGGAATGGTTCTCGCGGAAGATGGCTCAAAGATGAGCAAATCTAAGCAGAATTATCCAAATCCAGAATCGGTTTTTGAACAGTACGGAGCCGATGCACTTCGCGCCTATTTGATCAATTCGCCGGTGGTTCGGGCTGAACCTTTGAGGTTCAGCGAGAACGGCGTACGCGATGTCGTCAGAACCGTGCTCATTCCCCTACGCAATGCGTGGTCGTTCTTCGTTCAATACGCCAATATCGACGGCTGGCATCCAGAGACGGGCTTGCCTGGTGTGGAGACTCCAAAAGTCGAAGACCGACCAGAGCTCGACCGATGGCTTCTTTCTGTCCAACAATCACTGGTCCGTGACGTCAACGAACAGATGGAAGGCTACTATCTATACAAGGTCGTGCCACCAATCTTGGGATTTATCGACGATTTAACCAATTGGTACATTCGCAGAAGTCGAAGACGGTTTTGGCGTGCAGCAGATGATGTCAGCGGACAAGTGGATAAGGCCTGTGCCTACGCGACGCTCTATGAAGCCCTGGTCACCTTTGCCAAAGTGATGGCGCCTGTGCTGCCATTCGTCAGTGAATCCGTATATCAGAACTTGGTGGTCGAACCGGATACATCGAGTGCTCAAGACAGTGTCCACCTTTGCGCATATCCACAGGTCGAATCACAAAAAATCGACGACGCGCTCGAACGTGAAGTTGAACAGGTTCGAAAGGTGGTCAGTATGGGCCGCGCCCTTCGTGAAAAACATCGGCTAAAAACACGGCAGCCTTTAAGACGCGTAACCGTAGTTCACCACGATGCAGCTGTTCGAGACGCTGTGGCTTCACAGCGGGACTTAATCGCGGAAGAGTTAAACGTAAAAGATGTCGCCGTTGTACAAAATGACTCGGATCTCGCAACACTGAGCTTCAAGGCCAACTTCAAAACACTCGGCCGTCGGCTCGGAAAGCGAATGAAGGACGCAGCTCAAACCATTGCCAACTTCAGCTCTGAACAGTGGGCTGAGCTGCAAGACGGGGGTCATATTACGGTTGCCGATGAACACATCACTGCGGAAGACATCATTGTCGTACGCACGGCCCGGGGCGATGTCGTCATTGAAGTTGAAGGCAGCTTGACAGTCGCTATCGATCATATACTCGACGACGAATTGATCGCTGAAGGTCACGCTCGAGAGATTACAAGCCGGCTTCAACGTTTGCGTAAAGACCGTGGACTTGACGTCACGGATCGCATCGCTTTACGAGCATCAACATCTAGCGATGTCCTCACGACCGTTCTTGACCAATACAAATCGTCCATCGCCGCAGAGGTATTGGCGACATCTTTCGATGTGACTCAGGATGACAATCTCGAGACAATCGTGGAGCTTGATGGCCATATTCTGAGGATTGATATGCAGCGTGCATGAATCTTGAGAATGGGCAGGTAACAACCAAAGTGAACTCAGTTTTTTTAGTGGGCTCTCGGAGAGATCATTTTTTAGAAATATGCGGGGCATCTTGTTGGTTAGAGTGGGACAACGAAATGGCCATGGCTCTTCTCGTCCCGGGGCGTTAGCATTGCGGATAATCACACCTATATTTTGTCTCGTTATCCTGACCAGCATCAGCGTGGCAAAGTGCCCAAAAGACGGGCCGATGAGTGCTCGACTTTCCTCTCATGAATTTGAGATCCCAGGGTATGACGCCAGCCGCGGATTACTGGCCATCAGACCATCAAAAATCCTGTTTGCGAATACCCAGCGGGATAATGAGATTAGAATTCATTGGTCGAGCCGGGACATACACTTCTCAGTCCCTCCATCGGCCCTTGGCATCGGCCTCGAGGATGGAAAAACAACACTGACTCTGGCAGTGACCGGACATCCTCCCGCACCATCGGAGACGGTTGAGCCGTCCGTACCCTGTCGAGACATGGTTCCCAATCGAGTCGCACTCAACCGCCGCGGCATCGAGATTGCCTACGTTAATGTGAGCAAGAAAAAACTCCAGGAACGCCTCGGCTTACGCCTTAATAGCACCATAAGGGTTGAGCGAGGTCAGGTAGATACGGAGGCCGTTAAACGCATTTCCCAGACTGTTGCCAAGGCATGTGCTCGTCAAATGCAACATGGAGGAGCAACCCTTCAAGGTGCACTCAGTATCCAGCTTGAAAGTTCTGTTCTCGGCGAACCTCGTCCCCCTAGGGCTGTTGTCGATGGCTTGGTTAATCGGCCATTCACTCAATGTCTATTGAGTTCGTTTAAGCGACATGGGCGTTTATGGACCCTGATGCAACCCGCGACGCGCACGTACGTGACAATTTACCTAGTCAGATCGGGGGTACCTTCGAAATCGAATCCGCACGGTCCGGCCACTGATTGATGACACGCCCCATGAGGTGGTCTCTCGGGACGAGACCGTTAATCGGAGATCGCCGACAAAAGCGAGCGAGGTCACACCCGACATAGACAAAATCGGGCGGCACTTGCACAAGCCGATTCTGACGCAAATTGAGCCGGCTCCGATTGGGTAAGCCTTTTGCGCGGTCACCCAGCTCAGTCGTCTTGACCCAGTTCGCCTGTAAGCCGTCTGGAACCAGGCGCGTTTCATTTCGAAGCGGCCCTTTGTTCGTCAGCTCGATCTCATCGCCCGGAACACCGACGAGTCGCCTCAGAACCTGATACTGACCATCGTCGACGACAACGACGTCACCCGGTTCGCCATCAGAGTAGGATACCAAAATGACGTCCCCTAACTGAATCGTCGGCGACATCGTATCACTGGCGACACGCATGAGTTGGCCGATGAACAGCTGAAAAGCCAATAACATCAGAACGGAGAGGATGACCGCTAGACCGATCAGCTCTTTGCGGCGAATGGCTGGAAATGTACTCGGACTGCGAATCGGTCTTCTACGTAGACGCGCCATAAGACATCAACGCGCCGTCTCGGGCCGATAAATGACAACTTGACCTCCAAACGCTTGCTCAACCTCTCCATCAGAAAAGTCAAAATCCGTTGGGCATAGTCCTGGTCTCGGTCCGTTTAAACCAGCGACTAAATTAGCCATCTCACGGGGCGTACAGGCACCCGCGCGAAAAAGAATGAGCCGACCGCATGGGAGAAACTTATGAGGTGGTCTTAAAACCGGTAAATCGCCGGCGAGGCCATTGGCGGCGATGGTCGATAGCATTCCTGCGAGACGCCAATCGACTTGGGCTGTCAAACCTCGTAATGGTCGACCATCAACGTTGACGCAAAGGATCAACGGGTCACACGGACGTGTCCTTAAACCCTCTAAAGTTGCCGCTGCGGTCGCCAAATTACTCATGCTTAAACCCGGCCGAATTCTTGAGCTATTTTATCTAGAATCCCATTCACAAATTTACCAGATTCTTCCGTCCCAAACCGCTTGGCAATCTCGATGGCTTCATTGAGCGTTGCTCGACTTGGAACGTCCGATTCGAAAGCCAATTCGTAAGCAGCCAGCCTGAGCACATTGCGATCGACTCGGCTCATTCGTGATACTTTCCAATTCAATGAAAACCGCTCAATCAACTCGTCAATCGCCTTACTATGCGCTTCAACACCCTTGACCATTCTCTCAACAAACTGCCAATGACTGCCGTCGGGCTGCAATGTTTTAATCGCTCGCTCAATCAGCTGCGATGGTGCAGGATCATAGTCCGAATGGCCCAACAACTCGGTTAAAATCTCGCGATCAGCCTTGAACACAGACAGGAATCGATCCAACGACGTTCGGTAATCGGACGTTTGCCCCACAGCGACAGCAAAAAGAACTAAGAGGGCCGTTTCACGGGCCGTTCGACGACCGGAAATCACGACTCTGGTTCTCCGTGAACAGCTCTAAGCAGGTTGACCATCTCGAGGGCGGCAAGGGCTGCTTCTGCGCCCTTATTGCCCGCTTTAGTGCCCGCGCGCTCAATGGCTTGCTCGATGGTGTCGCATGTCAGAACGCCGTTCGCGATGGGCATATTTGACGCCAAAGCAATCTTTGCAAGGCCATTGGATGCTTCACCTGCCACGTAGTCGAAGTGAGGTGTGGAACCTCGAATGACAGCACCCAAGGCAATGATTGCATCTACTTGGCCCATCTCGGCGATCCGCTGGGCTGCGAGCGGCATTTCAATCCCGCCAGGAACCTTGTAGACGGTGATGTCATCCACAGCGCAGCCATGCCTGACCAGTGCATCTACAGCCCCGTTGACTAAGTGGTCGACGATGAAGTGATTAAAGCGCGCCACAACAAAAGCATACTTGTGTCCGCTCGCGTCCATGTGGCCTTCAACAATTTTATAACTACTCACGATAACACCTCATGATCCGAATCTGATGCTAGCTCGTCTGGGGAAATTCGTTCTACAACTTCAAGACCATATCCTTGGATCCCCTTGATTCGAGTAGGCGAGCTTGAAATCAGCTTGAGCTTACGAATCCCCTGATCTAACAGAATTTGTGCACCGATGCCGTACTCTCTGAGGTCTTGTGGCAACCCGATAGCCCCTTTTTCAATGGCAGCGCGTCTCGGAGATTCTCCAGCCAACATTCGCACTTCATTCTCAACCCGCGGGGCTGGCTTTTGGAGATAGACGAGAACGCCGCAACCGGCCTTTTCAATCCGCCTGAGTGATTTCATCAATCGCTCATGACTATTACTCTCACCGCATTGGAAAACATCCGATAGGACGGCTTCCTGCTGGACTCGACCCAACACAGGTTGGTCAGGGGTTGGCTGTCCTTTGACAAAAGCGACATGCTCCAGTTCATCGACAACAGTGACGTAGGTGACAATCTTGAATTGTCCGATATCACCCACTTGGGTTTCGACCTCGGCCGTCGCTCGAACGAGACGCTCTTTACGTAGGCGATACTGAATCAAATCTGCAACCGACACAATGGTCAGACCATGCTCCTCAGCAAAGACTTCCAATTGGGGCCGTCGTGCCATCGTACCGTCAGGATTCATGATCTCACAGATCACGCCCGCAGGCTCTAGACCGGCTAACCTGGCGAGATCAACAGACCCTTCTGTTTGACCGGTCCGTACCAAGACGCCACCCGCCCGAGCCCGCAATGGAAAGATGTGTCCAGGTCGCGATAGATCGGTTGGCTTCGCATTAGGGGCAACGGCGACTCGAATCGTCCGTGCTCGATCGGCTGCGCTGATGCCGGTCGTCACGCCTGTTGCGGCCTCGATGCTGACCGTGAATGCAGTTCCAAAACCACTGCTGTTGTCGCGAACCATCATGGGCAACTCGAGTTGGTCACAGCGTCTTGGTGTGAGTGAAAGACAAATCAATCCGCGACCGTGGACAGCCATGAAATTAATCGCTTCGGGTGTCGCGAGTTCTGCAGCCATGACCAGGTCGCCCTCATTTTCCCGATCTTCGTCGTCGACTAAAATAACCAGACGGCCATTTTGGATATCGTCAATGGCCTTTTCAACGAGTTCAATGGTTTGCTGGTCACCGCTCATATTCTCTACATAACCCAATCAGTCCGCTTGAGGACACATTTCCAAACCTGGGTTTACCCAAGCACCGATCGGTTACCACTCATAGATTGGGAATACCGATCCGGCTTATGCTTCTAACCTATCTCGTGTTGTTTCGCCTAGCATTATCGAGGTCAAAGATTCCAAAATTCTCTTGGATTAAAAAATTTATCCCGGTTCATGCCAATGGATGCTGTCCGCATACCGGATCGCCCCCCTGTACCTGATGTCACGCCCGACGCTGTCCACAGACACCGTCTCAATTTCAACCGAATCTGCGATCGTCTCGGGGGCTTCAATGGGAAAAGCAGCGCGCCCCTGTCCCAAAATTTTAGGTGCTACATACAAACAAAGTTCGTCAGCAAATCGGGCGTCCAAAAAACTTTTATGGATTTGCCCGCCCCCTTCGACCAGTAGTTTGACAATCCCGCGAGCGGCTAAGGCGTTCAGCGTCGCATCAAGATCGACACGACCATCGCCTGCCCGCGGCAAACTGATCACCTCGGCTCCCGTGGCCTTAATTGGCTCCAATACAGCACTCGGCAGGTCATCGGCCACGCACACGAGCGCGCCGGGCCCGAGACAATCTAATTCGGGGGAGACCGAGGCATTGGAGTCCATCAGAATCCGTACGGGATCGTCACCCTCTGCCAAGCGTACAGTTAACTTGGGATTGTCGAGACGAGCGGTTTCAATGCCCACCAAAACTCCGTCGACCTCGGCCCTGAGTCGGTGAGCGTCGATACGAGCCTCTTCACCGGTGATCCACTTTGATTCCCCAGATAACGTTGCAATTTGTCCATCAAGGGTCGTTGCAGCTTTGAGGATGACCCACGGTTGCCGGGTCCGAATGAACTTCTCAAATGGGGCGTGATGCCACTGACATTCGGCGGGCAAAACGCCTCGATGGACCGTGATGCCTGCCTCTTCTAATAAGACCAGTCCTTTGCCATCCACAAGGGGATTTGGATCGATTACCCCGACGAACACATGAGCGATTCCAGCCTTAATGATCGCCTCCGTACATGGCCCTGTCCGCCCCTGATGACAGCATGGCTCCATCGTGACGTACATGCGTGCTCCGCGCGCCGCTAAACCAGCCTCATTCAGCGCCATAACTTCGGCATGTGCATGGCCGTGAGGTTGGGTCACACCTTCCCCAATGATAATGCCATCAGCCACGATGACACACCCCACGGTTGGGTTCGGGCTTGTTCTGTGTTTGGCGGTTTTCGCCAGCTCGATCGCCCGCCCCATGAAATGTTCATCGGACTCGCGACTCATTCGGTCTCCTGAGCACTCGGGTGACCGAACTTCTCGGAGGCTTGTAAGTGTTCCAGCTCAAGAACGAATTGGTTCACGTCGGAAAACTCTCGATAAACCGATGCAAAACGGACATATGCCACCTCATCCACGGTTCTTAGACAACCCAAGACATACTTACCAATGTCCGACGATGGTACTTCACGTTCAGCAGCACCGGCAAAGTGGCGTTCGACTTGACTGATGAGAGATTCGAGCTGATTGGAACGGATAGGCCGTTTTCTACACGCGATCTGAAGTCCACGCATGAGCTTTTCGCGATCAAAATTCTCACGCGCTCCGTCACGTTTTACGATCACTGGGAGGAGCCGTTCGACCCGCTCGTAAGTCGTGAATCGTCTATCGCAAGCATTGCAACATCGACGCCGACGCACTGCGTGCTGGTCTCGAACTGAACGAGAATCCAAAACACGAGTATCTTCTGAACGGCAGAAAGGACACACTGTATCTATCGCTCCACTGCGTTAATCTTGGCGATTCGGTCAGCATGCCGACCACCAGCAAAACGGGTTGTAAGAAACGCATCGACAGCATCCATTGCCACCAGGTCTCCAATCAACCGACTGCCTAGACACAATACATTAGCGTTGTTGTGTTCGCGAGATAGCTTAGCCGCAAGTGCGTTTTGGACGAGAGCTGCTCGAATACCACCAAATCGATTGGCGACGATTGAGACACCAATTCCGCTGCCACAAACGAGCACGCCACGGTCTGCCTCTCCTGCTTCGATAGCACGTGCACATGCCGCCGCATAATCGGGGTAGTCACAACGCGCGTCTGAACGAGGCCCTAAATCAACGACAGCAACATCGTCTCGCTGTTCGAGAAAGTGAATTAATTTTTCCTTTAGTCCAAAGCCTGCATGATCTGACGCAATCGCGAGTCTAATGGTCATGTCGCCTCCGGCTGATATTCTTGAAAGATAAGAGATACATTAGTACCACCAAAGCCAAAACTATTGGACAACGTATTCCTAATTCGAGCAGGCCTCGGGGTATGAGCGACGTAGTCGAGACGACATTTCGGGTCTTGGTCCACCAGATTGATGGTCGGCGGTGCAATTTGATCCCGTATGCTCAACATACAGAAGGCTGCTTCCACAGCCCCTGCGGCACCCAACATATGACCAGTCATTGATTTGGTGCTGCTGACCAAAAGATTCTGAGCATGAGACCCAAAAACCTGCTCTATAGCCGTCGATTCGGCAATGTCTCCCGCTGACGTTGACGTCCCGTGAGCATTAACGTAGTCGATGTCTTGAACCGTCAGACGTGCATCAACCAACGCATTTTCCATGCAACGCACAGCCCCCCGTCCCTCTGGATGTGGCAACGTCATATGAAACGCGTCTGAGGACTGGCCATAGCCGACAATCTCGGCATAAATGCGTGCTCCACGAGCAAGTGCGTGGTCAAGGGATTCCAAGACCATGACGCCTGCGCCTTCAGCCGCCACGAAGCCATCCCTCGCCACGTCAAAAGGTCGAGATGCTAACTGGGGTTCATGATTTCGTTTAGACAAGGCTTTCATGGCGGCAAAACCAGCAACTCCAAGCGGGGTAATGGTTGCTTCAGCGCCCCCGGAGAGGGCCACGTCAACCAGTCCATCACGGAGCATCCGCACGGCTTCACCAAGACCATGGGCACCCGTCGCGCACGCACTCACTGGACTCCAGTTAGGCCCTTGCGCGCCGATCATGATAGAGACTTGTCCTGGCGCAAGATTGGAAATCAGCCGTGGCAACATAAACGGGCTCAAACGCCGGGGTCCCTTGGTATTTAGAATTTCGATGGCATCTTCTATGGTTTTGAGCCCACCTAAGCCAACACCGATGAGGACGCCTGTTCGATGCGGGTTGGGCACAGGGACAGGCAGGTCGGCGTCTTCGAGCGCCATCATTGCCGCCCCAATTGAAAAATGAATGAATCGGTCCATCTTTCGTTGATTTTTTCGATCTAGCCACCGGCTGACGTCAAAGCCGCGGACTTCGCCTGCGATGGTGACCGGATGCTCTGTCGTATCGAATTGAGTGATGGGACCAATGCCTGAACGGCCATCGAGAATGCCCTGCCACGTTGTAGCCGTGTCATTACCAAGGGGCGTTACAAGACCGATCCCGGTGACCACTACCCTGCGCTGGTCATTGTTCATGGTCACGTCACCTTCTCATTTGCGTCATCGACTAACAGAGAGCCGAAGGGCTTAATCGCTGCTCGATAAGTGCTGCTGGATATAGTTGATCGCATCCTGCACTAATCTAATATTCTCTGCCTCATCGTCAGGAATTTCTACATCAAACTCGTCTTCCATCCGCATCACGAGTTCAACGAGGTCAAGAGAGTCAGCTCCAAGGTCCTCGATGAAGTTTGCCTCAGGCACGATTTCTGATTCATCCTGATCGAGTTGCTCAGCGATAATCGCTCGCACGCGGTCTTCGATGCTCGCCATAGATCACCTTCCCAATTTAAGTGCCTGCTCCCAGATTCAATCCATACACGATTCGGATTAGACAAAAGAACAGACTGGACGGCGTTTGACTACCTAATTTAGGTCCCGAATGTCAAGCGATGTACGTCCTGTTGACCATTAATCTAACCTCTTTTTTCGAGCTCATTCGTCGAACAGTTCATCAGTAGATGACAGAGGGAGTTCGGAGGTGCTGATTTCAGCACTCGGTGCGTTCATTTCCAAAGTTGTCTCAATGGCATCTGTCAGACCTTGGCTTGATGCTCTACGTGCATTGATTATGGCATTTGAAATTGCCTTCGCGGAACTTTGCCCATGGCCCACCAACGCGACGCCATTTAATCCCAAAATCGGGGCTGCGCCGATGCTCTCCCAATCGAGTTCATCGTACAGAGCCTGCAGTGGCCTCCGAAAGACTGGTGCTAATGCCATCGCAAGCGGTCGGCTCTGAATGGCCGTTTTGACCCGTCCGAAGAGTGTTTTTACTAAACCCTCGCACAGTTTCAGCACAATGTTGCCCGTCAGTCCATCGGTCACCACAACGTCTGCGCAGCCACTCGACAAATCTCGACCCTCAACAAACCCAATGTAATTAATCGGAGTCTGGGTCAATAAGCGATGGGCCTCTCTGAGCGAATCCGTACCCTTCGTTGGCTCTGTGCCATTGGATAAAAGAGCAACGCTGGGTGTCTGGGTCCCATACTGCACCTCCGAATAAGCGGCTCCCATCAAAGCGAATTGAGCAAGATGTGTTGCCCGCACATCGACGTTGGCACCGATGTCGAGTAAAATCGTTGGTTTTGGCTGGGTGGGTAGGCTGGTGACTAGGCAGGGTCTCTCACATTTCTTCAAGCGCCGTACTGTAAGTAAACCCACGGCAAGGAAAGCACCAGAGTTTCCAGCTGTAACAGCCGCGCAAGCCTCGCCATTTTCGACAAGGCGAAAGCAGCCATGCATCGAACTGTCGCGCTTTCGACGAGCGGCGCGCGACGGGTTCTCACCCATCGCAATCTGCTCACTGGCGTGTTGGAGCGTAATTGGGAGGTCTGCGCCACCGAGGCGTTCAAGCTCGGACGCAAGCAGTGTCTGGTCACCAACCAACACGATGGGTCCGGCACCGGACTGACAAGCCGCTATGGCACCTTCGATCACCACACGAGGGGCTCGATCACCACCCATGGCATCGACCGCAACGGGGAGATGCTCTTGTGGCCGATCTTGCGTCATACGGAGTCCAGGTTTCTCGAGAGGCCTGAGTTAGGCTTCGACCTCAACGACCTCGAGAGCATAACGGTCTTTATACCAACCACATGCTGGACAAATACGATGCGGCTCTTTTGGAGACCCGCATTGAGGACAAACGTTATAAGCCTTTGCGCTAATTTTATGGTTCGCACGCCGAGAATCACGCTTCGAACGAGATTTGCGTCTCTTTGGTACCGCCATGATTACCTCTCTTAAAGTGGGCGACTATAGCCCCGTCAATTCAATTTTTTCTTCAACTCTAATAACGGTGCCCAACGAGGATCCATCGGCTTCTCAAGAGCCTTTTCCGTCTCCTCATCGAACTCACAATCACCAGACCCACCCAGTTCACAGCTGGGATTCATCGGTAATTCCAAAACCAGGTCCTGACGAAACATCTCCGTCAGGTCGATCTCATCGTCCTGGTATGTTTCAAAGTCAACCTCTGCGTCATCGCTGGTGACAACGAGTTCAGCATCGGCGTCTCGCTCTCGGCGCCTCTTGACCAGAACATGCTGATGGCTCGATGTAAGAGCCACTGTTCTAGGTGCCAAGCACCGAGTACATTCAAAGTTCACCGTGACCGCCATTTCGCCGGCCACGACAACCTCCCCACCGGCAGACAAATAAACCTGCCCGCCAATGGTCGCCGCGCTCTGCGGACGGTAACCGAGGTCACCGACCAAGCCGGGGAGGCACGTCTGCAACAGAGCGAGAGGCAGCTCACCGGCGAATTCCCTTGGCGATGAGCTCAGGTCGTCGACCCTAAACTTTAGGTCTAGTGCTTTCATAAGCCGGCCTACTCACATCGTCATTCGGGCATACCTCGAGGGCATGAACTCGCGGAGGCGGCACAGTAGTGGCGAGTCGCCCAATTGTCAATCTGTTTGAATGTATTTGATCAAAGTCGCCTAGAAATTACGTTCTTTTTTTCGATCGGCTAAGCTTCGTTGACCATTTTTTCCAAAGAGGCCGATCCATCTTGCTCGATGGGATTCATCAAGGCCCAAGTGATACCGACGACCAAATAGAGAAGTCCAAGACCCAGCAAGTAATGAGGCCATAACTTAAACGGAGTTGTTGCATAGACGATGCCGATATTAATGATTTGAAACCACTGGACGAACCAGTTATTCCGCGCCTTGAGCTTGGGCAGACGGACATTGGAAACCATCGCTAAGGCCAGTATAAACTGAAGAATGACCGCATAAGAGATCAACTGAGCCTCAAGGTTAAACAATCCAAGCGTGAGGTACGCCGACGCAATAATCGCACCCGTCATCGTGGTTGGAATGCCAAAAAAGAACCGCTCTCCACCGACCGGTTCTGCGATATTGAAGCGAGCTAAGCGACCTGCTGTTGCGAGCACATACCCAGCCGTGACAATCACCAGTAGAGTGTGGCCCGCTCCAGACGAATAATCCGGCAGGAGGCTGAGGCGGCTGTAGACCAAGGCTGACGGCGCTATCCCGAACACGACGAAGTCGGCGAAAGAATCGAATTGAACACCAAAATCCGATGACGCGTTGAGCAAGCGTGCCGACGCGCCATCGAGCTTATCCAATAAAACGCCCCAAAGAATCAGCCAGGATGCAAATTCAAAATCACCTCGGGTCGAAGCGGCAACGGAGGCCAAACCGAAGACGAGAGAGAGTGCGGTAAAGCTGTTGGGGACAATATATTTGATCGCTTTCATAGGGCTTCTTTATCGAGGTCGCACATCGGTGGCAAGGCAAGAAATGCATTCAACCGAAATATCTTGAGTGGGGCGGTTTATTCGTCTGCTCTAAATACGGCTCTCCGATTGCGCTGATGCGCAGCCTCGTCCGTCCCGTAATCAGCAGGGCGTTCTTCGCCGTAACTCACCAGACTGATGCGATTTTTGTCGACCCCTCTCCGAAGTAAGTACTTGCGCGCTTCTTTAGCTCGTTTTTCGCCGAGTGCAAGGTTATATTCGGTGCTGCCTCGCTCGTCGCAATGACCCTCCACAGTCACCGAGACAGTCTCATTTTTGAGCAACCAGTCTGCATTGGCATCCAGGGTTTCCTTGGCCTCATCAGACAAAGTTGGTTGGTTGTATTCGAAATAAATGACTTGCATGCCTTCTGACATGCCGTCAACCGCATCAAGACCTGGTCCTGACTGGTCTACAAACTCGGCTGCATCGATGCCATCTGGAGTCTTAGGATTCAAGCATTCATCTTTTCGCGCTTGTGCCTTTGCAATTGCCTTTTTAGCCAATTTTTCGGCGGCGATGGCTGTCGCCTTCGCACGAGCATGCTCTCCTTCTTCAGCAAGGGCTTTTGCTTTGTCCAAAAGTTTTTGAGCGGCCAGATATTCATCGGGCGCGCATGTTTTGGCCAAAGACGCATCCTCCATAGCCTTCTCGGCAGCCGACAGTGCTTCAACAGGCCGCCCACCACACGCCGCCAAGGTCAGCGACAGCCCGACAACCAATATCCATCTAACTTGAGTAATCAGCATAACGACTCCTGTTTAATTCAGTACCGGACCCAGAAAGGGGTGAGGTAGGCACCCGCACCGGTACTCAGCTTGTGCTGGTACCGACCTGTTTGATCCATAAGATAAATTTTAGCTGTCCCCGACCGAGTGCTGCTAAAGGCAATAAATCGGCCATCGGGCGACCAGGTTGGTTCCTCGTTATTGCCTTGATTTTGGGTCAAACGCTTAATTTCTTTGGTGCCCACATCAACGGTAAAGATATCAAAAATTGCCCGTTCATCACGCGCAGTAAACGCAATTAAACCAGATTTGGGGTTCCAGTCCGGCGTCTGATTGTAGTCGCCCTGAAAAGTAAGACGTTCGACGCCACCACCATTGGCGTTCATCACGAAGATCTGGGGCGAACCATGTCGGTCACTCACAAAAGCGATACGCTGTCCATCGGGTGACCAAGCCGGACTCGTATCGATGGCCTCCGACCTGGTAAGCCGCCGCTTAATCTTACCTGTATCCGGGTGAAGCAAGTAAATTTCTGGGTTTCCATCACGGCTTAAAGTAATCGCGACCGAACTGCCATCCGGACTCAAGACAGCCCCTGTATTCAACCCTGGATAGGCCGCGAAGGGGCTGGTACTGCCGGATCCGAGCCGGAACGCGTGCGGGCCACCCCGACGGAAGCTGGTGAAATAAAGTCGCCCAGCGCCCATACTCGGCAGCATGTTAATACCCCGTGTTCCTGTCAGCCCTGTCTCTTCGACACCATCAGCACTCATCATGTAGATTTCTTTTGTCCGACGAGACCCTTTTACGAAAACGATCTGAGTTCCGAAGAACCCTCTGGTTTTTGTGTAATACCCGATCACCTCATTTGCGAATTCATGGGCCATTGCCCTAAGCTTCTTGACCGACGCATCAATGCGGATAGGTCCATCAAAAGGTTTTGGTAAAACGACCTGCTCGCTGCCCTCTACACTGAACAAGCGAAAGTCAGCGATCACTTTCTTACCAACCTGTCGATAGCTAATCTTAATCAGGCCCTGTGCGCCGCTATTAAACCAATCTCTGTAGACGGGTTTCATACCCTCCCGATCAGATTTGGCAAGGATTTGTGCGGGCTTCAAGATGTTGAAGAACGAGGAGATCGTAAGGTCTCGTTTAACGGTGCCCGATAAAGCCTCGGTCAAGCCGATGGTGTCCGGCTTGGAGTCCAGGTTAATCGCGCGGGGAATGGCCATTTGGATCAAGACCAAGCCCCCCTGTTCGACTTCAACATCCAGGCCTTCGGCGGATGTACCCGTAGAGGCTGTCTCATCGGACTGTGCCTGTACGATAGGGGCTGCCAAAAGACTCAGGGTCAGTCCGACCAAAACCAGCCATTTTCTGTCAGCTCTCATCATTCATTTACCTTTCATTCGAGCCCGAATACCGGACCGCAGCACGATCTTTTTGATTTTCTTATCTTTGGGTAGGGGCAGCTTTAGGTTTGTTCCGGGTCCGAATCGCCTGACTGCCGTCAAAGCGGCTTGGTCAAAAAAACGATTGCCGCTGCTCTTAATGATTCGAGGCTTCCCTTTGACTTTTCCTGCCTTGCTGATCTTAAAGGCGACCTTTGCACTCGCTTTCCGTCTGAATTCCTCAGGGATATTATTGGGTACTTGAAACTGGCTCTCCAATAGTCTGGAGATCCGAGTCATATACATGAGCTTATTTTTAAGTGTCTTGGGGTCTGTCGAACGACCATAGGCACTGCCCTCTTTGAATCCCGGCGCGTCTTCATCGTCTGCGCGAGGGTCATCCTCGATTCGCTGCATGGCCAGTGCCATCGCTTTTCGACGTCGCTTCCGGTCTTCCTTGCGCTTACGCTCTTCTAATTTCTTTTTCTCTCGCTCCTGCTTTCGTTTCTTTTCAGCGAGCTTTTGTTCGCGTTCTTGTTTCTGCTTTTCGAGTTCTTCTTGCTTCTTCCGCTTGAGGCCAATCTCCTCAGCAGCCGCTTCTAAAGGCAAGGGCGGCTGGGTGATCCTCGGAAGTAATTTTGGCTTTATGGGAACATCACTTTTGCGAGCGAGTTCAACAAAATCAATGGCGACGAGTTCGGGAGGTTCAGGGGGCGGGGTCACCATGCCCATCAACAAAATGGACGCAAACATGACCCCGTTTACACCGCAGGCCAGAATGACTGAAATGGCGCGTGCACCTTGGTCTGACCGACTTTGGTTCATTGATTCGAAACCGCTTCAGGGTTTGTGATCAGAAACAGCTTCTTTTTTCCGGAACGCTTAATGCTCGCAAAAACTTTAACGGCGAAGGTATAGCCCAAACCATCTTCGGCGTAGACAAGAATTCGATCGGATTCTTGAAGGGGTTGGTTATTGGCGACCGCTGTCTCTAGCTGTTGTAGGCAGTTCACATACTGAGCCTCGGCATCGGACCCACAGTTCGCCAATTCCGTCTCGCCTTTGCCCATAGACAATGAAATTTTCTGGTCTTTTCTGACGACGACCAAGGTGTCCGATGGCTTCATCGGCGCGGGTGCCCGGGTCGTTGGAAGGTTGATCTCCACCTCTTTCTTTGTCATTTCTTCGACCATAATCGGCGTTGTTACCATGAACACGATCAAGAGAACCAACATGACATCGACAAGAGGTGTCACATTGATCTCACTTAACGCGGCTCGTTGATTTCCGGTCTGCATACCCACAGTTCGTCTACTCCAATCGAATCATTCAGTTGAAGAAGTGTCGCCGAACGATATTGAGAAAATCGTTCCCGAAGTTTTCCATCTCGGCCTGCAGTGTTCTGATTCGCCCAACCAACCAATTGTAGGCAACCACCGATGGGATGGCTGCAACGAGACCGATGGCGGTCGCAACCAATGCTTCCGCAATGCCTGGTGCAACGGTGAGCAGCGAAGCATCTCCCTTTTTGTAGATATTGAGGAAGGACACCATAATGCCCCATACGGTTCCAAAGAGTCCAATGAAGGGGGCCGCACTCGCGGTCGTAGCTAGAAACGACGTCAGTTTCTCGAGATGGATCGATTCAGCATTGATGGCTCTTCGCAAAGCACGTTCGATATTCTCCAGATCGCCCATTTGTTCATGCATTGTATCGCCGGATTTCCCACTCTTCAGCTTTGTGAGTTCGACGTAGCCTGCACGAAAGACCTGACTGGTTGGACTGTACTTCAGGTCGTCACTGGTTCTGTAGATCTCGTCAAGACGCTTTGAATCCCAGAATGTTTTCATAAACCGTTCAGACTCTTTTCTCGCCCGTCGTAGATAGAGCCATTTGTAGATTATGATGTACCAAACGATTAGGGACATCGCGACCAAGATCAGCAGCACACCTTTAACGACCGGTGATGCCTTCAACAGAAGGTTTGAAATTGAAACGTCATCCGCGGGTGCGCTGACGGTCATCAGTTCGATAAGTGTTGTCTCCATTCTGGGCTTCCTGACGCGTTAGAAGGAACGATAATGAAAGGTAAGGTAATCCAAGGTAAGATAATTCTTACATTCGACAATGTCTACAGCAAACTCGCTGTTTGGCCGTTTGAGAAAGTAAGATTACGTAATTTTGCAGAACCTGACCCAAATTTTCTCTGCACATGTGCGTATCCATATGAATCGTCCCTTGGCCTCGGGTGTGAGTCGGCATACAGTAATGAAGATCGTAGTGATTCTATTCCAGCCATCGTCCAGTTTATGAGCGGAGCCAGGCGGCTGCCATTTGAATCGAAGGGGGCTCCACAGTTGACATCTTCGCATGCCGAGTTATTCGCTGTCTGTCCGCCGGGTCTTGAAAGGTGGACGGCTGACGAAATCAAGGAAACTGGATTCAAGCGAGTTCAACTCGAAGTGGGCGGTGTGTCCTTCGTTGGTCACCCAATCAAGGCCAATCTCACACTTCGCTGTCCGACACGAATTCTACAACGAATTGGGCGTTTCCCGGCCCCCAGTTTTCAGGCATTGGAACGAGGATTTAATAAACTTGAACTGAGTGAATTCGGTGGTCTGACTGCTCATGTGAGCTGCAGCAAAAGTAAATTGTATCATTCAGATGCCGTCAAAGAACGGGTGAATCGCTGGGTGAATTCGGGTCAAACTGGACTGTACGTCCGTATCCATCGGGATCGCTGCACCGTGAGCGTCGATACCTCTGGAGACCGCTTGCATCGGCGCGGATGGAGAGTTGAAACAGGACCGGCCCCCCTGCGCGAGACACTGGCTTCAATTCTATTGAGAATTGCAGGGTGGAAACCGGGTATCGCCTTGGTCGACCCAATGTGTGGCAGCGGTACCTTTCCAATTGAGGCGGCCCTCAGAGCAGCGGACATACCACCTGGGGAAGACCGTCGATTTGAATGCGAGACATGGTGTAAAAAGCCATCCGAGACCTGGGTTTCACGCCCCATACACACTCTGGTCGCCGGAGGTGATAGAAACCAAAACACAATTGAGATAGCTCGACGGAATGCCCAACGTGCCGGCGTTGAGCCACGTCTAGAAACCATGGATGCCAGTCTGCTGAAAGCCCCAGCGAAAACGGGCTTGATCATCTGTAACCCGCCCTATGGTCGACGAGCGAAAAATCCGAGAGCATACGAACAATTAGGACTGTTGCTCTCGACCGAGTTTCGGGCTTGGAAGGCCGGCGTGATCGTATCCTCACCCAGCGCACAAAGCGCACTCAACCGACATCCAAGTCATGTGGTCCCAATCAGAAATGGCGGTCTCAAACTAAAATTTATCGTCATGGAACCGGAGGATAAATGACTCTAGACCCGAGTCGAGCCAAAAACAGCAGGGCACTTGACCTCTATCGTACGCTGCTGCTGCCTCGTGTGATCGAGGAACGAATGCTCATTCTCCTACGCCAGGGTCGCTTATCAAAATGGTTCTCTGGAATTGGACAAGAGGCGGTTGCAGTGGGCGCAACATGGGCACTTGAAAGCGACGATTACATTCTCCCGCTTCATCGAAATCTTGGCGTATTCACGACCCGTGATGTGGCTTTAGACCGGCTATTCCAGCAATTGCTCGGTCGGCAGGGTGGGTTCACTGGCGGTCGAGATAGAAGCTTTCATTTTGGTCTATGGTCTCATTCCATCGTCGGCATGATCAGCCATCTGGGTGCCATGTGTCCCGTTGCATGCGGTCTTGCTTTGGCCGCTCAAATGAATGGGAGTCAAAAAATCGCGCTGGTCTTCCTCGGCGACGGCGCCAGCAGTGAGGGCGATGTTCATGAAGCCATGAATTTGGCGGCAACGTGGAGACTGCCAGTCATTTTCGTTGTAGAGAATAATCAATACGCATTGTCTACCCCAACTCAGGAGCAATATGCTTGTTCGGGTTTACATCAGCGGGCGATTGGCTATGGGATGCCAGGCTTCGTGGTCGATGGAAATTGCGTCCATACGGTGATTGAGGCGGTGTCATCGGCGGCAGCCCGGGCGCGGGCCGGCCAAGGTCCGACGATGCTCGAATGCATGACATTTCGAATGCGGGGTCATGAGGAGGCATCCGGGACAGCGTATGTCCCCGATGAGCTCAGAGCGCAATGGATGGAATTAGATCCAATCGCTCGCCTTGAGCGAGCACTGATGGACGACGACGTCTTATTTCCGACGCTAAGAAATACGATTAGACAGAGCCTGGAGGAACAGGTGGACTCCGTCGTTCTAAAACAACTGGAGGCACCTGCCGCACACTCGTCGCCGCAGAACGAACTGACCGACGTCTATCGATACTCGCCCCCGCCAGCAACAGTACCCACGGTATCCGGCCCGCAAACCCGGTATGTAGATGCCATTAGAGATGCGCTGATCAATCAAATGGAGCGAGATGATTCCACGATCCTCATGGGGCAAGATATTGCAGAATATGGCGGCGTATTTAAAGTCACAGATGGGCTGAACAGACGCTTTGGTTCGAAGAGAGTCCGTAATACGCCTATCATTGAATCGGGTGCTGTCGGATGCGCTATGGGCCTTGCTCTCACCGGCGCAAAACCCATGGTGGAGATCCAGTTTGCCGACTTCATTTCATGCGCATTTAATCAAATCGTCCATAACCTTGCTCCCACCCATTATCGATGGGGTGCTCCAGTTCCAGTGGTCATCCGAGCCCCATTCGGGGGTGGTGTCGGCGCGGGTCCATTTCATTCGCAATGTGTTGAATCATGGTTTGCATCAACACCGGGATTAAAAATTGTCGCACCGTCAAATGCCTACGATGCCAAAGGATTACTGCTGGCCGCCTTCAGCGATCCCAACCCCGTCTTGTTTCTCGAACATAAAAAGCTGTATCGAACCAACGTCACCCCTGTACCAGAGGGTGCTTATGAACTCGAAATCGGTCGAGGTCACGTCGTCCGTTCGGGCCTCGACATGACGGTTGTGTCTTACGGCTGGGCTGTACACTGGGCGGATGCCGCAGCAGATCGGTTCAGCCAACAGGGCTATGAAATCGAAGTCATCGATCTCAGGACCATCAAGCCATGGGATGAAAACCTGGTGTTTGAATCAGTCAAGAAAACGGGCCGAGTCTTGGTCCTTCATGAAGCGCAAGTGTCTGGTGGATTTGGCGGTGAGGTCGCAGCACGGATTTCAGACGTCTGCTTCGAGTGGCTCGATGCGCCCGTCCGTCGCCTTGGCAGTCTTGACACACCCGTCCCTTTTGCCCAAGCCTTAGAAACTCAATTTCTACCCATCAATAAACTGGATAAAGAAATCCATGCGCTGTTGATGTACTAATAGAGGCGAGGTGTTTTCTTAGAAAGTCTACTTGCGACGATGAGCGAATTGACCGTGACCCAAATTGAACAACAAGCGAACGCCCTGCGGCGAATCGAGACGGAGCTTGATACGGTCCTGAGGCAATCCAAAGAGGCGTCTCAGCCAGTGGTCCTCGACCAACAGTCTGTCGGACGGCTTTCACGCATCGACGCGATTCAGCAACAAAAAATGGTTGAGGCCAATCGCCGTAGACAGACCCTCAGGCTGCAGAAAGTACGTGCAGCCCTAGATGCGATAGACGCAGACGACTATGGATTTTGTCGACGATGCGACGAGCTGATCGGATGGCGCCGATTGCAAGCACAACCGGAATGTACCGTCTGTCTTGAATGCCAATCCCAACTAGAAAATAGGGGACGGCAATCGCGATGAAACAGGTTCTGATGCTCACAGCCGCATGGCCACCTGTTGCCCGTGTTGGTGTCCGCCGCCCGCTGCGTTTGGCAAGGCGCCTACCCCAGCTGGGTTGGCAGCCGATTGTAATGACACCTGAGCCGGATTCAGTCTTTCGAAAAGCCCCAAACCTGGATGCATCGCTCTCGGTTCCGGATGTTGAAGTCCATCGAGTCTCGGCATTCGTGCCGAGCACAAAACTCGCTCGAGGTTTGGGCCATTTACCCAAGTTTGTTTCAAAGCCAGTCAATCGTATGATTGCTGAACTGCTCAAGCCCGATCAGTATCCCGCTTGGACTCGTGCAGCCAAACGAGCAGCGCGAGAGCTTGAAGACATACAATGCGTCTGGGTGACCGGGGGTCCTTTCGGCATGTTCTGCGTTGGCACTGCCGTCGCGAAGCAATTGAATGTACCTTTGATTCTTGATTATCGAGACCCATGGACTGTCGACTTAAAGCGGAAACGAATTCCAATTGGCCCGTCTCGTCGAGCCATCCGTAAATTGGAGGCGAAATTATTGGATGCCGCCGACGCGGTGTCCTATGTCAATACCAACATGCTCGCGCGAAATGTTGCCGCCTTTTCACCGGGTCCCGCTGCAAATTGGGTCGTCATACCAAATGGCTTCGACCCGACCGACGTATACGTCGACCAACCGGTTGTCAATCCAGTGCCAACCGTGGTCTATGCTGGGGCTTGCTACGGTTCGCGAAGTATGAAGCCGATTCTTGAAACGCTCCATGAATGCAAAAGCGATCTACCGCCCCTTAAACTAAAAATATTCGGTGAACTCGATCCGGCTGCAAAACGCTTTCTAGACCGCCATCCCATGCCGGAACGGGTTGCGCATGGCAAAAGGATCCCCGCCAATGAACTGGCCCCAATCATGGCTGGTTCTGCCGCACTTTTACTCATCATTGGCACCGACCACAAAACCGCATTAAGTGCTAAAATTTTTGATTATCTTGAAATCGACCGACCCGTGCTTGGCTATGGTCCGATCGGCTCCGATGCGGCAGCGTTGATCAAGAACTGTGGTGTTGGGCAATGGTCATCTGACCCAGAGACACTCCGTGAGGCCTTGTTTCAAATCGCCTTGGGCACGCTGCCCTATAGGCCCAAAAAGGACGCACTGCGCCGCTACTCAGCCGATATGATGGCTGAGCGAACGGCAGCATTATTGGATGAAGTGACCGGGCGCTAGTCCAGCCGGTTCCAAGACACAAATACAGAGTCAGCGACTAGATGTCTTCACAATCCAATGGACAATTACAAAGATTCTCGCCTTCGGCACAGACACCGTCACCGCAGTTGATGCAATACTGTGTTAGCTCCGCACAGGGAAAACACATGTTGTCTGCCCCAAGGAGGGCACATTCAACAGGAAAAAGACCAGGACAACACTGTTGATCAAAATTCATGATCGGCTGGCCTTCGGCGATACATTCATTGGCCATTTCCATACAATCGTCCGGGCAGTTGCAGTGGTTTTCAAAATCGCTACAAACGCCATCGCCGCATTGCACGCAAGTATACGCATTGGCCTCTGCCATACACTCACCATCGGGACTAGGATACGATTCTTGAACTTCAACAAGACCGTCGCAACACGGAAGTGCGTCTGGTCCATTGCGGCCGAACTGGCCTTCGCCAAAACAGGGTTCCATACCACCACCCGCACCGCCTGCACCGCCTTCGGCACCCGCGCCGCCTGCACCGCCCTCGGCACCCGCACCGCCTGCACCGCCTTCGGCACCCGCACCGCCTGCACCGCCTTCGGCACCCGCACCGCCTGCACCGCCTTCGGCACCCGCGCCGCCTGCACCGCCTTCGGCGCCCGCACCACCGGCACCGCCTTCGGCACCCGCACCGCCTGCACCGCCTTCGGCACCCGCGCCGCCTGCAC
>JAYZEG010000049.1:0-61933 GCA_036337435.1 Myxococcota bacterium
GGCAAAGGCTGAATTGGACGAAATCATTCACTTTTTGCGTGACCCAAAGAAGTTCACACGCCTGGGCGGGCGGATTCCCAAGGGGGTCTTGCTCATGGGGCCTCCGGGAACGGGCAAAACGCTGCTCGCCCGAGGCGTTGCTGGCGAAGCAGGCGTCCCATTCTTCTCGATCTCGGGTTCCGACTTCGTCGAGATGTTTGTTGGCGTTGGCGCGAGTCGAGTTCGAGACCTATTCGAACAAGGCAAGAAAAACGCACCCTGCATCATCTTTATCGACGAGATCGATGCCGTTGGCCGCCACCGCGGGGCCGGTTTGGGAGGCGGGCACGACGAGCGGGAACAAACGCTCAACCAACTGCTGGTTGAAATGGATGGCTTTGAGTCCAATGAAGGCGTCATTCTGATCGCGGCGACGAACCGCCCGGATGTCCTGGATCCAGCACTCCTCCGACCAGGGCGATTTGACCGGCGTGTGGTTGTCAATCGGCCAGACGTAAGAGGTCGCGAACAAATACTCGGCGTTCATACGAAGAAAGTGCCACTCGGCGGCGATGTTGACCTCGAAGTTCTCGGAAAGGGAACACCTGGCTTTAGCGGTGCTGACCTGGAGAACCTAGTGAACGAGGCGGCCCTTTTGGCGGCTCGGCGTGACCGCGATGTTGTGACGATGGACGACTTCGAATCATCGAAAGACAAGGTTTTGATGGGTGCCGAGCGTCGTTCGATGATCATCAGCGACGCGGAGAAACGGACGACGGCCTATCACGAAGCCGGCCATGCGCTCGTCGCGCAGTTGCTGCCCAATACGGATCCGGTGCACAAAGTCACCATCATACCTCGAGGCCGAGCCCTTGGAGTGACGCAGCAATTGCCGTCGGAAGACCGACTTTCTATGACCAAGGTGTTTGCGGAAAACCGAATTGCAATCCTTATGGGGGGTCGCGTTGCTGAGGAAATAATTTTCGACCAAATAACGACCGGTGCCGGTCAAGACATCGTGATGGCAACTCAGACCGCGCGCAGCATGGTCTGTGAGTGGGGCATGAGTGACAAGCTCGGTCCATTAGCCTACGGCAAAAAGGATGAGCAGGTGTTCTTGGGGCGGGAAATTTCTCAACAGCGAGATTTTTCCGAACAGACAGCGATTGAAATAGATGCAGAGGTCCGACGAATCGTCAATGAAGGGTACGACGTGGCGACCAAGCTGCTGACTGACAACCTCGATTTGTTAAAGTCTTTGGCCGAAGCACTCTTGGAACGCGAATCGTTGGACCGGACTGAGGTCGAAATGGTCATTCGAGGCGATGAACTGCCACCGATGAAAGTCAAAGAGACATTTGAAACACGCCGTACACCCAAGACAGTTTTCGTTACACAGAACCCTGGGACGCAAGGCATTGTGGGTGACACGACCACTGAAGGTGCGTAAACTGCACTCGGGGCCCAAGAAAGTGGCCCCCTAACTTAAACAATCTTCAGGTGGGCTTGTGCGCTGGTCGGTGAGAAACACGACAGTTCGTTGGAGTGAATCTCATTGGCAGAGTTCCCTTTCCGCTGCCCCCCTCGTCATGGGCATTATCAACGCAACCCCAGATTCGTTTTCTGATGGTGGCCGCTTCCAGACCGTGAAAGCGGCCTTGAGTCGCGTCTCGGATATGGTCGGTCAGGGTGCCGACATTATCGATGTTGGCGGTGAATCGACCAGACCTGGAGCAAAACCGGTCCCTGTCGACGAAGAACTCAAACGCGTTATTCCAATTATCAGCGAAATTAAAAAACGTCACGATGTGTTGGTGTCAATCGATACGATGAAGGCAGCCGTTGCTGAGGCGGCAATTCGTTCGGGCGTTGACATCATTAACGATGTCTCTGCATTGACTGCTGATCCAGCAATGGAGGATGTTGCCTGTGCGAGTGATGTGGGATTGATTCTGATGCATATGCGCGGCCGGCCGGAGACGATGCAACTCGGAGACTTGAGCAGTGTCGATGTCGTCGATGATGTATGTCAGTATCTCCAGGCTAGGATAGATGCACTGGTCTCGAAAGGGATTATGCGCGAGCGAATAGCAGTCGATCCTGGAATCGGTTTTGGAAAGACCGTTGAGCAGAATCTTGCGTTAATTAATCGACTCGACGAACTCGCCGTTTTAAACGCACCTGTCTTGCTGGGTGTATCCCGAAAATCGGTTTTAGGTGCGATTACCGAAAGACCGGTTGACCAACGAGAAGCCGCGGGCTGCGCGGCCCATACAGTCGGTTTGCTGAAGGGGGCAAGGATAATAAGGGTACATGAAGTAGCCGTGGCGCGAGATGTTGTTAGAATGACATCGGCATTAGTGACTGGTGGAGCATAAGGGTGGAGTTCCCATGGGCATGGCAGGACGTGTTGTCGACAGCAGTCGACGTTGCCCTGGTCTACATTGTCATTTATCGGGTGCTGATGATTATCAAAGGCACCAAAGCGGTTCCGATGTTGTTGGGCCTTGTCGCGATAGCCATCTTGTACGTTGTAAGTCAGGGGGTTTTGCTCAATCTCCCCACGTTTAATTGGTTGCTCGAACAGTTTTTTGCCAACATTCTTATCATTGTCATCGTTGTCTTTCAGGCCGATATCAGGCGTGCATTAGCGGCTTTTGGCCAGACTCAGTTTTTCTCGACGAGTCGCAGTGCGGCCGGAGACGCGCAGGCGATTGATGAAATTGTCAAAGCATCCGTTTCGTTAGCGGGCCAAAAGGTTGGTGCCTTAATCGTTATCGAAAGGTATGCCGACCTGAGTGCCTACATTGTCGATGGCACGCGTTTGGATGCGCGACTCTCGAAAGAGTTGCTGTACAGCCTTTTTGTTCCTGAGCGACAAAACCCGTTACATGATGGAGCGGCGGTGGTGCGGGCTGGTCGCCTATCGACTGCAGGCGTCTTCTTGCCGATGGCATCAGGTACCGGAATAGATCGCACTTTTGGTACTCGCCATAGAGCTGCTATCGGATTATCTGAGGAAACGGACGCATTGGTTGTCGTCGTGTCAGAAGAGCGCGGCACCACATCGGTTGCGCTGGCGGGCAAACTTCATGCCGACTTATCTCCAAGTCAACTCAGGGAGATGTTGACGAACCATCTCATTGCTACGACAACAACCACCAAGAGTGTATTTTGGCGTTCGCGTGATGGGCGTGCTCCCAAGAAAACCGATGAGCCTGAGACGGCTTATGCCGCCGCAGAGCAGGGAGGCGGTGCTGAATGAACCAGCTCTCCAATCAGTTGGTCGCCCGTTTCCGTAAGAATGGGACCTTGAAACTCTTATCACTTTTGCTGGCTGTGACGCTTGTTTCGGTCACCCAGGACGACAGGGTCACTGTCCGCGAAGTTGAAGTCCCATTTTCGGTTACAATTCTCGAGGCGAACCGTGTTCCAATCAAGCGCCCACCTGATTCCGTGAAGGTCACTTTGTCGGGGACGGACCCGGCGTTACGCCGTTTAAAGGAGCCGCGCATCGAACCCATCAGCGTTGAACTGACGGGTCGGCAAAATGAAGAGTGGATCAGGCTCGATCGGCGCAATATCAAAGGTGTACCAGCGAAATGGGTTAAGAAGATCGACCCGGAGAAGCAGTATATCAAGTTGGAGCCGATCATCGTGCGTAGTATCCCTGTTGTACTCAAACTGGAGGGGGAGCCCAAGGGGGGCTTTCGCTTAAGGGAGAGCAGTGTAGAACCGACGAGCGTTGATGTCAGTGGACCGCAATCCGTCGTTAAAGATTTGAAGGAGATGCGAACACGTCCTATCTCTCTCGTGGGCCGTTCATCGGCGACCAGCACGGAAGTAGAGTTAGAATCGCCTCCATACGGAACAACTTTGGAGGCTGACAAGCAAAGTGTCTTAGTGAAGCTCGATATACTGGAAAATCGTGAGCAAAGGGTCTTTCCTGATATGGAAATCGCTCTTCTCACGGGTGATGAGTCCGAGCTCGCCACGGCGTCGCCGTCTGCCGTGGATGTTGTGGTCGAGGGGCCCATCAGTCAAATCCGTAAACTCGACCGAAAAAGCATCGATGTCTATATCGATCCGGACGATGTTCCGCTCGGGCGCAGTCGACGTAAGCAGATGGTGGCCGATGCACCCGCCGGTACCGACATTGAGATCGTACAATTCACTCCGCCAACTGTACTCGTTACCCGAAAGCGTAAGCCGACTCCTTCTGTTCCAAAAGACCTGGAATCCGACATGGCACAAGGACAAGACGAAGGCGATAATCAACTGGATCTCGAATAACGCGTCGAACCCTGGTATTCAGAGACAAACAAGTTGACATGAGGACAAGCCCTTGACGTCTAAGAAACGTGTATTATTTGGTACGGATGGGATCCGCGGGCTCGCTAATCAGTATCCAATGACTGGAGAAATGGTGATGAAGCTGGGCCGTGCGCTCGGCCACCGATTAAAGCAGCAGCTGGGCAAACGCCCAAAGGTGCTCGTGGGTAAGGACACACGGCTGTCCGGCTATCTTTTCGAGAGCGCACTCGCTGGTGGCCTGGTCTCAGTTGGGGCCGACGTACATCTTGTCGGTCCGTTGCCGACACCGGGCATTGCGTTTTTAACAACGGGCATGCGCTGTGATGCGGGCGTTGTTATTTCGGCGAGTCATAATCCTTACGAGGATAATGGAATTAAGCTGTTTGCGCGCGATGGTTTCAAGTTGCCAGACAGTGAAGAGCTTCTCCTAGAGGAACTCATGTTAGGCGACGGCCTGGATTCTATTCGTGCAACCAAGAATGATGTAGGCCGGGCGTATCGCATAGATGATGCAGCTGGACGATACTCGGTTTTCGCTAAAAGCGCATTCCCGCGCCGCAAAACTCTCGACGGCATGCGGATCGTTGTCGATTGTGCCAATGGGGCGGGCTACAAAGTCGCACCTGAGGTTTTGAATGAGTTGGGAGCGGACGTCATTGCGCTTGGAGTGAATCCGGATGGGCTGAACATTAACGAAGGCTGCGGAGCATTACACCCGGAGCAGCTATCTCGCGCGGTGCTCGACTGTGGTGCCGATGCTGGTTTGGCACTGGATGGTGACGCGGATAGATGTATTCTCGTAGATGAGAAGGGTGAAATTCTAGATGGTGACCAAATCTTGGCCATACTCGGTCGAGAGCTTATCACACAAGGTCGTTTGCCCGGAAAAACGGTGGTTGCTACGGTCATGAGTAACCTAGGTTTGGACAAAGCTGTTCGAGGTTTTGGCGGCCAGGTTGAGCGTGTTGGCGTGGGGGACCGCTATGTTGTTGAACGTATGCGGCGGGATGGGTTGGCACTCGGTGGGGAACAGTCTGGTCATGTGATTTTGACTGACTATGCCACGACAGGTGATGGCCTCGTCACTGGGCTAGCGGTGTTTGGGGTAATGGTTGAACGCGGTGCGTCGCTGAGTGAGCTAGGGCACATCATGACCCGTTACCCGCAGAAAATTGAAAATATTGAGGTCGCAACAAAGCCTCCCATCAGCGATCTTGCTTTGACCCAAAAGGCAATTCGAGACGTGGAAACCGAGCTTGATGGAGATGGACGTGTTCTCGTGCGCTACTCGGGTACACAGATGCTCGCTCGGGTCATGGTCGAAGGTCCAAGTGATCAGATCGTAGCGCGAGCCGTTGATGAGATCTCGGGTGCGTTAAGAAAGGATATTGGTTAACCCTATGGATGCTCAATTGCACCTGGCCGTTGATGCGGCCGCAATGTTTAGACGGGTCGGAGACGGGGTTAATCCATCAACGGTAAGCGTTGCGCTTTTAGCTGAATTAGCAGGCGCGGATGCGATTTCCTACGATATCCGTGTCGGTGAACGAAACGATGCCGAGAAAGATGGCCGATTACTGCGGGACTCTCTGACCGGGCGCTTTGAAGTGGTTGCAGCAGCCGGTCCGGATTTAATGGATGTGGCATTCGCATTAAGGCCCGACCGCCTCACTCTTGCCCCAGAGCTACGCGATGGGGGTGTGAGCGGGGGGATCGACGCGCATATGCTTAAAGATGCCTTGAGGCGTCAGGTTCTACTTCTGAAAGATGCGGGGATCATGGTCGGCGTCCGCATTGAGCCCGAGTTGGAGCAATGCAAAGCACTGCACCGGTCAGAGGTCGATTTTGCTGTACTGAATTGTTCTGCTTATCTCAGGGCGAAGTCCAGTCAGGAAAGGGCAACTGAGCTGGCGCGCATCTCCGACGCTGCTAATCTGGCGGCCAAGCTTGGAATGCGAGTCGGCGTTGTTGGCGATATCGACCTGGTCAATGTTGAGAAGCTCGCGAGGATTGCCCAGATTGACGAGTTTCAGGTCGGACACGCATGCATTGCCCGGGGGATCCTCAGGGGAATTGAACAAGCAGTCGGTGACTTCACTAGGGCGGTTGAACGTGGACGCAGGCGTTCAGTTTAAGTTGGAGCAAACCGATGACGGGGCTGGCGTTATTTGCATCATGCCTATCGGTCGTATCAAGGGGCTTCTTGAGCGTTACCCCAGGGCCTACGAGCGTTTCTTCTGTCCAGCTGAACTCGCCTATTGCCAACGGCAAATACGTTTGCCATGGCAACATTATGCTGTCCGACTCGCCGCTAAATTCGCCTACCGTTCAATGGTAGGCCGAGTCCCATTTCACCGCATCCAAGTCAAACGTAGCCCCGCCGGTGCGCCGAGTATTGGCGTTTGCGATTCAAACGCGCCTGGGGAGTCACTCTGGTTAAGTCTTAGCCACGAAGGTGAGGTCGCCGTTGCTCTGTTGCGTCGAGGCAGTACGTATGTTGAATGACCTTTCACCTGCGCCCACTGCCAAGAGCCACGTCTTAACACCAGACCAAATGCAGCTATTTGAATCCATCGCCATGGACAAACTCGGTTTACCTGGATTGGTTTTGATGGAGACCGCAGGTCATCAATTGGCGAAAACCATAGCAGCACATCATCCTGATTATAGACGTTGCATCATATTTTGTGGGCCCGGAAATAATGGTGGCGATGGGTATGTCGCAGGGCGCTATCTCTTGAATTGGGGATGGTCGACGGAATGTTGGTCAAGTGTACATTGCGATGTGTTGCGTGGCGATGCATTACGGCAGTATCAGGCGTACGCCGCGAGCGGTGGAACAGTTCGGTTTTCAGACGGTTGGAGTCCCGATGAGATCGCCACAATAGACCCAGGGACAGTGTTGGTTGATGGTCTACTTGGAACTGGACTTAAGGGCAGCGTTCGCGGGCGTATTGGCGACATTATTGATGCGCTAAATAAACTGGATAACCCGGTTGTGGCCATCGACCTTCCGAGCGGTGTCTGTGGATTGACAGGGGCCATTTTGGGGCAAGCTGTCCGTGCTGAGCATACGGTGAGTTTTCACGCGTCCAAACGAGGACATTGGCTGTATCCCGGTGCTGAATACAGGGGGAGCTTGTCGGTGGCTGACATTGGTTTATCGTCTGAACTCCACCAATTTGATGAGTCGACACTTCTTCATCTCGCCGGACCCGAGCTGCTCCAAGAGCTCTTTTCGCCGCGAAGAGCGGACACGCACAAGGGTACATACGGTCATGTCATGGTGATCGGCGGCGTCAATGGCCGCGCTGGTGCACCGCAGTTGACTTCGGATGCGGCCCTGGCGGCGGGTGCAGGTTTAGTGACCCTAGGGACCAGTAAAAATGTCGTCTCGTATTTGGCGCGTGATGCATATGAGGTGATGGTTGCCCCGCTGTACGAGACCGAGCTGGATGGCTCATGGTGGAATGGATTAAATCGCTATAGTTCTGCCGTTATCGGACCAGGCCTTAGTCCCGACGCTGAAGTCGGGCGACGTTTATTTTCAGCGGTCAAGCACATCACCATTCCAGTGGTACTCGATGCCGATGGGCTCAACCATCTCGCGCAACAATCGGAAGATGTTTTCCTGGGTGACTCCTGGGTATTGACACCGCATCCTGGCGAAGCCGCTCGTTTGCTCAACATACCGATAGCAGCCGTCCAGAAAGATCGTGTTGCGTGCGTTCAAGCACTTCAGGAGATAACGGGTAGTGTGATCGTGTTGAAGGGGGCCAATACTTTGGTGGCTGGTCGGGAGGGACGTATCTCTGTCTGCCCGGTTGGTAACCCTGGTCTCGCTACGGCAGGGGCTGGCGATGTGCTTGCGGGCATGATTGGCTCCTTGCTCGCGCAGGGCTACTCAGCGTCAAGGGCTGCGCTCTTGGGCACTTTGTGGCATGGTGTCAGTGGAGACCAGCTATGGAAAAAATTTGGACAAAAAACCCTTCGCGCGAGAGACATTATCGAACAACTCAGGGACGTTGAAGCATGCTATCAGAATTGACTTTGGATGAAGCTGTTGACGTGCTCGGGCGAAGTGGCGTGATCGCTTTTCCGACGGAGACAAGCTTTGGACTTGGATGTCGCGCTTACGACTCGATGGCTGTCGCACGGGTTGTGGCTGCAAAAGGCCGTCCCGATGGAAAACCACTGCCAATTCTTCTGCCTGACAAAACCTATCTCGCAAAACACGGGATGGAAACACCGCTCATGGCCCTCGCCGAGCGTTTTTGGCCTGGTGCTCTTACCTTGGTTGTACCTGCATTTCCTGGTCTTCCTTCTCAGGTCACGGCGGGCACCAACATGGTGGGGGTCAGGGTTTCAAGTCATCCCATCGCTCATCAGCTTGTTCAGGCACTCGGCGAGCCGATCGTTGGCACATCGGCTAATCTGACGGGTCGACCTGCTGCATACTCGTCGGCTGAGTTACTTGCGTCTGGACTCGATGGGTTGGACGGTTTCCTAAATGGTCAAACCAGCGGTCGCGGCGCAAGCACGGTCGTCGGCATGGCCGATGGGCAATTGACGTTCTTTCGCGACGGACCCATCACGCGCACTGATATCGAGGCGGCATGGCAGGCGGCTCGACGCAGTTGATTGAAAGCTGTGATTGTCAGGACGCAGCGCGATCGATGGCCAGCTGGCCCGCTACGTAGACCTGGCGAGTCAAATTTCGGCCCATTTGGTACGGGAGGTCCGCGAGCGTCTTGGCCTCAAAAATGGCAATGTCTGCCCGTCGACCTTCTCTGAGGTATCCGCAGCTGGATTCCAGTCCGATGGCTTTTGCCGCGTTGCTGGTCACCGCCCGAAACACCTCCTCGGCCGACATTTTGAGACGACTCATGGCCAGGGTCATCATCAAGTGTAGGTTTTCAGTCATACACGTTCCAGGATTACAGTCTGTTGCGAGGGCAACAGAGACACCGCCATCGATTAATCGTCGAGCTGGTGCATTCTCATTGTCGCCGAGAAACAAAGATGCACCCGGGAGAAGCACGGCAACGGTTCCGGCATCGCGCATGCTTTTGATGCCGTCGCCGCTCACATATTCGAGGTGATCTGCACTGGTGGCACTGACTCGACCCGCCAATTCCGCACCACCGCCGAAACTGAGTTGGTCAGCGTGGAGCTTTGGCTTTAAGCCGACTTGCTGAGCCGCATGCAGAATTTTTTCAGCCTCTTCGACGGTAAAGGCACTCTTTTCGACAAATACATCACAGAAATCCGCCAGCCCACCGGCGGCCACGGCGGGTAGCATTTCCTCGATGACCAGTTTCACGTAGTCGTCACGCTGGCCCGAGTATTCGCTCGGAATCGTATGAGCCCCCAAAAACGTCGCAACGATATTGATTCTGTATTCAGAGTCCAATCGCTTGATCGCTTCGAGTATTTTGAGTTCGGAATCGCAGCTGAGTCCATAGCCGGATTTGATCTCGACGGCTGTAACGCCTCTGTCCAGTAGTCTGTCGAGGCGTGGCCGCGCCAGCCTGACTAGAGCATCGATGCTGGCCTGGCGCGTTGCACGGACGGTCGATTTAATACCGCCGCCTGACGCTGCAATTTCAAGATAGCTTCGGCCCGCTGCACGCAGTGCATATTCATGACTGCGGTCTCCACCGTGGACAATGTGCGTGTGGCAATCGATCAAGCCCGGTGTAACCAATAATCCGGTTGCATCGAGCACCTCCGTCACCTTGTCTTCGACCAACCATGAGGTTTTTTCAAAGTCCGTTTGATAGCCCACAAAGACAATGCTCTCGCCTTTCACGGCAACGGTCGCCGCTGACAGGCTTGTTTCGCCATCAAACACGAGTGCGTTTTTGATCAGTAGGTCAACGGTAAGCTGACGGTCAGTTTCTTGCTCATTCAAGATCCGTCATCCCTCCAACGACGGCTGCCTCGACGATCGAGCCCGCATGGAGAAGGTCGCGGACAGCCGTGATGTCATTGTGGAGAATTCGGTCATCGCCAAGCGGTGGGACCACTTGTCGAATCGCCTTATGCACGGCGCGGATCGCCGGGCTGGCCACAAGCGGTGCGCGTAGATCCAGAGCCTGGGCCGCGCAGAGCAGTTCGATGGCTAGGACAGTTTCTACGTGTTCGATGATTTGTCTCGCTTTTCGAGCTGAGATCGTCCCCATTGATACGTGGTCTTCTCGGTTTGCGCTACTCGGAATGCTATCGACGCTGGCTGGATGTGCGAGCACCTTATTCTCACTAACAAGAGCAGCGGCGGTGACTTGCGCGATCATAAAACCGCTGTTCAGGCCCGATTTCGCTGATAGGAAAGGGGGTAGACCGCTAGACAGGGCTGGATTGACAAGTTGCTCGATTCGTCGCTCAGAAATATTGGCGAGTTCGGCTACCGCAATACCGAAATAGTCTGCAACCAAAGCGATGGGTTGGCCATGGAAATTACCGCCACTGAGGACATCGAGTTGCCCGTTCTTCGTCTCAAACACCAGTGGGTTATCTGTCGCGGCATTGCATTCGGTCGAGACCACGCTTGCGGTGTGAAGGAGCGCATCGCGCGTGGCACCGTGTACTTGTGGCATACAGCGAAGGCTGTAGGGGTCTTGCACTTTATCGCAGTCTTTGTGGCTCTCGGTGATTGGACTATCGGACATAAGAAATCGGAGGTTTTTCGCTGATGTCGCCTGCCCATGATGCCCTCGAACACGTTGAATGCGTTCATCAAAAGGACTTAAGCTGCCGAGCAAAGCTTGGCAGGACATCGCCCCTGCAATATCAGCAGTTTTGACAAGGCACCGGCCCGCATCGATGACCAATGCCATTTCAGCCGTCATGGCCTGCGTCCCATTAATCAGCGCGAGACCCTCCTTGGCTTGGAGGACCACTGGTCGAAGTCCAGCCCGGTCTAAGGCCTCAGCACCGCTCATTACCGTGCCCTTGTATTCGGCTGTACCTTCGCCGACCAACACCAGCGCAAGATGAGCGAGGGGAGCCAGATCACCGGACGCACCGACTGAGCCCTTCTCAGGAATGACTGGATGGATTCCTTGGTTAAGCATGTCGGCAAGGAGTTTCGGTACGGCTGGCCGTACGCCACTGGTCCCCAAAACGAGGACGTTCGCCCGAATCGCCATGATAGCTCGAGTGACGGGGATCGTGTAGGGGACGCCGACGCCGGTCGCGTGACTCCTGATGAGGTTCAGTTGGAGTTTCGCCAGGTCGTCTGCGGGAATACGAACCTCGGCCAGAGCCCCAAACCCAGTGTTCACTCCGTAGGTGTTCGGGGCGTCATCGACAAGCATCTTTTCGATCCCAGACCTGATGGATGCAATTTTTGACTCTACGTCGGCAGGAAGGGTTACTTTGGTCCGCTCATGAGCGATGTCAATGACTGCGTCGACGCAGAGTGGTTTTGAACCGAGTGGGTGTATCTTCATACTTTACCGTATGGCAGAGTAAGGCCACTTATGTCAATGCACGCCATAAAGACCGATGTGTTGTTCGGTAACCTGTTTGGCGTCTGAACCATCCGGCAAAAGAGTGGAGGGGTGCTGATGAAAATACCTATTTTTGACCTCGATGGTTCGCTACTCGACAGTGCCCCAGATATTGGAAACGCCCTCAATGAAATTCGCAGGGAGTTTGATTTAGAGCCACTGACAATCGATTTTATCCGGACAAAGATTGGCGGTGGTTTAGGGTCTCTATTGCGCGACACCAAAAGCGTACCGGACGCGTCCCAGGTGCCACGGGCACGCGACATTTTTATGGCACACTATGGGCGCAACCTGTTGAGCCATAGCGCGCCGTTTGATGGCGTCGAAACATTATTATCCGAGTGTTCAATCCGTGGATTAGTGACCAATAAGCCCAGGCGTTTCGGCAAAGAAATTATCGAGCAGTTGGGCTGGACATTTACCGTTTCGGTCTACGGCGATGATGGATACGGGCAAAAACCTGAGCCCGGCCCGATCGCGCGCGCCATCGATTTGATTGGCTATAATGCCTCGGACATCGTTTACTTCGGAGACAGCGATGCCGACGTGCTCGCGGCCCAAGCCTGCGGCGTGGCCGTTTGGCTGTTCCCTTGGTCATGTGCCGAGGGATTTGATTCGTATAAAGTGGCTCATTTAGATGTGATTAGAGGGATCATTCACGGCTGATTTGGAGATAAAATGGAACTCTGGGCGCATCGGGGCAGCCATGGCCATTCGGGCTTGGTGGAAAATACGCTTCCCGCCTTCGAGCAGGCGATTCTCGAACAGGCTTGCGGCATTGAGTTGGATGTTCACTTGAGCGCGGACGGCGTGCCGGTTGTTTTTCATGACGACACGCTTGAGCGGCTCACTCGGGATGCCTTGCGGGCACCCGTAAAAGCCTTGTCCTGTCACCAATTAACAACACTGCCCTTGGTCAACGATGCGTCCATACCGACGTTGGCGGACGTCCTCGACCTCGTTGCTGGCCGTGTCCCGGTGAACATAGAACTTAAGGACGGATTTGCCGTGTCTGCGGTGTCGGCTGTTCTCGACAAACTCGACTACACGAACGCATTGATTTCTAGCTTTAGTGCAAGCGCTGTCGGCGTCGCGGCCGATTTGAGACCCGATCTCGAACGCGCGTGGATTTCAGGCGACCCATGTATTCACCCGTCTTTGCAATATGCCAATTGGTATCCAGCGGATATCTTAAAGCAGAGTAAGGCAACTCGGTGGCACACTCACGGTGCTTTTGCCCGTTCATCAATCGTCTCCTCGCTTGCGTCATTGGCCATACCGACGTACGTGTGGACAGTAAATGAGCTTGACGAGATGATGAATTTGGAGACACGTGGCGTTGTTGGCGTCTTCACAGACCACCCTGGCACCATGAAAGTAAAACTGGCGGCTCGTTTTGAATGCGCCAATTAATCGGCTGCTTTTTTCATGGCTTTTAAGGTGCTCAGGTTTTCTTCCAGGATGGTTTGATTTGCCTTGAGGAGGTCAAGATTGGCACCTACCGTTGCTTCAAAGACCGTTGACTTCCACTCAGCCTCCTCTTTTACAAAGACGAATTGTTCGCCAGAATGAGTCGTAATGGTTGCCCTGCCATCAACAACGAGACCCCTGTCGCGACTGGTTAGCCCAAATTGCAATCCCGCTGAGGGAGGATGCTTTCGGAGCCGCTCAGCCAGGTATGCCTTCATCAGATCATGGCTGTTTTGTGCGGCAAAAATGGCTCTTGGATAAACTCCGAGCGCACCGATTTTATACTCAGGAGGGTAAAAGGCTTGAATCGCTTGTCGCTGGTCATTGAGGAGCTTAACGGACGTGTCTAAATCAATGCGCGTTCGCTGACTTAGCTGACCGATAAGTGACTTGAAATCCCGTTTCGCAATGGCATCTCGGAGCAGATGCATCGCCCCGTCTGGAACAGTTGGGTCGATTGTGTCGGAGCAAGCACCGCAGCTCAATAAGATGAGAACGAAGCCGAATTTAATTGTGGACTGCATAGCCAAGAGTAAAGTCCTGATTTGAGTCTAGGTCAAGCAACCAAACAAGCAATCGATTACTCTTGCGGTTAATCGAGGGCATAGGCACGATGGCGTCATGGGAATTCTGGTCCGAATAGTCTTTATTTGTTCACTCATGTTTGGGTGTGGTCCTCGTCGAGCGGACCCGGCAGAACAGGCGGTTCAAGGTTTAGTGAGTGCGTTATACAGAAATGATATGACCACCGTGCTCAGATACGTAACGGAGGAGACGCGAACCCGTTTGAAGAGTCAGCTCGACGGCCAAGAGGCGCTGTCGAGTCAACTGGAAACGAGGCTCGATTGGCGCTTTGAACGTCCTGTACACAGTCGTGCACGCGTTGTCGACGGCCAAACGAATGAGCGCAAACGCATCGTTGAGTACGAAATGGGTGGTCAGAAAAGAAGGTTTCCCGTTGTTCGCGAGGGCGGGGGCTGGAAGGTTGCCCTCTCGCAAGCGGAGGTCGTAGAACCCGCTGCCAAGTCAGCTTCGGACACCGTAAAGTAAATGTGGAAGGTGTCGTACGCTTGAACCTTGAGCTCGGACATGTCATCAACGGCAAGTTGGTCGTTAAGCAGGTCATGTGGGAAAACGCTCGGATGGGCGCCTACTTGTGCCAGACCGTATCCGAGGGCACTGCCGCCTTAGTTCACGTCGTCAATCTGACGGGGGTGTCCCCGGAGATAAAGACAGCCCTGGCAGCTGATATCCAAACAGCCAGCCGTTTGCGCCACAAGAACATCGTGCCGTGTGTGGGCTTTGGAGAGTTCGAAGATCATTTATATCTCGCTGAGAAAGCAGGGCAGGGACGACCTTTGGTCGAACATTTAGAGAGACGTGCCGGCATCGACAAGCCATTTAAACCGGGCGAGGCCTTTAGTCTCTTATCTCACGTGTGCAACGCGATTCAATTTGCGGCCGACAAAGGTGGGCATGGCGCATTATTGACGAGTCACGTACTGATCAATTCCAACGGACGCGTCCAGGTAGGCGGGTTTGGTTTTGGTCGCATGCGTTCATCCTTTGAAACGAATTCTGAGTGGGACGCTGGCTGCCTTGCTGCGCAGGTGGACAGCCAGGCGAGTGCCGACCTATCTTCTCTGGGTGTGGTTGCCGCCCAATTGTTGACAGGCCGTCCATGGCCCGATGGCCTTGAGAAACCGCCAGCCAAAACCAGCGGTCGTGTCCTTGATGCATTAGTAAAAAGCCAGCGGCAGGACGTTGATGTTGGGCTGCCATCGCCCATCGAGTTTCGACGTGCCGTCAAAAGGCTTTTTGTTGTGACCGTTCCCCCGCCACCGGTTCGCGAAGAGACCCCCTCAAATTTGAACTCTGCAGACCCTTTGGACCAGCCGATGGACAAGGGAGATACACTTCGCTGGCTGGTCGAGAGGGACGGGATTGATTATGGGCCGTTCACGCGAAGCCAAATTCTGGAACAACTCTATGACGGTACTCTGACCCCGCGAAGTATTCTGGTCGATATCGAGACAGAAAAACGGACTAACCTATTTGAGTTTGAGCAGTTTGAAGCCGAAATGCTGAAAGCACTACATCACAAGGATGATGAGGAGTCCAAAGCTGAAGCCGCACTGGCGGTTAAGCAGGATCGCCTGGTGCGGAGAGTAAAAGTTTGGGGCGGGCTGTCGGCTTTTCTCGTGATCGCCGCTGTGGCTGGGGCTTGGCAATACACCGTGTCGACTCGGCCCGAACCCAGCCGGCCTCACTTAGCGAGTGCTGTTCAGGCGCTTGAATGGACTCTACCGATCATCTCGGCTCCGGAGAAAAATATCAAAGATAGAGTGAGCAAAAGGCGGACTTCAAAGACGCGCAAGGGGCGTTTAGCGCGTTCAGGTAATTCCAAATCATGGTCTCGAGCTGAAAGAGCAAGAATGCTCGAGGAAGAACAGATGGCCGCTAACAGTGACCTTGACGCCGAGGGTGGAGCAAAACAACCCTTTTCGAGGCGTGCATTCGACCGTGTGCTGGCCACGCGGACGGCGCGGATTTATCGCTGTCTGTTGGGAGAGCTTAAGGCGAGGCCTGGGACACAGGACATGGTTGTCACTCTGACGGCAATGGCATCGGGCCAAATCTTAAATGTACGTATGGCTGGAGGTACGGTAAAAGGCGTTCGATGTGTTCGGCGGGCTTTTAAGGGTGCGAAAATTCCAGCCTTTGCGGGAACCAACAAAACCATTAGTTTACCCTATCGGTTGAACTGAAGTAGAGAAGAAGAAGATGAGAGCGTCAATGCGTGTGATGTTTTGGGTGGCTTGTCTGGGAGTCATCGCGGGCTGCTCAACGGACGAACCGGGGGGTAGTTCGGTCGATGCGGCTGGCCAAATTGTCGATGGCGGTGTGCGTCTTGATGGGGCTGGGCCAACGGGCTGCCAAAATAGCGAACAATGTCCGGCTGGTCAGTTATGCGATGAGGCAACAGCTCAATGCAGACTTGCCTGTAACGCTGATGCGGATTGCGGACCTGGACGTATTTGTAATTCAGACAACTTCTGTGTTGAGACATCGGTCTGCGACTCGACGAGTGACTGCGCGGGTGGCGAGACCTGTGATTGTCAAAATAGATGTATTCCGCTCACTGGCGTTATGTGTCGTGGTAACCTGCAGTGTCAGGCAGATGAGTATTGCGATGTTTGTGCGGGGCAATGTCGTTCTCAGGTCGGTCAATGTGGTGCGTGTTTCGGTGACAATGCCTGTGATTCACGCTCGGTCTGCGTTGGCTATCGGGATGAATTTGCGCAGACAGGGCGTCCGCCCGGATACTGCGCCCGGCAGTGCCAAGGCAACTGCGATGTTGTAGGGCCTGAATATGAATGCCGGTCCATCAGCGGTGTAATGGCCTGTGTGCCGCGTGCCGGTGAGTGCGCAGAGCGTCAAGCTTGCCAAGAGGACACCGATTGCCCACCAGACCGGTTTTGCAATGAGCGGGCAGAGTGCCAGCCTGGATGCTCAGGCGATGTCAGTTGTCCGCAAGGAGAGGTCTGTCAGGGGCTGCGCTGTGGGCCGCCTTGCACAGGCATTGCGGATTGTCCGACCGGGCAAACCTGCGAGCCTGATGGGCGGTGTCGGATCCCGGGTGGGTGTATGTCCAGTGCCGATTGCCTTGAGCAGGAGACCTATTGCGACAGGGCACTCATGATGTGTGTTGGGGGGTGTCAGGTCGACAATGATTGCCTCGATGCGAACTTAGAATGTTTTGCTGGCAGTTGTCGCGAGCGTGGGTGTAGCGGTAATTATCAATGCGCTTTCGGCCAAATTTGTAATTTAGCGACAAATCAATGTGAAGATGCCACTGGAGCCCACTGCGAAAGTGGGTGTGATCCGATGGCTCGCGATGTGTCATGTGGTCGCGAGGGAAGTTATTGCATTAGCTTACAGGACCGCGATGATAACCCAATCGGCGATTTTTGTTTTGAGCCATGTGAACCGGAGCCGAATGAGTGTCCGAAGGGGTATTCGTGTATTCCGGTCACGGATGATATGGGCAACGAACTTGGACGGATTTGTACGACGGATTGCTCGTTATTAATGTCACAATGAAGGGATTCTAATGAAACGCGATGAATTAATGGGGCTGCTTGAGGCATGCCCGGTGTTAAGTAAGAAGAAAAACGTGTTCACGGCCAACGATACGGCGACTCTTGACCTGCTGCTGCAGGCTGGAAATAGTGGCCCGGCGCCAATCAGTCGTATCAAATCGTTCGATGTGGGTGAGACATTTGTCCAGGTTACGTCTGAGGAAAGCGTTTACCTATTTCATCATGATGCTGTGTTTGGTCTAAAATGGAAAGATCGTGAACAGCGCACTTCGAGAACAGGTTTCCATGCCTGAAGTCAGTGGACGCAAGCGGATTCTGGTTTCCGCCGGTCTGATTCAGCGGCCCAGCGATGGTAGGATATTGGTGAGTAAACGTCTCGCTGATGCCCACTTGGCCAATTCATGGGAATTTCCTGGTGGCAAAGTAGAATTCGGTGAGGATCCAAAGAATACCGTCATAAGGGAACTGCGAGAAGAACTCGGAATCGAGACGTCTGTGGGGGACATTTATGCCGTCGGACATCATTGCTATGCAGAGCGCGAAGTTGTCCTTTTGGTCTATCAAACAGCGATCATTGACGGCGAACCACAGTGTCTTGAAGTCGCTGACTTTGCCTGGTTAACGCCGGGTGAGGTGGTTAATTTACCTTTGCCGCCAGCCGATCAACCTGTCATCGACCGCTTACAACGGGACTGCCTGTGATTTCTGTACGCTTAAAAGACGCCGATGCCACATATCGTTTCGGGACGGCACTCGGCGAGGCTGCAGTACCAGGGCTCGTGTTTGCAGTTGAAGGTAATTTGGGCAGTGGTAAAACCACTTTGGCGCAGGGTGTGGCTCGCGGACTGTCTGTTCCGTTAGATCATTACGTCAACAGCCCAACATTTGCGATTTTACTCACCCATCCAGGGCGATTGCAATTTCACCACATGGACCTTTATCGATTAGGGTGTCTTGATGAGGCCTATGGAATCGGGCTTGATGAAGTGATTGGATCTGATGGGGTATCTTTTATCGAGTGGCCAAGCCAGGTTCCTGACCTCATACCCCAGGACGTCGTGTCGATTCGGCTCGACTACGCTGGCGACCAACGGCAGGTTTTCTTGGCGGCATCGGGTTCCAGATCGTCTTCGTTTTTGGCGCGCTGTGCATATTTGAACACGTTTAGTTAAGAATGGGGATAGACGATTTAAGGTATTATGTTTAGGGGTTTAGCAGACATTCTTTAAGTTGGTTTCTAAATTGCATGATGGAGGGTCGTAATAAGAACGCACACTTCTGCAGAACCGGCTTGGAGGCACCCATGAAGAATCAGTTAACTGACAGTCCGGCTCGAGCTAAAAGACGCGGAAGAGCTCCAAAGAAAAACGGCCGTCCGTTGCATGTAAAAACCTTGCTCACCCGATATTGTCATGAACTCAATCGACTTGCCGGCCACAGCCGTCTCTGCCAGACACTCGCTGCGGAGGGCAGGCGCGCGGATGTGGACACCATCGATTGCTTCGAGTCCGTTCTCAATTCGAGCTTGGACGCGGGCTACCGCGGGTCTCATTTGCTCGGTTTTGTCTATGAAGTGCTTTTTGACCGATTCGCTGCCCGTATTCGTAGACGCTTGGCGACCGGTCGAGGGAGTGTAAACACAGCTGACGTAGAAGACTTACTCGGCGTGACTGTGGAAGCTGTACACAACCTCATCAGCAATTCAAACCGAACCCGTCACACCGTGACCTATGCCTTACTTCTCGCGATTGCAGACCACCGCACGATAGACTACCTGCGTCGCAAAAGGCCCGAATTGACCGATCAGATTGAAAGCTACAATGCGACCAACGTTTGGAACCCAGGCCAAACACAGCGAATGCGACCCGACGTTCAATTGGAAAATCGGCACAGATTGGGGGTTGCGCGAGAATTGAGAACAGCCGTGTTAAACGCTGTTAACGACCTATCTGACCGCCAGCGTCACGCCCTGATTCTTGTCGAGGTGGAGGGATTGGGGTACGGCGAAATTGCTGCTCGGCTGGACATTAAACGGACGGATGTCGGCAATCTTGTTCGGCGTGCGCGTCTTCAACGTGACCGGAACCTGATGCCTTATCTGCGAAAGATCGAGAGCCTGGATGGACACGTTGGTTTCAAGCGGATACAAGACAACCGAGCCCTGCGGGTCAATCTATTGCGGTGGACGACGGAAATGGGCGATGGCGTTTGCGGTTCTTGCCTCGAGCGGAGTCACAAACTGCACACAGCGAGCGAGCCTTGTTTTCCGGTGGAAACTCAGGCCCAACGCCCAGCGCAAACTGTCTTAGTCGTCTAAATATCGACGTGCTGCGACGACCAGCTGGCCTGCCAGATAGAGACTTCGGGCCGAATCACCCGGATCCTTCTTTTTTATGAATGAATTGACGATTCGTTGTTGGTGACGCCGTTTTGAACGATAGGTCAGGTTGATTTTGATCGTGCGCTTTTTGGAACGGGTTAGGGCGTCTGCTTGCAAAGTCCCATCGCGCTCAATATGTTTGACAACCGCGATGCGTGGTGTGCCTGTTTGTCCAAAAAAAACGATATCTCCGACCTGCAAGTTGCGCCTAACCGGCCTTCCTGTCGCCTTGAGTTGCGCGACGCTATAGACTCGACCTAATCGGTGTCGTACGGCTGTGCCGTGGTAGGCCGCCCGGATAAACTTCAATTCATGCTCAAGCGTTCTGTATTTGCTGGGATTCAGTTGTTTTAAGTTAAGCTTTATCCGAAGCTGGCTTTGCTTGGTATTCGAGCTCACAGAACGGGGAAAGTGAACGGTTGGTCCGTCGGTCTTGGGCAGCCATGTCTGAGTGTCCAGGAGTGGATGCAAGGGTGGCCTTGATAGGACCTGTTCGCCGAGATTGACCCCACACCCGCTCAGCAGAGCGAAAATCAAGGCTGTTGTTGTACATCTCATGTGTAGTATAATTACCGACAATTAACTACATGACAAGAATCTGCCTGCTTTGACCGTTGGCAAGGGGGCGGCCAACGGTCTGTTTCGCCTGTTTAATGGAAAGATTTACCAAATAAGCACATGAGATAACCGGTCGATCTTGACGTCAGGAGTTTCGATGGCTAGGTTCCGAATGTAGACAAGCGCAGAACAGTTTGGTCCGAGGTAACTCATTGAAGAAATCAAAATCAGGCGTTACGCATTATGCGGAGACGCGGCTTCCCACCAGCAATGGTGATTTCACCGTCCACGTATTTCGCCACGGTGAGATTGAGCATTTGGCCATCGTCGCCGGTGAGGTTAATGAGTCGGAGGGACTTCCTGTTCGTGTTCACTCTGAATGTCTCACAGGGGAGGTGCTCGGTTCTTTGAAATGCGATTGCAAAGCGCAGCTTGACGGTGCTTTGGAACGGATTAAGGAGTACGGTCAGGGGGTCGTTGTTTATTTGAGGCAAGAAGGCCGAGGCATTGGACTCGGGAATAAAATTAGAGCCTACAGACTCCAAGAGGACGGCGTAGATACAGTCGATGCCAATCGACTTCTGGGATTTGAGGATGACCTGCGAGATTATACGGTCGCCGCAGATATCTTGAGCCATCTGGGCGTTGCTTCTGTTGCGTTAATGACAAACAATCCACTCAAAATTCAGGGACTGGAAGACGCTGGGGTTGTCATCACGGGTCGAGAACCGCACATCGCAGGCGTCAATGATGTCAATCTCGGCTACTTAGAGACCAAACGAGACCGCATGGGTCATATGATCGATGGGCGGCCTGGCCATCCTGCCGTAGACAAAGCCGTCGGTTCCTAGCCAGGCATAAAAAAATCCACTTGGCAGAACCAAGTGGATTGAAAAAGTGACCCGTACGGGATTTGAACCCGTGTTACCGGCTTGAGAGGCCGGCGTCCTAACCGCTAGACGAACGGGCCGAATGCCTCAAATCGAGGCAAGGGCTCGGGAACTAGGATTCGAACCTAGATAGACGGCACCAGAAGCCGTAGTCCTACCATTAGACGATTCCCGACCACGTTTCGATGTGAGGTATCGTACACGACACAACCGAACCAAACGCAGGCTGGTTTTATGGTCCAATCCGTAGATGGAGTCAATCAAAAACGTACGGTTTCAAGACACGACTCGCGGACCCGACGAGGAAACCGATCCAGAATCCCACTGGGGATCCTTTATCTTCCCATCAATGAGAGTCTATTGAAGGTTTCGCTATCGCTTTAAATTGCTGACAATGGCGATGACTCTACGGCAGGAGACGTGCTATAGGTTGCGCCCGAAGTGCCAGGGCAGTGAGATGAGAGATGAACGATAAGGTTTTTGCAGGGGAGATGGGCCAAACGCGAACTGAGATGACAACCGTCTGGTGTGGTGGTTGTGGTTCATGGTTTGGTGCCCATGTCTATCGAAGCATAGATGCCGAGGCAGATGAGGGGCTTTTGCAGGATTTCCGAGCGGCTGGATTTGAGTCCCTCAACAAGATGGCCTGCAGTGAATGTACCTGGACTCACATCGCCCGAGAGCCCATCGCAATCCACTATCCGAGTAAGAGAAAGATTTTTCTCCTGATTCCTGAGAATCTGAGGCATCGAGCGCAGCGGATTCGAGCCAATTTCATTGAAGATGTTTCTCGTTCGCCGGGAAAAGTCGTTCCGCTCTATGTGCTAGAACCGGTTCTGGTTGGAGGCCATGCTGAACTCTGCCGTATTTTAGCGGAGCGGGAAACGGGTCTCAACGAGGTGGTCGCGGAGACCCGGGTAGAGAGCGTTGAACTTGAAAAATCACCTGCAAACCTGATTGCGGAAGACGTGTCGGACGGGCGTCGGCGCACCAAATCCCTCGACCTTTTGGCTGAGCTTCTTGAAGACGATGAGCCAATTGGAAACGAACCGGCAGCGGTATCCAATCACTCAAAACCTCTCCCTGGATTGGACCTTGAGGCTGAAGACGTACAAACACGCGGTGCCCCTGGTCAAAGTGGGCGAGGGCGGCTGACCCGTGAAACGACGGGGGTTACCCTGAAGGCTCTACTCGAGGAAGACACTGAGTCCAGTAGGGACGTAGGCACAGATGTGGTTGATACCGCACACGAACTGAGTCGAACCCCGATTGATGAGAGTTTACTGGCTGATAAACCAGAGCCGTCGCCCATTGAAGATATACCGACTAAGCAGCTAGAAGAGATTGCTTCACATGCGGCCATTGATGACCAATCTGTGGCTTCGGCTGAGCCGGCTCAGTTAGATTCGAGCGCGACAGCAATGGCGGTCGATTCAGCGGAAGGCACGCCCGAGGGCCGACACTCTGAAACGCGTGACGATATCGAAGAATTTCTAGACGACACAAACGACGGAGTTGATGAACAGGAGAAATCGACAACGACTGCCCTCGGTGCCGAAAATAGGACGACGTTAAATACGGACGCAGCTGAGGTGCCCGAACCATTGGGTGGTACATCCAAAGACGACCTAGATTCGATTCGAGACGTGTTGCCTGAGGCCTCGAAAGAACTTGGCCTGCGTTTGGAGGACGACGCGGTGATTTGGAGGCTGGACTCGGTTGACTTCGACGAGCCAGAACAGCTGCGATGTCTATTTCAGAAGCATCAGTTCGAGTCTGGCGTTGGGTTTTGTTTAACCTTGACTCGGACGCCTGAGCACGAAGATGCAAGCGAATCGAAGGCTGTTGCCCTGACCGTCTTTGATCCGGCCAATCCAGCTCATGACGACGCTTTGCACCGCCTCTCAAATGACTTCAGGTTGCGGATTGAATTTACCTCGGAAGGTGACGTCGTGAGTAGCCTATCGGTCCATGAGGCACTCGCAAGTAACGTGAAGCAAGCGATCGACGATAGCTCAGCTGAGAGAACGAAGGCTGCATTGGATGCGTTGAATACACCCACTTTTGAGCCACTTGCTGGAATTCGACACAGTTTCTCCGAGGGACAGTTTGGCGAGTTACTGACGGCTGCCGAAACACACATCGCGCTGAGCATCGTTTCCTATTGGAGTCAGCCCGAGTTGACGGAGCATCTCTTATATCGACTTGGCTTCCCGAAAGATTGGTGGGTTGAATTACAACGCCGCTGCTGCGAAGCGGCGATTCATTTCGGTTTGTACACGGGTGCCTCGCTTCGAGGCCTGATGCAAAAAGTGGGAAACCACAATACGGAGGAACAGCTTCTCAAACAGCTGCTCGGTCATTACGTTGAAGTGAACCTGAATTTGCGACCGAATGAATTGGATCCCGTCACTTTGTGGGAAAATTGGGATCAATTACTGGTTTGGGCTGATTCGTTAGGAATCGCTGTGGATGCCCAAGTGGAGGAAGTGGCGGCTCAGGCATTAAATCTCGCCGAAAATTTTGCCGAAGACGCAGCGGAGCCATCTGACGAGTCCTATGAAGCGATCGAGGTTAGTCTTGCTGATGCCATCGATATCAAATCACTGGGTGCATTTAACCTGCAACTGGACAGTTTTTTCCCCGTGGATAGTCCGTCAAAGATCATCGAGCCGGCGATGGGTGAGTTGAGCGATTCTGAACTGTTGCAGGCTTTGAAAGATCCAGAGAGACGAACGGGTGCATGTGTGCAGTTGATTGCGAGAGAGCCAAGCGCACATTCGGCAGCTATATTTGATGCTATTTTGCTTATGAACCCGATGGAACTGGTGGTCGTTGTGCCATCGATTCTTCCGGTCGCCGACGTTTTTGTTCCGTTGTTTCGCCGAGCACTTTCCGCGGACGAAGGCCCACCCAGAATGGCCGCTGCCATGCTGCTGGCGGAAGTAGGCGATGAGCGGGCCTTTAACCCCTTGCTCGGCATGATGCTGGAGGCCGATGAAGAGCATTGGGAGTTTTTAGCTGCGAGCGTTGCGCGGTTGGGTGCGAGTGTCGTGCAACCAGCACTGAGTCGGGCACGGGTCGACCAAGCAGGTTTAGCTCGGATCGCCGTCTTACTCGGTTATGCTGCATCCGAGGCACCCGGGTGTTTGGATGGCCTTGATCGACATAGTGATGATCCCGCTGTCATCGCGTGTATCGGACAGGCCCGCGCTGTTGCGAATAAGTTGGGTCGGCCTGAAACGCCGCCGTTCGCCCATCGCCTTGCCGCTCTTTTCGAGGCGGTTCAGCACGGTTCGGTTAGCCTAAACGCATCTGACTTATAAAGACGCCCGCGGTGGACGATGTCTCCATAATGTTTGGCGACATATCAACATGTTGCCTGCCACGAACAATCACCTTTTGATTGTCAGCTAAATTTCTGCCACAGTACCTTTGGGAGGTGGGACTTACGATTGTAAGGATACACTTTTTGGGGGCATACGAGCTGTGAAGCTGGGGATTATCACCGATGTTCACGCCAACCTAGAGGCGCTAGAGACGGTTCTGCGCGTGCTGGAAGAGCGGCGCGTAGATTATATTGCATGCTTGGGCGACGTAGTTGGTTACGGCGGACAGCCCGAAGAATGTTGCACTTTGATTCGAAAATATGCTGACGTGACGGTTGTTGGTAATCACGATGCCGCTGTCGCGAGGCGGATGGATTACGCGTACTATCGACAAGCCGCGCGCGACGCACTTGACAGGCACCGGGAGATGATTTCCGAGTCCAATTATGAGTGGCTTGCAAGCCTGCCGTACTCTGCCCGATTTGGCGATGTCGAGTTTTGTCACGGCGTGCCACCTGATTTCAAATCGTTCGAATACTTATTTTCTTTGGATCAGACGGCGCAGCTGTCGGAGACGTTTAACGAGCGGGCGCACGTGACATTCGTGGGCCACTCACACCTCTGCAAATGCTTTCGTTATACACCGGACATCGGTGAGGAGATTTTGCGAACGCGATTTGAAATAGGCGGAAATCACAAATATATCATTTCGGCAGGCAGCGTAGGGCAGCCGCGTGATTATGATTCGCGGTCTTGCTGCGGCGTCTACGACACGAAGACCGGCCAATTTGAATACGTCCGGTTGCATTACGACATTCAGAGTGCAGCTCAACGGATCGCGGAAGCGAACCTATCGGAGGCGTTCGGGCGCCGATTGTTTTTGGGTGTTTAGACCGTCTCGGTAATCAGGCCGATGTAACCCCTTCGATGAATGACCTCGAGGTCACGGCCATAAAGCAAAAACAAGGCCCCTTGATTGTCAATGCACCAGGCGTCCGGTTCTCCGACTTCAAGTTTGAGGCGACACAGAATATGGCCGGAAACGATACTGCGGATTTCCAACTCATGGCCAATTGTGAAACAGAGCCCACCGGCCACCAGTGGTGGGCAAACACCGCGATGACCACTGGTTTGCCATTGGGGTACACAAGTCCCTGATTCGATATTCCAGAGCCAATGAGTCTCTTTCTCGACGATTAAAAGCGTTTTACCCAAATACGTCACGGAACTGGCCTGAGCTATGCCGGAAATTCGGGTGAGCTTTGGTTCAGCGAGGGGCTCACCCGGTTGACTCAGGATTGAAATGCCGTCCGCGGTTTCAAAGAGGAAAAAAAGTGCCCCATTATCGTCTTTGGTAAAATCAACGTACCGCCCTCGGATATGGTGGGCGAGAGAGAGGGCTCCACTCGCTCGACAAAACTTCAGAATCTGGGTTTCCTGCGCAGCCACTTTGAGGCAGAGGTAGACGGTCGCCCCATGGTTGGGTACGAGTGCGACAATGGTCCCCTGGCATCTGGATATCGATCGTAATTGCAGTGTGGGTGAGAATTGAAGAAACAACCCTGAGTCGAGTATTTGCCAGAGATGTCGTTCGACAGTTTGATGAACGAGGGGCCTCCCCAATTGGTCATAATTAAGCACGTATCGATGTTGAGATTGCTCAAGATTGGACATTTCGCCGACACCGTCCTGATTTGTGACAACAAGGTTTGGCGGGCTGTAGCCACAGAGCTGGGGGGGACCGGTTTCGACTGCTGTTTTTAGACGCAGAGCCTCACGGTCATGATACGTAAGGTAGCCATCCTTCCAGACACTCATAGCCCCCGACTCGATGCTCTCTATTAAGGCACCAGGGACTTTTATCTGGTCTGATCGACCTCCAAAACATAAGCCATGAACATAACCATTGATCTCTGCGAAAAGCGTGTCCCCAATCAGGCGCATCTTCTCCGTAGATTTAGGAACGGTCCGTTCATAATGCACTGCATGCATCTTCGACAGGTCTGTGTGGTGGTTATGCCCACTCGTGGGCTGCGGTGAGTCTGGGCGAACAATTAAGTGCTCTATTTCGTGATGAATACCGCCCGATTGAGTCAGTTTGATTGGGCACGCTTGGTCAAGGATGTTGACCGTTGACGGCGCATGTTGCCAATCCACTGAATCATCTGGTGCTTTCAAAAAAACATGCAAAAACTCGTAGAGGTTGGTCCAGCTGACTGGCGACTCAGGGCAATGTGGATTCCTGACAGCGTCAAGAAAAACGGCCGTTAGCCCCCGGTCGCGGATGGTGACAGAGAGCACCATTTTATCTGGCCGCGGTACGGTGAAGACGGCGGTATAGCCCAAGGTCATATGGTTGCGCAGCAGGCAAAAAAATTGAGTCGCCAGCACTGATGCTTCTCTTGGAGATGGAGAGCCTACGTCTATCGACCAATCCCGTAGCTCGAAGGTAAAACCAGTTCTATTCGGTTTGACAAGAAGCATCTTACTCGCTTTTTCTCCAGCATTGCGGTCGGTATAATTCCCACCCTTTTCGGCTGTTTGCGCCGCGCTAAACAAATTCGCATGAATGGGGTTTCACAAACAAGCAAGGGTCTATACCCTGATGTCGTTTTCGTGTAGGCCCACTAGGTCGGGAAGTCAGGGGAATTCGAATGATGAACGAAATCTCAGAGGCTGTTCTCACAGTCTTAGAAGAGTCGAGCAGGCCTTTAAATCAAAAGCGTCTTTTGCGTGCCGTGCTGCTTCTGGAACTCGACGGTGACGTGGATGAGGATGCTATTTTAATGGCACTTGATCGGCATTGTGCTGATGGCTTGGTGAAGCAGTCCAGGCCTGGGGTCTATCGGCTGGTCCGGCAGTCTGGAGGAGGCGTAGCAAGGCGGACGGATGGTCGCCGAACGAGGCGTAAGCGGTCTCGAATGGCTGCCGCTGGAGAGGGCTTTCCTACGGCGCCACTGACCTTGGACGAAACGGCGGCCATGAGTGCGCAGGCAGCAGGTCGAGAGCAGCTGCGAGATGCCTTGTGGAAGCGGATGACGCGACGTGCAGCCGAGGTCGTCGGGCAATCTGTGATGACAACTCAAGACATTGACATCGATGACCTAGGTTTGGACCAGGATGAGATGTCCGAACTCGACGCTGGCATCGAGGCTGCTCGTAAGCTCATCAGGATGCAAGTCTGGGATCAGAAAAAAACAGATGGCTTGGATTCTATGCACGTTGAGGTTGAAACTGATTCACCGAGCGAGCAAATAGAGGACGCAGATTTATTCTCTGCTGTGCGCTACGCCGAGCTAGATATCCCGAGGTCCGACGCGCAGCCCTACCGGGAACGACGGAGTGGATTGGGCCAAGACCATGAGGGCCCAAATCACAGAGAGCCTCGATTAAGAGAGTTTGCATTCGAGGGTCTTACCGCGAGTTCGGTGAGGCATGCGCTTCTCCAAAATGGAGCGTGTATGGATCTCGATGCCCTTGGGAAATCTCTTGACGGGCCGTTAACGTCCACGGAGAAGGCTCTGAGAGAAGGAATTGAAGCCCATAATCAGGCGCGTGCTAATGCAGGCTTACGGCCACTATTTTATTGGGATGAACGCCAATGTGTCGGCCTGACAGAATGGTCTTGTCCGGATGATTATCTGGTCATCGAACAGGAGTTGTTGGATGTGGTTGCAAAATTGCGTGAGAGGGTGAGGAGGTCTCTCATCGAGCGTGTGTCAGAGTTGGCGGCGGAGCAGTTTGAGATTTTAGTGCAGATGGTTTTGTCGCGAATGGGCTTTACGCATTTCAGAACGGTTCACCAGACGGAGGGCGGGCAGCTCATGTTGACCGCCAAACCGGAGCACGACACTGGCGCAGAATCAATTACTGTGATCGCGCAGAGAGACTGGACACCCATTGGTGCTTCAACCATTAAGGCTTTGCGGGATAGCCTTGAGTTTTTTAATTCGACTCGTGGCATGGTATTGACGGTTGGCACATATACACGGGAGGCAATCGACGTGGCTCTCGAACCAAATTTTACGCCAATTCAACTTCTAGACGGTGAAGTTTGGGCGAAGTTTTTATACAAACAGCGGCTCGGGGTCGATGTCTTGAATCTTGATGTGTGCTATCCCAGTTCTCAGCTGTATCCCGGAGCAAGTCAGTGAGTATTCAGACTGAAGTGCTCTCTGATACCGTTCGTGTATGGATGATGGATTAGTTTCATGTGGCGGCTCTCATTAGGTAGACGAATTATCCTACTGCTTTCGGCTGCGATGCTGTCTGTATTATGGGCTTTTATTCGTATTGGGCCAAACCCAGAAGATGGATTTTCTCAGGTCCAAACACTCGGAGATGTGTCGGCACCCGTTGTAAAAAGAAATCTGATAAAGCACCTCCTGGTCCGATATGGTCTGACAATTGATGAGGCCAATCTCTTCTTTGTATGGCTTGAAAAACAGCCCATTGGTATCGGTCAGAGCGGTGTTGCATGGTTTTCCGCCAAGGAGGGTGACAATCGGCTTGCTGACATTTACGCAGCGGATTTTGCCGTGTCTCAGGCAGGGATTCCATTGGAAATGGATACACCTGTCAATTTGACTAAGACCGACTTTGGCGACGAGCGGATTTTAGATGTGCTGCCCAGCCGAGTTCTCTATAGCATTCCGCTGAATGGACGAGTTGAGCGAGTCGTTGAGATGGATTTTGGCCAATCTGCCTCCGACGAGTCTTTTCTCGGTCGACTTATGACCGGTGCGGCCGGCTGGACAAAGTATGGACGATGGGGTCGAACGCAGCGTCGTGATGTGGTTCTAGTGGGGCAAATTCAGCGCGTGGATGGTCGGCTTATCGATGATGGGATTGAGCTCGAGTTGAACGGTCAAACGGCGTCGGTCAATTTTAGGGCTGGCACGGTGAAACCCGAGGGAGTCGGTCATCTGATCGTCGACGGTCAACCGACGTCTAGCGTTCGACAATCGAGGGAAACCATCATAGAGAACACCGCGTTACTCGGACGGGATAGAACCCTTAAAGTGGCATCAATGATGAATGGTCTCACGGGTTGGGTGTCTCGCTACGTGATGCCCAGGGTCACTGACGCACCGACGTTACGGCTGCAAAGAGCACCCCGACCAGCACTTCTTTGGCCGCCGCCAAACATGAAGGGAAGTGGACCTGAGAGCAATGGTGGTGAGGGTGTTTGGCGAGCAAACGGTGACCTCGGTCTTGACGACGCATTGGTTCTGGAAACATTCGTGCATCCAGATGAGCGTCATCGCTCTTCAAAAGTCTGGCTCTATGCGTTTGATATGCGTCGCCTCGGTCTCGGATATGTGGCGGGTACGCAGGAACCCGCTACTCAGACCGGTGCGAGAGGCAGTGGTATGATGCCAAGGTCTCGCCGAAAGCACGTTGTGGCTACAATCAATGGCGGCTTGAGGGGGTCTTATCGTCCTGGTGGCCGGGTCATCGAAAAAACAACGGTCATTCCACCAAGGGACGGTTTAGCGACGGTGGCACTCCAGTCGGATGGACAGCCTGCCTTCGGTCTTTGGGATGCGGAGAGTTTAGAACCGCCCTGGACGGTGATGGTTCAAAACCTAGCTCCATTGGTCGTCAAAGGGCGTTCAATCCCGAACGAGAAAAACGGTTGGGGGCAAAGCGTATCTGAGCTTGATGGGCGTAAAGTTGCACGGACAGGCCTTGGTGTGACCGAAGCCGGAATTGTGATTTATGCCTGGTCTGACGGAGTGACCGCCATCGGACTAGCGGAGGCCTTTCGCTTGGCTGGTGCTGATTTCGCGATGCATCTTGGACTGGGCCTCGAAGGCAATGGTGTTGGCCTTTTCCAGACGGGGCTCGACGGCGGGCAGCCCATCGTGCCACATGTGAAGATGAATCCTGATTTAGCGGCTCTCAAGACCCGCGCAACCGATGAGTTTTTCTATTTCTACAAGAGTGGTCGCTTAGCGCATTTTTTAGCTGAACGGGCCGAGCAGGCAAAGAACGAGAATTGGCAGATTTTGCAAGATGTACAAGGCATGCCCTTTGTCGCTCGTTCTCACCGGCAAATGGACGGAGACAAGGATGTCGGCAAAATGACACTGTACGCCATAAGCAGTGAGTTGGCTCGTCCCCATTTTGTTCCAGGTCTGGCCGAGGAACGTCCTGAAAGAGTCGATTCGCGCGGAACCCTTGATCTTCCAGGTGTCCCAGTTTTCTCCATCGGCGTGGGGATGCGTGCACCCAATAGCCCATTTGGATTGACGGTGGAGCGTCGGGTTTGGAAGACAAGTCAAACTGGCATCATGACCTTGGTTGTAGATGCTGATGGTGAACTATCCGTTGGCCGATATGGAGAAAGTACCGTTGACCCATCAATTCGCTGGAGTGTTTTGGTTCAGGGCGTTGCCTTGGTAGAAGGGGGCCGATTGGCTGATGGGGCTATCGGTCAGACGGAACGGCCTGCGGTTGCCCTTGGAACAACCCAGCATGGCCTTCTGGTTTTTGGGGTCTCTGAACGCGGCAATATGCGAGCTCTCGCTGAGTCGTTAAGAGACGTGGGTGTCGGTGATGCACTTTTGCTCGGCCAAGTTGGAACCGCGGGTACTGGACAGGTCAAACTGTTCTTTGAGCGACAAGCCGAAGACGGTACGACGTCGCTCTACACCACAGACGGAACGCGTCCAACATTGATGCCGGCCGATTTTAGCCCGATCGCGGGTTCGTCATTTTTTTTGACGGTTCGTAAGCCAAAACCGTCGGCCCGGGTTGTCTCCACTTTTTTGAGGGTACGTCTGTCTCGAAACAAGTAGAAGTGCCATTCTTTTGATCGATAAATTTGCTTCGTCGACTAGAGCATAATATCCTACATGTAGGATATATTGTTCGCGGGAATTTAGTGATGAAGTATTTGTTGACTCTCAGTCTCTTTTTAACCCCTTTCGCATTGCATGCCAATGGACCGTCTACGCCGACAGTCGCTCAGCTTGATAAGGCAGTTGAGTCGATGGAGATGCCTAGACTTGAGGCGCGCCTAAAGGCCAGGGCTGCTGCCTATCGCTTGTTTCACAAGACTGTAATGAGGCTAGGGTTTGGTCATGACCTTGTCCAACATCGTACCCTAGATGGCAAAGAGTTCGCGGCTGCCAAGCCAGCGGGTCGTTAGCCGATTCCTTTACTTCAATGAGTGTCTAGTATTGTTGTCCTGACTGTACTAGCCTACGCTCATGGCAATACTCAGCATGACAGGTTTCGGCCGCGCGTCTCTTGCCTTCGAGGGGCGGGATTATGCGGTTGAGATAAAGACTGTAAATCACCGTTATTTAGACTGCCGAGTGAAGCTTCCTAGGGCTTTGGCTTCGGCGGAGAGTTCGCTGAGAGCTCAGGTCGGGTCCTGCGTCCAGCGTGGACGCGTGGAACTCTCTATCCAATCCATCGGTAGTGGAGACATTGAGTATCAAGATGTCAGTGTTGATTTTGCATTGGCCGAGGGGGTGTTGAATGCCCATAAGGCACTTGCGTCAAGGCTGGGGGTTGATCTGAACTGCACATCGAAGGAACTCGCCGCTTATCCGGGCGTAGTGCGCAGCAGCACCGTTGAATTTGATGAGGGTAGCGTTGCTGACTTTGCCCATCAATTGACGGCACCTGCACTCGTCGCATTACGTGATATGAGAGCGAACGAGGGTCAACGCTTGGACGGGCTGATTCGTGGCCACTTGGACACCTTGCGGACTCTGACGGCGCAATTAAACCAACATGCGCCAGAAATAGTAGGACGATACAAGGAACGTCTTGAAAATCGAATCACGGGATTTCTCGAGAGTCGCGAGGTTGACGTGGATGAAACGCGTCTGATCCAGGAAGTGGCCATATTTTCGGAAAAGGTTGATGTGGCCGAAGAGCTGGGGCGGCTTGCGGCTCATTTCTCTCATTTCGATCGCCTCTTGTCGTCAGACGAGGCGGTTGGGCGTCGGATGGACTTTCTCTGCCAAGAGATTCTTCGCGAGGCCAATACGGTTGGTAGCAAAGCACAGGCTGTCGAAATGACTGAATGCGTGGTTGCGATCAAAGCAGAATTAGAGCGTCTTCGGGAACAAGTACAAAATGTGGAGTGAACGTTGGTTCTTTTGATCTTAGCTGCCGTGAGTGGGACAGGTAAGTCGACGATCGCGCGGGAATTATTGCGTCGGCAAAGCCGATTAAAACTGTCGGTGAGTCACACGACTAGGCAGAAGAGAGGCGGCGAGACCAATGGGATTGATTATCATTTTGTAAGTCGCGCAGACTTCGACACCATCGTGGCTAAAAATGGTTTCGCTGAGTGGGCAGAGTACGTTGGGAATGCTTACGGTACAGCGAAGAAGACCATCGAGAACGCGGACGCCAATTCTTTCGATTTAGTTTTTGATATCGAAATTCAAGGGGCGCGGCAGCTCAAGGCTCAGTATCCAGATGCCGTCATGATTTTTCTACTGCCGCCTGATTGGGTTGAGGTACGGCGGCGATTGGAGTCGAGGGGAACGGATGATGCAGCAACCGTTGAAAAACGGTTGCAACGCGGCCAAGCGGAAATGGCATCGGCAAGTGAGTTTGACTATTTAGTGGTGAACGAGAACCTGGACCAAGCCGTCAGCGATGTTGAGGCGATCTATCGGGCTGCGAGGCTTCGAGTCAGTCAGCAGTCCGGACACCTTGACAGGCTCCTTTAAATACACGAACGGCAAGGGATGATGATTCTGGTATCGTTGTCTTGTAATGTTCGCCCAGAGTTCGAGAAGGATGACCAACTGTAGATGATTAGGTTAGACGACGTCATTGGGGAGCTGTCCCGACACCACCAAGACGCGGACGTTGATTTGGTGCGTCGTGCGTATATTTTCAGTGCTCAAGCTCATCGTGGACAAGTTCGTACGAATGGAGAGCCGTATCTGACGCAGCCCCTAGAAGTAGCCTACATCGTCGCGCAATTAAGGCTCGATACAGCCTCCGTCTGCGCGGGGCTTCTTCATGACACTGTGGAAGATACAAAAGCGACTGAGGAAGACATCAAGGAGCAATTTGGGGACGATATCTCGTTCTTGGTTCATGGTCTGACTAAATTGGAGAAAATCAACTTTCACAGCGCGGAGGAGGCTCAAGCGGAAAATTTCCGTAAGATGCTCATTGCGATGAGTCGTGACCTTAGGGTCATACTGGTCAAATTGTCTGACCGCTTGCATAATATGCGCACCCTTCGTTTCTTGAGGGAAGAAAAACAGAAGCGAATCGCTCGCGAAACCTTGGATATTTATGCGCCTCTGGCCAATCGGCTTGGGATTAACTGGATTAAGACCGAGCTGGAAGATCAATGCTTCAAATATCTGTATCCCGTTGAATATAAAAAGCTTGCTGAGCAGATCAAACGGACGCGTGCGGAGAGAGAGCAATACATTGAACGCGTGATCTCATCCATATGTAATGAACTGCCCGACGGATTGACCCCAAAGGTCACGGGTCGGCCGAAGCATCTTTGGTCAATTCGACAGAAAATGCAGCAGAGTGGGCGTGATTTGGATAGTCTTTTCGACATTCTGGCCTTCAGGATTATCGTCGACGAAGTCTCTGAATGTTATGAAGCTCTTGGGGCGGTTCACAGCATTTGGAAGCCAGTACCCGGTCGATTTAAGGACTACGTGGCCCTTCCCAAAGAAAATAATTATCAATCGCTTCATACCGCCGGGATGGGCCCAGAGAATGAACGGATCGAACTGCAGATCAGAACGCAGGAGATGCACCGTGTCGCCGAGTTTGGGGTTGCCGCCCACTGGTCTTACAAGGAGGGTCAGTATGGCATGAGTGGCGGAGACGGGGACGCCCGGTTCGCGTGGCTACGGCAACTTTTGGAATGGCAGAAGGACTTGACAGATCCAACTGACTTTATGGAAACCGTTAAAGTCGACCTGTTCGCGAACGAAGTCTACGTATTCACGCCAGGTGGGGAAGTTAGAGCCTTTCCCCGCGGCGCGACGCCCATCGATTTCGCCTATGCCATCCACACCGGACTGGGTCACGAGTGCACGGGGGCGCGCGTGAATGGCAGTCAGGTTTCACTTAAATATGAACTTCAGAACGGCGACGTCATCGAAATTCAGCGCACGCGTGGAAGTAAGCCAAAACCCCACTGGACCCAAATTGTCAAGACAGGTCGAGCGGCGACCAAAATTCGGTCATTCTTACGACAGGAGGAAAATGCGCGCGCAGCTCAGATCGGTCAGGAAGTATTCGAGCGAGAAATCCGGCGTTACGGCCTATCGACCAACAAGCTTCGTAAGAGCGGGCAATTAGAGACGGGTCTACGGAAACTTAAGCTAAAAAATGAACGTGAGCTATTCGTCTCCCTTGGCTATGGAAAGAGTCGGACGGAGATCATCTTAGATGCATTTCTACCGAAAGAACTCGTTGAAGAAGCCCCCCCGGAACCAACGGAGACAACCCTACAGAAGATTGTAAAGAAGGTTCTTCCAAAGAGTAAGGGTGGTATTATTGTCGATGGTTTAGATGGCCTCGCGCTTCATTTTCCGCGATGCTGCTCTCCCGTTAAAGGCGATAAAATTCTCGGTTTCATCTCAGCTGGCAAAGGAGTTGTAATCCACCGGATCGATTGTAATCGCGTTCTTGATTACGATCCGGCGCGTCGGGTTGACGCACGATGGGATGGAGGCAGCAAGCAAGAACGGCCTGTCGAAATCCGAATCAGGAGTCAAGACGTGCCGGGCCTTTTGGCGAACATCAGCCAATCCTTTCACAATGCGGGCGTTAATATTACGTCGGTCAATTGCAAAACCAGTGCAGATGGCCGAGCTATCAATAACTTTACGGTTTTGATCGCTGATATCGAGCAGCTGAAACGGGTCATCAAGATGATCGCTCGCATCGACGGTGTGACACTGGTTGAACGAGTCTCCGATTAGGGCTGTTATTCGAAGTAGGTCGGCATCCCCCGCGCCGTATTCAGGGCGTCTTCATCCACCTGGCTAAGACCTGTTGCACCCCAAAATAATCGCAGAGCATTTTGTGTGTAGATTTTCCGCAGAACGGCTTGAGGTAGACCGATGGCATCGATTTTCCAGCGGCCTTGAATCGGCGTCGGATGCTTGATCTGTTTCGAGTGGGTCTCAAACCATTGAATATGTTGGCCAAGAAAGTGAAAGATGTCGATGATTTTGGGTCGGTCACGGCCAACTGACCCAAGCATGATTCCACCGTTTGAAAAACCGAGGTCTGTTCCGAAAAGAATTCGATCTTGGTGTTTGATGAACAACCTTCGGATCGCGGCAGCCTCGTGCCGTCCGAGCTCTGGCACTCGCGCGGCGATGTCAACATAAAGATTTGGGTAGCGGTCGAGCCAGCGATCTACGATGGCCGGGTCTTCGGGATTATTTGCGAAGTGAACGCCGATGAAAGTGGTTTTTGGATGTTTGCCGAAGACCCTGTTCCTGGCATTCAACAATTGGTGTCGACGAGGGTATTTTGTATCAGAAAAAGACCACCCAGGGTGCAAGCTGAGCTCATCATGTCGCTCGTTATGCTCATCAGCAGGCTCAAAAAAAGCTTTCGGGTCTCCAGTGTGAATAAAGACGGGCATCCCTAGTTGACCCGCTGCCCCCCAAATAGGGTCTAGGCGAGGGTCATCAACTTTGAGTAGTTTCGATGGTGATGTTGGGTCTGGAATGTACAGGCCAAGTGCCTTCGAGATTTTGAGGCACGACGCGCCGATGGCCTTTGCTTTATGAAGCATCTTGACCTGCATCTCAAAGAAATGGGGCGTGTCAATATCGCGCCAAGCGATGGTCGCACAAACTTTGATTCGAGTCTCAAAGGGCTGAGCGGCACCGAGTGCTTCGTCGAGCCCAAAACCGGGCTGGCCACCGGATAGATTGATGAAGCGCGTAACGCCAAATGACGTGAGGATGTCATCGAGCAGTGCATAGTGTTTTGGCCCGGTGTGTACGTGGACATCGATAATGCCTCGCGATGGTGGATTCGCCAACAGACGTCCGCTCCAAGACAGGGCCAAAACAATGAGGATAGGGGTTACGAACGGTCTCATAATCGGGGTGACCTCCGCGTGTTTTTTACCTCATGCCACGCGGCACGTCTACGGATCGGTTACGGACCCCTTGCGGCGAGCCGGTCTCGACTTTATAACTGGGCCTCATGAAAGCCAACTGTCTAGCGGTATTGGGTCATTACTTGAAGTTCATATTTGCACTGGTTGTCATGATTGGTTCAGCGCAAGCCAATCCATCCATTCATGGAATCGCTTTGGGCCTCTATTATAAAGGTGATGTCGATACTGCCCGCTATCATGAAATGATCGATGAGATCGCAGAGACTGGTGCGACTCACATCTCCATTATTACGCTTTGGAGCATGCGAGACATCAGAGCGTCCACTATCACACCCCACCCGCTGGAGACACCCAGCGATGCTTTAGTCACACAGGTGATCGCCCACGCGAAGAAACGGGGCTTGCGAGTCATGCTCTTTCCGATTCTATGGATTGAGACCCGTGGCGATGGTGAATGGCGCGGTAAGCTTGCACCAAAGGATGTGCCGAAATGGTGGATATCCTATGAGGCATTTATCACCCATTTCGCACGTCTGGCCCAAAAGACCGGGGCCGATATCTTCAGCATTGGCAGTGAGTTGTCCAGCATGGAACGATTTAAGAATCGATGGACACACATTGCTAAGAAGGTAAGGGGGGTCTATTCAGGACAGCTGATCTATTCGGCAAATTGGGACCACTATGAAGATGTCCCATTTTGGAGTGCGGTGGATCTCGTTGGTTTGACCGGTTACTATCGGCTTACTGAGAAAATGGACCCGACGGTGGCCGACCTGATTAGGTCTTGGCGGCCCATCAAGGCGAGCCTACTTGCGTGGTCCAAGCGCTTAGACAAACCGTTTGTCTTCACCGAGGTTGGCTATCCAAGTTTGGATGGTGCCGCCCACAGCCCGTGGGACTATACGACCGGTAAGAAACTTGATCTGGAAGAGCAGAGAATCTGTTATGAAGCTTTCCGATTGAGTTGGCAGAATGAAACACGGCTCCAAGGCGTTTTCTTTTGGAACTGGTGGGGCCCGAAAGACGGCTTGAACCACTGGTACACGCCGCGCGGTAAACCTGCATTGGGTGAAATTCAGAAATGGATGAAGGACCAGCGTCGAAAATAGCCTAAAATCTGAGACGTTTTTGGCGTTCAAACCAATGTAAGTTAGTGTGAGCAAAAGTAGTACAGAGGCAAACACAATGCATGATTTAGACCGAATGAAGACAAAAGTTGAGATTAGGCTAGGTGCATCGCAGGTACTCGGCCTGGCGGTTGGCACAGCCGCCTTCTCGGCCCTTCTGTTTGTTGCTGGCTATTTAGTCGGTAAGCAGCAGGTTCCGACCGTGGCACCCGCACCGGACCTGGCTCGACTGTTGGGCGATACGGGTGAGGAAGGGATCGAGAGAGGTCCGGCAAGAGCGGCGGTTGGTGAGGTAGAGTTTCTGTTTCCTAAAGCTGAAAAGAAGGCCGAGACACCTCCCCTAAAAAAGAACCGCGATGTAAGATTGCCTGCGGCTGTCCTCAAGGTCGATGTTCCAAAAGTAGTGAGAGCCAAGCAGGCCCAAAAGGCACCTAAAGAGTCGCCCAAGGTGCAGGCTGTAAAGCCGCGTATCGAACAAAAGACCGTCGTTGCCAAAGACACTGCTAAGGTGTCTAAGTCAACCGCGTCCACATCGGTTGTTGCCGGTAAATTATCGGCAACAACATCGACGACAGACGGGGTCTCAGCAACTCAGGACGCGCCGAAGGCGATGCCGGCTAAAGCATCGAAAACGCCTAAAGCGTCGCAGACCGTTTCCAAAGAGCTCGCGAAGGCTGAGGAGTCGGATCCGGATGAGGACCGGCCCAACGACGACGGCGACGTCATACCAAGCGTCAAGTTGCCCAAGATCGAGACGACAAAAAATAACCCTCGACTGGCCAAGAAAATCCGCGTTCCAAAGGTGAATGAGGCACTCGAGGCCCGTCGGTTGCGTGGGACTCAGCGGCAATCGAAGACGTCTATGGCGAAAACGAAGAAAAAACGTGACAGGTCAACGCGTGTCACTCGCGGTCGATTTACCTTACAGGTGAAGGCAACCAAGACGAAGTCTGAAGCCGAGTCTTATATGGCGAGCCTGAGACGCTCAAATTTTTTCCCACATTTGATCGTCGTCGACACACCGAAGAAGGGACGTTTCTATCGGATACGAGTTGGTCGTTTCGAAACCATGGAAGAGGCGAGGGCGTTTCAACGTGAGTTTTCCAGCCGGAGTGGGCAGGACGAGAGCGGTTACGTGACGCGTCTCTAGTCGCGCGTCAGCTAAACCGCTACTTCTCTATCCATTTGTCCGGATCTGCTTGGCCATCGCCGTCGTGATCGCTTCCAATCCGAACGAGCTTGCCATTTTTGTAAATTTCCCAATGATCGGTCTTGCCGTCGTTGTCTGTGTCGCTTTCGAGACGAACCAGGCGCCCTTTCGAGTAATGTCTCACCACATCTGGCTTCCCGTCGAATTGAAGGTCTAACTCCTTCTTCTTCGGCTTGTTGTTTTCGTAGGTCGTCTTCACATCTGGTCTGCCATCGAAATCCATGTCCATACTATCGGATTCGATTTCACCTTTCGCATTAAAGACCCGGATGATATCGACTCGACCGTCGAAGTTAATGTCATATTCTTTACGTGCAAGAACCTGTTTGCCATCGACTTTTCGAAAGTATTTCCAGCTGTCCGGTTTACCGTCTTTATTGGTGTCGAAGGCTTGAGCATTGGGATCGACCGTGCCAGAGAAGCCAGAGCCACCGGTCTCCTGAGCCCCGCCACAACCCAAAGCAAAGATGAAAAATAGAAATAATGATGACCTCATTGATAAAACTCCAAGGAATGCTGCTCCCTCAAAATCGAATAAATTGGTGGTGTTCGTCAAGACTGTGTTTTAGGTAGTTATCGACGACGGTTGCAATGAACGCCAACCGTCCTATAATGCGCCGAATTTCCGATCGCGTTGGTATAGAAGGACTCGGGCGCGTAATGTCCGTAAATTGGTTCGCACTGGTGGGCCGAAGGCAAGGCTGTAAATGGCTCTAAATGTAAGAAATTTCGCGATAATCGCCCACATTGACCACGGTAAGTCGACCCTGGCCGATCGAATCCTGAGCCTGACAGGATCCGTCTCCGATCGAGAGCATCGTGAGCAATTTTTAGACTCGATGGACCTCGAACGTGAGCGTGGGATTACGATCAAAGCGCAGGCCGTGAGGCTCAATTGGGTCGCTGAAGATGGTGAACGATACGAGTTGAATCTTATCGACACGCCGGGGCATGTTGATTTTACATACGAGGTATCGAGAAGTTTAGCGGCGTGTGAAGGGGCACTTCTGGTCGTCGATGCATCACAAGGAGTCGAGGCTCAAACACTCGCCAATGTCTATTTGGCTCTCGACAATGACCTCGCAATCGTACCCGTACGCAATAAGATCGATTTGCCAGCCGCCGATCCGGACCGCGTATCCGCGGAAATTGAGGATGTCATTGGATTGGACGCCAGTGATGCGCTTCAGGTATCGGCAAAGACGGGCATCGGCGTTGAAGATGTCTTAGAAGCAATAATTAAACAGATTCCGGCACCAACCGACAACATTGAGAAACCCTTGCGAGCACTGATTTTTGACTCTTGGTATGACAATTACCGTGGGGTTATCACTCTGGTTCGGGTTGTCGATGGTGTCGTGAAGAAGGGGTCCAAGATCGCGATGAAGGCGACGGGCCAAGTTTTCGATGTACTTGAGGTCGGTGTTTTCTCACCGGGCGCGACCCCACTGAAAGAGTTGCGGTCGGGCGATGTTGGTTTTGTGATCGCCAATATTAAGGAAGTGCGTCATGCACAGGTCGGCGACACCATCGTCGACTCAGCTCGAATTAAAGACAGTGAGCCGTTGTCCGGCTTTAAGGAGGTGACTCCTGTTGTTTTCAGTGGCCTCTTTCCAGTGGTTTCATCGGATTATTCAGATTTGCGTGAAGCACTCGAAAAGCTACGGCTTAACGACGCCGCGTTTTCGTTTGAGCCTGAGACCTCAGCGGCCCTCGGCTTTGGGTTCCGTTGTGGTTTTCTGGGGCTTCTTCATCTTGAGATTGTCCAAGAACGCTTAGAGCGTGAATTCGGAATGTCTTTGATTACGACCGCGCCCACCGTTGTCTACGACGTAACAACAACAGACGGGGAATTGCTCAGGATCGAGAATCCTGCTCATATGCCGGACCCGCAAGAAATCCGTGAGATTAGTGAGCCATTTATTCAAGCGACCATTCATGTTCCGTCTGAATACTGCGGTCCAGTGATCAAATTGTGCGAAGAGCGGCGTGGGATTCAAAAAGATCTCGGGTATGTCGGTACGACCCGAATGATGGTTCATTATGAGTTGCCATTGAGTGAGGTCGTCTTCGACTTCTTTGATCGACTGAAGAGCATAACCCGTGGCTATGGTAGCTTCGAGTACGAAGTGGGCGAGCTCAAGGTCTCTAAGCTCGTAAAACTAGATATTCGACTCAATGGTGAGGTGGTCGATGCATTGAGCATTATCGTTCATAAAGATCGTGCCTACTCTAGGGGCAAAGAGCTTTGTGAGCGGCTGCGCAAGACCATTAATCGGCAACAGTACGATGTGGCGATCCAAGCAGCGATCGGAAACAAGGTCATCTCCCGAGAAACAGTCAAAGCCGTTCGCAAGGACGTAACGGCCAAATGTTATGGCGGTGACATCTCGCGGAAGCGAAAACTTCTGCAGAAACAGAAGGCCGGTAAGAAACGGATGAAACAGGTCGGGAATGTTGAAGTCCCCCAAGAGGCTTTTCTCGCGATTTTGTCCACGGATTAAGTAATGAAAAAGACCTCAAAGCGTGCTTTAAAGCGAGAATCGAAGGAACTTCTCAGGCTGTGTGCTGGGCTCGTTAAATCGAACCGAAAGCAGTTGGCTGAGGAGGTCATCGCTGAGATCGTGTCTTGCCAGGATAAACTACGCATTGCGCGTCGAGGGGGCCAAGTTGAGGAGATGGAGGTCGCATTTGCTGCCCTTCAGACTCAGTATGAAACGCACTTGCAGCAATATCGAAAAGGAGCCTTTCGAGAATTCATTGAACCGATCGGTGTTGCTTTAATCGTCGCCTTACTTCTTCGGGCGTTTGTCGTTGAGGCATTTCGAATTCCGAGTAGCTCAATGGTGCCTACGCTCGCTGTAGGCGATTTTCTTTTCGTCAATAAACTTGCGTACGGCGTTCGAATGCCGTTCTCCAGCACGTTGACCGCTGAGTGGGATCAAGCGGAGAGGGGCGATGTCATCGTCTTTGTATATCCCTGCGATAACAGCTTGGACTACATCAAGCGGGTGGTCGCTGTCGAAGGTGACATAATTGACGTCGACAGTGACGGTTTCGTGACCATTCGCTCCAAGGATGGCACTTTGATGCCTATCGACGTCCAACCCAAACGGAATTTTGTTCAAAGTGTCGCTGAATTTCAGGGTGGAGAAATGGCTCAGCGAGATCCCTTGGGTCGTTGGAGTCAGCCGGTCAATGGCTGCATGAATCAAGCGGAACTCCATTTGTATCGCTCGGAGATAGGGCCGCAAGCGTTTAACACTTTGCATTGTGTCGATCATGTTCCAAGAGCGACTGAAAAGCGAGGGGGGTTAGATTGGGAAGGATTTCCGAGCAATAATATTTGCCCGCCTAAGCCCATGATGGCTCCACCTCATCTACCGTGGATTGTCCCAGAAGGGCATGTGTTTGTCATGGGCGATAACCGCAACAATTCTCAGGACTCACGCTTTTGGGGGTTTGTTCCGGCTGGACTCATCAAGGGCAAGGCCATGTTCCTTTGGATGAGTTGGGATGGTCGGTCGGACATTGGGGTGTTTGATAAAATACGGTGGAAGCGGTTGTTTCGGGGCATACACGGAGAGATGAAATAAGTCTCAGGGAGGGTGAGCTGTTGGCCGTATCAAGGCGAGAAATGTCGTTAAGGCGGGAACTGATGGACAGCACTCAGATGAAACGTGCTGTCAGACGTTTGGCTCACCAATTGGTCGGGACGATATCAGCTGATGAAATCGTGCTTGTCGGCGTCAGAACTCGAGGGGTTCCGCTGGCCCGCCGTTTGAAGCATATCATCGATGAGATTGAAGGCACGGATATTCCCGTGGGAGAACTCGACATCACGCTATACCGCGACGATGTGTTTAGTGGTTCAGGTGTTCCTGAGGTCCGGCCAACCCATTTACCCTTCGATATGGTCAACAAGGCGGTGGTTCTTGTGGACGATGTCTTGTATACGGGGCGCACAACAAGGGCAGCATTAGATGCCATCGTTGATTGGGGCCGCCCAAAATGCATCAAGCTGGCAGTACTCGTGGATAGAGGGCATCGGGAATTACCCATTCAGGCTGATTTTATTGGCCTGCAGTTAGAGACCCTTAACGATGAGTCGGTTCAAGTGATGCTCAATGAAAGCGACGATGCGGATCGAGTGATCTTGTGGGGGTTAAGTGACGAGGATGAACATGCAACGTAATCACGTGATTGAGCTCTCCTCGATGCCAGCGTCCACGATTAAACAGATTCTCGATACAGCTGATTCGTTTAGGGGGATCGCTGACCGGTCGGTCAAAAAAGTCCCAACATTACGCGGACGGACTGTTGTTAACCTCTTCCTTGAACCCTCGACCCGAACGAGAGCCTCATTCGAATTAGCAGCAAAGCGGTTGAGTGCTGATACTTTGAATGTCAGTGGCGGTTCGAGCTCGGTCGTAAAGGGCGAGACTTTGCTAGACACGGCACTCAACCTGGGCGCATACAAGCCCGATATTATTGTCTTGCGCCATAATCAGGCGGGTGCCCCCCATTTGCTGGCTCAAAATCTAGATGCATCCATTGTGAATGCGGGTGATGGTGCGCATGAACATCCCACTCAAGGTTTGTTGGATATGTTGACCATCCGCCAGCACAAGGGGCAGATCGAGGGACAGAAGGTCGCCATCATTGGGGACATCGCCCACAGCCGAGTGGCGCGGTCCGGTATTTGTGGCTTATCGAAATTAGGAGCAGATGTTGTCGTGTGCGGACCGCCGACTATGATTCCGGATGGAGTTGAAGAACTCGGATGTCGCGCCACCAGTGACCGCTTAGACGCAGTATCGGACGCAGACGTTGTCATGATGCTTCGGATACAGAAAGAGCGTCTCTCGGAAGAACTCTTCCCAAGTGATCGAGAGTACGCTCAGGTATATGGCCTCAATCGTGGCGTGTTGGCAGAGGCAAAGCCCGATTGCATTGTGATGCACCCTGGGCCAATCAATCGTGGTGTGGAGTTAGAACCAGACGTCGCTGATGGGCCCCACTCGGTTATTTTAGCTCAGGTGGAAAATGGTTTAGCTGTTCGTATGGCGGTCCTGTTTTACTGTGCTGGTGGGAGTCCATCATGAGCCTTTCAGACCAGACTGTTCGCATACAAAATGCCCGGATTATCTGTCCGAAGCAGGGCTTAGACTTTCACGGTTCCTTGGACTTAAAAAATGGGGCGATCGCCTGGTTGGGCCAAAACGCCGACGCCTTGGATTGGGATGGTGAGGTCATTGATGCGGGGGGCGCGATTCTCACATCTGGATTCATCGACATTCATGTTCGGTCCGGTGAACCAGGATACGAGTATCGAGAAACCTTGGACGAGACAGCGCAGGCAGCGGCTCGGGGTGGCTTTACTACGGTCTGTCTGATGGCCAACGGCGCATACAATCAAGATACGAGACCGCTGGTTGAATATGTTGCCAGACGGTCCAACGAAATTGGCTCATCTCGTCTCCGACCCATTGGTGCTTTGACTCTAGAACGCAAAGGCGAACGGTTAACGGAAATGTTTGACCTATTGGCGGGCGGGGCGATCGCCTTCAGTGATTTTGAGTCGACCTGTGCCAATGCGGGCGTTATGCGTCGGGCACTGGAATACGCAAAAGCAACAGGACGGCCGGTCTTTGAGTTCCCCAATAACCCCTCTCTGAGTGGTACAGGCATTATGCACGAGGGCCCAGTCGCAACTCGATTGGGCCTAAAGGGGATCCCGAGTGCAGCGGAAGAGGTGCGCGTTTATCGAGCCATTTCTCTCGCCCGACTTACTGGGGCACCGCTCCATATCGGTCCCGTGAGCACAGCAGCCTCCGTCGCCGCGCTACGCGTCGCCAAGTCTGAGGGCTTGAGTTTGACCAGTTCGGTATTGGCCAGCCATTTAAAATATGTGGACGCGGACATCATGACCGATTGGTCCACCGCACTGAAGGTGATGCCTGTTCTGCGAGAAGAGAGCGATCGAATCGCACTGCTGAGCGGCGTGGCCGATGGAACTATCGATGCCATCTCAAGCGGTCATCTCGCACAAGGCTTAGTGGATAAGCAGGTTCCATTTCCAGAGGCTGAGTTCGGCATGCTCGGTCTCCAGACTGCTCTCTCCGTCTGCTTGGAAATCATTTCGGCTGGCGGCATGAGTTTGATGGATATGGTGTCGCGATTGACCAGCGGCCCAATGGCCTGTCTTCGTAATCCATGGCATGGTCTCGCCATTGGTCATCCAGGCGATTTAGTTCTATTCCATCCGGATAAAACGTGGTCTGTATCAAAACATGAACTCGGCGGCAGAGCACTGAATACTCCGTTATTCGGCTCAGAAGTAAAAGGCTGTATTGAAAATACATGGGTCTCTGGTCGGTGTGTCTACAACCGTGCAGATGAGTCATCTTTATAGGTGTCAGGAGTCCAATTGAGCGTCCTAGAATTTGAAAAAGCAAGTCTTGTTCTTGAGGATGGTACCGTCTTCGTCGGTCAGCAGTTTGGTGCGCGTGGCGACACAGCTGGAGAGGTTGTGTTTAACACCTCGATGACAGGGTATCAGGAAATTTTGACCGATCCCTCCTATCGACGACAAATTATCACGATGACGTATCCCCATATCGGTAACTATGGAGTCAATCCAACGGATATGGAGAGCGGCGAGATTCAAGCGGCTGGCTTTATCGTGCGGGAACCCTGCCACCACCCATCAAACTGGCGTAACACCCAATCTTTGGACAGTTGGTTAAAGGCATCGGGAATCGTCGGGATTGCTGGCATCGATACCCGTGCTTTGGTGCGAAAAATTCGGGATAAGGGGGCCATGAGAGGGGCAATTATATCCGGCGAGCCCTCTCGTTCAGCCCTCGATGAAAGGTTGGCACGAGAGCCCGAAATGGAGGGGCGCGACCTGGTCAAAGAAGTCACATGTCGAGAGCCTTATGAGTGGACTGAAGGTCTTTTTCGTCTGGAAGGCGAGCAGCATACTCGTCAGGTCCCGAAGGCCTCGCGCACATTTCATGTGGTCGCATTTGATTTTGGCATCAAACGGAACATTTTACGTCTGTTGGTGGAGTATGGATGTCGCGTCACGGTTGTGCCGGCCGATACATCGGCAGATGCGGTTCTCGCCATGGAACCGGACGGTGTGTTTCTCAGTAACGGCCCGGGTGACCCTGCCGCTGTTCATTATGCCATCGAGGCGGTTTCGGCCTTACTGGGCAAACTGCCCATATTTGGGATTTGTCTGGGTCACCAAATCACAGCACTGGCTCTGGGTGGAAAAACATACAAGATGCGTTTTGGCCATAGAGGAGGGAACCAACCGGTTCTCGATAAGAACAGTGGACGTGTCGAAATCACGAGCCAAAATCATGGTTTTGCGGTGGATGCCGAAAGCCTAACGGGTGTTGCCCAAGTCAGCTACATCAATTTAAATGACAAGACTGTCGAAGGCCTTGTTCATGAGTCCTTTCCCCTTTTTACCGTTCAGCACCATCCTGAGGCCAGCCCCGGGCCACATGACTCCGTTTCGCTTTTTGGTCGATTTGTGGAGATGATGGAGTCGTGGCATTGAGGATACCTTGGGTATGGCTTTGCTTTAGCTTGATTTTGGCTGGTTGCAAATCGCACTCCGGCCCCTCACCTGACGGTCGGGTAGACCAGGCGCGGCAAGCCTTAATTCGCGCTCCAGCAGCACAGCCAGTCGCGGTGAAACTACCTCCGAGCGAACGTGTTTTTTGCTTAGACTTAGATGGGGATGGCAGCGATGAAATTCTCGGTGCACATGGCACGGAACTGTGGGCTGCACGAATTGACCAAAAAAACGTCAAGATGCTTTGGAAACACAGTGGTCGGGGCGTTGTACATCGCGTCGCGATTGGGCGATTGGGCACCGAACGGACTTTGGTGATTGCCCGCGGCATTGGTCGGGGGCCCAATTTGAAAGCCCCGTTGAGTCTGAGTATTTGGACGGCCGGTCTGGATAAGCCAAAGGAGCTTTGGAGTCACAGCGGGATTCGCAATGAACCGGCCCATTTATCGCTTCAGGATTTAAACGGTGACGGACAAGCCCAAATTGCATTCGCCTATTACGTCGATAAGTATCATGTGGCGACTCGGCATATGAATGGCAGCGGTGCCGGCCAACTCGGCGCGAAAATGAGGATGGCCAGTGGCCGCGTCTATACCGATATCAATGCCGATGGGCGCGTCGATGAAGTGATCTCGCGGGTCTACGGAGATGCTAAAGGGCTGCCAGGTGACCTCAAAATTAATCTGGGTCAAGGTTGGGTCACCGTTGCAACCGACAATGGCGTTAGAGGCCTTGCTTCTGCCCACGTCAAAGGCTCCAAGCCGGCTGTGTTTTTTGCAGATGGTTGGCGCTCTAACTACGGTAAAGAAGCAAAGGCGCAACTCAAGATCTTAGAGTGGACGGCATCGGGTCCAAAATTAACCAAAATTGGTCATTCACCGGACGAGTTCACATTTTTCGAGCTTTGGGCTGTGGATATTGATGGCGATGGTTTCGATGAATTGGTGGCGCGGGGCAACCGTCACGTTACTCTGTTTTTGAAAGAGGGCAAAGCGCGCTGGTCGCAAATCAAATTGGCCACTTTTGAGCCAGTTATCAACGTTGCATTCGGATTAGGTGGCGACGGCTATTGGCGCACATTTGTACCGGGGAAGACCCATACCAAGACAATATTGGCGGGCCAGTTAACCAAAGGGTCGCCATGAGAATTGTGTTGGTTAATCCCTTGATTCCGCAAAATACCGGCAGCATTGGGCGGCTTTGTGCGGCGACAAATACGCCGCTTACTTTGATCGAACCCCTCGGATTCAGCTTGGAGGATAAGTATGTCAAGCGGGCAGGCTTAGATTATTGGCCTTGGATCGACGTGTCCGTCACTCCTGACTGGGAGTCTGTCCTGACAAGTGGTGGACGCCCGTGGCTCTTTACAAAGACCGCAACACGGTCTTTCTACGATGCCGATTATCGGATGGGGGATTTTTTAGTTCTCGGGAGTGAGACGAAAGGTTTACCGAAAGCCATTTTGAATCGCTGGCCTGAACAGCAGGTTCGTATTCCCATGGATAATGACAATGTTCGAAGTTTGAATCTAGCTCAGTGCACGGCGGTGGCCTACTACGAGGCCCGACGTCAAATCAGTTTAGCGGGCCCAGCGTCGTAGGAGTCGAAGATATGGTAGACACGGTCCGGATTGAGGTTCTGGTCTTCGCTGTCCTGCGAGAGGTGCTCGGGGCGCGGTGCCTCGAACAAGAGGTTGTGGCGGGGACGACTGTCAATTCGTTAATAGCATCGTTAAAATCCGATTACCCTGCGCTTCTGCCGTATATGCCTTATGTCCGAATCGCCTTGAACGAAGCGTTCATCGATGATTATGAGCATCCCCTCGGGCCCGGGGACGTTGTCGCCCTCATTCCCCCTGTGTCTGGAGGGCACGCAGACCCGTTTCTGACCGATGAGCCAATTTCAGCGAATCAGCTTATTGATTCTGTTTACGGTTTCGATTGCGGGGCTGTGGTTACATTTGAGGGTCGTATTAGAAATCACACCGGCGCGCATCAAGTTCTTCATTTAGATTACGAGGCTTATGGTCCAATGGCAGAAGCAGTATTTACTGAACTGCTTATTGAAGTAGAGGCCAGTTTCCCCACGTGTAGGATCGCCCTGCGACATCGTTTAGGCCACCTTACTCTCGGCGAAGTTGCAGTGGCCATTGCCGTCGTTGCCCCGCATCGGAAAGTGGCTTTTGAGGCGTGCCAAAGGCTCATTGATCGCCTCAAGGAAGATGTGCCCATTTTCAAAAAAGAGGCACGTGAAAATGGTTCGATTTGGGTTGGCTTAGGCCCCTAGACACCTCGGGAGTGAATCAAGCTTTTGCATTCTCGATCGCGTGTCGTATTTTTCGTGCGGACAGACCCTCGCAGGGACCCATCACGGACGCGATGAAAGGTTTCGACAATAAACTCGCGGCCGCGCGCGACAAATCTTCAGCGGTAATTGAATTTAGACACGTCAGACGCTCGGCAATCGCTTCATCCGTTTCATCGTAAAGGTTTGGGAAGGCGTGTAACGCGATAAGCCCACTTGCACTTTCAATCGCTGATTGGAGTCCCCAGCGAACGCGGAATCGAAGACGGTCTAGCTCTTTTCCCGTTGGTGGGTCATCAATGAGAGTTTTAAGTAACCGCCAGATCTCCGAAAAAAACACCGGCACTTTGTCCGGAGAGACGACAGCAGCCAATTCGAAAGCGCCCGTGTCGGGATAGGACTCCCAGTAGGCCCATTGGTCGTATGCCAGACCGAGTTCATTGCCCAACCGTTCCTGCATTCGGCTCGCGAGTCCATCGTCGAGGGCACGACGGAGCATGATGAAGCGACGGTTGTTTTCAATGCGTCGCCCGGCGGTCGGGAAGATGAGCCGGCAATCGCATTGGGACCGCTGTTCTGGAATCAGCATGACCTTTGGTCGAACAAAGACTTTCGATACGGGTTTGAAATGACTTCGAGTGCCGACTGGAATTTTTTCGAACGGCTTGGCTGTGGCTGTCATTTCTTGGTGACTAAACGGACTGGCGATACTCAAGACGAGATTCTGCCCGCAGTAATGTTGCTTGTGAAAACGTTCGAGGTCTGTCCGAGTAAAGCCTTGTATGGTCTCAAGATCTCCAATAATGGGTTGGCCCAATCCTGATTTCCCCCAGAGGGCCTGTTTGGTGAGCGTGTCGGGATCGATGCGGCGGCCATCTGCGGAAAATTCGTCCATTGCTTCTTCTAAAATAATAGACCGTTCGGATTCCAAGTTGCCGAAAACAGGTGTCCGTAGAAGACTGGCGAGCAGCTCAGCGCTCTCATTCAGGGCATCATTAGCGACCTGGTGCTCGAATTGTGTGTAGTCCCTTGCTGTGGCTGCATCCAGTGTGCTGCCCATAAACTCTGCGGCGATATTGACAGCCCTCGGCGTCGGGTACAGTTCGCATCCCTGAAAGACCATATGCTCTAAGAAATGGCTTAGGCCTCGCTGTTTTCTTGTCTCAAAACGAGAGCCGACCCTGAGATGTGCAGAAATTGTGCTGGTCGCAGCTTCGGGGCGATGAATGGTAACGAGCGTCGTTCCGTTACTCAATTTGGCGGTGCGGTGTTGGTAGTTCATGACGCCACAATGCCGAATTCTCAATAGTATTGACAAGCTATGTCCTACATGTAAGAATTCTCGTTACATGAACGCACTTGTCGGGGGATATATGAAAGTTCTTGCACTCTTTGCTAGCTCAGGGGTTTTAACAGCAACCCTTGCCGGCGGCAAAGCGGCCATCATTCTTGGGAATCTCGCTGTACTTGCTGCCGCAGGGGCTCTTGTTCTGGGTACGTTGGCGATCGAGAAAGCACCTCGCGAATAATTTCTCTCGCGCGACGACGTTAACGTCGCAAGTCTCTTTTTCAAAACACTTGAAATATATATTGATTCTGTATAGTTAACAGCACTCGGCGTGGGGCGAAGTATCGGGGGCTAATGTGACAGAGCAGAATCAAAGCGAGAGAGGCCAGACCGGGTCTCCGTTTGGCCTTCAAGATATCGAACAGCTCAGGCTTATGTTGGAAGGTCATTCTGTCGTTGATTGGCGTCGCTTGGCTCTGCGGGACTTGGCGCATGTTGATCAATTGTTGGACCGACAGGGTCTCGACATCAGTCAGCCCGTTGACGTGGCTCGCCTGAATCGAATTCATGAACAGGCTGTTGACTATGTGCTGGCAAATTTTGAACGACGCCTGGCAGATGAAATCAGTCACCCGCATGATGTTCGCGAGCTGTTCTTGCTGGCCAGCCGTGGAGGCGCATTACGATCTGATGCGTGCATGATTCTAAAGGTTATGCACATCATTCATCATGCAGCCGGTCGCGAATTACTCTATCAACTTCCCATGCCAATTAGGGAGCTATTCCACCAGGTCGAACGGCGCGTGTTTGATGCCTTCGACCAAATGAAGGCACGAGGCATTCGAGTTGTCGAGCTCGCAGGAAGTCGTAAGGCGGAGCACGCTATCATCACCAAATTACTATGCCGCCGTGACTCTCAAGCGGCGCAAGTTCACGACCGTCAACGCTTTAGAATTGTGACCGAAGAGTTGAGCGACGTCCTGGATGTCTTGGTCTATATGGGCAAGCATTTAATCCCCTACAACTATGTCGTACCTGGCGAATCGCGTAATGACCTCATAGATTTTGAGGCGACTTTAGATGGCGATCATCGACTCAGACAGATCCGTCCGCTCTTACAAACGATTGGAGCGACCAATCAAGCTGACGAGGCTCACAGGATAAACCAGTTTACAGCGACTGATTATCGAGACATCAACTTTGTTGTCGATATGCCCCTAAGGCTTGAGGACGGACATGCAAGCATCGCAGCAGATGCAATCGCTCAAAACGGGCGGGTTGTGTTCGTCCTCGTGGAATTTCAGGTCGTTGATCGCGAAACCCATGTTCGAAACAACCAAGGCGCGAGCCGCCACGACCTGTACAAGTCTCGCCAACGGGATCGAGCACTCGTCCGATTAAATCCTGAAAAGTTGTCAGTGAGCCGCCAAGATTAGTCCAATGGGGCTAAGACCTCGTCGATTTGGAGCGTTTGGGTCGAACCAAATGTCACAGTCTTTTGATACGGTTTTCGATTCGGAGCCTCAATTTTTACGGTCCACCTCTCATTGACGTCCACAGCGTTCAACTGTAGTGGAGTTCGGCCCCGACGATGGCCGTTGATATAGACCGTACCGTTTGGGGTTGAATCGACGAAAAGAGTGCCCTCAATCGGTTTGAGGCGAACTTTGATGACACGCTGTCCACCGCGCTTTATTTTGAGGTTTCTACGGGCCGGCAGGTAGCCTGGTTTAGAGACTTCAAGCGAATGGGTTTGGCCGATAGACGTAGAAAAAGGCTGATCACCCCCGACGCTTTTGTTGTCGATCCTAACCAAAGCATCGCTCGGTATAGGTTCAATGATCAGGCCAGCTTGATTTGCGGCGTTTGGTCCTAGGGAGCCCGAAAAACGCGCGACCTGTCCCGCGGTGACAGTACTTTTAAAAAGCTCCCGTCGACCCTCTGAATCTTTGAGTTCAACGGTGTATTCACCTGGCGAGAGGTGCTTAATAGCCAGTGGGGATCGGTCGGCTACGACTTTGCCATTCAAGCTTATTGAGAGGTCCTGGGACGGTACAGTTTGGACCAACATAAGTCCGGTATCCTGGTCTTTCAGATAGTTGACCACGAGACTCGCCATTGCAGCGCCGAGGCTCGCTAAGATAACGAGAAGCATCAAATGAATCAGGGGGTTTTTGTTCTGTGTCTCGATAGGGGCCTGTTCGGACGCATCCGTGATTTGTGTAAATGGATGGCTGACGTCGAGTGTCTCTCCGGGCGTTGGTGTGCTGGTTGATTCTAAAAGCGGAGAGCCAGCTAAGACGGCTGCACGAGTCTCCACTGTCAGCGGGTGGCCGGATGAGTCGCTCTGTTGAATGTGACTGATGCTTGTCTTCAATCGGGACTGACCAATTGATGCAATCTCGGTGCTGAAGGTGCCTGTTTTGTCGGTTCTCGGAGGCGCATGTTCGATAATCTCGCCGTCCAGAATATCAAGCCGGATGTGCCGTTCATTGAGCTCTTCAGCATCCATGATCTTCTGACTGAATTGGCTTTGAAGCCAGAGGGCTAAATCGGCTTTAATCAGGTCTTCCGCTGTATTGCTAAATTGCCCCAGGGCGTTCATAAGCTCTGCTGCATTCGCCGGCCGGTCAGCAGGGTCATAGGCGAGTGCCCCGGCAATCAAGCTGACAAGCCGAGGCGGAAAATCAGTATGTAGCGTTTGCGAGACCGGTAGACCGACCCCTTTTCGAATGGCATCCAGGATAACAAATTGGTTTGGCCCATCGAAGAGAGGCTCTCCATTGATAACCTCGTACATGACCGCCGCTAGGGAATAGAGGTCAGACCGGCCGTCTAGCGTCTCGAGCCGTGCCTGTTCTGGTGACAGATAACGCGTTTTGCCTTTTGGCGCTCCATGCTTCGTCGTCGGTTGAATCAATCGGCTGGACGCGATCCCAAAATCAGTCAGGAGTATCCGTCCGTCGAAGCAAAGCAGAATGTTTTCGGGTGTCACATCTCGGTGAACGAGGTTCAAGGGGTCACCGTTGCGGTCGGCGAGCGTGTGACATGCATTGAGGCCTGCACAAACACTCTTAAAAATGTAGACGAAGTGCTGAAGTGATAGCTGACTCACATTTCGCTTTATCACCTTCAGGACCGTTTGCAGGTCAACCCCTTGGACAAAACTTTGCGTCAGATAGCAATCTGAATCGATTTGCCCCCAATCGAGTGCAGGCACGATATTTGGGTGTTTGATCCGTGATGCTATTTCAGCTTCATGCATAAACATTTGGACCATTTGGTGGTCTTTGGCGAGGTGGGGTAAGAGTCTCTTTAAAACGACCCAATCCTCTGTCTCAGCGTCGATTCGCCTTGCCTTAAAGATCTCTGCCATTCCGCCGACGGCGATTCTGTCTACGACGATATAATCACCAAAGAGACATGGCTGAAACAAGCGGAAGACCCCTATAGACCGATAGTGCGGGATATTACCTCAAGGTTGTGCATCAGAAAAGACCTGTGATTGAGCAAAGGTCGGTTATGGATGTCTCGACGACAGAAAAGAACCGTGGCATGCTCCACCCATGAAGATATCAGTTGCAACCGTTCGTGATACGCAATCTGCCGAATACCTCAAAAGTCTGGCTTTGGCCGAAACCGATCCGCTCGTAGCGCATAGGTTGTTAGATGCGGCCCGCACCCTTGACCCGGAGAGCACCACGCTGATTTGTCATCAAGGTTTGGGCTTATTCCAGCTTGAACGGCACGCAGACGTGATCGCGCTCGGTGCCAAGTACTTTCCGCGTTATCCGAGACTTGTTCACCTTGCGAACTTATACGCGGCTTCTCTCTGTCATATCGGTCACTTGTCGTTGTCTGAGCAGCTCCTGAAGTATGTTCTGACTCTGGACCCTGATTATCCAAATGCAGCGGGAAGCTTAAGGCAAATCCAGGCAAATAGACAGCATGACGTCGCTGCACCGAAGGAGCACTCATTGGCGGTTCAAGCTGGGCTTGAATTGGCGCATACAATGCCGATGCCCAGCTTAGCCGTCTGTATGATTGTTAAAGATGAAGCTGAATTTATCGTTGGAGCCATTGAGTCGGTGGCATCCGTGGCGGACGAGGTGGTCGTCGTGGATACAGGCTCCACGGATGATACTGTAGCCTTGTCTAAAAAGGCGGGTGCACGGGTCGAGTTTTTCCCATGGACAGGGGATTTTAGTGAGGCGCGTAATGTGAGCGTTGAGCACGCAACGAGTGATTGGATTCTGATCCTCGATGCTGACGAGCGTCTTACAGAATCGTCTAAGACGTCATTGCGTGCTGTTTTGCAAGAATATCACACGGACGAGGAACGACGCGTTATCTGTGTTCGTATTAATAATTATACTCGAGATGGTGATTTTATCGGAGATGGCTTCAGCGGCCGTTTGTTCAGAAACTGGCCTGATATGCGTTTCGAAGGCCGCGTCCATGAGGAAGTGGCTCGTGATCGAGCTGACGTCACGACTGATTACCGATTGGATATCGAATTCGACCACTATGGTGCTGATCCCGACGTGATGGCCGAAAAAGATAAGGACACTCGGAACATTGAACTCTTGGAAGCACGGCTTGAGACTGTGCCTGACGACCTCTTGACCTGGTTTTATCTCGGTTCACAGCATTGGGTGGCTGGCCGCATACAGGAGGCGGTTGATGGTTTTCGGCGTGTGACTCAGTACTATCAACGAGACCCGAGTCGTTATGGTGTCGCGATTCGCAACGTTACAGTTGCGTACAGCTATGTTGGCTTAGTTCGGGGACTTTTGAGACTGGGTCAAGTCGAAGAAGGATCGGATGCTGCCTATCGCGGCAGAGAGCTGTTCCCCGACAACCCAGATGTCGCTTTTCAAGCCGCGCTTGTTGAGATGGGTCGCGAGGAATATGTGGCAGCTCGGGCTCTTTTCGAAAAGGCGCGGAGCATCACTGTCTCCGGTTATGGACTGATCGGGATGCGGGACCGCAGCATTCAAGAGTGGCGAGCCGCGAAATTTATTGCAGATATCGATTTTTATCTGGAGGACGCCCAGCAGAGCTACGATGGCTATATCGGGGTGATCGGCCGAATTCCTGAGGACTTCGAAGAGTGGCATATCATCTATGCTCGGCTTGTTGAGTTAGCCGCAGCACTGCGTCGGTTTTCAGATTTACCAAAATGGACGTTGGAATACGTGAAACGACGGCCGACGCAAATCGCGACAGCGATACAGATTGCCCAACAGATGGCAGGGCAGGGGGAGCTGCAGCAATCATGGAGGCTACTGAATGAAATTCTCGTTGCGTTGCCCGACGTGGGACAGTCCTTACCATTTGTGACAGCCCTCGGTCAGGTTGCTGAATTATCAGGCGATGATCAGTCTGCGGTCAAATGGTACGAACGCTCGGCAAAGCTCGGCAATCGCGATCCATCATTCTGGCTTAATTTAGCAGGGCTTTTCGTTCGCAATGGGAATGATGCCGCGGCCCAACAGGCATTCAAAGCCGCTCAAACGTTCATGGAAAGGTCGGCCGGTCCGGCTTAGAAAGGTTCGCCACCACTGACATTGACGCCGATAAAGGGCAAATTCCGCAGTTTGTTCTTATAGTCAAGGCCATAGCCGACCACAAACCGATCGGGGATTTCGAAGCCGAGATAGTCGATCTTAATTTCAATTTTTGAACGAGCTGGCTTATGGAGCAGCGATGCAATCCGAACCGACGCCGGTTTTCTTGTGGCTAGATTTTTCTGTAAATAAGACATGGTCAAACCGGTATCGACGATGTCTTCGACGACAATGACATGTTTGTCCTCCACTGAACGGGAAAGATCCTGTGTAACTTGTACGACGCCCGAACTTTCCTGCTCATCGCCGTAGCTAGACAATCCGAGAAAGTCCACTTCGACAGGTAGATCGATTTGTCGGCAGAGGTCAGCGAGGAAGAGGAAACTCCCTTTTAGGACGCCGACGAGAACCAAAGGCCTGCCATCATTATAGTCTGCTGTGATCCTCCGACCGAGGTCTGCAATACGGTTCTGTAGGGTATCGGAATCAATCAGAACCTCGATGTCTTTTTCCTTATAAAAGGGCATTTCTTCTCCTTAAACCCAACTGTTGTTCATGAGTTCGCCAAATCCACCGCCTCCGGGCACGATGTACTGTTTGTCGTTTAGGCCACTTTCTCGTTCCCAATGAGCACCAGGGACGGCGTTCAGGACATCATTTGGAGACATCCCTCGATCGACTCTGATGGCAAAGATTTTGACATTATCAAATCGCTCCGTGAGCGTCCGAATGTACTCCGGTGTGATGATCAGATTGAGGGCAACAAGCTGCCTGGGAATCCCGATATCTCCACTGTTATAACTGTCCATCGCCGTGGCCAGACTGTTGCCGGTGGCCCCCATTGGATCGGGGAAGAGAACCATGCGGTCGTCGACCGTCCCTCCGATCTTCTTACCGGTGATGGCAGCGCCGGTCACTTGGTCATCTCCATCGACGGTTCTCGCCATGATCAAATGGTCTTGCCGCACGACGTCAGGGTTGAGAATGCCGTTGAGCGTATCAAAGCAAATTTGGCTCGGTAATATGCCAGCTCTGGCGATGTCTACCACGACTGAGGCCGTATTTCGGTCAACAACGTCGCCACGAAACACGCCGCGTGGTGTCACTGCATGCATGCGTGTTTTCATTTCAACGCTTTCCAATGGATAAACAGTATTGATGACCGTTCGGATTAAGCTTGTATAAAGTGTTGAAATTAATTGATTAAACTCGGGTTGAGTAACCTCGTCTGTACATAGACGGGCGAGCTGTGTCGTCAGGAACGGGTCATCGAGAATGTGAACTCGGTCGCCATACTGATGTTCAATTTCACTGATGGTAAACATAGGCAAAGGGATACCTTTCAAACTGATTATCCTGTGCTTCACAGATGACGTTGAATGCTAATCGCTATTGCCAGCCAAACCAGGGTCTTCTCGACTGGCTTTTACTGGCCGAACATCATCTGCCATCCATTGTCTAAGTTGCTTTTGCAGGCGGTCGAAGACGATGGGGTGTTGAGCCATTACGTCTCGGTCCTCATTCGGATCCTGCGAAAGGTCATAGAGTCTGTATTCGTTGAAGGTGATGCTGTAGTGCAATTTCCACGGCCAGTCGATCATGACTCGACGCTCCGAATGGGTCGCATCCTTGAGCATTTCCACATAAACAGGAGCCTTGGGCGGTGCGATGTCTGACGTCCCATAACCAATGAGGGAGGCACCGCTCAGTTCGCTCGGCTTCGGGATCCCAGCGAGGTCTAAAATCGTCGGGACAATGTCAATCAAGGAAACCGGTGTATCGACTTGACGAGGCTTCAGGCCAGGGCCCGAAATCAACAATGGGACGTGGACTTGGTCATTGAAAAGTTGTTGGCCGTGATACTGATAACCATGGGTTCCAAATCCCTCGCCATGGTCCGAATGTACGATGACGTATGTGCTCGATCCCATTTCGGATTGATTGAGTGCGTCTAAAAGCCGACCGATTTGCTTGTCTGTATATTTAATTTCCCCATCGTAGCGATCAAAAGGCGTGTCGCCGAAGTTGAACTCGGCATGAGGGAGGTAGGCAAAATGGGGGTCAAAATAATGGAGCCAGAGAAAGAAGGGACGCCCTTCGGAATCATAGTTTCGAAGCCATTTGATGGCTTTGTTTGAGACCAAATGCCCCGTTTTTCTATAGGCTACCTTTGCCTGAAACTCATTCACAATGGACAAATCCCACTGTTCAAATCCTTGATTTAAACCATAATGGGGCAGGAAGAAACGGTGGGACGGAATCCCGGCGGTTACATAGCCGGCCTCCTTTAATCGTTCCGCCAGCATCACATTAGAGCCATGAAGCTTTGCCCACGTGTCCGGGGTTCGGTTAAGCTCGGAATAATAAAGGCCGGTAAACATACTCGGAACCGATAAGCGAGTTTGAGGACCTTGGGCAAAGGCCCAACGAAACCGAAGTCCGCCATTGGCAAGTTTGTCCAAAACTGGAGATGTTGGGCGTTCGTAACCCTGATAGCCCAAGTGGTCGGCTCTGACCGTATCCATTGTAATGAGTATGATGTTTGGCCGTTCAATGAGACCCCGGGTTGCAGCGGGTTCAAGCCGTTCGGGCAGGACGATGGCCGGGCGAGATTTCCCTGGACTGTCACCTCCATAGCAATCGTCATCGATTCCGTTCCGAGGAATTTCGTTGGCCCCCGGATGTATCTCGGGATCGCTGTCGTTGCAGTCTCCGCCTCCCAGTAGGCCTGCATAGCCGTCTCCATCTCGATCGAATAAGGGTTGAGCCGTCACGATAATGGGATTGAAGACAAGACTTTTGGTCAGCAAGGCTCGCTTGACGTCTGGCGTATCGTCCAGGTTGAATACCAGATCGACTGTGCCGGCAGCACCCACGATGGCACTGATAATGACCCAACGTCGAGTTGGCGCGTGGGTAGCACTCATCCCGGTCCATTGGTGCAACACTGTCGTTATGAGAATAGCCAGAAGGGGGTAGGCGATTAAAAAGGCTGCACTCCACTCTCCAAGGAATTCACTTAGGGCCGAGTCACTCATGATCAACACGGTTGGGATGGAGATGGCCCCGGCTAAGATGGCGAGGCTTAACCCAATTGATAAGCTTTGGCCAAATTTGTCTTCGAGCCTTGCCATTTGAACGCGAGCAATCGCCCAAGCATAAAGTGCGATGACGACCATTAGGGGGGTCAGCAGAGCCAAAACACCACCGACGTGTGTTCGGTCGCTGTCATTTTTAAGAAAGAGTCGGGTCAGTACGAAGAGTCCAACAGTGACCGCGCTGGTGACCAGAAACGCAGACAATGCGTCTGTACGCCACCGAATTCGTGTTTCATTGCTCAATGTCACGCGCCTCGTACGACGCCAAACTTCAACCAATGATGTCACCGTCGTGGCCATGAATAAGCCAAAGAGAATGAATGGACTAATCACGTAAAGTGCAGCAAGCATTCGGTCAAAACCATCCACGCTTGCATCTGCGACGATCGCGAGGTACATCGCTTCGGCTGTTCCAAGGGTTACTGCAGCGAGGAACAGCCCATAAAATAGTGCGTTAGGTAATGCGGTCACAGGTTTATCTTATCGATGCCTTATGTATTATTTTTGGCCTGACACGATCTATACTGTTGCAGGATGCAAAAAGGAACGCGCTTGGCGACTTTTTCTAAATGGTGTTTGCGGTTCTCTGCATTTTTTGGATGTTTATACATCCTTTCGTTTGCATACGTCGCATTTTCTCGCCTTGGATTCCCACTCGAAGTTGAGTGGATGGAGGGCGGCATGGTGAGTCATGCGGTGCAACTCGCCAATGGGCAGCCCATTTATGCGGCACCATCATCGCAATTCGTTCCATTCTTTTACACGCCTGGTTATCCGGCTGTTCTGGCGGGCGTAAGCTGGTTTGTCGGAGAGCCAAGCCTATTTTTGGGTCGGTTGATCTCAATCATGGCGACCTTTTGGACGATGGGCCTCTTGTTTTGGCTGGTTCGACGCGAATCGTCTGCTGTCTATGGTCTTTTAGCTGTTGGGGTTTACGCATCACTGTTTCGCACGAATGGTGCTTTCTACGACGTAGCTCGGCCAGATTCTCTTTACATCGCTCTGGTGTTATCTGGTTGTGCACTGGTCTACGTGGCTCATTCATGGAAATGGATGATCGGCGCGGCATTGGTCTTTGTCGCTGCGTTCCTAACCAAGCAGACGTCGAGTGTTTTTGTTCCACCATTGATCCTATACCTCCTCTGGCGAGATTGGCGCCAAGCTTTGCTTTTTGGGAGCGTGACCTTCGGAGTTTCAAGTTTGGCCGTTTGGTGGATTAATCAGGCGACCGACGGTTGGTTCTGGACCTATATTTTCGAGGGCCATCAGGGGCATCTCTTTTACTGGAAGAATATTCTGTTGGAATACTGGCGAGATGTTCTTTTTCTCGCTCCATTACTCCTGATTCTACCGTTGCTGTGGTTTGGTTATCGAGTTCCGGTGATTGGACTAACGCTTTTGCTCGCAGCCCACTGGACTTATGCGTTTATCTTTCGGGCCCAGACGCTCGATTATGTGCCACACATGTATTATCGAGAACTCTGGTACGAGTCGCCAAGATGGGCGATTCTGATTCCTCCGGCGGCTCTCGCCGTATGCTGTTTTGCCTATCGCATTAAAAACCGCGTCCTAACTGACATCAAAACACCGGGCTTTTTCTTGCTCATGTTTATCGCTGGCGCAGGAGCGAGTGCACTCAACCACAGTACTCAATGGGCTTATAGTAATTGCTTCATGCCCCTGACACTTTTCGCATCGTGTCTCATCCCTCTCGCTCTCAGGGATCTCTATGAGTCCGGAGAGAGTCGTAACGCCTCGTTCACCGTGCCAGTGCATCTCGCTGTCATCATTCAAATGATAGCCCTACTCTATAACCCCATCGCTCAGATTCCCGCCCCCCATGAGTACGAGGCAGCAAACCAGCTAAAACACACACTCAGGGCAACCGAGGGGCCCGTATTTATTCCCGGGCATCCAATGCTTGCTTACAAATTGAATGGCGAAATGCATCTCCATCAAATGGGGATTACCGACGTGAATTTCATGGGGGGCGTTAAGGATTTACGGACGCGCCTAGCGAGTGGATATTGGAACACCGTTCTCACCAGTGATCGAACACAAGTTCCAGGGCTCAGTTCCCATTATTATCTGGGTCGGAAACTGGACTACGCCTCATCGACGACGCTCCGGGCCAAAACAGGGTTCCTTGTACGCCCAGAGTCACTTTGGTTTCGGCACGATTACGAGCCGAGGGAACTGGTCGACGGACTGAGCGCGAACTTCGAAGATGAGCAGGGGATTGGTTGGCAAGCAGATAAGGCGTTTGGGCGCCCCTTTGTTGGGGCGCACAGGCAATCCGGAAAGCAAGGTAGGTATCTAGTGCAGTCCAGTCATAAAGGGACTGGGACGCTCCGTTCAGCGATTTTCGAGCTAAAAACCGCGGGTCTGAGTGCCCTACTGGGATCCAGCCGAGGGAGGGGGCGCTTGAACGTTGTTCATGACGGCAAAACCATCTTTTCGAGAGCGATCCCGCGGACCAGAGCGGGTCGCATGCAGCGCATTAACCTGGACCTTAGACAATGGACCGGTAAGCGTATCCATCTGGAGTTGGTCGATGATGATGCCAAGGGTCGTGTGTCCATGGATGATTTACGGGCCATTTAGACGGCCGCCTTACCAGGCTCGTCACGCTCTGCCAATGCAGTAAAGGCAGAATAGGAGGCAGAGAAAAGATGACATTACCGAGGCTCACGGTGAGCAGCGTTTGGCTGTCGTGTTGACCCCATAAAAAAAGGCCGGTCAGAGACCGGCCTTTCGACTCGCTATGGTGCGATATTTATTGCCCAGTGATGCCAGACAGTGTTGTTGCAGTGCCTTCGACAAGCAGGCATACGCTGACAGCGTTGCACTCGTCAGAACCACAGTCACCTTCAACACTGGTTTCTGTGACCAGTGAGTCTGCACCGCGTAAGATGGGCAGAATGATGGTCTGTACAGTCATGCGCGGGTCGCCGCCAAGAAACATGCCAGCCTGTGCGCAGAAGCTCGGTGCCTCTGGCGATTCACAAAGCTCAACGATGCTTGTGACGAGCGAGACCAATGAGTCGATGGTCAAGTAGCCGGTGATGATGCCGTTCGACATATCAAAGCCAGTCTCAGCTG
>JAYZEG010000050.1:0-15390 GCA_036337435.1 Myxococcota bacterium
ACGAGTGGTGAAAAAGCCATGTTTTAATCCTTCCAAAAATTTTCGTGCCGCCCTAATGAGCGACACTGACAACCCTCCTGACGGCACTTGCCTGTGGCTATTCATCAAAAAAAGAAAGTCACTGATAAGCTGAAGCTTCCCGCCCGAAGACACAGCGAAGCTTGCGTGACTCTGGAGACACGAATAACGTGTCACATAGGTCACTGATATTTGGTACGAGTGGGGAGCTAAATCGCATGGATGGAAATCGACAATATTTCTTGGCGTTCGTCCGAGTCCTGTTTGCCGTTTGCCTTGTTGGCTGTGGTAGCAATCCAGACGGCCCCGATGCTATGGCAGACGGCGGTTACGATAGCTCGTCTCAGGAACCCGACGGCTTGGTCGACGGGGGCAGTCTAGATCAAGGCGCTGATACAGGTTCAAGCCAAGACAGTGGCAGGCAAGACAGTGCAATGCCTCACGATGCGACGTCCGATGTGGGCGGCATGGGTGGTGCTGGCGGCATGGGTGGTGCAGGCGGCATGGGTGGTGCAGGCGGCATGGGTGGTGCAGGCGGCATGGGTGGCGCAGGCGGCATGGGTGGCGCAGGCGGCATGGGTGGTGCAGGGGGGCAGATGCTTGGACCCAACCTTATGGAGGTCGCACGTGAGCGAGCAGACCTGTCGAGTTTTGTTGCGGCCGCGGAAGCCACAGGCCTTGACCAAATTATCGATGGACCCGGGCGATACACTGTTTTTGCGCCAAACAATGCAGCGTTTGCGGCGGTGCCAGGCCTCGATATGCTGTTGGCCGATCCGGTGGCCCTAACAGCCGTACTTAATTACCACATTCATCGCGGCGTCCTCGATAGTGAAGGGGTTCGCGGCCGTCTGCAGCTCCCGATGCAAAGTGGTGCATCTGTTGCAGTTACAATTGACGGTGCTGCGACGTTCATCAATGGAACCTCGGTGAGCACAGCCGACATAGAAGGGGCCAACGGATACATTCATATCCTCGATGGTGTGCTCAGTCAGGATGACGCGCCACGGCCTGAGAACGTGATGCAGGTTCTCAGAGCAGACCCAAGATTCTCAATATTCACACAGATGATTTTGGACACTGAGTTCGATACTGAGTTAAACGAAGTGGGTCCGTTCACTGTGTTTGCACCAACGAATGAGGCTTTCGATGAACTCAGTGCTCAGCAGCCAGGTTTTGTCGAAGGCCTTAATCGCATCGCGAAGGAAGCATTCGTGATGACTCATCTCGTCGACGGTCAATTGTCTGCGGACACCATTTCTATGCAGGCGAGTGCGGTCAATTTTAATAATGTCAGCCTGCCGTTTACCCAAGGGGAGGGCGGCCTACAGGTGGCTGGCGAATCCATCGTCGATGCGGACATTGATGGGGGCAATGGCCTCGTCCATGCCATCAGTGGTGTGATTATCAGAGAACGGGATCTCACACTTCTTGAATGGTTGGAAGCAGATGGTCGTTTCACAACGCTCTTGCAGGCGGCAACAGCCGCGGACCTGGCGTCGGCCTTGGACGAGGAAAACTGGCAAAACCTGTTGACCGTATTTGCGCCGACCGATGCTGCATTTGCTGCGGCGGAAGCTGCGTCGCCGGGGACATTGGAGGCGGTGCTTTCCAACCCAGAGTGGGCTCGTGAGTTAATCCAGCATCACCTCGTCACCGGTGAATTTGACACGGACGCTATTATCGCAGCAGAATTTTTGGCGGTGCAAAGTGGGCGACTGATGCCCGTGACGACCCAGAACGACGGTTCGATTCTGATTTCGGGGGCTGTTGTGACTGAGCGTGATGTCTATGCTCACAATGGCCTCATTCACGTTGTGAACGCGGTCATTCAGCCGCCCGAGGCACAAGAGCCACCTGATTGCATCGAGCCGGGACCCATGCTGGTCGATCAAGTCGTCGCGGGCACGACCGTCCGAGGACCCGGCTTTTACTCCTACACACCTCAGCAGGATGGTCAGGTCTGTTTCAGCACACTTGGGTCGGCTTTTAACACCAGGCTGACCGTACGAACAAGCTGCGACGATGAGGCATCCGTGATTGGGAGTAACGATGATGTTCTTACAGGTGTATTAAATCAGAGCCAATTGACCCTTAATCTTGAAGCTGGGAGCCAATATTTCGTCGTTGTCGATGGCCCCAATGATTCAACCGGCGACTTCGTCGTGTCCGTCTCCAATGGTGCATGTCAAACGCCGCTTTCAATGATCGACATCATGGAAGGTCTCGTTGGCTTTGACTCATTCTTGATTGCCCTCGATATTCTGGAAGAGTACGACCGCTACGGAGCGCCGGGGGCTGATTTGACGGTGTTTGCCGCCACAGAGGCTGCTTGGGACCGACTGGATGTGCTGGAAGATGGTGCTTCCGAGGCATTGCTCGGCGACGACCAACGGCTGCGTCTCGTGATTCAGCATCATACCCTGCCGGAACAGAGAACATTGGAGCAATTGGTAACCCTTGAATCGTGGGAGACTGAGAACGGTCAAAGCGTGCTCATTGATCAGATTCGGGATGAGGTTCAGGTCGATGGAGTGACTGTTCAGCGAGGTAACCTGTCTGCGAATAACGGGATTGTGCACGTCGTACCGAGACTGTTCTCTCCGATGGATCCATGTCTCAATGATGAGGCATGCACAGCACCCCTCGTTTGTCGCAATGGCTTCTGTCAAGACCCTCCACCTGTGCAGAATCTCATCGCCGAAATGACCAATACGGGTAATTATCAAAGATTTGTTCAGCTTATCGGCCTCGCTGGGTTGACTGATAGGCTAACCAATGAGGGTCCTTTTACGGTCTTTGCTCCAAGCGATGATATTTTTGCGGCCATCGAAGCCGAGACACCCGATGCCTTTGAGGCGTTGATGCAGGACGGTGCAGCGATACGTCAATTGGTCGAATATCACCTCGTTCCTTCGGATGTAACGGCTCATGACCTATACGGTCTTGACCGGGTTGTTTCCCTTGCCGGTATGCCCATCGAAATTGATGCAGGCCCTCAAGGCATTCAGCTCAATGGTGTACAGGTACTTCAAACAGATTTGGTCGCTGAAAATGGTCGAATTAATGACATCGCGGGGGTTCTTCAGCTACCCAGTGTTGTCGAGGCTGGAGCATGTGACCAGCCCAATCAACTTCCAGGTTTCGGTCGTTTCATCGGTCGAACAAATGATGGCGTTGGTTCGATGGAAACCCTGTGTTCTGAGCATTGCGGTGAGGTAAATAGTCCCGAATCTGTGTTCCGTTTTGTCCCTGAAATGGACGGAACCGTGTGTTTTCTGACACGAGATTCTGATTATGACACGGTCATTCATATACGGGGTGATTGCGATGATGGAACCTCGGAACTTATCTGTAACGATGACTCTGCCTTCGCGGGTGGTGTGCACTCTGCTGTCGAACTCGATGTAGTGTCCGGCGAAGAGTACTTCATCATCGTGGATGGATGCAGTCGTCGAAATCGTGTTGTCGGGGAAAGTGGGCATTTCTTGCTTACGGTTCGTGATGGACCGTGCCGGCAGCCCACCACAATTATGGACCGCCTGGTTCAGCAAACAGCGAAATACCGCACCTTGCTACATGCGATTCGAGTCGCTGGTTTGGATGAAATTCTTGAACGAGAAGAAACCAGGACGCTCATCGCGCCGACGGAGGTTGCCTTCAATGCTTTGGAAGATGCCAATCCAGGTATCTTGGCAGAGCTGACCTCGAATCCTGAGGCCCTAAGAGCTCTGCTACTGTATCACATCATCGATGGGTCAAGACCAAGTCAGCAACTCATTGATGAAGAGACTGTTTTGACCCAAGACGGCCGGTTCATCCAATTTTATAATCGGGGTAACTCTGTCTTCGCCAACAGGCTGTTGCTCGAGGATATTGATATTGCTGCGGACAACGGCTTTATCCATGCCATCGATGAGATCTTGGTGCCACCGGAGCTTTGTCCATCAGGCCCTGCGGACTGCGCTGACCTCGGTGAGATTTGTCTTCAAGGGCAATGCATGCCTGAACCGTATGCGGGGACCATTGTCGATGAGCTGATCGCTATGGGTACGTTTACAACCTTTTTGCAATTCGCAGAGCGATCTGAACTGGTCGAGTTATTGGCCAACGCGAACCTGACTGTCTTTGCGCCCAATGACCAGGCGTTCGCGGATTTTGAAAGTTTTGACCAAGCCGGTTTCAACGATGTTTTGACCAATCCAGCAGAAATGCTTGATTTAATGCAATTTCATCTTGTTGATGAGATTTACCAAGAAGACGAACTGGCCGCCCTTGATTCTGTCATATCAAATCAGGGGACATTGATCGTATTGCAAGAACGAGACGATGGCATCCGAGTCAATGGGCATCGGCCGCTCGATACCGATATCCGTTCGTTTAATGGCATCATTCACATCTTGGACCGGGTCATGAGGCCCCCTGCAGAACCAGATGCCTGCGAGGACCCTCAAGAGCTCTTAGAGTTTGGAGAAGTGCAAGGCAACACGGCGGCTGGCGGAGCCCGATACGGATCTACGTGCGGGGGCCTCGCGGCGAGTCGAGAGATTGCCTTTCTCTATTCGGCACCTGACGACCGAAGTATTTGTTTGAGTACGCGTGGGTCCGAGTACGATACCGTAATGCATGTTCGCCGTGGGGTCTGTGAGGAGTTGGGAGCGCAAGCAAATTGTCCGGACGCTGCAGACTTAACATGCTGTAATGATGATTCGGAGCATGCGGGTGGCTTCACATCCGCGCTTACTGTGAATACGCTCGCGGGCGAAGATTATTATATTTTTGTAGACGGCTTTGGAGCTGAATCAGAGGGCAACTTCACACTCCGAATCAGTGATGGGGCCTGCGGTCAGCAGCCACCAGACGGTGACATCATGACGATTCTGGAAAATGAAGGACGTTTTAATACGTTCATCGATGCACTTACAGGCGCTCAATTATCACGGACACTGAGTGACCAGGACGAACAGTTCACAGTCTTCGCACCAACTGATGATGCGTTCATTGCGCTAGACCAAGCGTTGCAGGCCGTACCAGATGGGGATCCAGAGGACTTAGAAGATCTTTTGAGAACGCGCGCGGTCTTACTTCCAATGATGTCGTATCATGTCACGTCAGGGACATTTTTCTCGGACCGATTGGCCGAGTTGGACCAATTGCAGTCCCTCGAGGGCCGCCCGCTTCTACTTAATCTCCGTGGCGAGGACAACTATGTCTCAGACCTCATGGTCGTCGAGACTGACTTAGCTGCGACCAACGGAGTCGTGCATGTGATTGAGACTGTCCTGGAGCCACCGACAGTTTGCCTTCGACAGCAAGACTGCAATGCTGACCAAATTTGTGATGTGGTTTTTGGTCTGTGTCGACAAAGACCCGATCCTGGCACGTGCCAAGACCCATTCGTAATCGATGGTTTGGCTCAGATTCAAGGGAACACAGCCGAAGTTGCTGATGGGCCAGTGGTTCACAATTATGAGTACGGTACGTGTGGCGGTCGCACAGGGTTCGAACATGTGTATCGGTTCGAGCCAGTCGTTCCGGACGGTGTTGAGCAGGAGTATTGCTTCCACACCATCGGCAGCGATTTTGATACCGTGTTGTATGCTCGACATAACGCGTGTACCGATCGAGCCGCTGAACGAACTTGCAACGACGACAACCGAGCGATTACCGGCCAGGCGGGCGCATCCGCCATGACAGTGCGCGCGTCTACCAACGATGTCATCTACATCATGGTCGATGGCTGGTCGGATCTAGAACGAGGAGACTATTTGCTCAATGTTTTCCTGGGTAGCTGTGAAGCGGGTGCTCCTTAGGACGATATGAGAGCTGATCTATCCGCACGGGTACCCCATTGAGCTTCGACCCATATCGCATCCTTGGTGTTAATCCATCGGCCAATGCTGACGAGTTGAAGTCGGCTTGGCATGCCCGAATCAAAATTTTTCATCCCGATACCCTTGGATCGGCCCCTGAGCATGAGCGTAAAGCCTCGGAAGAAATGACTAAGCTTCTGAACGCTGCCTATGAGATGGCAGTCGCCGCACTGTCGAGTCCGGCTAGGCAGCGTCAACAGTGGCCGCACGCCCAACCTCGGCGCCCGTCGCCTGCCGATGACCCCGACCAAAGGCGCAAACACAGTGGACCCAGCTGGTCAGAATCTGCGAAGACGTGGCGGAGTTCGCGAGATGACGCCCCGGATGCGACCAGGCTGCTGCGTCAAGCGAGTGTTTCGACCGATTATGCCGCCGGACTTTTCGACCGTTGGCGGCAAACGGTCAGGGGGTTTAGAAACGCCGAGAAACAATTTGACGATAGTCTCTCCGTAGCCCTTTCACGCTTTGAAGAGGTCTCCAAATTCATCGTGAAATGCCGGTCAATAGAAACGATTTGGCTCGACGCATTGAAGGACTCATTCCTGGATAGTTTTTTTGCTGGGGTGCTGACTCACTTGGTCCGTGCAGAGCGTTATGTGCAGCGTCTTGATAGCGTGGTCAGTAACCGAAAAATGTCGACTAAACTGTATAACCAAATCGAATCTGAAATGACGGCAATCCATCGATTATATCCACCGAAACCGGATGCGGGGGGCCATGAGCTGAACCGCATTACGGTACTTGCAGACAAACAGTCTGAGAGTCTCGGTCGAGACTACAACGATATCAAACGACGCTTCGTCGAAGGGCGAAACGCATTTGAGCGCTGTACTGTTCGGATGCGCGCTTTGATCGGTTGGCAACGCGATGCTGTACGTCACTTGAAAGATGCTGAGCATCCCATTGAGCGTGCATTTGTGTCCACAGCGACTGCGTTTGGTGCAGCGGAGGCTGAGCGAACCGCTGCAAAGGAAAACCGCACGCAATGGCTTTCCGAGAGGACCGTCGATGCTGCCCACCAGCAAAAAGAGAGAGTTCAAGCACTTCAGACCGATTGGCAACAGGCGCGTCCGATGACCGATGAACTCAAAGCCGCGCTTGCACGTCGACGCACCCTCTGGGTTGAACAATCGGCGGGCTTCGATGAGCTCTTGGCAAGCGAGGAGGCATTAGCAAAGCATTTATCGGAGGCACTGTCGGTTTTAGAACGAGCCGGACCCCTGATTATGACTTTGGTCGAACAAGAGACGGGACCCCGAATTGCCGCGATTCAGATGCGTTTGAAGACCAGTAATCGCTAAGCCAATAAAAATTTGTGCGGGTTGCGGAAGAAAAAACGTGACCTCTTGGTTGACTCCAGTATCGCTTTTAGGTCAGCACTTTCTTGTTCAATTCTTGCACGACTTCTATTGGCGGTAACACGCCAAAAAAGGATGTTTGAAAGGGGATATCTCATGGCTCTTTTATGGATACGTCCAGGCAGCACTGCATTAAGTTTGCTCCTCGTCCTGCTCGCGACTTCCGTGTCTCTCGCCGCACCCACCAACCTACCCGATGTGGCGGAACGGGCGGTAAAAAGCGTCGTGAATATCGCGTCAACAAAGAAGCTAGTCTCTCGGCGAGGCATGCTTGCCGATCCACTTTTCCGACGCTTCTTTGGCGACCGAGGGGGGATTCCCGAGCAGAAGAACAACAGTCTGGGGTCTGGGGTTGTTATCAGCGCGGACGGGTTAATCCTGACCAACAGTCATGTCGTCCATGAAACCACTGATATTAAGGTGACAACGGCAGATGGCAAAGAGTTTGATGCAACAATCGTCGGCACCGATCCAAAAAGTGATGTGGCGGTTTTACGGATAGACGGTGACGCGAGCGGTCTGACCCCTATGCCGGTTGGAGACTCCAAACGGCTCCGATTGGGAGAGACGGTCATCGCCATCGGCAACCCTTTTGGCTTGGGCCATACGGTAACCATGGGCATTGTTTCGGCGAAGGGCCGGGCCAACATGGGAATCACCGAGTACGAAGATTTCATCCAGACCGATGCGGCTATCAACCCAGGCAATTCCGGCGGGGCCCTCGTAAATTTGAAGGGTGAATTGGTTGGTATTAATACAGCGATTGTCAGTCGAAGTGGCGGCTACCAAGGGATTGGGTTTGCGATACCGACCGATATGGCAGTGGCAATCAAGAAAAGTTTAGTGGCGACCGGCACCGTCAGACGTGGATGGTTGGGCATTAGTATACAACCCTTGGATCGGCGTCTATCGGCCCATTTGGGTGTGCAAGCAGGCACCCAAGGTGTCCTTGTTGCAGGTGTTCTCGACGGCACGCCGGCACAAAAGGCGGGTCTGCAATCCGGCGATGTCATTTTGACAGTCGATGGTAAGCAAACCCGTTCTCCCGCTGCCCTGCGCAATACAATTGCCATGAAGGGTCAAGGACAGACGACCGAGATCAAATACATTCGTGACGGTCGAGAGCGCTCTATCACGGTTGTGCTAGGCGAGCTCGATAGCCCGTCAGCCAAAATGGACCCACCTCAGTCATCAGGGAATCCAACTCAGTTCAGGGGTCTCGATATTCAACGCGTCGACCGTTCATGGCGTAAGCGTCTTGGCCTCAACTCGGCGGTCTCGGGGGTCGTGGTCACCGGGGTAGACCCTGGGAGCGCAGCGCAGCGAGCAGGTATAAAACAAGGCGATATTATCGTCTCCATTGATCGAAAACCGACTCGCACGGTTAATTCGGTACAAAAAGCTCTTCGTGGACAGGCTGGTGATGTTCTCGTCCGTATTCGCCGTGGCGAGTCGTCCAGCTATGTTGTGCTTGGCACCGATTCTGGTGAATAGACTGCACATGCCGCGAGGTAAAGGCCTGCCAGGGTCGTCCTGTTAAACATTCTGTGGGCGTCTGCCCATTCTTTTCAGTTTCATGCTGGACCTTCACGGAAACTCATGTCATATCCGCACCTACTTGGCGGCAGTACGTTCGCAAGGGTTCTGTTCGGAGACGGATATGGCATCATTGAACGGCCAATCGATATTGCGTTTGGCTTGCTGGGAAGCACATCGTGGTCCCGTCAGCGGGTGGCCCGAGGAAAAACTCGACCAGGTCATGGGTGAAACGAGACCAAGAGTCTACGATACTTGGCCGCCAGCGGCTCGCGGTCTTCCCCTTGGTGAGCGGAAAAAACTCAGCCAATTCGGTCTTCACCGTCTAGATACTCAATTTTGTCTCGCTGTGTCTAATGTACTCAGACGCGGATCCGTTGATGTCGACGAGCTCAGGCAATGGATGGTCGACGGCTTTGAGAGGCAAGTTTGGCGCGGGGCCGACCGCCGTATTTTGGAAATTACCCACAATTACCGCGTCAAGCGGGGGCCCGCCCAGACGTTGCAGGCCGCCACGTGTCTCGGTCCCATATTCGTTGGCCTTGCCCTTGCGGTCCACGAGTCATTGAGCGTAGCTGATGTGGTGCGTCAGACAGTTCGGGTTGCTCAAACAGTCTATCAGTCTGACGAAACCAGTGTCGTCGCCGGCTATGTGGCCGCCGCTGTGCGCACAGGTCGTGGCCAATGGATGAGTCCAGCCATTCAGCCCGAGCAATTTATTTCGGAGGGTGTGGCTCAAAACACGTTTGAGGCTTTGACACAGCCTCATTCCCGGATCGGCGGCGTGGTGATGTCCTCGGCAAGAACCATTATTGGTCGTATCGATTCTTTCATGAGCGCAGCAAATGACCGGAGAACCTTCAATACATCGGATATCGACGGTCTACCAATCCAGGTCGTTAACTATCTGAATACACTCGCGCATGTGCTGGATGACGCGCGCTCAAATGAGAATGCGCTGCCTATACAGGGTTTGACAGACCGCACACGTTTAGAGGCGTATGCGCGCTCAATGGCCAACGCAGATACGCCATGCGAATCAGCGGACATCTTTTTTGATTCAGAATTTGCTCTGAGCCAGAAAGAACGCATTTACCAGGAAAGCATGGCAGCGGAGCGCAGAAATTAATCTCGCTTGTCGGCCGAGGAGGACGCCCCATTGCCTCAGTTCAGTTTAGGCTTGTTTTCTTCACCCAAGGGCTTGAGTTCGCTAGGAAGCTTACCCGTTTCTGAAAGCGACTTAATATTGCTCAACCCCTGCTCATACATCGGCCCCAGGTAGTCGTCCATTCCAAGCCCGAACCAATTGCCGATGGGCTTTATGGTGTTATCTCCATCAATCGCCCAGGTCAGTTTGGTTCGTTGGCCCAGGTCTTGGAATGTAAACGTCAGACGCCGAGGCGTCGGTGAGTCGGTCGTGTACATCTCCACAGAAATGTTTTTATTGGCCACGCTTTCTATGATCTTTAATTTGCCGGTGCTGCTCCGCGGACCTAACCACGTCTGCTCCTGGCCGGGGCCTGCGGTGCCTGAAACCTCCTGTTTTATATCTGGATCGGCTCTCGTCCATGGGTCCCAAAGCGGCCATTGTGTTAAATCGTTGATCAATTTAAACGGTTTTTCGGCTGGTGTATCGATGATCAAAGTTCGTTCAACATGAAAGGTATCTGGAAGCATGAAGCCAATACCGAAGACGACGGTCAGCATCACAGCCAGCATAATGAGAGTTTTACGAAGAAGTCCGGTGGTATTCATGAGCGTTCCTAGGTTCTGCCAAACACGACACACACTACTCCATGAAGCAGTGGAGATCACCTATTTGAATGCGTTGGGGCTTGACGTCGGACATCTGTGACGAGAACATCGAGCAGATCGGATTCGGGGAGATAAATAAAATGGGAATGCCCAATGGTGTAACGGTTCATAAATGGCCTCATCAAAACCCGCCGTGTGAGGCGAGTGTTGCTGATGAAATGAAGAGTTTTGGTTTTCGGTCATATGATTTACAGACCGTTGACCCCTGGTTTCTCAGAAGTCGTCACTCTCACGATGAAGAAGAAATTCGTGGCGCGGTCAACGGTGTCATCACGTTTCATTTCGATGAAGGACCAGTGACACTCGAAGCCGGTGATATTTTGATCAGTCCGGCGGGCGTTGCTCATGAAGTGAGGGTACACAATGCCAATCATTTTACCGCATATAAGGGGTCACGCAGCGGTGTGCGCAGCGTGACCGAGCATGGAGATGGCATTGGTAGTGTCGAAGATTTAGCATCGAGGAACACATGAGTCGCGACTTAATTGCTTTTGACCTCGATGGGACTCTTGAGGACAGTCGCGACGATATGGTGTCTGCTATTCATCGCGTTCGACGACGGTTTGGGCTAGGTGATCGCTCGGACAAAAACTTTAGAGATCATGTGAATCGAGGCATGGGACACCTCTATGCTGAATGCTTCTCGGAACTATTGGCGCAGGGTAAGCTAGACGATGTCAGAGCTGCATATACAGAGGACTATGGTGCCCGCATTGCGGAAAAAACTCGACTTTATGACGGCATGACAGAGACTCTTTTAGCGTTAAAACAACAGTTCAGTCTTGCCGTCGTCACAAATAAGCCTGAACGACTTTCGAACATGCTCTTGGATGCCCTCGGTGTTCTCGAGCATTTTGATGCTGTGATTGGCGGTGACACAGCGAGTCGACCAAAGCCAGCCGCCGCTCCGCTGGAGGAGGCTGTCCGCCGAGCCAATATATCTGGTCGCGTCATTATGGTTGGAGATTCTGCAGGTGACATCGCATGCGCGCGAGCGTATGGGTGCCCAGTGATTTGGTGTGAGTGGGGTTACGCAGCGACCTTCGGGGCTGTAGACCCTGATCGTGTCGCGAAGTCGCCCATGCAACTGCCCATGTTGATCGAGGCGATATTAAGCTAGATAGTCTTTGACACGGAAGAATGGACGGTGTTTGTTTCTCGAACAAGGGTGTACTAAAGGAAGCCTTTGTTAACACTTGAACGCTCCTTGAATATGCGGTCCTGAGAGAGATACTGACTGATCCCAAGTGCTAATTTTCGGGCAATGTAGGTCGCATTATCGAGCCTCGGGCCGATGGGTCGACCATCGTCAAATTCCCACACCAGATCCTTTCGAACCTCGACGAGTATCGTACTCGGTCTTTGCGGCCCTTCGCGATAAGACGAGACCAGGTAATCGTATTCTCGTTGGATAAAATCAGTGATCTGTTCATACTCACGCTGTGCTGCAGCAAACAGAGCCTTCTTGCCCGTTGGGGCTGTCCGAAACATATGGAGATAGCTGCGCAAAGATTGGCTTTCTGCGGATCTCAAATTCGTATCGAGCAACATCGTCCACACGAGCTTTCTTGGACACCGACCATTGATGGCTGTCGCCGTGGAAGGACCCACGGCCCGCTCGAAGATAGACTGTACATTTTTGTAAAAGTACCAAACTTGAGCACGGACCTCGACGCTGCCCTCCGGCAGTGAATAGGGGAAGTTATCCGCTGTGTGTATCGCCGATTCTTCGAGCGTTTGCGCGATACGCGCCTTGAGCAGACGATCGGCGGTATATTCGATGACACGACTTGGAAAGCTCGGGTCAAAATGCGGGAAAGGGTTTTCGACTAACGCTTGATAGCCGTACGGACGGGTCAACAGGCTGACCGCAGGTCGCTCGAATTTCGTCGGATTGCGCTTGTCGTAGGTATGGATGGCAATTTTCAGGAGTTTACCTTCCATGGCCGACTCGAGGCCATCTGAGATCCGGTCATAGTGCTCAGTGAGCACGCTTCGCTTTTGCTCATGGTTCAGACGGTCTGAAAAAGGGTAGTTGATCGCATATCTATGGAGATGATCTGCACCGGCACTGGTGATGCCAGGAAACCGACCAAAATCCATGAGAACACGAGCCAGATTGACCCGATGATACGAATCAAGGCCGAGTGCAGAAGCAAGTCGATTGGCGACCAACTCTGCTCCCCAATCACGTTCACGGACAAATCCCGGTGGAAATGGCTCATCACCGAGAATTGATACCCCACGCTGATCTAACCGAAATACCGACGGCAGAGATGACCCATCATGGATGACGTCGACTAAGACTTTGTCGCGAAACTGCCTGGGGCAGGGATGTCCTAACGGATCGCGGTCGACCGTGACCTCTTCGATAGGTGGGCGAGGTGCGGCCTCGAGTTGCATGGGTAAAAGATTCACGTTTATCAGCATAGCACCAACGACCGATTGTGCTGAATATATCTTTAAATTATCAAAGCGACGGCCTAGGCTCGGCGCGTCTACACGACGGTGTACGGGAGAGTAGATGTATTTTGCTTTGGGATTGGAATCCGAATCATGACTGTCCGATGTCCGCGGGTATTGTATATTGAGCCCTTCAATGGCGGCTCTCATGCAGCATTCACTCAGCAATTGTTGTCCATAGACGAGTTCGAATGGACACCATTGACCATGTCTGGTCGGCATTGGAAATGGCGTGCTCGAGGCGCAGCGGTATACTTTGCTCAAAAGTACGCTGATGTACTGGCTAAACCTTACGACTTGATTTGGTGTGGTTCATTCGTCTGTTTGACGGATCTTTTAGCACTCTGTCCACAGCTGAACGCCATTCCGAAAGTCTTATATTTTCATGAAAATCAATTGGCGTATCCGGTTCGCTCCGAATTCTCTGGTCCCCGAGACCATCATTTTGGCTTTAGCCAAATGGTCTCCGCATTAGCGGCTGATTATTGCGTGTTCAACAGCGAGTGGAATCGGACGAGCTTTCTCGAAGAGGCTAGACGGCTGTTGAAACGTATGCCAGATGCCAAACCACCCAATTGGATTGATGCAATCGAGGCCCGATCCAGTGTTCTGCACCTGCCCCTAGGTTTGCCGGAGTACTCGGACGAGGCGATGTCGATTTCTCGGTCCACGAGTGAGCCGTTAATCATTTGGAACCATCGCTGGGAACATGACAAAGATCCAGAGACGTTCTTCAGGGTTATGATGACACTCAATGAACGCAAAACGCCCTTTAGACTTGCGGTTTGCGGTGAGACTTATCGACAGGCACCAAGGATTTTTGCCGAAGCACGCAAAGCCTTGGATGAACGAATTGTAAGCTGGGGGTATTTAGACGAGCGTTCCCAATACGAACAGTTACTCACTCGTGCTGATATCGCGGTGTCGACAGCCGCTCACGAGTTTTTTGGAATCTCGATGATCGAGGCTGTTCACTTTGGGTGCAGACCTTTGGTTCCGGACAGACTGTCCTACCAGGAGCTTTTTCCGGCAGAATACCGCTATGTGGATGAGACTCATCTGTTGGACACGCTACAGCGGCTCTGCAAATCATTTGTCGGGGCAGACGCGGCAAGAAACAGGTCGACTTATCGGCGACTCGCGCAGCCTTTCGGGCCCTCTCAATTGCGTCGTTATAGCGAGTTCATTAAGTCGGCCCTCCGACCCTGATTCGCAGGGAAACACAACTCGGCCCACCGTGTAGCAGCTTAGGCCTGATCTATCACTTCGATGGGGGCCGAAGTGAGAAACTTTTGCAGCAGCACGGCCCAGAAAAGAACACCCAATACAAGCGTCATGACCACCCCCATAATGGGGCTGTTGAGTTGGTCGATTAAGACCGCTGCTAACAAAATAATCACGGTTTCAGTCGAGCTGAGGATACTGAAATCGAGCGCGGTAATTCGACCCATGAGATGGCGAGGGGCCACGGTTTGCAAGGTGGCTGTGGTCACCACCCAGTTGTGGCCAGATCCCGCCCCCCAGATAAACAAGCCCATTAGAAAAATGTAGGGCGTCTCCGTCCAAGCAAATAAAGCGATTCCAACGAAGGTCAGAATTGGTCCAGAGAGTGTATTTCGAGGGAGAATATGCGCCGGGAGAAGCGGGCCTACACCCGACCCGAGCGCACGCATCGCATGCATTACGCCCAGTGCGAGTCCCGCTTCGAGAGCAGGTAAGCGCGTCACAGCCACGAAGTTCAGAAAGAGCCAACCGCCTGCATTGGCCACCATAGGTGGTATTTTTGAAAGCGCGACGACCGTCAGTCTTCGGCTGGAACGGACAAAGTGCCAGGCCTCAAGCATGTCGCGGATGCCGGGTTTTGGTGGCTTTTCACTGGTGCCACCCGGGCGCAGCTCAGGGAGTCCGAGATAGATAAGCGACGCCAGAATAAATGTAATCGCGTCGACGAAGATCGCGCCGCTTGGTCCGATCAGGCTGGCGACAACACCGCCCAAAGCCAAGCCCACTGCGAAGGTTAAGGACCAGGTCAAGCCAAGTAAGGCATTGGCATTGTGTAATTCAGCGGGGGAAACCAGTTGTGGGATTGCGGCGGATCGGGCCGTCATCCCAATGGTTCCGATGCAGACACGGATACACAAGATGATTTGGATAAGCCAAACGCTGCCGTCGGATACCCCCCACATGATGAAAGTAAGTCCGGCCGCGCAAGCATAGCTCGCTGCCATGAGTTTACGTTTGTCGACGCGGTCGGCCAATGGACCTGAAATAGGAGACATCAATGCAGTTGGGAGGGCATGTGCAATGAAAACGAAGGCCAATGCGAC
>JAYZEG010000051.1:0-43550 GCA_036337435.1 Myxococcota bacterium
CTTGATCTACCTCTAAACACTGGTAAGGTGACTCGCTTTTATATTCCGGATAGGGACTCAATGCTGACACGTACGAGATTGGGGCTTCGGCTAGCTACAGCCGGATTGGCGGCGGCCGCTCTCGTTGGCATCATCGACACAGTCTCACTTGTGATAGCCGGTGTAAATCCTGTGAGTGCATTGATGGTGTCGGTGGCCTCATGGTCAACCGGTGTTGCGCTCGTACTCATTTTTGGCAGTCTGTTCGGACTCGTTCTGAGAACGACAAATGGACGCCGTTTACGGGACAATTGGGTTCACAACCCCGAAGGTATTTTGGCGGTGCTGGTGGTCAGCCTAGCAGCCTTGTGGATCGTTTCGCGCGGGGCTGAATTCACAGTCACTTTTGTATCCGACCGGGTTAAAGACCAAGACTTAGTCGGTCCTGCTGTGTCAATAGCACTCCTTGGCTTTGGGGCTTTTGCTGCCGTCTTTGCCTATTTTTCCTATCCGATTTTCTGTGCGCGACTGAGCCTCGGCTCTCAGAGTGGGAATCGTGGTCTGTGTCTGGTGGTCGCAGGTCTCGGCGCCATTTCACTCGTATATGGACCCGCGTCGGTCCTCGCAAAGGATCTGCCCTGGACGCTTGGTATCCTAGGGCTGGTTTTTACTCTCAGTGTCATCAGCTTCGCCCTTTTTTTACCGGATCGAATCATGACAGGGCGTGGTGTTCTCGTCGGCCTAGGTGTGGTTATAGGATGTCAAGTTGGCGCGGTCGTCGTGTATGGACAGAATCCCGGGTTGAGAGCCGCCACGGCTGATGCCCACAGTTTGGCGTACGCGCTTGTGGAGCGTATTCATTCGTTGACGGATGGAGACGGGGACGGATTTAGTCCCATATTGGCCGGAGGTGATTGTGATGACAGCAACCCCACCATCAACCCGTTCAGCCTCGACATACCGAATAATGGGATTGACGAAGATTGCCGTGACGGCGACCAAGTGGTTTCCGACGCCGTGAACCGGCCTCCAGTCGAGCATCACGACTTGCCATCGACACTACAGAGAAAATGGAATGTTTTGTTTGTCACCATCGATGCCCTTCGGCCTGACCACCTCGAGCTGCACGGGTACGAACGGAAAACGGCCCCAAACCTTGCGGAGTTGGGTCAATCAGGGCTTGTTTTTGACCGAGCCTATGCACCCTCCAATGCCACACGTTTTACAATTCCGCCCATGTTCTCAGGCAGGCCGCTATCAGATATGCAGTTAGAGCGGCTGGGTGGATTTCTTGTGATCGCGCCAGGAAATCAGCTTATTTTTGAGCGTCTAAAGAAGGCGGGTTGGCGAACGTCGATGCATTTGCCCTATCAGTTGAAGCGGGGGAGGTGGTTTGGCATCGACGCGGGTGTTGATCGTTTCGTTGGATATAAGAATGCCAAACTGAAAAAGCATTCTGCCAAAGTCCTCGCAAAAGGGCTTATCCGTGACTTGACCGATGAGAAACGGAGTCAACCGTGGGCAGCTTGGGTTCACATTCTAGAGCCGCATGAGCCGTATTTGAAACATAAGAATTATAGCTTTGGGTCGAGTCGATTGGACCGATATGACGCGGAGATTCGCGCTGCTGACTCCTGGTTAGGACGGATTGTCAAAGCGCTGAAAAAGGCAGGCATGAGCCAGAATACCATTATTGTGGTCACATCTGACCATGGCGAAGAGTTTGGAGAACACGGACGTAATTACCACGGAAAGCAACTCTTCGAAGAAAGTATTCGTGTGCCGCTCGTCATTCACATTCCTGGCTCGAAGCAGGTTCGGGTCGAGTCGCCTGTCACCTTGCTCGATATTCCAGAGACCATAGCCAACCTGGTTGGACTCGCGCCCGGTCCAGATTTTGGTGGTGTCAGTCTCCTGGGTCCACTTGTGGGACAGACGGTCGACCAAGAAAGAATTATTTTTTCTGAATGCATTCGGGGAAGTGACAAAAAACGGCGTAGGCAGGTGGCAGCAATTAAAGGTGACCAAAAAGCCATTTACTTTCCGTCGAAGGGCCGAACTAAGCTTTTTGACCTGACGAAAGACCCCGAAGAAAAAGACGACCTGGCGCGGACTCTCCCTAAAGATTTTGCCCCTTTAGTCGAGTCTCTAAAATCGGAATACAGTCGGCAAAATCTACAGATCCTGCATCAATTGCGGTCCCGGCGGATCGGCCAAACCCCTCCAAAGGGCTTCACACAAGAGTTTGCGCAAATCGATGGTTTGGATTGGATCGGGGGTCGATTAGATACTCGGCGTTACAACGACCACAACATGCTACTGATAAGGAATTGGTTCAGAGGGAAGAGCAAGCCTGTCGACTATCAACTCAAGCTTGAGGTCGTTGACGGAAAAGGCAAGACACGGCGCACATGGGTCTACCGACCCCTTGTAGGCAAGTATCCAACGACCAACCTAGTCAACGGTGAGATTCTCGAGGATGCGCGTTTGCTACGTTTTAGGAAGCTCAAGGGAGAACTCAGGATTCGGATGAGTGTTTTGAGTCAAGGGCAGGTGAAGGCTGGACCAAGAATCCTTGGTACGCTCAAGGCGGAAACCTACTATTGATTAAAGCGAAGGCCGTCGCCCCCCAGCAGACGACCTTCGCTCTAGTATCCCCTTGGTTACTCCCAATCTCCCCACTGGCATTACAGTGATAATATAAAAAAGCGTCATTTGTGTAAAGGGGTCGGTGTAGTTTTTTTCACCTTTTAGGTCGGGCCAACGTGATCCGTGGATGCCAAACCTGATGTAGAGAAGGCCCTACGCTGTAAAATAGCGTGTCAGATAAATCGTTTTCAGGAATACTCCATATGGCGTGGCCGTTTGTCAGCAGTACTCAGCTATCGAGCGTCCGCTAATAAAATTCGTAAACCTGCCGCTTTGAAGGACGCCAAACACTCTTCATAGTGCAACGTTTGATACAATCGGCGAAATTATCCAGTGAAGGATGAGGAGCTTACATGATTCTCACAAATATAGAGTCTGTCACCGGACGGGTTATCGTGGAGCACTATGGGCTCGTTCAAGGCAGCACCATTCGGGCAAAGCATATCGGTCGAGATTTCATGGCGGGGCTGAAGAACTTAGTTGGAGGTGAACTGCGCGGCTACACTGAACTCTTAATCGAGTCTCGCGAACAAGCACTGACCCGAATGTCTGCGCAAGCACAAGAACTGGGTGCGAATGCCATTGTGAATGTCCGCATTGCGACATCATCCGTGACAGCAGGTGCCTCGGAAATTCTCTGTTATGGCACGGCGGTTAGAGTCGAGTAGGGCGTGCTGCATGGTTGAGTTAATTGTCTTTTTTGGATTACTTGTGATCGGTTACGTCAGCGGGCAGCGGCGTGAGACAGCACATTACAAGCGGATCCATGAGGAAGAAGCGTTCTTCGCCGATAAACCGGCTGTCAGTGCCAAGTTTAGTTCTGAGTTAGACAACCGCGACATTCTAGATGCCCAATTAGCTGTGGGCTCTGTGGTTGTGTCCGTGGACTATTTTAAGCGTTTCATCGCTGGAATTCGAATGTTGGTCGGTGGAGAAATGAAGGCTTATGCGTCACTCATTGATAGGGCGCGGCGCGAAGCTATCATTCGAATGAAGGAATCTAATCCCAACGCAGATATCTATCTGAATCTACGTCTTATGACATCCAGTATTAGTTCCGGCAATGCCAACAATTCCCTCGGCACGGTGGAAGTTGTGGCATTCGCTACAGCGGTTCGCTTCGCACCTGAACACGATGGAGATGACGACTTGTACTCGGGCGAAGAACCACCTCTATCCTCATGAAATTCGTTCGACGAGATCTCGCAAAAACAGCTGATATTTCCGGACCCAGGCTCAGCATCGCTGACGTATCCAAGGTCGTGGCAATCGTAGTCGTCGGTATCTGGATCATCTACCTCGGTTTGGGGTTTGGTGTTCAGGTCGTTGTTGAACGGATCTCGCCTCAAACAGAGCAAGACTGGTTTGGGTTTATCTCGGAAAAACTCCTTCCAGATGCGGTGGAGAATGAACGAGCCATTTCAATTTTTGAAAAACTAACAGCAAATGAGCGGGTTGCGGCCTATGGACATCATCTTCAGATATTGCCCATGGACCAGCCCAATGCAGCCGCGCTCCCGGGGGGCACTATCGGACTGTCGCCAGCCCTGATGGACGTTGTCAAAAGCGAGATTGGGCTGGCCATGGTCATCGCTCATGAATTAGGTCACGTCTATCATCGACACAGTTTGAAGAGGCTGGGCCGCTCTTTGATTTGGATAGGGATACGGGCGGCATTAGGTGAGCTTTCTTTCGGACCTGCTCTTACCTACGATTTATTTGATGCAAGCCATTCACGAGACCAAGAAAGAGACGCTGACGAGTTTGGTTTGAGGCTTGTCTACGATGTCTACGGTACGACCGCTGGGGCGACAGAGTTCTTTGAATGGGCCGAGGAAAAGCATGGCTCCGATGGAGGCCTGTCGCAATTTCTGGCAACGCATCCGCGGACAAGCGAGCGGATCGACACCATCAAACGACTGGCTCAGGAGTTGGAGGCCCGATGAATTGCGTTAATCTTCGGAGCCGAGGAGCCCGTTGAGCGTCGATTTGGCCTTTTGAAGACCGAGCCGAGATGCGGCGCTGGCCTTTTGATGGGCCGCTTTCACTTTGTCTACGCCCGATTGGGTGACCTGTTTACCTCGGTCAATGGCCTCTTTGGCGAACTCGCTTGTGACATCGGCACCGGCATCCACGGTCGCAGCCGCGCTCTTCGCCAAGTCTCTCACAGTCGAGAGAGCATCAGCTGCAGCTTTTTCGCCATCTTGAATGGCACGAGACGCGACGGCTTTCCCTCCATCTGCCGCATTGGCCGCCAAAGTTCGGACGCCATCTAGGGTATCAGCCGTGAGCTTTTCACCGCTTTCAAATGCTTTATGGGCCAGATCAAACCCCGTATTCGCAACATTTTCTGCGACGACTCCTGCTTTGTAGCTGATGGCCTCTCCATGTTTCTGCAAGGCGTCAAAGCCAGGCAGGTGTTCTGCAAGTCGGTCATATTGTTTTTTGATCGCCATCAAAACTGTGCCAAATGTTTTCGCGATGGGCGCGGGTGTCTTCAATCCCGTGATATCTTCGTAAAAACTTAAGACGGCATCTCCGTCCCATAGCAGCTGGTCAAATTCGGGCCAGATTGAATCAAGCATCTCCTTTAGAGATTCATCCGTCATATCCAACGCGTTCATCGCGTCTCGATGTTCGGCCACCGCGAGTATGAATCGACTGAGGCCGTAGACGTGAATCACACTCATCGTCGACCCGGCATAAGGAATGGAAGAGGCGGATTTGAGCACGAACCGTTTTCGAACAAAGTAGCGAACAATGTCATCGCGGAATTGCTCTGCAACAGTGGGTGAGATGCGTTCGAAACCAAACTTTGTGATGTCGTATTCGGCTTTTAACTGAACGACCGCTGTCGCCCCGGGCAGGGGCGTCCAAGAGGAGGCGAACATCAGCCCGATGTACCGGGCTGTTAGTTTATCAAAATCCGCACGCGTTTCGTCTTGTGGACCCTTTATCAATCGTCACCTCACCCATTCCAAGGCCGCCATGAGTCTGTTAACAGCATATCCTCATGGGCATGGAAAAAGCGAGTTTAGGATGTTGATGGTCTCTTCATGGTCTACATTTTCACCGTCGCTTGCCCAAAGCGCGGCTAACGCATCAGCACTGTCTTCCGAATCGGCTCGTGCAGCGCGGTCCAAAACAGGACCTAGAGTCTTCAAAAAAGCCCAGGCTGCCGCCTTAGCATCTCCTTCGGTGGCCGCGTAGGTGTTCAGTCGATCGATGAGTAGAATCGCCAACACCCGATTCAAAGCCCGGTCCAATTGCCCAAGGACCCTCTGATGGAGCTCGACGTCCATTGATGTCTCTGCACTATCCAAGTCTCTCCAGCACCGAACACCCAAGATTGCATTGAACATAGACGCATGCGTTGCTGGTTCTATGGCCTTTACATAGGCTGCCAAACCCGTGGCCAGCGACGCATTTTCACCTGCACCGTAGTAAGCCCAAGCCGAATCGCAATCTTTTGGTTTGTCTTTGCAACTGTACGCTTCTTTATAGGTGCTGACATGCATAAACCACAGAAGTCCAGCTTCAACTCGGGCCGCATTTTGAAGCGGTTCACGTCCCTCTGACCCATGCCCAAATGCCTGAGCCAGGATCGGATTGATTTGACCTGGTCCTACGCAGTATTCAGGGTGATCCCTACCGTGGGTTTCTCCACGGCAGTCAATGCCTTCAGCGGGTCGTTCCAAACGCGCATCGTAGCGGCGCGAGACTCGACTATCCAGGCCCTGGTCGATGCTGTATTCGATGCGAGCGTCTAAGAATGCCTGCGCAGACGGTGCGTCAACGTCTCTCCAGAGCAAATCAGCAATGGTCTCGAAGGACGCGATGCGAGCGATCGACGAGGGTGCCGAATCTCCGGCGAGTTGGTATAGTCCGTCATCGCTGATACAGGCGTCCCAACCATCATCCTCGCGCGCACCCACGTAGTCCGTAGCGGCGGCTTCGCATGCCGTACCTCCGGCACCGCCTTCTGCACCAGCACCGCCGGCACCGCCTTCTGCACCAGCACCGCCGGCACCAGCACCACCAGAATTTGTTGGATCGCTGTTTTCACATCCAAAAAAAAGAGCTGCGAAGCAGGCGGCCATGATCAATTTTGACGAGCGCATCGTTCTATCCTCTCTACACTTACAGGTGGTAGCGGAGTGTGCCACCGAATGATCGACCAGACGCATAAACGCCGGACCCGTGTGTCCGATAGCGTTGGTCAGATAAATTTTGCAATAAAAAGTTTAGTCTAAGTTGATTCGGCAAGCGAAGCCCAAACCGGAGGTCTTGCACGACGAAACCTGGAGTCCCGCCCAGTGGAATGCGGGCGTCGGCAACATCGCCGACGGACAAACGCGTTTGTTCTCGCGACCAACGCATTGAGTAGCCGATATAGGCTCCTGTTGACCAGTACCAGGTCAGCTCAGCGTTTCCGTTTAGTGGCGGAATGCGCGAAAGCGGAATACGCTCGCTTGACCCATTGGGATGGGCACCTTCACCATGGGCATAAGAAACGGTTGTGCTTGCAACCAGGTGTCTTTGCCAGCGGCTTGAGAGACGCGCTTCACCACCATAGATTATCGCGTCACCGGATAAGTTTGTGAGCTGTAAAGGGGCTCGATTCGCTTGACACGCCTGATCAACATAGCCTCCTGCCAACTCGCATTCGGACAAGGTCAACAGACGTCGCTCGATGGCGTCGGTGAGCTGTTGACGAAAGGCGAGTGCTTCAATCTTAGTCTCTCCCAAATTGATTTCGAAACCACCTTCTAGCGTCCATGCCCGTTCAGGTTTCAAGTTTGGATTGTCTAACTGATAGCCCTGTCCCGTAGACTGTCGAGCAACCAAATCATCGAGGTTTGGAACTCGAAAACCTTGTTCGACATTGGCGATGAGAACGATTGTCTCACCCCACCTAAGCCCAGCGTTGGCGACCAGTGGAGTATGGCTTTGGTCAAAGGCAAGAGAGCCTGTTGATTCATCACCAGGCGACCTGGATTTCACATAGGCAGCCCGAATGCCGGTTCGCAGCTTGAGTGAGTGCCATTGCACGCTTGGCGATAGGTAGCTGCCGGCTTGGAAGTACCTGCTGTCGGCGACATACTGTCCTCTGCTCAGGATCCGTGTGACCGGGGGCTGCGCAAATTGAATCCATTTCAGGCTGTCGACCCACTCATAGGAGCCGTCTAGGCCGTATCGGACCTGGAGCTTTAATTCATCGGTGAGTTCCAGTTTCGCTGTTTTGAAGCGCGCGTATGCGCTTACGCCGTCAATGCTGTCCCGTCCACCATTAACATTGGTCGTATCAAACCCGTCTGATGTGTTCCGGTCGGGTCGTACCAGCGAATAACGCTGATGTTGTCGTTGATAACTGAGAGCAGCAGACAGCGAGGTCATTGCGTCTGAAGCGAAGTCACTGTCTAATTTTTGATAGAGATGCGTTCGGAATTGCTCTTCGAAAACAAGGCACTCGCCGACCGCAGCCTCAGGAGCGGGGCATTGGTCGGTTCTGGGCGCATCGAATTGCCTGTAGATGTACGCCGCTGTCGTGAGTCGGTTCTGCCCATCATCGTAGACCAATCTGGCATCGGCGGTGAGTTCATCGAATCCCGTCCCGATTTGGGTCCGACCATCGGATTCGAAGCAGGGGACACTGAGACTGTCCTCGCAGACCTGACCCTCAGCACGGCCCTTGGGAAACGCGTGACCACCGGCTTCGAGTTGACCGACGACGCGGCCACCCACACCAGCAACTAAGGCAAACTTCGAACCATATTGTGCATCTATTTGAAGACGTCCACCGTACTGATCGTCTGCGGTGCTATAGGTGAACATGGTCTGCCCGTCGTGGTAGATGCCTGTGCGCGTGGGATCTAATTTGGGTTCGATGGGTTTGATGAGGATGGCACCGGAAATGGCATCATTACCTAAATCGACGCTGGCGCTGCCACGGACGACGCTGAGTTGGCTCACTGTGTTTGAATCCACGGTAAATAGATATTGGTTAGGCCCTTTTCGGAACAAGGCATGATTAAGTCTAAGTCCGTCGAAGAGAAAGAGGGTCTGTTGGCCAGTCCGGCCGCGAATATAGGGGGACCCTTGGCCGTGCCCTGTCTGTTGAACGTAAACACCCGGTGTAAATTTGAGCGCATCTGGCGTCGAGCTTACTTGGCGTTCGTCAAGCTGGCGCCTGTTCGTGGTGGCGGTTGTTCGCTCGTCGGGTAACTCCGGATTTGGATTCTGTCCGCGGATCTCCATCGTACCATCAGGAGACCCCAGGCTTGCCCATGGCCAGCAGATAATGATGATGGTGATAATCAGCCTCATGAGAAGAAGCTTATGCGAAGTCTCAGTCCTGTGAACTAGGGGAAATTACCCATTATTCCATCATTGCTTCGATGCAAACCATGTTTTCGCAGAAATACCCCATCTGACAGTCTTCGTCGCTCGCACAGGCTGATACGGCAATCAGTGGAATCATGATATTTGAGTTATTGGGATCATTGGACAGGATTTCAACGTTACCGCGATAACGACGCGCCGTCGGCGGTGCATAGATCACACTGAATGTCAGTGGCGCCGCGCCCGCCATAAGCTCGCTTGGAAATGTCGGGAGGTTCATTCCTTGAAACTCGAATGCATCTGCAGATCCAGCAGTGAGTCCGATCCGATCGATATAAAGTGGCCCCTCTCCACAGTTCGTGACGCTGACAGTCGGGGACTCGGTTCGCGTTTGGACATCACCTGACCATTCCAGAGTTTCGTGTGAGACGTTGATACAGCCTTCGGACTCATTGGCAATGACAGGAATCCTAAGTTCGGGATTAAGAGGGTCATCGCTGTCGATAATGATCAAGGACCGTTGGGTTCCTGGCCGAGTGGGCGCAAAATCGATGGTAATTTCAAATTCGGTCCCGGGCTCGAGTCCTGGGGAGCCATCCTGGTCTGGGTCCTCATAGACAGACGGTGTTTCTACGGGATCGTCTCCGTTCACCGACAGTCGGTAGTAGACATTACTGTCTTTTTGGATATCTGAAATGTTGAGCGTGGCTTGGCCGATATTACGAATGACTAGTGTTGCTGTGGCTTCTGTGTTTTCCCTGACACGACCAAAGTTAACCTGCGCCTGATCGGTTTCGATGGTCCCCACACTGTCGATACCAAGAATGGGTATAGTCGCCGTTTCCGAAGCAAAATTGCCGGTCAGCTTAACAGAGCCGCCTGGAATGCCAGCACCGAGGGTATATTCGACATACAGTGGCAAGCTTTCGCCGGCCGCGATTCGGACTGGATAGGGAAAAGTATCGGTGCCAGTTACATCGATGCCAATGATTCGACGAGACCCGTAGACGAGCGCTGCCGTACCATCATCAATATTCAACTCAAATTGGTCGATGAGAATCTCTGTCTCACCCCCATTCGTCAACGTCACCTCCCGAATCGCGCGTTGCCCCTCCCCGAGCAATGGGATTTGAAAGGACTCTGGATCGATGTCAAGTGTCGGGGCGGTGATGCCTTGGTCGACGGTCTGATCACCCATGGCGACTGCATCAGTGACCGTCCCTGCATCAAGCTGTTCATTTGTTGTGCTTTCACTGGACGAACAGCCGTAGGCGACCGCGAATAGCAGTGAAAGAACCGAGAACGTCAGGTGTCTATTTGTCATTGTGCCGTCTCCCTTAATCACACTCGCTTGTCCGTCGCTCCAGCCAAATTGTCAAGTCTTGAAGCACCTGGTGTGATATCCAAACCCTTGACTTACGGATCACCACAGACATCCTAGGGAAATGACACGCTACGCAATCGTTGCCATTTTAGTCGCAACATTCGTGCCCTATTGCGGGTACGGAAGCCCCCTCAGCGTCAACACGTCATACGAAACTAAGCGGGATGTTTTTATCACCATCGGCCATGTCACCATGCCCTGCGGACTGGAGCCGCTGACGGAGCTGGCGGCCCGGTTTGAGAGTTACAGGGATTGGGCGTTGCGGGGGATCAACAAGAAGGCGTCTGGTAAGGCATTTATCATCAAATTGTTAGACGTTGCTCATAGACCTGGGACGCCTGGGCCCCAAGGTCATTTCTCCATCACCTTTGATGTTGATTTGAGCTGGCCTTTTCGCGAACGAGGTTCAACCATTAAGTTCGGGGTCGACCGTGTCAGACGCTACAAGCAGAATGGCATTGACCGTATGTCTGTCAGTCTTTTTGGCGTCAACAGACTCATCAAGCGATTCGAGCTAGAATTAACTGCAGATGGCGATCAAGTGAGCAGCAGGTTGGCATTCAAGGCAGTCGTTAAATTGCATCCGGTTGTTGATACCTTTTTCCCAATTGGTGTCTATCGAAAAAATATCGAGTATCGCATTGCCAAAGTCGTCCTTAACCTACGAGATCAGTTGGCAAGAACCATGACTAAGGACTCGGTAAAATAGAAGGCTGGCCACGACGACTCACGGCCATGATGATTTTTGGAATACGCCGACCGGTCCTTGCATAGATGAAGTAACGTCCAGGCAACTGCGCGAAGGTCGCACTTTCGATTGAGGTATCCGATGTCAGCACAGGATTAAACTGAAATGGGTCCCAGTGTTTGCCATCGTCAGAACCAATGAATCCCAAGGTTGATTCATCGGCATCATTGGTTGCTGTGCCGAGTCCGCGGAATAGCGTTCGACCGAGGGCCGTTCGAATGCTTTTTAGCTCATAGTCGTGGGGCGGCGTCGTCGACCAACAATTGGACCCACAGAGCAGGATGTCATTGACGGGACCAGACGCATTGACTTGTCTACGTATCCACTTTGAATCGTCGCTGTTTATCCGTAAGAAAACCTCTGTGTCCATGCCAGAGCTCAGGACGGAAAGAGCCGAAAATGACGTGTCTGGCTCGGCCGCTAAAATGGTTTCACTAAACTCGAATTGAGACCCACTTGAGTCGAAGCGAAAGACTTTTGAGCGGTCGGCACTCAGTGTCCACAAAATCAGGCCAGTACCCGCGCGGACCACATATGGTTCTCTTAGGCCGTCCTGGTGAGTTGCCACGATCTGCGGCTCCGTGAAAAGGAGACCATCCTGTGACCTGGCCCTGACGATACGGCATGTGTCATTCATCGGACACGATGAGAAAAACAGATCAACTGTGTCCGCGGAGGACAAGGCAAATGGGGCCTCAAGGCGGTTTTGATTTGGAAACAAACTCTTTGGTGTGTCTCCGTCTTCGAGCCAGGCGTAGGGGCCAAATCCGGCATTGGGTAAATGACGGTCTCCGCCACCTGGACCGCCCTCTGTGCCGCAGCCGACGACGATGCAGAATACGAAGGATAAGAATCGGGCCGCCATTAGAAACTGGACCCGATGTTTATAGATAAGCCCAGCGCGTGGCCGCTGCCAATGTAATCCCCAACCGGATCGACTGGGCTTTGTTTTCGATGGCTGCGCGATGCCAAGACAAGCCACAGAAATGTGAGGTCCACAGACAATGGGCCTGCAATGATGCCCTCCGTTTGTATGACATCGGCTCCCACACCAAATGAAAAACCGTGTTTGTCGCTGTCGATGTAGTTGGTTTTACCGATTTGCTCAGGAGCGGGGCTGGGCTCAAAGAAGTACCCCATGCGAGCGTCCATGTTCAGGTCAGTACCAGAGTATATTGACCTTTGGATGCCGACCCTAGGAACCCAGATGTCAGTGAAGTTTGGTTTTATGGGTCGGGCCGGAGTCGGAATCTCGACGTCTAATGGCTCAAGCACCAGGCCCAAATCAACAATGGCGGTCGGTGCAGGGAATTTGGACCAATCAATCCAGCCGATGTCGAGGCTCACACGCCAGGTCTCGTTGCTGTAGCATGAGCCAAAAACGACCTGCTGGGGTGAGTAAAGCGTCTGGCTTATTGAGCGCACCTGAAGGCGACCTGCATCTACAATGGGATCCCCATCGATGACAACAGCACCCTGAACATCGACAGCAATATCGAGCTCGAGTTTAAAGTCTTCTCGATATGTGAGGCCAAATTTCCAAGCGGCACTTGGTCGATACTGGATACCCACGGTGACATAGCGCAACGCTGCCAGGTTGACATCGACCTCTGCGAGCAAATCGGTTGCTTCGGCATCGAAAAAATCAACATCTCCAGACATCTTGAGTGTGCCAGATGTGTTGGCCAGATAGGTCAGGCCAAACCCAAATGATAGATCATCGACGAGCTCTATAGCGACGCTCGAGTTGATGACGATGCGTTGAGGGCGATTATCCCAAAGAACCCATCTGGGCTGCCGCTCCGGGAGTGCTCGGATTCGGCTGATATGTTGATCCGGCAGATGGACGCTCAGAGCAATTCCGAAACGGTACTGGCCGATTCGACTGGGCAGACTAAGGCCCGCCTGTATGCCGCGACTTGCATCGACATCTTGTCCGTGACCGTTCAGTTTCAAATCTGGTTGAACGTAAATATAACCTAAATCCAGCTTCAATGCGGTCGTGTGGACCAAGCCCGCTGGGTTGTAGTAGGTCGCCTCCGTCGAATTGGTGTCGGCCGTGACTGCGCCACCAAGTGCTATCGCTCGACTGCCAAATCCGAAACTATCCAGTGGATTTGCGGCGGCATCACACCACAGCGAGAGCAGACAAAGAAAGCCTATGCCCCTCATAGCTTAAGGCCGATCTCTGTCGTTGCCAGCCAAATTCTTGCACTGTGTCGATAGAGCGCAGCCTCGTTGCTGTCTCGGACAAGACTCTGCGTCTCTCTCGCTTGAGCGACATGAGTTTGCAAGCCCAGAGTGAAGTCAAACTGGCCGAAGGAAAGTGTCGTACCGAGAGCAAACACGTGGCGGTTCGAATCCAGGAAGGCGTGGATATGTTGGCGGTCGGGCACCGGGCTTTGAACCCACCGATATCCGGAACGTAGAACAGGGGCACCCCAGGCGGCCTGCCAGATGTATTGTAGGCTTGCCGATACATCCAGTGTATCGTGCCAGTTTGGCGCAGGTAACTTTGCGATATGGGGCGGACGTGCCGCATATTTTATTGGTTGGGGGTAGTGGCTCCAGCGGCTCCAGATGACGCCAGCCGAGACCCTTGCTGGACCTCTCTTGACGCCGAGCTCGAATTCATACTGTGCCGGATCAAACTGAGCAGTTCCGTTGATCATCAAAACGGGTATCGGGAGCGGAAAGTCCTCGCCCAAGTTTGCTCTGAGGGGTAGGTCAAATTCCGCTTGGGACTGGGCGCGATAAACGAGGCCCACATCAAAACCTGATCCAAGTACCAATTGGCCACCAAGAATGGGTGAATATCGAGCCACAAGCTGATCCCGTGCAGCTGACCCAATTCGGCCCTCAGCATTGGGACCGACGTCGATTGCTCCTGTCAATGCTGACATGGCGATAACGCCGACGCCCAATGAGAGTTTGTCTGATAACCTGATGGCCATGCCGCCCTGTAAGGTGACGGTCTGCGCCCTGTTGTCGATGACGGCAAAGTAAGGCGTTCCAGGCTTCGGAACCCGCGCAGTCAGGACAGTGTTTGTGGGGATATAAAAAGCCAGTCCAATACCGACCCGGTCTTTCAAGACGCCTTGAAACGGTAGGGGCAACGCTAACCCAATGGTTGTCGCGGTCACAGCGTCAGCTGTATTGGAGTCTTGATTAAGTTCACGCCAGATCTGCGCAAATGTGTATCCGATGGACACCCTTGGTGCTGCGTTTTGGACCAGGCAAGCAGGATTATGAAAAATACAATCGTATCCCTCGGCACCACTGGCACCAGCACCGGCTAGACCGATGGACCGAGCGCCTGCACCGAACAGAGACGGACTGCTGGCATGAACATGAAAGCTCATTGAAACCAGCATAAGAATGGTCAATCGGACGTGCATGCCCAGCACTCTATGTCACATGGGCGTCTGTGTCATGGAGGATATGGGCGCGCCGACGCAATCGGCGCGCCCATGGCGCCCGGCCTGTGCGAAGCGGAACAGCTGTTCGAACCCACACATAGTGGTCGACGCGAGGTGAGATTCAAGTCTCACACGGTTATGCGAAAAAAATGAGTGGCCCAAGGAAACAGGCTTGCGAAATGAACAATAAAACGGCTGTGTAGCCGATGATTTCACTGGCCTTCACCCGACATATTCCCAGTAGCGGCAATGCCCAGAATGGCTGAATGAGATTGGTCCATTGATCGCCATATGCCAACGCCATGAGGATGACAGCCGGATCAGCATTTGCATCGAGAGCCGCTTGCATGACGATGCTGCCTTGAACAGCCCACTGCCCGCCACCCGATGGGACAAACAAATTGACCAGACCGCCGCTGTAGAATGTTGAGACAGCCAGCCCAGTGGGGCCTAATCCAGACATCCATGCACCGATTTCAGCCACGAATCCAGACGCGAACATGATGCCCATAATGCCGGCATAGAATGGATATTGCAGGATGATCCCAGAACAACTCTTTACGGCCTCTGCTGTGCAGGCCACGTATGCTTTGGCGGAGCCATGCAACAGGAGTCCTAACGAGAGCATAAATAGGTTAATCACGTTTGGGTTTAACTTGCCTAAACCCACGTCAAACGCCCACTGAATGCACCATGCTAGTCCGAGAACGCTTGGAAATAGGACAACCAAAAATGACTGATTTAACCATTGCGCAGGGGATATGTCTGGGGCACTCGGGGGGGACGAGCCATCACCAATGGCAGGGGCTGAGTCAGGTACACCGCCCGGTGGCGAGACCATATCAACGGGCTCTTTGGGGCTCATCAAAAATAATGTAAGGGGGATGATGACTAGGCAACTGAGTACGACAACCAAGTTGAGTGACGAGCCAATGGTTTGCTGAAGGAGAATGGGCTTGATTTGGTTGGCCAGCTCAGGACCAAGGATCTCCCTCAGCTGAGACGCACTGGTTGCCTTTAGGGGGGCACTGCCAGAAAAACCAGCATGCCAAACGGCCAGCCCTGTATAGCCCGCTGCGCACACAATTGGATAATGGATTGGACGGCCATGCTCTTGGAATGTACGCCCGACTTCTCGAGCGATGAGGGCTCCGATAATGAGGCCGAGTCCCCAATTTAAAAGCGCGAATGACATGGCAGTAAGGGAGACTACGACGACTGCCGAACGAGTCGTTTTTGGAATTTGAGCCACTCTCGAAATGAGGCTGCGGATTAACTTTGTTTCCGCAAGTGCAAAACCAGTGAGCAGAATTAAGCACATTTGCATGGAAAAACTCAGCAGGTTCCAGAACCCTTTGCCTTTCCCCGAACCATCGATCCATTGGTCGATTATGGGCAAAGGGTTGGACTGTCCGCTCTTGGCCCAAGACATTATAAAAACAGCCAACGTCAGTCCAATAGCCAAAACAAAAGGATCTGGTATCCAGCGCTCGGCTAGCTTGCTGAGGCGTTTACCTAATGCAGCGATCATTGCTTCTCCTTCTCGTTTGCTAAGGCCCGGACACTGTTGGTTGAGATGTGCATTCGCCTGCCTGCAACGGTCTCAACGAAACAATAGCTGCCGTGGTTTGCCAAATTGCGAACCCGTGTTTTCGCTGGCAGCGTTCCGTCTGCTGGACGTGCTTGCTGAGGGCCATCGAGATAGAATTCGGTTTTTTCGGTAACCAGGTGGGTGGCTTCCCATCTCGAAGGAGGCCTCAGTGTCTTGAGCTCGAGTGGGTCGGTCGACGGCTCCTTGCTGAGGACAGAGGCTTCAAGATTCGAGCGTCTATGGTCTGTTTGGCACCCGAATAACTGGAGAAAAATGACGATGCCTGTCGCGAATCGACGCCCCATTAGACCCAGTTTTAATGTCGAGTGCATAGTCTTGGGTGACCCAGTGTTCATTGGCGTAGACCTGAGGTATAGATCTCTGGTCGAGACGTGGCAATGGCAAAGACGACTTTAGGAGGTATGCAATGACCGACGGCCGTAATCCATCGCGAGCTGAACTCGCCCAGGTTGGCGAGTATTTCAAAGACCTCCAATCACGGGTCTGTGCCATGGTCGAGTCCGTTGAATCGACGGTCCCCTTTGTATCGGACCCTCAGCCCCATCCCGGAGGCGGTTTATCATACCCGATGGTCTTGAGTGGAGGGGCTGTCGTTGAAAAGGCTGCAGTCAATTTTTCCCATTCCATCGGTGCTCAACTCCCAGCAGCTGCAACAACCCGTCGGCCCGAGTTCTCAGGATGTGGGTTTGAGGCCATGGCCATATCCTTGATCATCCATCCTGTTAATCCACATGTGCCGACCACGCACGCAAATTTAAGGGTCTTTGCTATCAAAGAAGGCGAGTCGATTCGCGACTGGTGGTTCGGCGGAGGCTTCGACCTCACACCCTATTACGGATATGCGGCTGACTGCGTGCATTGGCACAGGACAGCCAAGGCGGCCTGTACCCCGTTTGGCGAGGGGATTTACGAAGAACTCAAAGCGGAATGCGATCGATATTTCTTCCTGCCGCACCGAGATGAGCCCAGGGGCATTGGCGGCCTTTTCTTTGATGATTGGAAAAGGGGAGGGTGGTCGGAGAGTTTTCGCTTCGTCGAAAGCGTAGGAGACCATTTTCTATTGGCCTATGAACCCTTGCTGCAGAGCCGTAAGGCACAGCCATACACCGATGAAGAACGTGCTTTTCAAATCTACAGACGTGGGCGGTATGTGGAGTTTAATCTCGTCTATGACCGCGGTACAAAGTATGGCCTTCAATCGGGCAAGCGTACGGAAACCGTCATGGCATCGATGCCGCCGCTGGTGAGTTGGCACTATAAATATGCCCCCGACAAATCCAGTCGTGAAGCCCGGTTTATAGACGAGTTTCTTACCCCAAGAGATTGGTTAGCGGGGCGGGGGACTGACTAATTTGGGGTCAAAGCGTTTCCCTTTGAGGGGGACGACTTTGCTGACGTGGAAGAGTGGGGGGAGTGCTCGCGCCTGTTTTGGGACGGCCCTTCGCTCGAGAAAGATTTTGGATTTTGACACGTCGTTACCATCAGACTCTGAGCCGACTGAATCTCGTATGAACCGAGCCCGCTGCCGCTCCGCTGCTTCGACCAGGTCTTGACCCTTGAGAGGTTGCAAGTCCAACGCCCGAGGGAGTTTTTGCCTGGCGTTCTGAACGCGAACGGCCGTCTGGCCCATATGGACCCATCGGCCGATGACCTTGACGGGTTGACCGAGTCGACCGATGAGAGATTTTGGCTCGTTTGTCTTCAAACGCAATCTGTATTCTTTGTCTGGTTTCTCTTCGCCGGTTGATTCATCTACGACGGTATAGCTCGCGAGGAAAAAACGTTCATTGGGCACTAAACCCGGAAATTGATCGGCGGTCTCACCATTGGCCAGTGACACGGATTCAATGGTGACTGTCAAGCTGATCGGGGCGGCTGAGCGATTGTCATCGGCATCCGGCTTTGTCTTTGTCTTTGTCTTTGTCAGAACTGGAAGACGTGAACTTGACGGACGTGGCTGATATTTATCGAGACTTGGGCGATTGGACAGTGGGGTTAAAACCTGAGTCAGCTGTTTTATTTGCTGTCCTGGACGTTGAGCAGGCTTTGGTTTCTGTTGGTTTTGGCAGCCCAATGCAGTTACGCAGAGTAGTGTCCATAGTCTGAGCACGGGTCTATCCCTCCCAGTGGGTCTTACGGCTGTCGATCCGCCACGTTTGTGTTCGTCAGACAGTTTATTTGAATTACTCGGAGATTCAAAATGCTTCTGTAGGACAACAAACTTGACTGGCCTCGAGTCGGCTAAACGGACGTTGATTAAAGGGACAGATACTCTCATTTAAAGGCTTATTTTGCACCCATCGCTGCACAACTCCTTTCCGTTTCGCCGTGGGTCTAAATTGTCCCTAAACTCTTTGACGACTTCAAATCAGGGCCAAGCTGGGTATAATCCGACTATGAGCGATGACACCATTCGGTTAACCAACTTGGCCTGTGCAGGCGGTTGAGCAGCCAAACTAGATCCTAAGAGCCTGGTTCAGGTTCTTGACGGGCTCACGGCGACCACGACATCGGGCGTGGTTGTCAGTTCCGATACATTGGACGACGCAGCTGCTGTCCAATGGCCGGACGGGTGCGTCGACTCTTTAATGCTTCAAACCGTCGATTTCATTCCACCTGTTGTGGATGATCCTTTCGTGTTTGGGCGCATTGCAGCAGCCAATGCCTTGAGTGATATTTATGCCATGGGTGGTCAACCCCTGACTGCACTCAATATCGCCGCGTTTCCCGCAGAACAACTTGGGGTTGAGCGGATGAGGCTCATCCTCGATGGAGCCGCTGACGCGTGTTCGGAAGCAGGAGTGGCGATTGTTGGAGGCCACACGGTCAATGATCCTGAACTCAAATTTGGTTTGTCTGTGACCGGTCGAGTTCACCGAAGTCAATTGGTGACCAATCAAGGTGCCGTTGTGGGCGATGAGCTTATTTTGACAAAAGCCCTCGGGACAGGCGTCCTGTTCGGTGCGTACAGGGAACGCTGTCTAGAGCCATCGTCCATTGCGAGTTGGCAACAGTCCATGTCCTGTCTCAACCAAGCAGGCGCAAAGCTAATGGTCGAAGCGGGCGTGAAAGCGGGCACCGATGTCACAGGTTTCGGTTTGTTCGGGCACCTTCACCAAATGATGAAAGCATCAAATGTGTCTGCCAGGGTGGAACTCGCCAAAGTGCCTATCTTGGCAGGCGTCCGGCAGCACAATCTCCATTGGTCGGGCGGGAGCAGACGCAACTTCGATTACGTTGGTGACTTTGTTGTTGGAGGCGATGATGCAGGACGCCGACTACTGGCTGACCCACAAACCTCGGGTGGCCTACTGATGGCAGTCCATGCGTCTCGGAGCGATGCCTTACTCGGTCAGCTGAAAGCGGCAGGCTACGGACAGGCGGCTAAAATTGGGTGTGTCGTCGACGCGACCCAAGAGCGTGCTGCTGGCACGATCACGGTCGTTTCCTGAGGTCAGCAGATTCCCGAATCACGCGTTTTTCTTTGACCGCGTCAGTTCGCTGGCCCGTCTAGGCTTGTGAGTGTCGACTTGATGGCATTCAGGAACGGTGCCTCCTGTTGCAAGGTGATTATGGCCCGGGCATCAAAAATGAACTGCTGGTTTTGAATTCGGCCAATTATCGGCGGTTTTGAGCTGAGTAACAGTCTCTGGAGGTCGTTGATCTTTGGGTGGTTTATGGCGATGCCGATGGATTCAAAACTTTGACCGGGGAGGCTTCCGCCCCCAATGGTGGCCTCGGTCCGTACCAATTCGATGGAGCCAAATTGATGGAGTTCTTGGCACCAGCTGTGGACCCTCTCACTGAGCTCACCTAACGTGAGCCGTCTCATTCGTTCCAATGGAGTTGGTTGTTGACGAAGCCAATCGTCGATGGTGGCTTCCAATGCCGCGAGTATTGTTTTATCGGGTCTCAGCGCACGATACATGGGATGCCGTCTGATCTTTTCAATGGCTTCAGTTTGCCCAATCATGATGCCAGATTGAGGGCCGCCGAGTAGTTTGTCACCGCTCATGCACACGATGTCTGCACCGGCCGCCATAGCCTCTGCAACGCTTGGTTCGGCTGCGTCATAGTCCAGTTGACCACTGCCGAGGTCGATCAGAAGTCGAGTTGGCAATGTCGCCAATTCGCTTAACGCAGGTTGAGAGACGAATCCAATTTGTTTGAAGTTCGAATGATGAATCCGAAGAACACCCGCCACGTCATCGGTGATTTCCGTCTGGTAGTCGGCTAAGTGTGTCTTATTCGTCGTACCCACTTCCCTTAAGTTCGCGCCCGATGCTTTCATGACATCGGGTACGCGGAAGCCGCCTCCGATCTCCACGAGTTCACCGCGGCTGACCAGGACTGACCGGCCGTGGGCTAAAGCGGCCAGCATGACCATAACGGCCCCAGCACAGTTGTTCACGACCAAGGCTGCCGGTGCTTTCATTAATGCACAAATCCGGTCTTCGACCGCTCGTCCACGCGTGCCGCGCCGACCGGCAACGAGATCAAATTCGACGTTACAATATCCCTGGGCTGCACGGGCTGCGTTCCGCGCATTTTCACCCCAAGGCGCTCGACCCAGGTTGGTATGTAGCAATACGCCGGTTCCATTAATCACCTGCGATAGCCCATCGTTGAGTGCGTCCAATAGCCGGGCGGGAATGGTGGTCAGGTCCACCGTCTGTCCTTGCGCAATCTGTTTGCGACAGTCGTCAACGAGACGGCGTGCATGGCGAAGGACGCGTTCGCGGCCAAATTGCTCGACCAAAACGGGGTCGAGCAGTGTATCGATTTTTGGCAGTAAAGCTCTTTGGTCAGCCATCGACGTACGCCCTCGCTTTTGGTCCCGCGACTCGCTGGTCGCCCACTCGCCGGGTGGTGCCACAGGCGTCCAACCATGTCCACACCGGAATTGAATATTTTCGAGTCATATTTGCGTTGGTTTTGAGCCAACTGACAGCCAACGGCTGTCCTTTCAGACAGGCCGAGGCGACGTCACGGCGGAGTTGCAGCAGCTCTTTTGCAGGGAAGCAGAACCCCTCCGAAATGATCACCCGTTCGTTTTCGATAAGGTGCTTCAGCGACGCGATCAAAAGTTCTCTGGATTTGGGAAACCGGGCAAAAAGCTCCTCCTTCCGAAGTGCCATAAGGCCAGCCCGCCCGATGGCGCGCATGAGTTTGCGTCCAGTTTTTATAATCTCAGGGTCGATCTCAAGGTCATGGGCTAAGCTTGCAATGCAGCCATTGGATTTCTTTAGCACACGTGCATCGAGTGCCAATTCGAGAGCGGCTGCATCGATGGGCTGCCCAATCAGCTCGGCTTGTGGAATGCCAGGCCGGTGAGGATGCCGGCCATGGAACTCGTTTACGCGTGTCATCAACTGTTGCCGTGCCGTCTCGAGAGCGGTTTGTGAATATAGCCTCTTTCTGTCGCCTCGAGGGACTGGAAGTCGCCTGACGAGTTGATCGCTGTCAATGCCAAGGAGACCTGCTGCTGCGATCAGTGCTTGGCACTGTTGCTCGATGTCCATTGTCGAAAAAGCCGTTAATGCAGCCGGTCTGCGCCGACCAACAGGATGGCCATCAAGGATGCGGCCGCCACCAATTATGCCTCCAAAATCATGGGAGGCCTGGCCCCGAAGTACGAAGTGAAATCCGGGCGGTACAGGGATTCGTCTATCCAAACGGATTCGTCCTGTTCCCAACGAGCCCGGTTTGATGGACTGATTCGCCTGTACATCGGCTAATGCGCGACTTGTTGCCATATGGAAAGTGAGTGCGCGTTCCCTCACAAGGGGCTTCGAGTTGTGCGGCAACCAGATGATTTCAACATCCAGTACGCGCCCGAGTTCAATGGCTCCCGTTTCGACCAGCATACGGTCTTTTTGCAATTCGCTCCGCTCAACCGCGAGGTTGACTGCGACCCGCTGTCCGCAGGTTGCGACCTGCTGGTCTTCCCCGTGTGTTTGAATCGCTCTGATGCGAATGACACGCCCGCTCGGTAAGGCTTGGACCCGTCTCTCTCTGGACAACTGGCCTCGAACAAGAGAACCCGTCACCACCGTGCCATGACCCTCGACTGAGAAAATTCGGTCGATGGGCAAGCACATTGGCAGCTTGAGCGAGTCCCGACGAGGGAGTGTAGAAAAAATGCGGCAGGCTGCGTCTGTTAGGGTGTCCAAACCGGTGTTACTGGTGGCGTCGACGGCGCAAATGGGTGCCTCGCGGTAGGGGGTTTTGGCAAGTTGCGTGTTGATGCGTGATTTGGCCTCGTCGAGATCATCGACCTTATCGGCAAATGTCATTGCAACGAGCATATTTTTGATGCCGAGAACCCAGCATGCGTTGAGGTGCTCCCAGGTTTGGGGCATGAAACCAGTGGCTGCTGATACCACCATCAAAACCCCGTCCACACACCCCAGACCGGTCAGCATTGTTTTTATGAGAGTCTCATGCCCTGGTACGTCCACAACAGACACAGAGCCCCTATCTCGTAAGGGCCATTTGGCATAGCCAAGTTGGATGGTGATGCCTCGATCAACCTCTTCTTTGAGACGATCACATTCCGTCCCCGTCAATGCTCTGATCAGTGTTGTTTTGCCATGGTCAACGTGGCCGGCCGTTGCGATGATCATGACTCAGTCATCTCGCATCGGGCGACTACTGGGGTCAAAGGGACAGCCCTCATCTTCGATCCCATCACAGTCATCGTCCAGGTGGTTGCATGCCTCGTTTGGATCTGGACCGCAAAAGTCGCAACTATTCAGGAGTGCTTCGTCCGTTTGTCCGTCGCAATCATTGTCTCGAAAGTCGCAGCTGACCTCGACCGCCTCATAACTCGGTGGGAACAGACAGCCGAACCCTGATGCGCCATTACACCCGGGTGTCGTCACACCAGCGCAGACCCCGAGGTTGGGACAGTCGATGCCAGTTGGAGGCTCGAGATTTTCATCGACGAAACCGTCGCAGTCATCGTCGAGTCCATTGCAACTTTCGGCTTGCGCATCACCACAGCTGCCGCAAGCGTTGCGTACGTTTTCATCGGTTCGGCCGTCGCAGTCATCATCGACTCCATTGCAGACTTCAGTCGGCGTTGTGCCGCACGTGCCGCATCCATTGAGGACCCCTTCATCGACCTGTCCGTCACAGTCGTTGTCCTGATTGTCGCAGATTTCGAATGGTGCAGGTCCACAGTCTCCGCAGAGATTAGCAACACCATCATCGATCGTGCCATCGCAGTCATTGTCGGCGGCATCACAGATCTCTTCTGTGGGTCCGCGACCGCTGCAATCGCTCCACTGACCGTCGATACAGCGTTGCAGTCCGACCCGGCACTGGCCTATGTCCGTGCCACAGGGCCGCTGTTGTCCCGGCGGGCAGGCGCAATCGGGCAAGGCTTCGTCAATTGTCCCGTCACAGTCATTGTCCAGCCCATCGCAGCTTAACTCCGTCTCGTCCTCGACGCTGGCCATATAAGCGCATATCCAAAGTCCGTTTTGACACGAGGGCTCGGTCCCAGCGCATTGGCCCAACTGAGCGCAGCCCGCAACGGTGGACGGGGCGATCACGCCTTCGTCGACCTCACCGTCACAGTCATTATCAAGGCCATCGCATCGAGTCTCAACCATTTCGAAATCAGCCGGTGGCTCACAATGAAAACGCCCATCTCGGCAGCTGATTTCACTGCTGGCACAGACGCCTACCCGTTCGCAAATGTTCATGCCTGGGTTATCAAATTCCTCGTCTATCTCTCCATCGCAATCGTCATCAAAGCCATTACAGCTCTCCGATGCCGGTTCTATTGCCCCTACACAGTCAGACCAACCATCGGCCTCACAGGTCTCGAGGCCCGGCTGACACTGACCGATGCGGGCACTTGGGCCGCATGGGCGTGTGCTTGCAATCGCACAGACCCGTTCCGGGATATCCTCGGTCATGCGCTGACCGGAGGCCATTCGTGGCGCAACGTCCTCGACGATGGCTTGGCATCGTACGTCGTCCGATTTATAGAGTCGTACTGACCAATCAAAGTCCAAAAGTCGCCTCGGATCCACGAATGTTCCAGGTTGGACCTGTTGAATGAATTCCGCAGCACCCCCATGGTCGCTGAAGTCACCTGAATACCAATGGAAAAGGGGAGAAACTCCCCCAGTGGAGACACCGATATCAGGATTGGTGATGAAAGCTTTTGCCGACGCATCCAACATCTGTTCGAGCCTTGACGCTTGGAAAGCCTTGGTTGCGGTTGGACAGCTGCTTGCACCACAGCCGAGTGCCAGAATGGAGCGACCATCAATGAGGTGTTGTATTTGCTCATGATATGCTCTCAGCCGATGAACCAGGTCTGGTTCCGCTTCGGCGAGTGAGATGTGGTCGAACCGGCCACGAATGATTGCGTGTGCGATCCAATCGGGAGCAAAAAATGTATCCCCAATTTGCAGACTCGGGCGCCTGAGAACGGCGAATCCAGCATCGGAAATTGCGACCGCCGGATTGGTTTTGAATTGGTCTTTAAGTTCAGATAGAACTGCAAAATTGTACGCGTTTATCCAAAATGTGTAGAGCTCTACTGGGTTTTTGAAGTCCGCGATGCGGGTCGATTTCAAAGTGGCGTACATGCGTTTGAATAGGAGTTGCAGTTCTGTGTTTGTGGTCGCACTCGGGAGGTCGACACAAGCACCTTTAACGATTCCGTGTAAAAGTGCATCTAAAGTCATGTATCCATAACCCGACACATTGGGTGTAATCTCATCAGGCGCATCTATGGATGGTCTCGCACCGTCGGAAAATTGGACCTGTTCAGTGCAGCTTAGGCTGACAAGAACCAAAAACAGACTCACGCAGAATTTCACCGCAGACTCCAATCAAACAAGAGTTTGCCACTCACGTTGAAGCTGCCTTTGTCTGCGGAGCGATACTGGCGAATAAACTCATCGACCGAGCCAGCCGCCGCGATGAAATCCCGCCTGAACCATTCGAAGAGTGCGGATACGCCCAGCCCGTTTGCTCCGTATGTTTCGTCGTTGATGAAGTCTTGGGTTCGCTGATGCAAGGTCTCCTCTAGCCGGTCGGCATGGTAGGCTCTGACCGGCATTCCTGGAAAGCCCCGCGCGCCAAAGCTTATGGCAAAATTAATCCGCGGATCAAATTGCCCATTTGGGAATAACAGGTGGTGTTGCTCCATCAGGTTTCTGGCGAGGTCAGTGGGTGTATCGGCGACATCCGGGTAGCCCAGATGTCCACGAAGGACGATATGACCTATCTCTTCGAGAGTCAGTTTGAAACCTGCTACGCGGTGCTGAACCTGAGTATAGATGGCAAAGTCATCGTGTGACACTTCAACGTCGGGGCCGAATTCTTGCACTAGGCCAGCAATTGAGTCTAGCAATAAGCCAATGTAGGCATTGAGCCAGAAAGCGATGCGTTCGTCCGGATTCCGCATCGATTCAGGGCGGACGCCATCGAGGATTAACTTGTAATCACTCAATAGATTGAGAGCCTCAGGGTCGCGGCTCAATGCAAGGTAATCACCTCCGTTTTCTGTCATATATCGCCTGAGAACTGCATCCAGGTGAAAATGGTCGAGGGCATCTAGAGTCTTGAGTTGCTCAGGATCGACTTTGAGCCCTGACCCTTGCAGTACGCGGGATGTCCATGCAAGAGCGGTTTGGTCATCTGGAGCCTCAAACGTACTGGTGTCGCAGCTCAGAGAAAGCCCTAAATAGACCACGAAAACGATTTTCAACCACGCCATGACAAACTGCCCACGATCTGACTATCTGGAAACGGGAGGTCGGTGTAGAGATCTCGGCTCAACGTCAGTTGAAAGGCCCAGCCCGTCTGCCCGCCGATGCGTTCAATGAGTCCGAGGCGAAGCCGATCAGCATGCTCTTCAAGACCGCTGATGCGGCCATCGAGAGACGCGCCCAATGCGAGCCAACTCAGCCTTGGCTGCCATAATCCAATGGTCGTCATCGACAAGCCAAATCGTGCGGAGTCGGTGAAAAATTCAGCCTGACAGTCTAGACCCAATCTGGCTTGGCCGAACTGAGACATGTGACGTAAATTGACTGCGGTCGCGGTTTCATTGGGATCGGCCGTAAAGTAGGCTCGAATCGGCCTCAAAGCATTTTCGGTAGACTCGAATCCATCGCTCTGGTCAAGTCGGACTCCGAGTCCGACTTGGGTATTTTGTAAAAGCAGGTAGTCGGCTCTGAGTTGGATTGGACTGAGCTGACGCCTATCGAAGAAAATACGACTTTCGTAGACCTGGCGATTCATCTCGTAGGGGATATCTAGGCCAATTATCCAGCGTTCGGTGAAGCTGAGTGAGACACCTACATTAAACTCGGCCGATTGGCGTTCGAGCTCAGTGGCTGCGACCACGGTTCGTCCTTCGGTGTATGCCGTCGACAGTCGCACTTCGACATCCCCCGTCGATAAGGGTCCAAACAGCCAATTATTGGCCAGTAATGTGATAATTAATGCCGACATCTTCGATCCTGATCTTCACGCCATTGAACCAATTCTTGGACTCGGGCACAAATTCATCGCTCATTCAAATCAATCCGAACTTGCGATTTCCGCTTTTCATCGGTATTGCCGAGTCACCATATTCCCGTTGGAGAGGTTTTTCGATGAAGCGACTTGGAATTTTTTTACAATTTGCCCTGCTCCTCCTATTGGTTCCCATTTCTTGGGATGCGTTGAATTCCATTGGTCAAGCACAGCACCGCGATGCACGAGCCTTGGACTACCTTAAGGCCGCGAAAGACGCAGACGCCAAGAATCAACCAAAACTTGCTATCTCGGCATACCAGCAAGTCCTCTCATTGAAACCCGATGACGATGATGCGCGCCTTCGGTTGACTCTCCTCCAATGCAAAGTGAGCGCAGAAGAGCCGGCCAGTTTAACTGCGACGAGTGCACGAGCCCTGGCGTTGCGTCTAAAGACCCTCGGCTTGGCTGCTAAAGATGGACCAGAAGTCGCCGTCGCATTGGCTCAAATTCAGCTGCTCGATGGTCGATCAGCATTGGCACACGCTGCCTTTGAGAAGGCGGGGGTGGCTTATCCAAAGTCGGGCCTCGTTCAATTTGTTCTCGGCAAGTCACGATTGTTTCAAGGTGACACCGCCGCTGCGACCGATGCCTTGGCTCGGGCTGTCAAAATTAATCCTGAAAACAGTTTGTATCGGAGCGTCCTCGGAAAGACGCTTCACAGTCAAGGCAAGTGGGCGCGGGCAGAAGTTGAGTTGCTGGCTGCTGCAGAACGCCGAGAAGATGCCATGGTTCGGCTTATGCTCGGAGAAGCCCAGCTCAAGTTGAAAAAGGCGGATGCTGCCATTGAATCGCTACACCGGGCCCAGGGGCTTATCAAGGAACCAGGACAACGAGCGCGCGCTTTAGCTGCCCTTGGCTATGCGCAGTACTCAGCCGGCCGAATGCGGGATGCTATCGCGTCGTTATCTGAAAGTCATCGCCTGAAGGCATCGGACCAAACAAAGTTAAATTTGGCCCTTTCTTACCAGGCAATCAAAGACCATAAGAGGGCGATTTTATTATTCAAAACAGCGCTCGAAAATCGACCTTTAGACGGAACGAATCATGTCAACTGGGTCCGCTCATTAATCGCTGTTGGACAGCGCATTACAGCGCAGCAAGTCTACCTTCGCCTGAAGCAACGTGCCGACAGCCATCCACAGCTCAAACCCCACTTGAGTTTGATGTCAAAATTGGTCGAAATGAACGAGAGAACACCTTAGCTTCCCACTTTTTTCGATGGTCGGCCGCTATCTGCCATATGTCGGACTGCGAACTCAGTTTCACAGAGAAAACGGCAAATCCAACTGAACTAAATTACCCGACCCTGAACACTTGGATCATCATCTGCAGACGTGGTATGGTCTTTCGTGCGTACGCGCGAGCCCGTCGTTTCTGCTGCTGTGTCACTCCACGCGAAACACAGGGCATGGTCTTGGGTGGATGCGCTCCATCAGTCCACGAGGACTGAACTTTGCGGGGGGGATATGTTCGATAAATTGAAACACGCTTTGGTCGGTTTGCTTGGGTCACTCATGCTGGTGCTGCCCATGTCAGCTGTGGCTGTGCCTGATATCTTCATGCAGGAAGGTTTCGTGACCGATAACCGCGGGCGAGCTTTAGATGGTGTCCATAACATCACGGTAAGACTGTTTGCGGCGGCCCGAGATGGAGACCCGATTTTTCAGGAAGTGCACGAAGGAATCACCATCGAAAATGGCTACTATGCTATCGCTGTCGGCAGTATCGAAGCCCTCAATGGTGCTCTCTTCAACGGTGAAGTGTTCTTTACAATCGCGATTGATAATGGGGCTGATTTAGAACCCAGAATCGAACTCGGCAAGGTCCCGGCTGCGTTTGTCTGTAGTGTCGCCGACCAAATCGCAACAGATGCCGACATCGATGTGGCCACGGTGGCGATCGCGGGTGAGACGGTCATCGACCAAAATGGACAATGGGTGGGTAACCCTACTGGGCTTCGAGGACCGGCAGGCCCACCAGGGCAGCGTGGCGAAGCAGGTCCGCAGGGACCCCAAGGGCCGCAGGGCGAGCGCGGAGCAGATGGCACCGACGGTGCTCAAGGTGAACAAGGGTCGCCTGACACGCCACTTCAAGTCCGAGGGAAGTTGTTGGAAGTAGACGGGCCAGGTTCCGGCGTCAATGCGGATTTGCTCGATGACCTGACATCCGGCCAATTTCTCATGTCTGACCGCGCGGACACGGCGAATGGCGAGATTCGTTTCGCCGACTCGATTCGACCATCTGCCGGCGGCAACGCCGATAATGGCATTCGTTGGCTTGATAACGCCCACGGCGGTGGCGGCGATGCAGCCTGGATTCAGTGGGTTTCAGAGGGCGGAGAGAACACCGCGTTGCGGATTGGCGTTGCAAACGATGACGATGACAACATCGAGTTGTATTCGCCTTCAATGGTCTATTTGAACGGTCCTGACGGGAAAAACCTTGGCTTTCGTTGGCGTGCAACTCATGGCGGCGATGGTGATTTGGCTCAGATCTCTTGGATTAGCGACGGCGGAGGAGACAACACCGCACTGCGTATTGAGGTGGGAAACGACGGCAACGACAACTTGGAGCTGCGTGCATCAGGTGGGGTTGATGTTGTCGGAGGCCTTCGGGTCAATGGCCAGACCGTACCCCTCGATGATGCTGGTTTCCTGGAGCGTATTCGGTCCGTCGATGGACCGGGTTCGGGCATTGTCGCTGATAGCTTGGACAACCTGGACTCGGGGCAACTGCTGCGGGCTGACCAAAACATTACTTTGGGTGGCAGTATGGCTGTACCCAATGGCTCGATCAACATGGGCGGTAACGCCATTATTTTCCAGGCGGATCCGACCGACCAGGCCCGGATCTACGAAGAAAGAACAGGCAATGACAGCACCAACCTAATCTTCGAGAAACGGGACAACACCAGCGACCAAATTAGATTTCGTTGGGCAATGTGTTGCGATGATGGGACCCATGATGTTCTGGCGATTAATCGCAGCACGGTGTCTGTGTTCGATGCCGATGTCGTCATCAATGACCGCTTCTTTTTTCCCGATGAAGGCTATTACTTCCGCGTCCAACGACCCAATGATAACCTCGAGGCGGGCATTCAACTGCGGACTGGTGGTTCCGTCAAGTGGCGCATGTGGATCGATAATGATGGCAATGCAGACCCAGCCCTTCGGTTTTTACAGTCTGGACACGGGTTTAATGATGCAAACCCCCAGTTCAAAATCGATGCCAGTGGAGACGTCTCCATCGGGCGTGACCTCGTCGTTGGACGCAATCTGAGAATTGAGGGCAGCCTTACAGTCAATGGTCGAGACATCGATGGGGGCGTACCAACGGGTGCCATCGTTCTTCACGAAGAAGCCAACAATGATGGCATGACCAACGCAGGGTATGAAGCCACCGGTGCCGTTGCCATTATCGGCGGTGGGAGTCGGGGGAACTCCTGGCGTGGATTGGCGAGTGTGCCCTCGTATCAAGGTTGGAGTACATCGGCGGTCATCAATGGGCGAATGTATCAGATGGGGACGGCAAGCAACTGCGTTTTCGAATACAACGCGGCCAGCAATTCTTGGAATCAGCGTGCGTGTCACCCAGCAGGAAAGCGTTATAGCCACCAAGCCTATGCCGTTGGCGAGCATATTTATTTCATCGGCGGTAACGGACCCCACAACTACAATCATCGTTATACACCGGCGAGTAACTCATGGAATGATATGGCACCCATCATCGGACCAAACGGAAACCCCAATGGACGCTACTGTGCTCGAGGCGGCGTCGTCGATGACATGATTTACGTCGCCAAAGGCCGATTGCAGAATGGTGGGACGACTCGCAGCACGGTGCGCTATGACCCTCAGAATAACTCGTGGCGGACTTTGAGAGATTCCAATGTTTCGGGCACTGAATTTAATGCAGGCACCCTGGGGCACCACATCTACTTTGCAGGCGGGAATAACGAGTTCGGATCGCCATCGACCTACATGGACCGATACGATGTCCGCACGGACAGTTGGGAACGGATGCCGAATACACCGGATGCCCGCGGCAACGCAGCGGTCTACGGTGGGCCTGACGGACGACTTTATTTCATCAATGGAACGGAAGCAGCGGGTCTCGGTTGCGGTGGCTGCCCGACCGATGGTTGGGCATTCAACCCACAGACGAACCAATGGGAAGGGATTCCAAATTCGCCCGGTGGCGGCTTCTATCCAGGAATGGGCATCATAGGCAACGAACTGATCTTGTCGTCGGGTGAGGGGCGTGGGGCAGCTGTGCACGCCTATACCTTCCCGGGTAAGGCCTACTTCCTGTATCGCAAGAATTAATCGTGGGTTGGGCTCTGTGGCTCATACTGGCGGCATCACCCCCCTGTAGCGTGGGTGATGTGTTCCATGTCGATGGGGACGTTGTCACCGACTACGACGTCTCCAAACTCGCGCGTCTAGAAGAGTTGACCGGCCTAAAGCACACGGAGGCGACAGCCGCTCTGACCGCGCTGGAACGCCGCGCCAAGGTTGCACTGCTAAGGCGAACTGGGCTGCGTGCGACGCAAACCGAGATTCACCAAGCTTTTGAAGACCATCTGCGTGCGGCAGGCAAGCCCGATGTGATTCGTCGCGCATTCCAAGTGGTGGGAAAAGAGGCCTATCTTCGGCTTTACGTGGAGCCTGATTTTGCGGAAAGAAAATTGACTCGATACTACGACAATGAAGTCGCGACGGCCGGGCGCAGTCGAGCCGCGGCGACCTTACGGGTTCTGTTATCGGGCCGTAAAACCATTGAAGCGATTCGGGGTCAGCCCTCGCAGGGGCTCATCTATGGCCGATTTAGGCTGACGCCAAATGAACTCATTCACCATTTTAGTCCCGGCCAACGGGATGATTATCTGGAGAGGCTCGAAGCGTACCACACTGGCCGGTCTGATATTCGGCCGGCAACCCCACAGTCACCCGTTGAGAACGTCGATGGCCTGGGCTTGGGCAATGTCGGTTACGTTCGGCAAATGGCCGATGTTTTGGACAAAATCGATGATGGTGACTGGAGTCGGCAGGTCGTACGAGACCAACATCAGTGGCTCATTATGAGGCGGATATCCGAAAACGGCGGTGTGTACGAAGGCGAGTGTTTTCGCTTCCCCATTATTCAATTTCACGATTGGCTCGTTTCTCGTTACCGAGAACTCGATTTCAAGTTATGCTCAACCCAGATTGCTGAGAAGGCTCGCAGAACTGCTGCGAGTAACCCCTTTGTGGAGCTGTTCCGATGAACAAGTTTATGTGTCGAATTGTCCTTTTATTCAGTTGCTTTGCGGTCGCAGCCTGTTCCGGTACATCGCCGACGGGTGGTGGGGCTGGCGGAGAAGGTGGTGCCGGTGGAACGCAAAATGCTGACGCTGGTGGAGGCGGCGGCACAGGCGGTATGGCCTGTGAGAGCACGTGTATGCCGGGACTCGTCCGTTGCGTGGGCGATGCTATCGAAACCTGTGCCGATTCCGACCGCGATGGCTGTTATGAGTGGTCAAGTCCGGTTGCATGTGCTGAGGGGTTTGCCTGCTCCAATGGAATTTGTACCGATCCGAGTGCCTGCACCGATGAATGCACCATTGGTGCAACTCAATGCGGACCGATGGGGATTCAACTGTGCGCAGCAGACTTCGATAGCGACCCGTGCGGTGATTGGGGCCCATCTGAACCATGCGGTGAGGGAGAAAGCTGTTCCAATGGTGTTTGTTCAGCTGGGCCTTGCCAAGATGAGTGCGGCGAAGACGCAAGACGGTGTTCCGGGCCCGGTTTTCAAGTGTGCGGGCAGTTCGATGTTGATGAGTGTCTGGAATGGAGCCAAGCCATAGATTGCGGTGATAACTTGACTTGTTCTAACGGCGAATGCACGAGCCCCGATGAATGTACGGATGAATGCGTCGGCGGCATAGACCAGTGCGTCGATGGCAACCTAGCGTCTGCGCAATGCGGACAATTTGATGGTGATCCATGTCTGGAGCTGGGAGAGCAAACGCGCTGTACCGCGGGTGAAATTTGTTCGAGTGGGCGCTGTGGACCACCTGAGAACTGCGATGTGGAGTGTGTTGCGGGTGAACGTCGTTGCCAGGCAAATGGATTCCAGCTCTGTCGTGACCTCGGCGATGGCTGTTTTGTGTTTGGCGAACCGCAGCCGTGCGATGCAGGTATGGGGTGCGTTGACGGGATTTGTATTGACGGCTCAGTGGATGAATGCCCTGGCCTCGACGCCATCCAATGCGCTGGTGACGGGGTTCAAACCTGCGGGCAATTTGATGCAGACCCTGCCTTGGAGTGGAGCGTGGTCCAAGATTGTCCAAATGGCCAGACATGCAGTCTTGGCGTTTGTTCAGCTGACTGCGTTGACGAATGTGAAGATGGTGTGACTACGTGCCGAGGTGGTGGCACGGTGACCTGCGGACAGCATGACAGCGACGCCTGTAGAGACTTGGGTGATTACACGCCATGTGCGGCAGGGGAGTCATGCAGCGTGAACACCTGTGCGCCTTTGGATCAATGCCGCGATGAATGTGAAATCATAAATGCAACTCGATGTAACGAGGCCGGCGTCCAACAGTGCGGTAACTACGATGCAGATGACTGCCTTGATTGGTCTGCTGCCATCGCGTGCGGTGATGGCCAAGTGTGCGACGGTGGCAGCTGTGTTGTCGCACCAGACCCCAATAACAATGACAATGCAACTTTAGATATTTTCGCACCGGCGGACGGTGCGACGCTGAGCGGTGAATTGGCGGAAATTCGCATCAACGCGGTTGACCCTGATGGCATCGATTCATTGATTGTCACCATCGGTGGGATTCTCGTAGCGCAAGCTGCCGGGGACGATCTGCCGGGTGGTTGGCTGACCACGCGGATCGATACCCGTCCGCTCGAGGATGGACTGACAACGTTGAGAGCGACGCTGACGGACCAAGGCGGACGCACCCTCGAAGCCACCCGTGCAATCCGCATTGACAATAATGGGCCGACCATCCGGATAACATCACCTGCGGACGGTCGCATTCTGGGCGGGGCTTTTGAATTTGCGGCAAACTTGACGGACGTAAGCGGAATTCAATCGTACAGCTTTCTTGTCGGTTTGAATAATGTGGGTGAAGATCTAAATGTTGCGGATCGGCCTGCGCGTTTGGAGCAGAGTTTGGCCCTCAATGCCGCGGATTACGAAGAAGGTCCGGTGGTCTTGACCGTTCGGGCGACAGATGTCTTTGGACACCAGAGTGAAGCGACGGTGAATGTTGAGTTCCGGTCCGGTCTTATCGTCGAAAGTATATCACCAGCAGCAGCGGGCGGCCGTTTCCCCGATGTGGCACGTCCATTTACGTGGACCGTCGGTGCTCAAGCCCCAGCGGGCGTGGTGAGTGTCGAATTTCAGGTCGATGGCCAGCGGGTCTCTGTGGATAACGAAGCCCCTTACGAAGCGATCATCGACCCGGGTCTTTATGTTGATTCGCAGAGCGTCTGTCCACGTGGCCAACACGAACTCATTGCCATTGTAACAGATGCCAATCAGCAGATTGCGCGTGGAACTTGGTGCGCCACGTGGGACGATGAATCACCGGAAATTAGTCTGATTGCCCCGGATGAACCTGGCTCACTTCTGGCCCGGGATGGTGAATCATACATCATCGAGGTGGCTGTTGACGACGCGGACACAGCCCCGACAGTGGCGATTTCGTTCGACGGCCAGGAAGTGGGTCGAGCGATTGAACCGCCGTATGCCATCTCAGTTGATGCCGGCGCGCTGCTCAACGGACTGGAGACTCACGACCAAGAAGTGTCGGTCGAAGTTACAGCGACAGATTACCTCGGTAATGCCGATCAGCTGTTATTGCCTGTCCGGTTGACGCGCGGCGATTGGGCGATCTCGACGCTCACCTATGTCGGACGATTAGCCCATAGGGTCGGTGATAATGCACTCATGGGTATGTGGAGTGGAATCCGGCAGCAAGGTCGTCTCATTATGCTTGGCGCAGCCGGAAGCGGCGGGGCACTCTGGGACTTAAACATACGACGTGGCTGGCAGCCAGCAGACGCCATTACATACCCTGGTAGCACCGCGGTGGGCGTACGTTGTGACCTACCAGCCACCGGTGCAAGCCGATTTTTAAGGGTCGACCCTGATGGTCGCGTTTGGGAATTCCTCGACGGATATGTCACCAAAGCGGTTCCGGGAAATGGGCTCTTTACGTATCTACATGTTGCTCCGTCTTCGTTACTTGGCATTCAGACGAATGGTCAGACAGCCTTCGAAATCGATTTTTCAAATGATTTGCCCGCACAAAATATTCAGTCGATTTCGGCGTTGGGGAATGGCGAAGTCCTGGTGCACACAATCGGGGCACAGGACGCACTGCTAAACAGGCTTCACCGCATCAATTCCGCAGGGGAGATCGTATGGACCTATGATGTTGGCGGTGCCATCACGCAAAACCATATCGACATCATGGGAGAAACCATGATCTTTGCCCGAACGATCATTGACGGGGGCGATACGGTGCCCGTGCTCACTCGAATCGATTTTGGGACAGGCCTGCTGCTCTGGGAATGGGCCGCACCGCGTATCTTGAACAAAGAGTCATCCAAGTTCAACGCCAATGGATTCTTGTTATGGAGAGCAAGCAACTTGCACAGCTTTAGGACGCATTTGTTCGCAATCGATCCGGCGATTGGCGAGCAGGTTTATACGCGTCCACCGGCGGCGGACGCCGAGATGGGGTTCTCCCCGCCAGGTTACGACATGTCGACAGTTCTTAATCTCTTGCCGGCTGGTGACACGGTGGTGCATGCACGTACCTCCAGTGAGGTTGAGCCAGGTCTGCGTGTCGCATCGCTCTACCGAGTCGGTAATGATGGTCGGATCGGTGCTTTGTACACGTCGGAGCCTGCGGTGCAGCGAGGCAACACTCTCATTGCGCCCGACTTTCAGACCATTGCGTCAGCCGGCGGCAACGTGGCGGTTGCCATTCAGACGGCCGCGACGGGACAGGGTGAAGTGGCCATGCTGAACTCCGACTTGCAAGAGCTTTGGCGGCTTGGTCTACCCGATGGAGCACAGGTCAATCGCTTGCTCATGAGCGGTCCGGAGGCGATTGATGTGACCACGACATCTGCAGATGAGGGAGATTCGGTCTTCCCAATATCTGTCGAGAACGGTGCCGGTTCATATCCATGGCGGATTCATTCGCCTCAAGCCACACTGGGCGGCTTCATAGGCACGGCGACGACTTTATTTGTCATGCTGAACAACGATGATGGTGTTGATGTAATTCGGATCGAGAGAGAGTGAGATATATAATCGCTATATGCTTGGCGTTCTTAGGGACTACGGCAAGTTGGACAGCACACGCGGATTGAGTGGGTTGCAGCAATTTGAGTCTCCCGGGTGGAGACCCGACGGCACGTCCGAATCGACAAATAGGTCGGGTTCGAACGAGTCTGTATTTGGCCTACGAGAATAGAACGTCGGCATACCGGGGGAGTGCGCCCATCGATAACAAACTGGGCGAAGATACGACCATCCTAACGATGACACCGACGTTTTCTCTCGCACTCTCCGGGACCTGGTCGGCCGTGCTGACTGCGTCGCTGGTCCGCCTTGATTATCAAATCCTTCGGCACCAGGATAAATCGGGTCAGCCCTTGCCGCGTTACTCGGAGACTGAGACCGGTGTGGGTGATTCATCCATTATGTTGCAATGGTCACCCGAGGCTCTCAAACGCGATGGAATGATGAGCTGGTTCGCTCTTGGGCTCTCTGTTCCGACAGCGGCCGAGCGAGATTACCCGCCTTTGAGTGGGACTGATTTTGGCGAAGTGCTTACGATTGGCACTGGCACATGGGATCCCATCTTGTCTCATGGATTTAGTTTTGAGTCTGGGAATGTCAGGTGGACCCACACACTCTTCTTTAGATTGACGCCATATGAAAACCAATTCGGCTATCAGGCGGGCAGTGTTTTTCAGTCATGGTCCGGTGGAGAGTATACTTTTGACGCCAGTCCATTAAGGACAGGGATAAGGGTTGGCTACAGGCATCAATGGCGAGCGCGTCGAGATGGACTCGCTGTTTTCAACAGTGGTGGTGATTGGGTCAGCATAGTGCCGACTTTCCGTTGGTTAATCACGGAGAAATTATCGCTTCTGACAAGCCTTGAAGTCACTTTGTGGCGAGATTTGTATGCCGCGCCAAGCGGTTCTGATCAATTGGTTAACGGTCAGACAGATGCAGACAGACGTTGGTCCCTCGGGTTGTCTTACGAGTATGGCCCTTAGTGCCCTGATGAAAGAGAGATAAAATGCTGCTAATTCTATCCATCATCCTGAGTGTGGCGCCCATTGAGTTCGTCGTCCCGGGACTGACATGCCCCACCTGTGTTGCACCCGTCAAAAAAGCCCTCGCACTCACTGACGGTGTCAAAAAGGTCGAAATCGATTGGCGAACTCGGATGGTCAAAGTGACTGTTGAGACCCCGGGTGAGGCCACGCGCAAACGCCTATCAAAGGTGCTGGCAGACGCAGGATACGGTCCAGAGACCGAGACGATATCCATTCAGAAAGTGGATGCCTTTGGTGACTATTTGGTCGTCGACCAGGCGCCTCAGCGTATCGAGCAGCTTTCGGTCTGGGGAAAAGTCACCCTTGTTGCTGTTTGTACGCCCGATTGCGCACCCTGTGATCAATTCAAACGGGATGCAAAGTTGTTTGCGGAGCGTGTCAAGCGCTTGGCAGTGCGTATCCTCGTCGTTAAAGATGAAGACCATCCAATGGCTAAGTTCCTACCCCAGAAAGCACCCGTACCTTATATCCACATTTTTGACAAAACCGGCCAACGAGCCTATCTGGGTCAAAACGAGGGAAATCTTGTTTACAAGAAGGTGGAAACTTTACTCGGGGTCGTTAAGTAAGCCGCTTAATCGAGGTCTCGACAGCATCGAAATCCGTGCGTTTGCCGTATGATTGCACTTTCATATTCGCGTCTACCATCGCACTGAAGCTCCTGTCGTTGGCTGCGAAAGTCCCCCCCAGCGACCCCGGTGCCAAGCAGATTTTCTTGGGTCCACTCAGCCAAGTTACCGGACATATCCATGACACCCTCTGCGGTCGCACAATCATCCATGAAGCCCGTTGGTAATGGGCCATCAAATGGCTCAAGGTCTTGTCCATTACAGCTCTGCCCATCGTATGGACCGTCATATGGAAACAGTCGTCGTGCAATGCCTTCGCACGCGTTGAGCCACTCCGATGAGCTACACAACCGCTTGCCAGACCGCTCACAAATTTCACTGGCATCAAAATAATCGATTCCGGACCAAGGTTGGACGCCTAATTGGCTACAGCTGATGCGACCATCCGCACCACCTGACACATCGGTTGCGTCAGGGCGAGAGGCTTCATACCGATCGATTTCAAAATTCTGACCGGGAATGGGTACCATCGTATCCATACGACAGAAACTGAGTTCGATGATGTGTTCTGCTGTTGCCGTATTCCCTGCGGCATCCTGCGCCATCAGCTGAATCACGTGTCGACCCGCGCCCAGATTTTCTGGATCGAGTAAGACCTCATAGGGTGGTGCGAACAGCTCTGCAATAGGCTCGGCGTCGCGACCGACTGTCACGCGGATAGGCGTGGATTGATCAGTGACAGACAGGATAAGGAGAAAGGGGGCCGGCTGGTCTAAAATCGGTGCGATCGGTTGCAAAACGTTTAACTCAGGCGGTGTTTGGTCGATGCGAATCATTCGTTCAACCCGCGCGATCTCGAGACCGTCTCGGTCGAGGACCGACGCTGTGAGCAAAAGGGGACCCTCGTTGATTTCGTTTTCCTCGATGAGTAATTCCAGCCTCGCCGACGGGGCTCGTCTTGCCAGAAGCGCGCCGTTCCCTCGCAGCTCAATTGTGTTGAGTGCATCGATGCCCTGACTGGCTAGGACGACTGAGAACTGGCCGGCAATAGACTCGTTGGATTGGGGTTGTATGAATTCCAGGCTTGCTTGGGCTGTCTCGCAGCCATTTTCAGCAATCTGATCGCTGTCAAAATATCCAGGCTGGCAGCGCTCGATGACACACTCCGCTGCAATGCAGTCAACGATGGCGTTTGGCCGATTGGAACAGGGCTCGTTGCATGCGCCGCAGTGGTCTAGGTCACCGTTGAGATCGAAGTCTTCATCGATGCGACCATCACAATCATCATCATTGGCGTTACAGGCTTCATTGGTTGGTATACACACCGTCGAATCGGGATTGGACCCATCGGTCAGTGGCCCTAAATCTGCTGCCGACCCATCGGTTGCAATGCTGGCATCGATCGGGGCAATGGCTGTATCCGGTCGATATTCTGCGTCGGCTAAGCTTGCTGAATCGGCCAGGCTGAGATCTCGGCTGCCCGCATCGGGGACTGAGCCATCTGCGGCACAGCGCCCGCCTGGACACTGAATACATACGCCTGTCGGATGACATATACTGCCGACTTCGCAGGGTCGTTCCACGCCGCATTGCTCTGCACCAATGTCTGCAGAATTGAGGGCGGAGAGTTGGCCTCCGTCCGCTTCAAAACAACCAGTGACGCCGATTCCTATGCACAACAAGAATGCGCTCCAAATTTGCTTCATAATCGAACACCCAGATTGAGTTCAATTCCTTGGGTCATCATTCCGCTGTTCTCAGGAGGTATGTCTGAGTCTGCTGAGCCGAATTGATCTGCTGGAAACCAATTACCCTCAGCGAATGTCCATTGCCATCCAAGACCCAGTAGCACACGCCCTGTGGACCACTCTAGGCCCAAGCTGGGTCTGTAGAGTATGAAGCTCTGCGTCGCTGTTGACAGTTGATTTCGGTCGTCGGAAATGGTTTCGCTCTTTAAACGTCCGGAGCCAACGCCGAGGTCAGCATAACCGCTCAGGTTCTGCCGCAGGGGATGGCTCACGCCAACCTTTGCAATCAGCATATCGCTCGTGAGTTCAATTTTACGTGCGATATCAAGGAGGTCCGTCTGAGTTCTTGCCAGACCTCGGCGCCAGGTGACTTGAAACCTGATTGAATCGCCGTATTGTACGCCAGCTTGTAGTCCGACATCAGCCAAGCCAAACGAACTGATGTCGCGTCCGAAACCCAGTCCGAAAAGCGGCTTGAACTGAGGGTCACTGTCCGTTTGCTGTTCAGTCGGCCGTACAGCTGCGCTCGTTGAGCTCGCAGGGGCTATCGCTGACGATATTGGCCGGTCTTCAGCGTTGTCGTCGTCGTCTGTATCCAGGGGTAAACGGACATTATGCCGTTTAATGACACCTTTTGAATCAACGATGGCAATTTTCACGTCGCACCCAGGCTCACCGGTTATGCTCTGACCGACAAGCCTAACAGTACAGTCCTGGCTTGAGACAAAGATCTCACTGCCTGCGTCAAGCTGGGGGGTTTTGATCTCGCCTGGCCCTGTGGCCGTTACGATGAAGAATGAGAGAGCTAGGTGTACCATGCGAGCAGAGTAACAGCATCGGTGGGTAGGTGTCTTTTTTTAAGCCAATATTTACGGACGAGGTCATGCAGGTCGGTCAGTCTGCATTCGGGACAATGATGGTTTTAGCGGCCATGGTCACAATGGGAAGGCGTCCTTTGACTGCGCGATCTAAGCCGCCTAGACGTTCGAGCTTTCGTAAGAGGTAGGGCGGGAAAGTTCGATACAAGAGCTCCACACTGATCTTCGCAGGACTGCCGTGTAAAGCTGTGAGGTCGTATTTGACATCGACGGTCTCGTCGGGTTTCAGCATGTAGTCACATTGCCAGTTTGCATTCCATGGGAAAGCCCCGGCTTTCAGATCGTCGCTAAAATCAGTATGTCCACCCTGTCCGATGGGACGGCAGCCGGCGGTCAGCTGCGCTCGGATTTGCGTCCGTTCTTGCTCCGTTGACGCAGTGTTCAGTTGTCTGGACTCCAAGAGCAATTGCCCAAAATAAGCCAACTGAGGATCCGTTCCGGGCCGTTCACTATGGCCATCAATCCCATCTCGAATATCCAGGTTTTCATCGAGGGTGCCGGATTCGAATAAGAGATTTCCATCTGAATCCAGAACCTTGATCCGTAACCACATCTGGCGATCAGCTGTCGCCCCGGTTGGTAGTCCGTGTCCCGTCCGATTAGAAATTCTGACCTGGAGTTGACCTTGAGCGTCCATAAACTTCGCGTCCATAACGGCCGCGGTCGATAACAATTCGGCTGTTTTTTTTCTGAGTTCCCAATATCCAGGAAACTCGTCTTCGGGCAAGAGTGACACGTCTACGCCGACAAATGTATGGTCGTGTACCAGCCGGTCTGGACCATCCTTTGCCGCGGAGCCCACATAGCTTGGCATGTGGCAGTCTTGACATTGTTGGCCTTCGTTGGCTGCATTGCTGAAAGTCCATTCGTCAAAAGTTTGTTCCAAGAGGGCCCCTTTGCCGTTTACGACGGCATGGCATGAACTGCATAACCGCGACGATGCATGTAGCTCGCTGTATGTTGATTGGTGAGCGGCTGTTGGAATGGGGTCCCGAATTGTACCCCGTTGATTACCATCTGGCTTGAGTTCGAGCTTTGCATTTCGCGTGTCAACGATCGATACAACTGAATGGCAGACGTCACAGGTCACGCCCTTTTTGACGGACTCGGGCAAATTGACAACATCTTGTTTGAAGACGCGTGTTTGCTCATCGAAGACCACGGGAGTGAGGCCGTACGCGGCAGCGACGGGCATGTGGCAATTGGTGCAGAATTGGTCAACCTTGCCCCGGGTTTGGCGCTGCGCCACTTTTGTCATGGCGATAAACACTGGGTCTTTGGCCGCGTATGCATGATTGGATATGCGCCATTCAGCCACGTGCTGAGGATGGCAACCCGCGCAGTCTTTGTCCGGATCGGCAAAGACGAGGGGCTTCTCAGAGCGCGTTGTCAACAGCTCTGGGTAGTCACCAGCTTCACCGCAGGCCGCACAGACAATCACAGCAAAAAGCCAGTATCGATTCATCGAGCCCCCTGCGCAATCCAACGCTCAATGAGTTGAATGTATGGTTCCGTGAGTGCACCTTCAATTGGCATAGGTGCGCCTTCGCCCAAGCCGGGTACGGTCACTTTTTGATACAAAAAACTGGTTTCGAGTAGACCTGGCTCGACTCTGATGTATCCCCGCGCTCGTGCGGCGGTATTGGTGGCTGGGATATCGAGCAGACTGTCTCGACTGGTCTCCTCGTCGGACAAGTCTAATTGGCCAGCAGCTGAGACGTCATGACAGCCTTGCGTTGAACAAGCTTTGTCGAACACTAATTTTTGAACGTCCGCTAAAACAGGTTGCTCAGGCAAAGTGCCCTCCATCGAGTCGTCACCACATCCCCATTGGAACAGTGTAACGACGACCAATCCAAGTTGATTTGAGAAGTAACGTTTCATGTTTCGTGCATGTATCCCCAGGTAACATATAACGGGAAAAAACAGCGATAATCAAATCTCATGCGCCCATTGATGAAATTGCGCCACTCTAAGTCGCTAAAATCCAATGTTAATGACGCTGGAATGTCACTGGCCAAGAACTCGGTCTGATCATTAACTGTGATAATAAATCGGTATGTTAATGGAATCACAATCCGAATTGGTTCATATTAAACCTTGGTGGCACGTTTTTTTTCGTACGTGTGAATTCAACCGGGGAGACCAAGATGAAATTGTATACATACAGCGCACTCAGCCTCGTGCTCGTCGTTGGTTTGGCGGTGTCTGCGTGTGGTGACGAATCCGACACGGGCGGCGTTGGTGGGGCTGGCGGCGTTGGTGGTGCTGGCGGCGTTGGTGGTGCTGGCGGTGCTGGCGGTGCTGGCGGTTTCGGCGGTGCTGGCGGTGCTGGCGGTTTTGGCGGTGCTGGCGGTGCTGGCGGTGTAGGTGGTGCTGGCGGTGTGGGTGGTGCTGGTGCCGAGGGCGGTGCAGGTGGTGCTGGTGCCGAAGGCGGTGCTGGTGGCGGTAATTTAACCGCATTTACGACAGATGAAGTCCAAGACCTTTTCAACAACACATGTGCTCCGTGTCATACGACTGGACCCACACAGCCGAATATCTCGGATGTCAACGCGCTCATTGGATTGACATCGCCCACTGTAGATTTTGAGCAAATCGTCCCAGGTGATAGGGATGCCAGCTACATCTACATCAAAGTGCAGCCTAATCCTGCTGCTAATGGCGGTATTGGAACCCAAATGCCACTCGGCAGGCCCACGTATGATGCCGAGACCATTGAGCGTTTAGGCCTATGGATCGACGGGCTTTAGAGCACGTATAATGTCGTCTAGACACCGGTTCAAGTTGCTTTACTGGGCCGGTCCTCCCCACTTCTATGCAAATTGAGAAGCAATAACCGCGGATTATCTTGCCGTTTGGCATCTTTTGGTTTAAGCAGCACCTACTTGGATCGCCGGGTCGTTGGTTGACCCGCATCTTTTCAATGTACGTCGAGCATGTGGAGGGTTTTTACATGCCGACTTTAACGAGGGAAATTATGAAGTATCTTGTCGTATTTGTTTGTTCTGTAGCCTTATCTTTCAGCCTTGGTTGTGGTGGAAAGAAGAAGGAAGAGGCTGCAAAGAAGCCAGCACCTGCTAAGACAGCACCTGCTAAGACAGCACCTGCTAAGGCAGCACCTGCTAAGGCGGCTCCGAAGCCAGCCGCTAAGCCAGCCGCAGCACCGGCCGCTAAGCCAGCCGCAGCACCGGCCGCTAAGCCAGCAGCAGCACCGGCCGCTAAGCCAGCCGCAGCACCGGCCGCTAAGCCAGCAGCAGCACCAGCTGCTAAGCCAGCAGCAGCACCAGCCGCAAAGCCA